>JBGTCK010000068.1:0-1932 GCA_041748855.1 Acidimicrobiia bacterium
GAATCAACAAGCGAACGAGCCACATCACGATCGTGGTCGGAGAGAACGGGGAGGTGAGCTGATGGGCCAGAAGACACATCCATACTCCTTCCGTCTCGGGATCGTCAACGACTGGAAGTCGAAGTGGTACTCGGACAAGGACTACGTCGAACTCGTCAACGAGGATTGGCAAATCCGGGACTACCTGCGCAATGAGTTGCGTCGGGGAGCGGTATCGCGCATAGACATAGAGCGCACGAGGGACCGGGTTGTCGTGGAGATTGCCACTGCCCGTCCGGGCGTCGTCATCGGTCGACGCGGGTCCGAGGCCGAGCGTCTTCGTGCGGGACTCGAGGCAATCGCCTCCAAGCCCGTCAAGTTGAACATCGTTGAGATCAAGGATGCCGATACAGATGCTCAGCTCTTGGCACAGGGCATCGCCGACCAACTCGAGAACCGGGTGGCTTTCCGCCGTGCAATGAAGCGTGCGGTTCAGACGGCGATGAAGGCAGGCGCCGAGGGTGTCAGGGTCGAGTCGAAGGGTCGCCTCGGTGGTGCAGACATGGGCCGGCGCGAGTGGTACCGCGAAGGGCGTGTGCCTCTGCACACGCTGCGGGCCGACATCGACTTTGGCATCGCAACAGCCCGGACGACTGTCGGTGCCATCGGTGTGAAGGTTTGGGTTTACAAGGGCGAAGTCGTCGGCCGATCGGCCAATGTCGACAAGATCGCAGCTGAGGCGGCACTGGCCACAGGCGGTCGAGCCCGCGGCCAACGGTCGGCTTCGGTCAAGTCCCGCGCCGAGCAGGCAGCCGAGGGCGAGCAGCGTCAGCCGCGTCTTATCGAGGCCGGTGGTGGCAAGCGTCTTGTGGAGGCCGCCGGGGCAGAGAAGCCAGGGCGTCGTCTCATCGAGGCCGGTGGTGGTAAGCGGCGAGTGGATGCAGAAGAAGCCGAAGCCGAGTACCGCGCTGAGCGCCAGGATGCTGTAACCGACGAGTCCGTCGTCGACGCGGCGCTTCCCGAGCCAGTGGAGATCGACGAGATCGATGCCGAGGGCGTCGAGGTCGTGAAGGCCGAGCCGACAGCACCCGTGGAGGACGCTGTCGAAGTGCCGACCGACGACACCGACGCGGCGGCTGAGGAGGAATGACATGTTGATGCCCAAGCGTGTCAAGCACCGCAAGACGCATCGCGGGCGTAGGCGGGGACCGGCAAAAGGCGGAACCCAGGTGTCCTTCGGCGAGTACGGTCTTCAGGCCACGACCGAAGGCTGGGTTACCGCCCGGCAGATTGAGTCTGCCCGTATTGCTATCACCCGTGCGGTAAAGCGTGGTGGAAAGGTGTGGATCAACATCTTCCCCCACAAGCCAGTGACTCAGAAGCCCGCCGAGACCCGCATGGGTTCCGGAAAGGGAAATGTCGAGTTTTGGGTGGCCGTCGTCAAGCCAGGACGAGTCATGTTCGAGCTCGCAGGTGTGAGCGAAGAGTTGGCTCGCGAGGCAATGCGCAAGGCCGGTCACAAGCTTCCGGTTCAGACCCAATTCGTGAAGCGGGAGGAACTGTGAGCGTCGCACTCAATGAACTGACACATGACGAGCTGGAAGAAAAGCTCGCAGACTCGAAGGAAGAACTTTTCAACCTTCGTTTCCAGCTAGCCACCAATCAGCTCGACAACACCGCCCGTATCAAGGCCGTCAAGAAGGAAATCGCCCGGATCCTCACAGTCATGCGGACCCAGGAGATCGAAGCGTGGCATGCCCAGCAGGCCGCAGAAGGAGAAGCGTGATGGAGGAGCGAACTCGACGCAAAGTGCGCGTCGGCGTTGTCATCTCCGACGCGCGTGACAAGACCGTGACGGTAGAGGTGCCTGTGTCTTTCAAGCATCCGCGCTATGACAAGATCGTCCGTCGCAGCAGCAAGTTCCACGCGCATGACGAGACAAACGATGCCCGC
>JBGTCK010000069.1:0-21617 GCA_041748855.1 Acidimicrobiia bacterium
ACAGCCCACAGAAACTCGTCGAAGTCGCCCAGTCGATGAACAACCGGCCACGCAAAACCCTAGGATGGAAAAAACCGGCCGAAGCCCTCGCCGAACTCATCGCAGGCGACAACGTTGCAACCACCGGTTGAATCCGCCGCACCCCGTTGCACAGTGCAAGGGGTGAGTCGGTTACCCGGGGATACGGACCATCGATTCGATCGAGGTTTCGACCTCCGGCGGGGTGACCGGTGGGTAGAAGACCATGGTGTACAGATCGCAACGGGATCTCGGCTCCTCATACCAGCCCATCACCCACGTCCCGTCCGGGTGGGGCCCCACCACGGCGGCAGTCCCGTCCACCGACACCTCCCCTTTGTCACCCGGCCAGTCGACAGCGGGAAGAGTCCCCCGGATGAGGGCAACCGCCACCGTGCCGTCGGGGCGGCCCCAGAAGGTCGTGTTCGTTCCACCGACCGAGGTCCAGGGGTCGGGTTCGATGGTGTCCGGGTCCAACAACCCCTGGCCGACACCGGGCGGTAGCTCGCTGACCTCAAAAGGAGCGGGGGGGCATTGGACTGCGGGCTCCGTACTGGAAGTGGACGGTGTCGTCGTGGTGGTCTCTTGAACCGTTGAGGATGGAGACAGAGAAGTCGTGGTCACAGATGCCGGTGCCGAGCATGCAGCGAGCAGGACGACAAGGGTGGTTAGACGCTTTGTCATTCAACGGCGATGATATGGCACAACCCCCAAAACCGAGGATCAATGAGCGCCAAACAAACAGTGAGTGAGTCGGTCGAGGCGCAGATGGAGCGCCTGCAGGTCATCTCCAACCAGATGTACGAGAACCCCGAGGTCGCTTTCGAGGAGCATGTCACCGCCGGACTTCTCGCTGACTACCTGGAAGAGAACGGATTCGAGGTCGAGCGCTCCGCCTACGGGCTCGACACCGCCTTCGTCGCCAGGTCCGGTTCCGGAGGCCCTGAAGTGATCATCTGCGCCGAGATGGACGCGCTCCCCGGCGTCGGCCATGCCTGCGGCCACAACATCATCGCCACTGCAGCTCTCGGAGCCGGAGTCGCGCTCGCCCCGATCGCCGATGAACTGGGGATCAGAGTCACCGTCCTTGGGACCCCGGCGGAGGAGAACTTCGGGGGCAAGGTCGACTTGATCAACGCCGGAGCCTTCACCGATGCTGCCGCAGCGATGATGGTCCACCCCTCGCCACAGGACGTCGTCGACCAAAACTTCATCGCCGTCGCTCACTGGGACGTCGAGTTCCATGGAAAGTCGGCCCATGCATCGGCGTATCCGGACAAAGGTGTCAACGCCCTCGATGCTGCCGTCCAGTCCTATGTCAACATCTCGACGCTGCGCCAGTCGATCTTGCCCACCGACAAGATCCACGGGATCATCGTCTCCGGGGGAGACGCCGCCAATATCATCCCCCACTACACAAAAAGCTCCTGGTACGTGAGGGCACAGACCATGGAGCGCCTCGCCGTGCTCAGCGAGAAGGTGAGAGCCTGCTTCGATGCCGCCGCCCTCGCGACCGGATGCCGCCTGGAGCTCGAGCCGATGGGCCACACCTACACCGAGTTGGTCAACAACCCCGTGATGGTCGACCTGTATGCGGCAAACAGCGCCGCCCTGGGCCGGCCGATGCTCAGAGGTGCCGACCTCCCACCGTCTGAAGCCGGATCCACCGACATGGGCAATGTCTCTCTGGTGGTGCCGACCATCCACCCGATGGTCGGCATCGAGCCCGGCGACGCGGTCAATCACCAACCCCAGTTCGCCGCAGCAACGATTCAGCCTGCGGGAGTGAAGGCGATCCACGACGGGGCGGTTGCAATGGCCTGGACTGTCGTCGACCTCGCCGAACAGAACCTCTGGGATCAGTTGGACGGGCCGGCAGCCAGTCCCCGCATGTAACCGTCACGGGAGCCGAGGTAAATCCACCCGTCCCAGACCGCAGGTGTCGATTCGAGACACGATCCACCCAGATCAACCGACCACAGCGGGACAGGTGCCCTCGGGTCGGCCAGCGAATATGCCTCGATGTCACCGAGACAGGTGGCCGCCAGGAGGACTTCGTTGACGACGACCGGAGAGGACCAGGAGTGGAAACCCACCTCGGCACTCCAGAGGATCTCTCCGGTTTCGCCGTCGACAGCGATCAAATTGCCCTGATGGGTCGTTAGGTAAACCATCCCGCCGTAGAGGGCCGGGGAGGCCCAAGCCCCCGAGTCGACGTTTCCCGAGACCGTCAGGTCTATTCCCCAGACCCGCGGGTCGCCATCGGTGTACGGGTCGAGCTTGATCAGCTGGCCCACCTCGAGATTACGCGCCCGCTCGAAGCTGCCCATTTCCGATGGTTCGTGCTCGATGGCTATATACAGCATTCCCTCGGCGTCTATTGCCGGAGTGGCGTCGATGTCGCCACCGGCGTAGTAGTCGAACACGATCGGCGCCACCCCCTCCCGGATACGGCTGACGTCGACGCCGACCACCCTCCCGCCCGAGTTGGCGAAGTAGACACGCTCCTCGAAGGCCGCAACCGAGCTCTCGATACTCACATTGCGGCCCGAGTTGGCCAGCAGCTCGTCGTTGTAGCCGGGCATCGCGAGCAATACGTCGGGGGCGATGCTGACCAGGCCATCGGCGTCGTAGCCCCGGTTGAGGGCCACGCCAAAGAACCAGCTGTTCTCTCCCCCTTCGTACATGATGTCGTCGATGATCAAGGGGTTGGAGTCCCAGTCGTCGTTCCAGATCCCATTCACTTCGTTGGCGTCCATCGACCACAGCTCGGTCGGAACGTCACGGTCGAGGGCGACGATGCGCAATTTGTTGTCACGGGAGCCGAAATAGAGCAGCGGATAGCCGTCGGGATCGAGCGTCACCGAGCCCTTGATGATGTCGTTGGTGGCGAAGGGCGGCCGGGTTTGCTCGCCGGTGTCGGCGTTGACGAAGTGGACATCATGGTCGTAGGCACCGAAGATCAGTTCGGTGATCCCATCAGGGCGCTCCCAGACCACTGGCTGGCCGGTCCACCCGGTCCCGCACCACACCGTCGTCACCCCTCCCACCGAGGAAGGACCGCACATCGCCGAATCGGGGTAGGTCCATTGCACCGATGGCTCCGCGCTCACATCGCCGCTGCCGTAATAGCTACGTGTCGGATTGCCTCGGAACATGGTCAGTCCCACCGTCTCCCCCCAGGGCCGTCCCACGGTGAAGCCCGGAACGGTGCCCGGCTGGCGTTCCGGGAGCGTGGTAGTGGTCGTGGTGGTCGTCGACGTCGTCGTGGTCGAAGCCGTAGTCGGGGCAGCGGTCGATACCGAGGTGATCGTCGTGCCGGACGCCGCCAACGGCTCGACGTCCGACCGGCGGTCGAGAAAGTAGATCGAGACGCCCGCTCCGATGAGAAGCAGCACGAGCAACAAACCGGTGGGCGCCCGACCTTCCCTCCCGGTTTCCTCGCGATGGGTCATGTCATACCGGAGGACCGCACTCGGCTTGGCCGGTGATCTCAGGGCGTCCGTGAGTCCGGATGAATGCATCGATGAGGCATGCTTCTATCGTCCCGTCAGGATTGACCACGGCACGGGCCACCGCCGTAGTGGCACTGGCGACCGAGTTGTGCGGCCACACGAAGTTGCCGAGGCCCCAGAACACGGGCTTCCCTTCGATGTACTCCAAAGGCTGGAGTCTGTGTTGATGGTGGCCGAAGATGATGTCGGCTCCGGCATCGATCATCGCATGGGCACTCTCGATGTCTTCGGCCCGTGGCTCGGTGTCGAGTTCGAACCCCCAATGCACACTGACCACGACGATTTCGGCCAATTCGGAGGCCGCCTCTACGGCGCGAACCATCGACGGTGTGTCGTCCCCGCTTCTCATCCCGGGTGAGTCGACGGTGGCATACCAGGAAGCCGAGGGTGCCACCCCCCCGAAGCCAATCACTGCCACCGTCCAGCCGTTGATCTCGTAGAGGGCGGGCTCGGCTGCTTCGAAGGCGTCGTTGCCAACTCCGACAGGCATGATCCCGACATCGAGCAATTGCTGACGGCCGTCGAGCATCGCCTCGGTACCGAAGTCCTGGGAGTGGTTGTTGGCCAGGTTGGCCACGTCGATGCCGTTGTCCTTGATCGAGGGGAGGGCTTCGGTCGGACAGCGGAACACGAACGCCTTGTCCAGAGGCCTGCCGAGGTCGCTGGGAACGCACTCGAGATTGATCACCGTCAGGTCGTCGGCAAGGAAGAGGCCGTCGAGCCCCGACCAGGCGTGGTCGTAGCCTTCCCTGGCCAGGGTCGGAATGTAGACCGGATCAACTGCGACATCGCCGGTCCCGTGGATCAGGAGTGAGCCTTTGGGAGGCAGGGTTGTCGTGGTGGTGCTGGTGGTCGTGGTTGGAATCGTGGTCGACGTCGAGGTGGTGGTGGTTTCGACGGCAACGGCCACGGTGGTCGTCGTGGTATCCGGCGTCACGTCGAGCCCCACAACGCGAAACGCCCCGAAACCAAGCAGGGCACCAAACACGACAATCACAGAGAGCCTGGAAATACGGGACATGAAGGGCAGAGATTAGACCCCACCCCCAGCGACCGCAGGGAGCGGCTGTTCCCCCAGAGGCGAAGCCGAATGGGGGAAAAGTTCCTGCGCCCGACGAAGGAGGGCGGAGGTAAGGGGGCATGAAACTCTCCAAGTTGAGAGCGGTCGCGCCAAAGCGCGGCTCGATCAGCGTTGGCGGGTACGAGCCCCCCCTCCCCGGCTCCTTCGTCGCCGGTACTCCCCCCACCCTTCGGGCGGTGGGAGAGTTGGGGGTCGTCCCCCCTTGCAGTATCAGAGGATCTGGCTTAGGAACAGTTTGGTGCGGTCTTCTTGAGGGTCGGTGAAGAAGTGCTCGGGAGTGCCGACTTCGACGATGGCTCCGTCGGACATGAAGACGACGCGGTCGGCGACAGCGCGGGCGAATCCCATCTCGTGGGTGACGACGATCATCGTCATCCCGCCTTTGGCCAGTTCCACCATGACGTCGAGGACTTCTTTGATCATCTCCGGGTCGAGAGCGGACGTCGGTTCGTCGAAGAGCATCACCTTCGGCTTCATCGCCAGTGACCGGGCGATGGCGACCCGCTGTTGCTGGCCACCTGAGAGCTGACCGGGGTACTTGCGCGCCTGCTCGGGGATCCCCACCCGCTCCAAGAGCTTCATCGCCTCGGACTCGGCCTCGTCCTTGGCCGTCCGTCGCACCTGGCGGGGGGCGAGAGTGATGTTGTCGATGACGGTGAGATGTGGGAACAGGTTGAACGATTGGAAGACCATGCCGGTCTCTCGGCGGATCTCCTGGACGTTGCGGATGTCGTCAGTGAGCTCGATGCCACCTACCTTGATCGACCCGCGGTCGTGCTTCTCGAGGCGATTGATGCATCGGATGAGCGTCGACTTTCCCGATCCCGAGGGTCCGATGACAACGACGACCTCTTGCTGTCCGACATTCATGTTGATGTCATAGAGCGCCTGGAAGTCACCGAAGAATTTGTCGACCCCAATACATTCGATGACGGCCTCACCCTTGGCTCGGGTGGCGTCGGAATATACCTGTGGGCTCTGTTCGGTTGTCATCGGCTAACTCGCAATCTTCGTTCCAATCTCTGACTTTCACGTGACATGGCAAAGGCAAACGCCCAATACCCAAATGCTACAAACACCAGCGTCTCGGCGATCGCGACCCCCCTGAAGTCGGGTTGGGCATGCACGATCTCGCGGACACCGAGGAACTCGAGAATGCCGATGATGGTCAGCAGAGACGAGTCCTTGAACAGCGAAATGAACTGGCCGACCATCGCCGGAATCACGGCGCGCAGCGCCTGAGGCAGAACGATGCGGCGCATGATGGTCGGAGGAGCCATTCCCAGCGCCTGGCCGGCCTCGGTTTGGCCTTTGGGTAGCGACTGGAGCCCACCACGAACGATTTCTGCCACGTAAGCGGAGGTGAACAACGACATAGCCACGATGGCGCGGGTGATGCTGGAGAGGCTCACCTCCTGGGGCAGCAGGAAACCCAGCACATACTGGCCCATGAAGAGCAGCGCGATCAGCGGCACGCCTCGGATCAGCTCGATGTATCCGGTGGCAATCCAGCGCAGCGCGGGAAGGGTGGAGCGTCTTGCCAGGGCGAGGACGAGCCCCAGCGGGAAGGCAAGGACAATGGCCAACGCAGAGACCATGAGCGTCAGGTGGAGGCCCGACCAGAAGTCCCACCCAACACCGGTGGTGTCGACAACGATGTAGATGAATCGCACCGTCAGTGCGACCACTACAGCTGCGGCGAGACGCACCCCGGCCGCGATCCAGCGGTTGTTGAACCGGTCGGCTGCTATCGCGCTGTAGGCCGTAACGGCGAGGATCAAGCCTACGGGAACCCACCCACCAGCATCGAAGCCGGACACTATCTGAAAACCGAATACGAGGAGGATCCCGGTGAGAACCCAACCGAGATTCCGGAAGCGACGGGGCAGCCACTTCACCTGGTAACCGAGCACAGCCATTACAGCCACGGCGGCGACCAACAGGAACGGGTTATACCAGGCGCCTGCCGGGTCGAGGGTGGCGAAATAGAGGAGGATGCCGATGAACAGGGCAAGCGACCACATCCGGCGGAAGGTGCCGAAGATCGTCCCCTTGATATAGGTCAACCCGGCGTCCTCGGCAGCGTCGCGCGTCGACGCTGAATTGGTTCCGGCACCAACACCGAAGGCAAGAGCGAAAAAGAGAATTTGAGCGATCAGCCGCCATTGCTCGTCGCGGGGAAACGTGCCTTGCATGAACAGGGTGAGGTTG
This sequence comes from Acidimicrobiia bacterium, assembly GCA_041748855.1. GTDB lineage: Bacteria > Actinomycetota > Acidimicrobiia > Spongiisociales > ZC4RG35 > MA-ANB-1. The sequence goes on from JBGTCK010000069.1 coordinate 6,826, forward strand.
CGGGTCACCGCCTCCCACTGTGCGTTGACGAAGACAAACAGGAGCACCCGATAGGCGATGTAGGCCAGAACCGGGAGGGAGATGATGGTGACCAGCCCCGACCACCAGTTGTTGAACAAGTTCTTCCTAGCCCATTGAACTGCGGTCGGCCTGGCGAGAACTGGTGCTGAGGCGGTCATCGGTCAACCAACTTGAGTCTCTGATTGACCACGTTGAGGATCGCCGAGATGACCAGCGAAAAGGCGAGGTAGACCGCCATCATGATCACGATCGACTGGAATGTCGGCCGGCCGTTCCCGATCGAGGTCTTGGTCAGGGCTGTGATCTCGGCATAGGCGGCTGCCGTCCCCAGCGAGGTGTTCTTGACCAGGTTGAGGTACTGGTTGATGGTGGGTGGAAGGGCGATCCGCATCGCCTGAGGAAGGATGACAAACCGGTAACGCTGGAACCCGGACAGGGCCAGGGCATTCGCTGCCTCGGACTGGCCGCTGTGTATCGCCAGAATGGAACCGCGGATGATCTCACCGATATGGCTCGCGGTGTATAGGCCAAGGGCGACCGTCACCGAGATGAACCCCCAGTTGATGGCAAACCCGCCATTCAGCACGCGGCGGTCCTCTGAAATCGCCGGGTACGACACCTCGAACGGCTGACCGGTGACGAAGTATCCGACGATGGAGAACGCGAGAACGACACCGGTCGCCCACAGGACACGATGGTGGGGCTGGCCGGTGCGGTCGAACATCCGGGTGCGCCACTTCCAAACAACGATCGCGGCGATGACCCCGAGTGCAAGCACAACCCAGAAGAACGTCAGGTTCCCGATTTCGGAGAAGCCGGGTATGCCCCATCTGTCCTTGTTGAGAATGAGGAAGACGTTTTCCGAACCGGGAAGGCTGAACTCCCAGGACTCGGAGAAGATCGGGAACGGACCGTAGAAGAAGACCGCGAACCCGAAGAAGACGATGATGACCAGCGGGGGGATGTTGCGGAAGGTCTCGACGTAGAGCATTGCCGCTTTGTTGATCAGCCAGTTCTCCGAGAGGCGGGAGACACCGACGAAGAGGCCCACGACCGAGGCGAGGATTATCCCGAAGAAGCCGGCGAGAAAGGTGTTCTTCACACCGACGAGCACCATCTCCCACACCGGGGAGCGCGGGTTGAACGACTCGTGATATGTGATACGGAAATTGGTAGGGCTGCTCAGAAAGCCATATGAGGTGCTGATTCCGAGCCGGTTGAAGTTCTCGATCAGGTTTCCGTAGAAGTACCTGAGCAGGAAAAAGACTATGACCACTGCCACGATCTGGCCCACGACACGAATCACCCGGATGTCGCGCCAGAAAGGCGGACGGGCAACTTCGGTGGTGGTCTGGCTTGTAGTCATCGCGAAGTGATGGCAAGAAGGGTGGCCCGGAGGCCACCCTTCTCAGATATTGCCTCTAGCGGAATGGAGGCACGTACATAAGACCGCCTTCGGTCCAGATGTTGTTCGGGCTTCCTTCCAGTTGGAGACCAAGCGCCGGGATGTGCGCCTCGTAGATCTCCAGGTAGTTGCCGACCTGCTCGACAACCTGGACTGCGAAGTCCGCGGGCAGATTGAGCCCGGCTGAGATGTCCCCACCAGAAATGAAGTTCTGGATGTTGGGGTCGTCACCGGAGTAACTGCCGATGTTGCTCGAATCGAGGCCGAACTCCCAGGCTTGCACGGTGGCCATGACTGCCCACTCCACTGCCTGAGCCCATGCGGTGTCGCCGTCGGCGACAACGGGGCCAAGCGGCTCCTTGGAGAAGATCTCAGCCATGATGAACTGCTCCTCGCCGCCTTCACCTTCGATGGATGACTTGAAAGCAGCCAATTGGGAAGCGTCGGAGGTCCAGGCCTCACATGTTCCGCCCTCATATGCGGGACGCAACTGTGTGTTGTCTTCGAAGACCTGGGGGTTGAAGGCAATCCCACGTGCCTCGAACACCGCAGTCAGGTTCAGCTCGGTCGTTGTACCTGAAAGTACGCAGATGTTGGCATTCGCCAGATCTTCCAGCTCGGTGAACCCGGTTGCTGCCGGCACCATCATTCCCTGACCGTCATAGAAAGTGGTGAACAGGAAGTTCGCACCCTCCTGACCGTCGCGGGTTGCGGTCCAGGTCGTGTTCCGGATCATCAGATCGATCTCACCTGCCTGCAGCGCCGGGAACCGGGCTTCAGCGGTAAGCGGGAAAAACTCGACTTTGTTGGCATCTCCCAGGATGGCCGCCGCTACAACTCGGCAGAAGTCGACGTCGAAGCCGGTGTACTCACCAGCATCGTCGACAACGCCAAATCCGGGCAGTCCGTCGTTTACTCCACAGACGATCTGGTCGGCGGCGATGACAGCGTCGAGCGTGCTGCCCATGCTGTCGCCGTCCCCGTCTCCGTTTCCGTTTTCATCGCTGCCACCGTCGGCAGCAGTAGTGATGGTCCCATCGTCGCCGTTACCGTCAGCGGTACAGGCGGTGAAGACCAGCATCAGGGCGCTAATGAGCGCCAAGAGCTTGATTCTTTTCATTCTTCCTCCGTGATTTAGGCGTACGGATGGACAGAGCCACCCGCAACACGTCCCATGACCCTAATCAGAAAACCACCCGCCATGCGCAGAAAACCAAATCGGTTCGTCACAAGCGGCCTCCCGTTGATACTCTTTCGCACCGGTTCCAAAAGGAGGACCACTTACAAATGACCAAGACAAAACGACTAATAGCAATCATCTCGGTGTTCGTGCTCGTCCTCGCTGCATGCGGCGAAGACACCGGCGGCGACACCACTTCCACGGCTGCTGCCGGTGAAGATACGACGACCACCGAGGCCTCGGGACTTCCTGACCTCGAGGGACGCACGGTCACCGTCGGCGTCGAGAACGCCTACATCCCGTTCAACTACATCCCTGTCGGTGAAACCGAAGGGACCGGGTGGGACTACGAGGCCTGGGAAGCGATCTGTGAGCTCCTGAACTGTGTTCCTGAGTTCGTCGAGGCCGGTTGGCCCGCAGTGATCGACCAGGTGGCAGCTGGCGAGATCGACACCGCGGCAGACGGCATCTCGATCACCGACGAGCGCAAAGAGATCGTCGACTTCTCCGATCCGTACATGACGGTAACGCAGAAGTTCGTCGTTCAGCTCGACGACGATCGCTACGCGACGGCGCAAGATCTGATCGACGACACGGAGGCGACCATTGCCACCCAGGTCGGCACCACCAACTACGAGTTGGCTGTCGAGTTGGTCGGCGAGGACCGGATCCAGGCCTTCGACCAGTTCGCTCTCGCCATCCAGGCGCTCATCGCCGGTGATGTCGATGCGGTGATCATCGACGATGCGGCCGGACTCGGTTACATCGGAGAGAACTCGGAGTCGATTAAGACTATCGATACACCGCTCCAGTCCGATCCGCTGGGGTTCATCTACCCGCTGGGCTCGGAACTGGTTGACCCGGTCAATCAGGCGATCGCGGCCCTGGCCGAGAACGGAACCCTCGAGGAGCTGGGACGGAAGTACTTCGGCCCCGACTTCGATATCGGTTACGACGACATCGAAGAAGTCGGCTGATCGACTTCGTTTGAGACGACAGGGAGTGCACCGGGCCTTTTAAGGTCCGGTGCACTCTCTTTGTGAGCCGATGAGCATCGACCCCGAACTGAAACCAGGCGAGCTGGCCCCCACCCCGGGCGGGGCATACAAATTCGACAAAAACGAGTTCCCGTGGTGGCTCGTGATCATGCTTGTGATCATCGCCGGAATGGTGGTGGCGGTGATCCTCGACCCGAACTACCGCGAAGCTTTCACCAGGATCTTCCCCCTCCCACTGCGGGCCGGCGAGGGAATCCTCCTCACTTTCTACCTGACCATCGGCTCGTTCATCGTCGCCACAATTCTCGGTCTCTTCATCGGCCTCGCCCGGGTGAGCAAGCGGACAGTGGTCCGCAACGCTGCGGCGGTCTATATCGAGTTCATCCGCGGCATCCCGATGATCGTGTTCATCTTCGCTGTAGCTTTCTTCATCGCCCCCGACTTCGCCGATCTCATCGGGATCGAGAGCCGGGCGATTCCGCAGGCCATCCGCGGTGCAGCAGCGCTCTCCCTTTTCTATGCGGCATTCATCGCCGAGGTGTTCCGCGCCGGGATCCAATCGGTCGAGGAGTCCCAATCTGAGGCAGGCCGGGCACTGGGGTTGACCGAACGCCAGATCATGCGAAAGGTGGTGCTGCCGCAGGCGGTTCGCAACATGCTTCCTGCTCTGGGCAACGACTTGATCTCGCTGATGAAAGACACCTCGCTGGTGTCGGTCCTCGCCGTCCGTGAGCTGACCCAGATGGCCAGGCTGTACTCGGGTTCAAGCTTTCGGTTCCGGGAATCGTTCCTGATCCTGATGATTATCTACGTAATCCTGACGCTGGGCCTGAGTCTTCTGCTCCGCTGGTACGAGCGAAAGATCGCGATCCCGGGACGGAACCCCCAGTCGGCCTAGTGCCCTGTCACCGGGCGAGGATCGCCTTGACCCGGTCGACGACCGAGTCGACATCCATACCCGCCCACTCCATGACGTCATCGGGCGCGCCAAATGGGAGAAATTGGTCGGGAACACCGATGCAGGTCACGTCTTTGTTCATCCCCCTGCTGGTGAAGTCCTCGAGCACCGCCGAACCGAAACCACCGGCCACAACGTTGTCCTCGAGGGTCACCACATAACGGGCGCCGGATGCCCACTCAGCGATCCGGGGGTCGAGTGGTTTGACCCAGCGGGCGTTGACCACCCCCACGCTCACTCCTCCCTGGCTGAGGTCACCTGCCGCCTTTTCGGCGATCTCCACCATCCTGCCGCTGGCGACGAAGAGAACGTCGCTGCCCTCGCTGAGCAACTCGGCTTTGCCCACCTCGATCGCCTCCACGGGTAGCGACGGGACCGAAGATGCCACGCCTTTCGGATAACGGATCGCGATCGGACCGTCGTGGTCGACTGCGGTTTCCACCATGGCGCACAATTCGGTGGCGTTCGACGGCGTCCCGACGACCATATTGGGGATCATCCTCAGATAGGAGATGTCGAACACCCCATGGTGTGACGGGCCGTCCGGGCCGGTAATCCCGGCGCGGTCGATCAAAAAGACCACGGGAAGGTTGTGCAGCGCCACATCGTCGACGATCTGGTCGAACGCCCGCTGCAGGAAGGCCGAGTAGACGCCCACCACCGGCTTCTTACCCGCCATCGCCATTCCGGCAGCGAGAGTGACGGCGTGCTGTTCGGCGATGCCGGTGTCGAAGACACGGTCAGGGAACCGTTCCCACATTTGCCTCATCCCGGTGGTCGAGATCATCGCGGCCGATATCCCCATGAGTTCGGGGCGCTCCGCTGCAGCCTGGGCCAGGGCGCGGCCGGCGACTTCGGTGAGCTTCAACTCCGATTTGTGCGCCTTCCCGGTGGCGACGTCGAATGAGCCGACCCCATGCAGCTTCTCCATTTCGTCTTCGATCGCAGGCTGGTATCCATTGCCCTTCTCGGTGACGACGTGGATCACCACCGGCTCGTCGTAGGCCTTGGCGTTCTCGAAGGTCTCCTCGAGCAGCTCGATGTCGTGGCCGTCGATCTGACCCGTGTACTTCAAGCCCAGCGAGTCGAACACCGTTGACGGCTCGATCATCTGCTTGATGGCCTCTTTGGTCCTATTGGCGAGCTCATCGGCGGTCTCGCCGACGAGGGGAACGCCTCGCAGCACCCGTCCCAGCGCCTTCTTCGCCTTCTCGTAACGTGGGTCGAAGCGGTAGTGGGCGAGGTTGGCGATTGCCGCAAGCCCTCCGACGGTGGGAGCGTAGGAGCGCCCGTTGTCGTTGACGACGATGATCAGATTCTCCGGGCGAGTCACCGCGATGTGGTTCAGCGCCTCATATGCCATCCCTCCGGTGAGGGCCCCGTCGCCGATCACCGCAATCGTGTATCCCGGGTAGCCGGCGAGGGCGTGACCCAGGGCATAACTCAGCGAGGTCGAGGCGTGGCTGTTTTCGACGAAGTCGTGCTCTGACTCCTCCCGGCTCGGATACCCCGAGAGTCCTCCGGTGTGACGCAAGGTGGTGAACTCGTCCTGACGGCCGGTGACCAGCTTGTGCACGTATGCCTGGTGCCCGACATCCCAGATCATCCGGTCCCGGGGCGAGTCGAAGACGCGATGCAGCGCCAGGGTCAGTTCCACAACACCGAGGTTGGGACTGAGATGGCCCCCGGTGACGGAGACCTTCTCCAGGATGAAGCTACGGATCTCGGCGGAGAGTTCGCCAAGTTGCTCGTAACTCAACGAGCGGAGATCAGCTGGCTCGGTGATCTGCGGTAGAAGCGGCATAAGCATCCCCAGATTAGTGGCACGAGAAAACTTGACCCGTAAACGGCTTCGCGACCACCGCAACACGCGTCTCTCCCTCCGCTTGCGGAAGGAGTACCTCCGACCTCCTCGGTCGGAGGGGAGTGTGGGGCGTCCTCACCAACGGAGCTTGGCGCGAAACGCTCTCAACTTGGAGAGTCTCAGTCCCCCTTACCTCTCGGCCCTTCTGGGCCGACAGGGACCTTTCCCCCATTCGGCTTCGCCTCTGGGGGAACAGCGGGGAGGCGGATGGTGAAGGTGGATCCGACGTCTAGTTGGGAGCGGGCGGAAATGGTGCCGCCGTGGCTCTCGACTACGTGTTTGGCGATGGCGAGTCCGAGGCCGGTCCCACCGGTGCGGCGGGAGCGTGCGGCGTCGACACGGTAGAACCGCTCGAACACCCGATCGAGATCGCGGGTCGGAATGCCTGTGCCAGTGTCGGCGACCTCGACGTATGCCCCTTCGGAATCGGTTCCCACTTTCACATCGACCGAACCGCCCCCGGGCGTGTACCTGACCGCATTGTCGAGGAGGTTTCTCACGGCCATCGAGACGTCGCGCCAGTGGCCCATCACGGATGCCTCCTCAGCGTGAACCGTCAGGCCCACTCCGGCATTTCCGGCATGCTCCTGGAAACGGCCCACCTCCTCGGAGACCAAAAGGTCGAGTCGAACTGGGTCCAACTCCGGCACCTCCCGCTCGAGGCGGGAAAGATCGAGGAGGTCGGACACCATCCGATCGAGTTGGCGTGCGGAGGCTTCGAGATTGTGAGCAAACTTGACCGCCGACTGGTCCCCCTTCTGAACTGCCATGGTCAGCGCTTCGGATGAGGCAATGATCGAAGCCACCGGTGTCTTCAACTCGTGTGACGCGTTTGCGACGAAGTCTCTCCTGATCGAAGCCACCCTCTCCTGGTCCGTGACGTCGACGATCACAAGCAGGACCCGACGGTCGCCGGTGAAAGGAGTCGCCACGCCGCGGATCCGTCGGCGGCGAGAACCGTGGTCGACAACCACGTCCTTCTGTTCCATGGCCTCGCGACTGTCTCTGACCAGAGTCTGGAACGGGTGCGGGGTGAGGTTGTTGAGATTGGCTGGAATGCTTCCGATCAACTCGCTTGCGCGCGGATTCGCGTAGACGACCGCTTCGTCAGCACCAATCAAAATCGTGCCCTGGGGCAGCGCACCAAGGACCACCTCTAGCGTCTCGGTCGCAAACTCCGACTGGAAGAGTCGCTCACTCAATTCTTCCGCCAGTTGGGAAATGGAGAGACCCAGCTCATCCAGTTCGCGGACGGACGACCTCGTCGGCCTCCTCTGGAAATCACCACTGGCGATTTCCAGGGTGGTGTCACGGATTTCAACGATCGGCCGGGCTAGCCGTCTTGCCAGAAAAGCCACAATGGCGACCCCGACAATGCCGACAGCGGCAAACATGGAGAGGATCCCGAACCGGAAAGGGGCCAGGCGCTCCGACACGGACTGCTCCGACTCGGACACTCTCAAGATCAGCCCATTGTCCGGGGGCAAAGCCAGATAGTGCTGGGAGAATCCGGTGGTGTCGCTGACCCGGGAGTCCCGCCCCACCGCGCCGGCCAGAGCCGCAATCACCTCAGGGCGATCCCGGTGGTTCTCCATCGTTGCAGGCGTGGAATGAGAGTCTGCAATAGCCACGCCATCCGACCGGATCACCGTCACCCGCAGCCCCGATGCGACAGAGACCTCGTCGGCCCACACCTCGAGAAGGCCTTCATCTTCGGGAAGCGTGAGCCCGGCCACCCGTGCCGTGCTTTCCACATTCTCCACCAGATCTTCGACGAGTGCTTCCCTGACCTGGCGGTCGACAAACCATCCGAGCGCACCGATGAGCACCAAGTAGGTAACTGCGTAGTAGACGAGGAAACGGGTCGAGAGCCGGGTGTGACCGGGCTGGAACGACCTATTCATCAACGAATTTATAGCCGAGACCCCGCACGGTCACGATGTGGCGGGGTTCGCCCGACTTTTGTTCAACCTTCTGTCTGAGTCTTTTGATATGAACATCTAGGGTCTTGGTGTCCCCGAAGTAGGAGGGCCCCCACACTTCGTCGATAAGCGTGTGTCGGGCAGCCAAACGGTTCTTTCTCCGCATCAACGTCTCGAGGAGCTCGAACTCCTTGGGCCGCAAGTCCACCTCGGCCCCGTCGACCCTGACGATATGAGCATCGATGTCGAGCTCGATTGGTCCTCCGCGCAGCACCTCGTTGGTCTCGGCAAGGACGCCCGTCCGACCGCTCCGCCTGATCTGGGCCCGAACCCTGGCGAGAAGCTCCCGCATCGAGAAGGGTTTGGTCAGGTAGTCGTCAGCACCAAGCTCGAGACCGGTGACTTTGTCCGCCTCGGAGTCCTTGGCGGTGAGCATGATGATCGGGACATCGGAAAAGCCTCTGATCTGACGACAGACATCGAGCCCGGACATGACAGGAAGCATCAGGTCGAGGAGGACCAAGTCGGGCCGATGTGTCCGGGCGGCTTCCAATCCGGCCCTTCCGTCTTCAGCGGTGACAGTCTCGAACTGTTCGGCCTCGAGGGCATACTTGATCGATTCGACGAGCCCCGACTCGTCTTCGACGATCAGCACCCGATGGGGCCGGTAATCAACCGGATGAATCATCCGGCGACCTGACTAAACCCGCCTCGTCGAAAGCAAGCCGATCACCGGTGATCAGGTAGGCAGTCTGCTCGGCGAAGTCGACCGACTGGTCGCCAACCCTCTCCAGCGCACGCGAAACAAGGATCATTTTGGTCGCCCACTCCAGCATCTCTTTGTCCCCGGCGACCTCGACCGCCTCCCGGTACATATTGGCGTTGATCCGATCTACTGGGTGGTCCATCGCCGGGAGCAACCTGGCCTCGTCGAGGTCCTTACGGATATAGGCCTCGATCGCCGTTCTGATCATGGGCCGGACCAGGTCGCCCATCTCGGTAATCAGGTCACAGATCCGCTGTGAGGATGGAAGTCCGGCGTTCAAACGGGCGATTTTGGCGATATTGACGCACTGGTCACCCATGCGCTCAAAAGTGATGTTGAGGTGGAGCAACACCGCCATCCGGCGCAGGTCAGGCCCGAGGGGTTGATACCGCGCCATTAGCGTGGTCCAGTCCTGGTGGATCCGGAAGTTCTCCTCATCGATGGCGTTATCAGCCTCGATTACCTCATTCGCAAGGTCCACGTTGCTGGTCACGACACTCTCAACGGCCCGACCCACCATTCCTTCGGCGGTGTCGACGATATCGAGAAGCCTTTGCTCCAGTTTGTCCAGCTCCTCGTGGAATTGGGAATTGTGGTCGCTCATCCGAACCGCCCCGTGATGTAGTCCTCGGTGTCCTTCTCCGTCGGGGAAGTAAACAGCTGGTCAGTCGGCGAGAACTCGACGAGGTGACCAGTGCGCATCCCCTTCTCATTCAACTTAACGTTGAAGAAGGCGGTTCTGTCGGACACACGCGCCGCCTGCTGCATGTTGTGGGTCACGATGATAATCGAGTAGTTCTCCTTCAACTCGAGCATCAATTCCTCGATGCGCAGCGTTGCAATCGGGTCCAGCGAGGAGCAGGGCTCGTCCATGAGAATCACATCGGGTTTGGTGGCGATAGCCCTGGCGATACACAACCGCTGCTGCTGGCCACCTGACAACGAGTACCCGGACTCGTCGAGCTTGTCTTTGACCTCATCCCAGAGCGCCGCATCCACGAGCGCCTCCTGGACCAGATCCTGCAGATCTGACTTCGACCCCCTGAAGTCGTTGATCTTTGCTCCCCAGGCAATATTCTCGAATATCGATTTGGGAAATGGGTTCGGCTTCTGGAACACCATCCCGATGGTGCGGCGTACCTCCACCGGATCTATGTGATCTTCATAGATGTTCTGACCGTGATAGTGGACCTCACCCTCTGTTCTCGCCGTCGGGATCAGGTCGTTCATGCGGTTGAGCGAGCGCAACACGGTTGACTTACCGCAGCCAGAAGGGCCGATGAGCGCAGTTATTTGATTCGATGCGAAATTCAGGGAGACGTCAGCGACTGCCTTGAAGTCGCCGTAGTACACACTCATCTCCTTGGTTTCGACCACCCCACCGGTGCCAGTGTCAGCATTCGGACGGTCGGCGTGCTCCGGGATGGACACCTTCGCCTTCTCTGTATCTCGGGTCATTGGGTCCTCGATGGATGTCTCATTTGTCATCAGGCTCTCCTGGAGTATTTGTTGCGAAGGATCACGGCGGCAGCGTTAAGGGTAAGCAGGAGCAGCAACAGCGCGATGCTGGCGGCCGCAGCCAATTTCTGGAACTCGACCTGCGGGAAGGAGGTCCATTGGAAGATCTGGATCGGAAGCGCAGTGAACTTCGAGAACGGGCCGGTCGGGTCAGAGGTAATGAAACTGGCCGCCCCGACGAGGATCAACGGAGCGGTCTCACCGATAGCCCTCGCCATCGCCAGGATCGTCCCGGTGAGGATCCCCGGAAGCGCTACCGGCAAGATCTGGCTGCGGACGGTTTGCCAGCGGGTGGCACCCAAAGCGAGCCCGGCATGGCGCAGCGAGTCAGGCACCGCCCGCAATGCCTCCTGAGCACTGATGATCACCACGGGCAGTGTAAGCAAGCCGAGGGTGAGCCCCGCCGAAAGCACAGTGCGGCCGTTCTCGGCAGGAGGCACTCCAGTGGTGAAGATCGCCCCGGACGTGAACGGTTCGAAAATCCTCACCAGCACGGCAAGACCGAGCATTCCGTAGATGATCGAAGGGACTCCGGCCAGGTTGTTGATGTTGGTCTGGATGAAGCTGTTGAGCCGCGTTGGCTTTGCATATTCGACCAGGTAGATGGCTGCGCCGACTCCGACGGGGACCGCGAACACTACCGTGATCAGAACCAGCCAGGCCGAGCCGAGGATGGCGGTGCGGATCCCGGCAACCTCCGGGGTTGCACTCTGAGGTGATCGGATGAAGCTGAGGTTGAACCATGCCCGCCATTCAACCTCGATCTGATCGGCGGTGTAATCGCCGAACCTGCCTGCTTCGATGCCAGCGGCGATTTCTGCATCAAAGGCTTCTGGATTGACCAATGACGGTACGAGGTCGTACGCAGCAATCACATCCTGGACCACTACCCGCTCCACCACCAGTGCGTACAAATTGGCGTGGTCGCGCGGCCCTGCGGTGCACCCGCCTGGAGGGGCATCCGACGAACATATCTCGTCCCAGACCTCGTCGGACTCGAACACGAGGCGATCTTCGTAGAAGCGCTGCTCCCGTTCCAGCCTGCGCCCAACCCCACTTGCGACGGTGGTCTCCAGCAGTCCCACGAGCTCATCGAATTCCGCATCGACTAGCTCAACTGTGGCGGGGTCGTACCCGAGGTCGGAGACGATTGCCTCCGGATCGCGTTCATTCACGACCGCAACCAGACCGAAAGAGTCGTTGATGATGGTGTACAGGAGTGTGGCGAGGGCGATCACGGCGATCATCAGGGCCACCAAGCACGCCATCTCGAATAGGCGCGATCGACGAGTTCTCCGGTCGAGTAGCCCCTGATACTCATCCGCGGTCGGAAAGTACTCCCGGACCGGGCGTTCGGGTGCGGAGATGCTCATTCGTACTCCTGGCGGAAGCGCTTCACGAACCGTCTGCTCAGCGAGTTCAGGGCGAAGGTGATGATGAAGAGGGTCAATCCGATGGCGAATATCGAGTTGTAGTCGATGGTGTTATAGGCGATGTCCCCACTGGCGGTGATGGCAACGTACCCGGTCATGGCCTGGGCACCCTCAAAGGGATTGAGGATATGGCCGAACAACGGATCGACCCCCGGTTCGAAGTTTCGCGGAGATGCCCCCGAGGCGAGCGTTACTACCATTGTCTCACCTACTGCTCGGGACATGGCGACCACGAAGCCGGCGGCGATACCTGAAAGAGCTGCTGGCACGACGATCCGCGTCGACACTTCGAACTTGGAAGCCCCGAGCGCATACGCTGCTTGACGCAGGGAGTCCGGCACTGCACGCAGGGCGTCTTCGGCGAGAGAACTGATCAGCGGGATGATTAGGAGCCCGACGACGATTCCAGCGGAAGCCACATTGAAGAAGTTGACGACGCTGGTGCCAAAGATCCCCCGCAGCAGGGGAGTCATGAAGGTCAGGGCGAAGAAGCCGAAGACCACCGTGGGGATCCCGACCAGGATCTCGAGTACCGGCTTGAAGAAGCCGCGGACCCGTTCGCTTGCATATTCGGAAAGGTAGATGGCGGCGAGGAGGCCGATGGGCGCCGCCACCACCATGGCAATTGCGGTTATGTAGAAAGTCCCAAGGATCAATGGGGCAATTCCGAACCTCCCGACCTGGGGTTGCCAGAAGGTATCGGTGAGGAACTCGACGACTCCCACCCTGTCATCTTGGAAGAAGAGAAATGATTCGGTCCCCAGCTCATAGAGAATCCCAATAGTGGTAGCGATGGTCAACGCACCACAGAAATAGAGAAACCCGCGGACGACCCTTTCACCGGGCCGACGCCGCTTCGTCAGTTTCATCGCGATTTGATCGCGGTCGACCTGATTCTCAGTAGTCATGATCTCCGTGTGTCCAATTCACCCCGAGAGGTGCCAGGCCGGGTTTCCGGCCAGGCACCTCTCGTCAGCAATAGGATTATTACCAGCCAGCAGCCGCCGCGATGTTGTCAGCGGCCTCTTGGAGAGCCGCTTCTGGCGCCGGGAAGTATCCCACCCGATCGATTAGCGCGTTGACGTTCTGCAGGTAATAGGCCATGAACTCAGCCACCTGGGGCTTCGCCTGAATGACCGCGTCCGAGGTGTACATGTAGAGGGGTCGAGCTATCGGGTACTCGTTGGCGTCAACTGTCTCGGCAGTCGGCTCCACTCCATCCACCGTGACCACCTGGAGGCGATCGGCGTTCTCCTGGAAGTAGGCGTATCCGAAGTATCCAATGCCGCAGGTTGAGGTCAAATCGCCCTCCGTGCAGCCGTCCTCGGCGACTCCCACCACAGTCAGGTTGTCGTCTTCACCCACGACCTCAGCAATCGAGGAGAGAATTGGCGGCGGCTCGTCAGCCTCGTAGAGATCTTCATAAATGATCTCGAAGAAGTAGTCGAATGTGCCCGAGTCGGCGCCAGGGGTGAAGGTCTGAATCGGATGAGCCGGGAAACTTGGATTCACATCTGCCCACGTCGCGTTGGCGTTGGTCAAGGAGAAGGCGATTGCGATCTCGTCGATTGTCAACTCCTTTGCGAAATAGTTGCCGTTGCTGATCACGAGCGACAGTGCGTCCGAACCGACCCGTACTTCGATTGGTTCCGAGCCCCATGTCTCGGTGCAGGCAGCGAACTCCTCGTCATTGATCTGACGGGAAGCGTTGGCAATGTCGGATGCTCCCTCAACGCAGAAACGCTCGAGGCCTCCGCCGGACCCAATCGAGTCGATGGTGTATTGCGGACCGCCCTCGTCGATCCATTGGGTCAGGATCTCGGTTGAGAGCGGGAACACAGTGGAGGAACCGGCGATGCCAATGTCGACCCCCGGGTCCACATCGAGCGGGTCGATGACCGGCAGACCGAATTGACCGGTCTCCCCGCCCATGTCATCACCTTCGGTGGTGGTGGTCTCTTCGCCCATGGCCTCGGTGGTCGTGGTTTCCGACCCGGTTGCCTCGGTCGTTGTCGTGTCCCCACTGTCGCCGCCACAGGCAGCCACAACAAGGGAAAGAATGGCGATCAGCGCCATCAATCCTCGGGATCGCAGTTTCATACTTTTGATGCTCCTTATAGCTTCATGAACCCGAGATGAACTCAGGCTGGTCAGCAACGTACGAATCCCGATTAACCGACCCGAGACGTCAAAGTGAACGGAAGGTGAACCTTGCAAAGGCGTCCGAAGGTCGGGTTGTCCCCAGACTCGCAGCGACCGAAGGGACGGGAAGTAAGGGGGACTGAGACTCCCAAGTGGGGGCAATCGCGCCCCAAGCACCGTAGGTGGGAACACCCCACCCTCCCCTCCGACCTGAAGGTCGGAGATACTCCCTCCGCCAGCGGAGGGAGAGTTCAGCCCGCCACTCGCGTTATGCGGCTGTCCTCCCGCTTGCGCCGAGGTTGGTTCCTGCGCCCCCATCGATCGTAGGGAGCGGCTGTTCCCCCCAGAGACGAAGTCGAATGGGGGAAAGGTCCCTGCGCCCCCCGCGAGCGAAGCGAGCGGCTGTCCTCCCGCTTGCGGGAGGAAGGTTCCTGCGCCCGACGAAGGAGGGCGGAGGTAGGTGTTCTGTTCGGGGACGTTGTTTACAAATTGGTGGGTCTCCGTTGGGATGGTGGTTGAACAACCCCACTATCCGTCAGGAGACCCACTGATGCACGCTAATGCTCGTTTGACTCCGGTTCAGAG
>JBGTCK010000070.1:0-65007 GCA_041748855.1 Acidimicrobiia bacterium
CTCCTGACGGATAGTGGGGTTGTTCAACCACCATCCCAACGGAGACCCACCAATTTGTAAACAACGTCCCCGAACAGAACACCTACCTCCGCCCTCCTTCGTCGGGCGCAGGAACCTTCCTCCCGCAAGCGGGAGGACAGACAGAAACGGGAGTACCTCGATACGCGACTCTCCCTCCGCTCAGCTCTCCCACCAGAGCGCAGCGATGGGGGGAGTACCGGCGACGTAGGAGCCGGGCAGGGGGGAGCGTTCTCACCAACATTGCCTGAGACGCGAACGCTCTCAACTCGGAGAGTCTCAGTCCCCCTTACCTCCGCCCGCCTTCCGGCGGCCGCAGGGACCTTTCCCCCATTCGGCTCCCCCTCTGGGGGAACAGCCGCGCCCTTCGGGGGCTTGGGGGGAACAGCTCAGGGCTCGACGATCACCTTGAGGGCGCCGCCGAGACGCTCATTGAACGTTTTCAGCGCCTGGTCGAACTCCTCGAGAGGAAAGGTGTGGGTATGGATCTCCGTGACCCTGATTCGCCCATCGACCACCAGCGGTATCACGTGACGCATCTCGCCGGCGCTGGCCCGTACTCCGACTAGCTCCTTCTCATAGAGCACCAGATCCTGCAGATCGAGGGATACCTCGCCCACCGGAATCCCCACAGCAGCGCAAGTTCCACCCTTCCGCAACATCGCAAGGCCCCACCGGAAGCTGTCGGCTACCCCGGCGCAATCGAGCACCACGTCAGGACCCTTGCCTTCGGTCATCTCCCTGACGACCGGGACCGGGTCAGAAGACGCGTAGTCGACCGTCTCACTGCCCATCTGGCCGGCAACGGAGAGTCGGTCGCCTCTTCCCACCACAATGACCCGGCCCGCGCCGGACGCTTTTGCCGCATCGGCCGCCAGAAGACCTACCGGCCCGGGCCCGAGGACGACGACATTGTCCCCCGGACGGATCTTGCCCCGGTTGGCGGTGTGCAAAGCGATCGAGGCGGGATCGAGCATGGCCCCTTCGGCGAAGCTAAGGCTGTCGGGAAGCCGGAAGACAGACTTGATGCCGTGCACGACGTACTCGGCGAACGCGCCTTGCCAGTTGTGCCCGTACTGGCGGTGGATGGACATGTTCCCGTAGTTCTCACACTGGTTGTAGCGCCCCTCGACACAGGCCTGGCAGAAACCACAGGCGTCGTGGGACGTGCCGGCAACTCGATCACCTACTGCAAAGCCGAACTCTTCAGCACCTTCACCGAGCTCGACTACCTCACCGGACCACTCGTGGCCCGGTATGAACGGGTGGCTCGGGGGCCAAAAGCCCGGATAGTCTCCACGGAACAGGTGGGCATCGGTTCCGCAGATCGTGACCGCCCTGACCCGGCACAGCACTTCAGCGTTGCCCGGTTTCGGTCGTTCGACATCTTTGACCGAGAAGTCGTTCGGCGCTTCAAGAACAACGGCTTTCATGGTTCCTCCCTCAAATGACGGCCAACGGATCGACCATCGAGCCGGTCGCACCCTCGATCTTCACCGGCAGCGCCACGAACAGGAATTCGTAGACCCGGTCTGCTGCCAACTCCTCGAGATACACACTCTCCAGCAGGTAGATGCCGTTCTCGATGAGGAGCTTGGTGTGGACGGGTTGTGGGTTGGCCGGTGATCCCCGGTCGGGCGCCGGCTGGACCTCATATGTCTCTGTGTCGGTTCCAGTCGCGATCACCCCCTTCTCGAGAAGCCACTCTGCCGCGGAGAGGTCGGGCCCGGCGGTGCGGTGCTTGGCCATCGCTTCGGCGTCGGGCCAGTATTTGAGATAGCCGGTCCGGATCAGGACCACATCCCAGGGCCTTATCTCCACGCCTTGGGCTGCGGCGATCTCGGCCAGTTCATCTGCTCCGACCGGCTCACCCGCGGGGAGGGCGTCGACACCGCGATGAGTCGGGGGGTCGAGGAGAACGCCTCTGGTGAAGAACGGCGGCATCTTGGCAGCATCGCCGAAACTGGGGCCGTGGTCCGTCAGATGGTCGGCGGTGTTGCCCCCTCCGAACCAGTGGTTGTCGTCCCCGATCGTCATATGCCCGAGGGCGTCGACATGGGCCCCCGAATGGGAAGTGGCCATGATGTACTCGGCCATGTATCCGAGGCCGGCATCGTTCGGCGGGCCCCAGGGCTCGGCATCCTCGGCCCGGATCCCGGGAGGGGTCCGATAGTTGAGCACCTGGAACGGGGGGTGGCCGGGGAACAGGGGCATACCGGGGAACCGGGAGGTCGCCAACGAGTACTGCTTCCCTTGCTTGACCAGACGTGCGGCCTCGACAATCGACTGTCGGGGGAGTTGGGAGGCTCTACCCGCCTCACCGGGACGTTGGCCGGTCATTGCTGCTCCTTGATCGCTCGCCAGATACTTTCAGGAGTGATCGGAAGGTCTCGAACGTTGACTCCAACCGCATCGGTCACCGCGGATCCGACGGCTGCTGACGTGGCGAGTAGCCCACCCTCAGAAACTCCTTTGATGCCGAAAGGCCCGGGGCCGTCGGCGTTCTCGATGCTGTCGCTGATCATCTCAGTGGGCACGTCCATCGAGGTGAGGATTCGATAGTCCACCGCTCCCATGTTCAGGATCCGGCCCGACTCGTCGAGGATCATTCGCTCCATGAGCGTGTGGCCGAGGCCCATGATCGCCGCCCCCTCGTCCTGGCCCGCGACCTGTCTGGGGTTCATCGACCGGCCCACATCTCCAACCGTGACGTAGCGGGGAATCTCGATGGCTCCGGTCTCTGCGTCGACTTCGACGTCGCAGGCTGCCACATGCAGCTCGTAGAAGACGGCCCGGCCGCCGAGAGGATGGTCGGGATCTCCCTCCACGCGCATCTCTCCGTTGCCGATGATCTCGCCCCCGAGTGGGCCGAGCACGTTTGCAATCTCGTCCCTGATCGGAGACTCCTGGCCGTTCCATCGAATGGTGCCCTGGGTCACCGCGACCTCTGATTCGTCGAGACCTCGGCGTTCGGCGAAGCGACGTCGGATCTGGCTCCGGATGTCTTCACAGGCGCTGTAAATGGCGTTGCCCATCAGGACCGAAGACCGGCTCGCCGAGGTCTGCTGGTCATAGGGCACCCGCGAGGTGTCCCCCATCACGACGGAAATCTGGTCGAAGTCCACGCCGAGCTCCTCGGAGACCAGCTGTGCGAAAATCGTCCTTGCGCCCTGGCCCATGTCGGAGGTGCCGGCGTAGATGAGGGCGCTGCAGTCGGCGAGGAGACGAACTGTGGAGTAGGAAAGGCCCGTCGTGGGCCCGGACTTCAGCCCCACCGCGAAACCCCGACCCCGACCTTCGGGTTTGGGAGCTTCCCATTCGATCAGCTCGGCTGCTCGTTCCAGGGCCTGGCGCCATTCCCCGTCGGCAGGCGTCTCATCGGGGATGAACTGCTCACCCTTTTCCGGCAGATTCATCAATCGGATCTGCACACGATCTACGTCGAGCTGTCGTGCCGCCTCATCGAGGTTCGACTCCCGGGCCCAGGTCAACTGCGGTATGCCGAATCCTCGCATGGCGGTGCTCGGCGTCGTGTGGGAGAGGAGGCCTCGGGCGAGAATCTGCACGTTGGGAACCCGGTAGGGCCCGGCGGCCAGGTAGCCGCTCTTGCCGACGACACGATCGGCGATGTCGGCATAGGCACCCATCAGAAAGTTGGCGTCGATGTCCTGGAACACGAGTGTGCCGTCGGTCTTGAATCCGGACCGAACGCGAATCTCAGCTGAGGTGCGGCGCACCGTCTGGAAGGTCTCTCCGAGGCTGAGCACCAGACGCGCTGGGCGACCCGTACGCATTGCGATGAAGGCGACGAGCGGCTCGTACTTGGGATTCTGCTTCCCGCCGAAGCCTCCTCCAGGATCGGGAGCATGCACTCTCACCCGGGAGAGTGGTAGATCGAGCACCCGGCCTAAGGTCTTCTGCAGCAGGAAGGGATGCTGGACACTGCTCCAGACCTCGATCCCGTCTCCGTCTGGCGCTGCCATGAAGGCGTGGGGCTCGATGGCGAACTGGGTGATCATGGGGAATCCGTAGTCATGGTCGACTATCAGGTCCGCCGCCGCCTCGTCGATCTCTCCCCATCCATACCGGTGCTCCCGGAAGATATTGGAGTTCGCAAAGGGATCGTTGGGGCGAAGGTCCGGCCCCTGCACCAGGGGAGATTCGGGGTCCAGGGCGTCAGAGATCGAAAAGACCCCGCCCCCCAGCGGCTCATGGTCGACCTTGACGAGCTTGGCCCCATGGGCGGCTGCTTCCGGTGTTTCAGCTGCCACGGCTGCCACCGGTTCACCGTGATATCTGGTCTCGCCAACTGCCAGGACGGGGCGATCTCGAAACAGCGGCCCGAACCTCGGGATCGGATGGGGGAGCTCATCAGGGGTGATCACATCGATAACCTGGGGTGCCTGGAGGGCCTTGCTCGAATCGATGCCGTCGATGCGGGCCCGTGCCACGTCCAATGTCACGAGCTTGACGTGGAGGACGTTCTCCAAACGAATATCAGATACGTACTTCTGGGTCCCCTTCACCCGGGTGATGCCTCCGATTCGGCGAGGCGATGCGCCGATCATGCCGGAGCTCAAGACGGGGCCCCTGCGGCATCGAGGACGGCATCGGTTATCTGCTCGTACCCCGCGCACCGGCACAAGTTCCCGGCAAGCGCCTCTCGCACCTCGGCACGAGTGGGGTTTGAGTTGACATCGAGGAAGGCGCGTGCCGCGACGAGCTGGCCCGGGATGCAATAGCCGCACTGTGCCGCAGCGTGGTCGAGAAAGGCGCCCTGCAGGGCCGAGAGGCCATCGGTCGCAAGGCCCTCGACAGTGGTGATGTCGCTTCCGTGAACCTCGGCGGCGAGGACGAGACACGAGTTGATACTGACGCCGTCGACCATAACCGTGCACGCCCCGCATTCCCCTTCGAGACAGCACTCCTTCGGACCGGTGAGTTCGAGAGCATCGCGGATCACCTCGAGAAGGAACGAGCCGGGCGCAACTTCGAGCTCGACGGGCCGACCGTTGACCGACATCGCCACTGGAATCATGACGGCCTCGCCCTCTCCCATGCCGTCGCCAGCGCCCTACGGACGAGGACCGGGACCATGGCGTGGCGATACTCTCCACTGGCCCGCAGGTCATCGATCGGACGGCAGTCCGAGGCCGCCAAACGACCTGCCTCTGCGAACAGTTCGGTGGACGGCTCCGAGCCAATCAAGACTGACTCACCGTTCTTGGCTCTAACCGTCGTGGGAGCGACCGACCCTAGCCCGATCCCGGCCGAGGAGATCCGTCCGGTCTCGTCCAGTTCGACCATCACACCCACACAAACGATGCTGATCTCCATGGCGCGCCGGACGCCCAGCTTGAGGAAGGCTGAGCCGGCCGACTCTCTACCAGGAATGGTGATGGCGGTGATCAGCTCTCCTGGCTCCAGAGACGTTTGTCGATAGCCCAAGAAGAAGTCGTCTATCGAGAGCGATCTCTGTCCGCCCCGCCCCTGAAGCTCCAACGAGGCCCCAAGCGCCATCAGAACCGGGGGAGTGTCGGCGGCGGGAGAGGCGTTGCAGAGGTTGCCGGCGAGAGTGGCCCGATTGCGGATCTGTACCGAACCCACGACTTCGGCCGCTTCGACCAGGCCCGGCAGCTCTTGGCGCACATCCTCGTCCCGCTCGAGATCCGTCATCACGGTGTTGGCCGCGATCCGGAACCCCCCATTGAGACGGGTGATGGATGAAGCGAGCTCGGGTATCCCTTTCAGATCCACGACAACGCTGGGCTGGGCCTTGCCATGCCTCATCGCCACCGCCAGGTCGGTTCCACCCGACAGAAGGTAGGAGCCCTCTAGCTCGAGGAGAAGCCTCGTTGCCTCCTCGACGGATTCCGGCCGCTCGTAGATCTGGACAGTCATGACCCGCGTCCTGGCGTCAATAGCGCACATTTGGGAAAGACGTCTGGACGCGCCCGCAAGCGGGTCAGGAGGCGCGTCCCGAGATCACGCCTCGAGTTTCTCTTCCTGAAGCTCCGGGTGGGCGAAATTCTCAAGCATCTCCTTGACCTCTTCGGCATGTGACCGCGCTTTCTCGGCAGCGAGATCGGTGTCCTGGTCTCGAATGGCATCCAGAATTCCCCGGTGGCGAGCGCCAAGCCAGTGAAGGTCGATCCCTTCGGCTGAAGCAGTGATGTAGGTGCGCCCGAAAGGCTCGAGCATCGACCAATGGCGTTGCAGCGTTTCGTTGCCACTCGATTCGACGATGCGAGCGTGAAATCGAGTGTTGAGCTTGGCATGCTCGTGGGGATCACCACGCTCGGCAGCGGCAGCCATTGCCTGGAATAGCTCTTCGAGGTCGCTGATGCACTGCTCGGACCTTTTCTCGGCGGCCAATTTGGCAGCGAGGCCTTCCAGTTCGGCACGCACCTCGACGGCGTCGATGAGCTCCTGGCGCGAAGGCTTGCGCACCCACGACCCTTTGTATGCCTGAGTTTCGATGAAGCCCAGCGACGCAAGGTCCCGGAGGGCCTCCCGAATGGGTGCCTGACTGGTGCCCAGCTGGCGTGCCAGCCGGGTCTCGACCAAACGAGACCCGGGAGGCAGATCGCCCTGGAGTATCCAGGTGAGGATTCGGTCTTTGACCTGGGAGGACAGGACCTCCTTCTCAACTGGCTCGTGTTCTAATTCTCGCTCGCTCGTCACAACACCTCGACCACGCCGCTCGAGCCGTCCACACGGAGACGATCTCCCGACTTGATCTTGGTCGTGCCCACTGAGCAACCAATGACCGCAGGGATACCAAACTCCCGTGCCATGACGGCCGGATGAGACACAGTACCGCCTGCGTCTGTGACAATGGCGCTGATCATCGCGAAGAGCGGAGTCCATGCCGGGTTGGTCATCTGGCATACGAGAATGTCCCCGTGCTTGACCTCGTCGAACTCGTCGATCGAATTCACCACTTTCGCTGTGCCCTCCACGACGCCGGGTGATGCCGCGATCCCGGTGATTGTCTGGCCCTCGCCCTGCTCCATGTGGAGGCGTTCCGGGAATCCCCAGAGGCTCAGGTAAGGGAACTGAAGTTGGGACTCGGTGGCCGTTCCGATCCAGTCCTTCGGCTGAACCTTCTCCGCCTCGGCGCGCTCGGCCTTCCGCTGCTCGATGGTCTCCTTCACTTCATAGTTCTCGAGATCGCCGATCAGGTATCGCAGTTCGTTGTACCTGAGGAAGACGACATCCTCCGCATCGTCGAGAACCCCGGCTTCGACCAGCTTCTTGCCGATGCAGACCAGGACTACCCGGACATGGGCGTTGGTTCCCTGGTCGATGTAGAAGTGGTGGTCCGGCGTGAGCGGCGCCATCTTGACATTGATGTCGTTGGCCGCCTTCAGCTTCTCGTAGCCTTCCCCTTCGAGCCCCTCGAGCAGCTGTTCTGAAGCGGCTGCGATGTCGTCTGCGAGGTGCTGGACTGCCTTCGGGTAGTCGTAATCCGAGTCGAGGTATCCCTTGATGACGTCGAGGACCGGCGAGGGGTCCTCATATCTGCTCGGGAATATGAATTCATGGCTCCAGACTGCATGCCATCCAAACTCTCGTTGGTAAGGCTTGAGGTTCTCTTCGATGAACTTCTGTCCTCGCTCAGACCCTTGCAGCGCCTCGTGAATCGCGTCCCCGGTGTTGCCGGCAAAGGCAGCGCCGATCTCCTCGTCTTTCTTGGCGATCTCCTTCATGTTCCAGAGCGCTTCGATTGCGTCCCAGTTCCGGTCGTCAGCAGAGTTCTGGAGCCGGCCGAGCAGCTGACTGTCGACCTCGCCGCGTACCTCCTCGACAACAGCCTGAAGGTTCAGCGTCGCAGAAAGCTGGGCGAAGTTGAGCATCCAGTGGATCTTCCAGTGGCGATCATGGATGTCGATTGCATCCTCGAGGATCACTGCCCACTCCATGAGATCGATGTTGTCGACGTCCTCGATCTTTGACGCGAGGTAGTCGAGATTCCGCTTCATCTCGGGGACGAGGCGGTCGCGCCACCAGTCGGCGAAGTTGAGCCCGTACACCGGAAGCACGGCGTTGAGATAGTTCCCGATCTTCGAGGCATAGTCGGGGTCGTCCTTGGGGACCCGCGCCGTATACAGGCTGTTGTATTCCTTGGAGCGGACGTCGAAGTCGGGGTCGGCAGGTATCGCGGCCGTGTAGAGGTATCCGTTTACGTTCTTGGCCAGCCAGTCGGAGGCAAATGGTGTCCCGAATCGGCGGAACATGTGGTCACAGGTCAACCACCAGCCCCCGATGTCGAAGTACATCGGCGAAAGTGGTCGGGGACAATGCAAATCGTCGTAGACCCAGAAGAGCCCTTTTTCCGCCTCCGTTTCCCAATCGATGGGAAACTCATCGTCACCCAAGAACTCCTTGACGACCTTGCTCGTATCGGCCATGGCGGTTTCTCCTTCCGCAGTGGCCTGTTTCGGGGCCACCATCAACGCCTCGTGTCTCCCGATCGACGAATCTCAGTGAAGGTTCTCCCCCGCACCGATCTTCGATAATCGATAATGTCTAGATTACGGAGCGTGGAACGCGTTCGTCAACCGATAGCGGGGGTTTTTTCCCATACCGCTGAATCCAAGGAAAAACCAGGGCCTGAGATTGGCTGAAGAAGGACAGGTGGAGTGACCATGATGAATGAGCTGGCAATCGACCGATCGACCCTTCTCGAGCTGTACCGGGCGATGGTTCGCGCCCGGTACTTCGAAGAGCGGGCGTACGACCTCTTCATGGAGGGACTGGTCAAGGGCACGACCCATCTCGGGCTGGGACAGGAGGCCGTCGCCGCAGGATTTGCCCTGGCCATGGATGAGGCCGACATGACCTTCTGCACTTATCGGGGCCACAACCACACTCTCCTACGCGGAGCTTCGATGACCGGCTTGCTCGGCGAGTTGGCCGGCAAGGCCAACGGGATCTGCGGCGCCAAGGGCGGGTCGATGCATCTGACGGACATCGCGAACCGCGCCATGGGCTCGTACGCGATCGTTGGAGCCCACCTCCCGATCGCCGCCGGGGCGGCCTGGGCATCGCAGGTCCGAAGCGATGGTCAAGTCTCGGTCTGCTTCTTCGGCGATGGCACGACCAACATCGGAGCCTTCCACGAAGCTCTCAACCTCGCAGCGGTCTGGGATCTGCCGGTGGTATTCGTCTGTGAGAACAACCTCTACATGGAGTACACCGCCATATCGGACGTGATCGCTGTCGAGCACCCGGCCGCAGATCGCGCCTCGGCCTATGGGCTGGAGCCCCTGATCGTGGACGGCAACGACGTCGTCGCCGTGTACGAGATGGCGTCTGACGTCATCGAGAGGGCCCGGAGAGGAGATGGGCCTTCGCTCGTGGAGGCGAAGACATATCGCCACAAGGGACATTCACGTGCCGATCCAGGCAAGTACCGGCCCGACGACGAAGTGGCCGAGTGGCTGAAACGTGACCCCATCTCGTCGTTCCGGAGTCGCTTGGAAGCCGATGGCATCGATATTTCCCACCTCACATCGATAGAGAACGAAGCAAGGTCGGAGATAGATGAAGCCACCAGCGCCGTCAGGGAGGCAGACCCGCCTGACCCTGAGACATTGATGACCGACGTTTGGGCCGATGGGAGCTCGACATGGCGGAACTGACCTATCGAGCAGCCGTGGCGCGCGGTATCTCCCAGGAGATGGAGCGAGACGATCGCGTCGTCCTCATCGGTGAGGATGTCGCTGCTGCGGGCGGGGTGTTCAAGACAACCGAAGGCCTCTTGGAACAGTTCGGTCCCGTTCGCGTGCGTGACACACCGATCTCAGAAGAAGCGATCACCGGGGCACTCATGGGGGCCGCGATGAACGGTCTCCGCCCCATCGGTGAGCTCATGTTCAGCGACTTCCTCGCAACATGCTGGGACATAGTGGCCAACCAGATCGCGAAAACTCGCTACATGACGGGCGGTCAGGTTGAGCTTCCTCTGGTGATTCGCACGGCCAACGGAGGCGGTACCCGCTTCGGGGGTCAGCACTCGCAGTCGCTCGAGAACTGGGCGATGACGGTGCCCGGCCTGAAGGTGGTCGCTCCATCGAACGCCCGGGATGTGGTCGGGCTCCTGGCTGCCGCGGTTAGAGATCCCGACCCGGTCGTGTTCTTCGAGCACAAGAAGCTCTTCGCGGAGAAGGGTGAGGTCGAGGACGGAGAGATCGTCGAGCGGCTCGGCGAGGCACGGATCTTGCGTAAGGGCGATGATGTGACCATTGTCGCTCTCGCTGCGATGGTGCCCGTGGCGTCACGCGCTGCGGAAGCTCTTGCCGGGCAAGGCACTTCTGCAGAAGTCATCGATCTCCGGTCCCTGGTGCCTCTAGATACCAAGACCCTGCTTCAGTCGGTGGCGAAAACCGGCCGATTGGTCACCGTCGAGGAGAATCCCAGGCTGTGCGGTTGGGGTGCAGAGATATCCTCGATCGTCGCCGAGGAAGCCCTCTGGGATCTAGATGCCCCGATCGTCAGGGTCACCACACCCCACATTCCCCTTCCGGCGGCAGCAGAGCTAGAGGACCTTGCAATCCCGTCACCAGAGCGCGTCGTGGAAGCGGTCCTAGGAATTCAGTAAGCGGGGACTCAGGCTCTCCCAGCCTGGGTCTCCTCCTCGCGGGTTCGGCCCGCGAGCTGGATCAAGTCTTCATGGAGCTCAAACCAGATGTTGTGGTAGCTGTCGATCCGGGGCGACGCGACGTAATCGTGGTTTCCCCTCCAGATCTCTCGGGCTGCCTTCTCCAGCCTCACTCGATATGTCTCGAGCCTCTCTAGACCGTCTATCTGGGGTACCAACCAGTCCGTGGCATCGGCGTGCAGTTCGGCCAGGTCATCGAGGACCCCCCTGTCGTAGCCCTCGTCCGTGTGATCGTTCAGCACCTGCTCGCCTTCGACCTCACGCATCTGCCAGGAGGTCACGGTCTCTTTCATCCTTTCGTCCAGAGCAAGGAAGGCATCGAGGGCCGCCGTTGCGCTTTCCACCGACCACTTCTCACGGTCTTGTGCCATCAGCGTTTCGCCGAGAGCCTTCCCGTCCTCGCTCAATCGGTACATTTCACCCATCGTGGTGAGCAAGCCATCCGACTCCATCGACTCGAGTGTCGGAGCAACGGTCGCCGTGGTGGATAGAACAACCGGGGCCAAGCCCTCGGGTGTGGCAAAACCTTTGATGTGGAGGGCGCGAATCACGGTGTCCCTCTCGAAACTCACCGTTGAGTCGTCTGCTGGAGCCACCGAATCATCCTCTCTCACGATCGCAGCTATGTCCATGTCGAGTTCTCGGGCCCATCCCAGGAGCTTCTCGGCATGGGGTGACAACTCGGTCTCGGCCTCGAGCTTTCCTGCGAAGACCTCGCCGGAGTGTCCATCTATCGTCAGCCATTCGCCGACGCGCAGTGTCTGACCGGCGACCGAAATCTCCTTCGCGCCCACCTCAACGGCCGATGCGCCCACCACCGCCGGCAAGCCCCATCCTCGTGCCACCACAGCAGCGTGGCTGGCGAGCCCACCGCTCGTCGTCAGGATGCCACGGGCGCAGGCCATCCCGTGAACATCTTTCGGAGACGTCTCCGGCCGCACGAGGATCACGTCCTCCCCGGCTTCTGCTCTTTCCACTGCGTCGTCAGCTGTGGTCACGATCCGACCGACCGCCAGGCCGGGTGATGCAGGAAACCCGGTGGCAATTGGAGGCGTATCGCCGCCGATACGTACGACGGTGACAGGCGGATTTTCAAGGTGATGAGCGACGCGTTCGACAGCCTCCCGACGAGACAGTGGGAAGTCATCATCCTCAGCCATGTCGACGGCGAACTCGAGGGCAGCCTGAGGGCTGCGCTTGCCCACCCGCACCTGGAGCAGGTAGAGCTTCGCGCGCTCGATGGTGAACTCGATGTCGCAAACGTCGGTGAAGTGCCGCTCCAGCTCCCCGGCGTGTCGGAACAACTCCTCGGCAACATCGGGGAGCTTGTCATGAAGGGTCGAGATGGGCTCGGTCGCATGCGTTCCGGCTACCACGTCCTCGCCCTGCGCACGGAAGAGGATGTCGCCGTAAGGGTGCTTCTCGCCAGTTGCCGGGTTGCGGGTGAACAGCACTCCCGTTCCCGATCTGTCATCGAGATTCCCGAACACCATTGCCTGCACCGTGACTGCAGTGCCGAGACCCTCGGAGATCCCCTCACGACGGCGATAAGCGCGCGCCCTCTCGGTGTTCCATGAGCGAAAGACGGCCCCAATGGCCCCGCGAAGGGCGACCCACGGGTCCGCGGGAGGCTCATCGCCGACGATGTCGCGATACATCGAATGGAATCGACTCATCGAATCTCTGGCGAAGTCAAAGTCGCCGCAGGCCTCAGCCAACGCAGCGACATTGTTCTCGTTGATGCCAAGGTTGAGAATCGTGTCCATCATCCCGGGCATCGACACCGCACCGCCGGATCGAACGCTCACGAGGAGCGGTTCGCCGGAACCGCCGAAGCTGCGACCGAATTCGGATTCCAGGCGGGCCATGTGCTCACGCAGTTCGTCTTCGAGCGAGTCCGACCAACCCCGGTCGAGGTATTCATTGCCAGCTTCGGTGGTGATGGTGAATCCCGGCGGTACCGGCAGGCCGAGTTGGGCCCGCATTATCGTGAGGTTGATCCCCTTGCCTCCCAAGAGAAGGAGGGCTTGGTCGTCAGCCACATCGGGTGGTTGGTCGAAGCTGTAAATGTTGTTCATTGCTCAGGTTTTGGTCGTCTGCGACCCTGGGCGAGACCGGGTTAAGCTGTTCATCGATTATCGATCATAGCTAGTGGCGGACCCAGATTCCCCGTCGCGAGGTGAGAAAGGCCTTGAGCACCATGGATGAATATCGAATCGCCGTTATCCCTGGCGATGGCGTGGGCCCGGAAATCGGCATGGAAGCCATCGCCGTTCTGGAGACTGCAGCGGAGGTCTACGGGTTCGCAGCCGAGACCCAGACTTTTGATTGGAGCTGTGACCGCTACCTCGCGAGCGGCGAGATGATGCCGGAAGAGGCACTTGACACCCTTGCTGAATTCGATTCCATATTCCTGGGCTCGATCGGCGACGCAAACAAGGTTCCGGACCACATTTCGCTCCAGGCATTGCTGAAGATCAGGAAGGGATTCGACCAATACGTCAACCTGCGGCCCATCCGCCTCTACGAGGGTGTCACTTCACCCGTGAGCACGGCCCATCATGAGACGCTCGACATCCTGGTGGTCCGGGAGAACACAGAAGGCGAGTACTCGGGGATGGGAGGCTTCTTCAAAGAGGGAACGCCGGAAGCTTTTGCCCTCCAGACCGGGGTTTTCACCCAGAAGGGATGCGAACGTGTGATTCGATACGCGTTCGACTCGGCTCGTTCGCGGTCGAAGCTGGGCGCCGGCGACACCGTCGGGCGTGTGACCAACTGCACCAAGTCGAATGCCCTCAACTACTCGATGGTGTTCTGGGACCAGGTCTTCGACGAGGTCGGCAGCGACTACCCAGACATCGAGACAGACATGGCTCTCGTCGACGCTCTCACCATGTGGTTCGTGAAGAACCCCGAATACTTCGATGTGGTGGTTGCGTCCAATCTCTTCGGCGACATCATCACCGATCTGGGTGCGATGCTGCAGGGCGGAATGGGTTTCGCAGCCGGTGGGAACATAAACCCGGAGGGTCGGTACCCCTCGATGTTCGAGCCTATCCACGGGTCGGCTCCCAAATACACAGGACAGGGCAGGGTCAACCCGATCGCCTCGATCGAGGCGGTGCGCATGATGCTCGACCAGTTGGGTCAATCTGAGGCTGCTGACGGCATCGGATCTGCGGTTGCTTCGGTCCTGCGAGCCGGGGAAGTTCGGACCGCAGATATTGGCGGCTCGAACTCGACCGGAGAGGTCGCCCAGGCCATCAAAGACGAGATGAGGAGTCAAGCTTGACGGATCGGGAAACAACGACGCTGTTACTTCTACGCCATGGCGAAGTGCTGTCACATCATGGCGACGTTTCCATAACCGAGGAGGGGGCTGACTTTGCCTTTGAAACCGGGACGTCGCTGCCGCGCCGGTTCGGCGACAAGTTCACGATCCTCAGCGGAGAGACGAGCAGGGCAATCGAGACCGCAGCCCAGGTCGCACGTGGCATCGAACAAGCCGGAGGAAGTGTTCTCGGGCCAGAAAAGGCACATGCTCTGAGGAATCCCGACCTCTACATCGGAGGCGTGAGGGTGAACATGGTGAGCAGTCATGAAGCCCTGGCCGACCAGGTCGAGTGGCTCCGGACGGAGGACGTGGCGAATCTCGACTTCTTCCCGCAGTTCATCGAAGAAAGGGATCGGGTCGGCTGGTGGCTTCGTCACGAGAATCCGCCCGGTGAGGGGGCTGCGGAAGTCGCCGATCGTCTCGAACACTTCGCCCGAAGCTTCTCCAATCCCACACGTGCCGAGGGAGGAACGGTGGTGGCAGTCACTCACTCCCCCCTGTTGCGGGCCTATGGCCTGCGGGTTTTGGGAACGGACATCGGCGAACCCGGGTGGGTGTCCGGCTTTCGCATCGAGATAGCCTCTGGTGGCTCGACAGCGAGCTCGCTGTTCCCAGAAGCCTGATTATGGGCTTCGAAGTGATCGCGATCGGTCGTCTCGGGGTCGATCTGTACCCGCTGCAAACCGAAGTCGGTCTCGAGGATGTGACCAGTTTCGGGAAGTTTCTCGGCGGAACGGCCGGGAACGTAGCCGTGGCCGCCGCTCTGCATGGGAGGAGGACCGCTCTCATCTCACGCACCGGAGATGACGCCTTCGGACGATATCTGGTGAAGGAGTTGGAGCGTCTCGGCGTTGACGCAGGATACGTCACCCCGGTGCCGGATCTGCCGACTCCGATCACGTTCTGTGAGATCCATCCCCCCGACCACTTTCCGATCACGTTCTACCGGTATCCAAAAGCACCTGATATGCAGATCGAGGCGGACGAACTAGATCTGGCAGCGATCAAGGAGGCAGATCTCCTGTGGATCACCGTCTCTGGCCTGTCAGAAGAACCGAGTCGAGCCGCCCACCACGCCGCTCTCGAAGCCCGCGGCGACCGGATGACCGTCCTCGATCTCGACTACCGGGCAGCCTTCTGGCCATCCCCCGAGGAGGCCGGGAGGGAGATCGCAGCCATCCTGGGCAGTGTCGACGTAGTCGTCGGCAATCAGACAGAGTGCGCCGTGGCTGTTGGCATCGACGACCCGACAGATGCGGCCCGCGCCATCCTGGAGCGAGGACCGTCGATGGCCGTGGTCAAGCGGGGTCCCGACGGAGTGTATGCCCGGCGCGGCGACGAGACGGTCGAACACGATCCGATCCGGGTGGATGTCCTCAACGGCCTCGGTGCCGGTGATGCATTCGGTGGAGCTTTGTGCCATGGGCTTCTCGCCGGCTGGGATCTCGACCGTACCATTGGTTTCGCCAACGCCGCCGGTGCAATTGTGGCGTCGAGGCTGGAATGCTCGACGGCTATGCCGACCACCAGAGAAGTAGAGATGGCAATGAAGGAAGTGACCAGATGAAGGTCGATATTGGCGAACTGCGTCGAACGCGGATCGAGGATCCGGGGGCGATCGCACGAGCCGCAGCAGAGCGCACCAGGTCTTCGGCTGGGGCGAAGATGGTGCTGATCGCGGCTGACCATCCTGCCCGGGGATCCATTGCAGCACGGGGACGACCCACAGCCATGGCTGACCGCGGTGATCTATTGGAGCGGCTGGCCACCGCCCTGGAGCAACCAGGGGTAGATGGGGTCCTCGGGACTGCCGATGTGCTCGATGATCTCCTGCTTCTCGGGGCGCTCGACGACAAGGTCGTGTTCGGCTCGATGAACCGTGGCGGGCTCGCCGGTTCCGTCTTCGAGCTAGACGACCGGTTCACGGCATACGATGCCCGAAGTCTCGCATCGATGGGATTCGACGGAGGCAAGATGCTCGTCCGGATTGCTCTCGATGAGCCCGAGACGGCCGACACTCTCGAAGGTGCAGCAGGTGCAGTTTCGGACTTGGCCGACCACGGACTGACCGCGATGGTCGAGCCCTTCATGTCGGAGCGCCGCGACTCGAAAGTGGTCAACATCCTCACGCCGGATGCGGTGATCATGTCGATGGCGATCGCTTCGGGTCTCGGCACTACCAGCAGCCACACGTGGTTGAAACTCCCGGTCGTCGATGAAATGGAAAGGGTGATGACGGCGACCACCCTTCCGACTCTGCTCCTCGGCGGCGACCCCAAAGAGTCTGACGACGAGATCTACAAGAAGTGGGATGATGCATTGCGTCTACCCGGAGTTCAAGGACTGGTAGTCGGTCGGGCCCTCCTCTACCCGGAGGACGATGATGTAGCCGGGGCGGTCAAGACTGCCACGCGACTGGTTCACGGTTAGGGCTCAGTGGGACAGTTCTCGCTCTGGGGAGCCGAGACCTGGAAATCCGGCGTAGGCAGGGAGTGCTGGCTGCCCGCCGAGATGTGCGTAGAGAACACGTGCCCCTGGCGGGATCTCTCCGGAACGGATCATCCCGATCAGTCCTGCCATCGACTTGCCTTCGTAGACCGGGTCTGTGAGCACCCCTTCGGTGCGAGCCACGAGATGGATCGCCTCGACGGTCGTCTTATCAGGTATCCCGTAAGCCGGGCCTTCATAGCCGGGGACGACCACGATTTCGTCGTCACGTAGATCTCGCTCGACACCGATCTTCTCGGCAGTTTGGGTGGCGATCCGTCGCACCTGGTCGATTGTCTTGTCCAGGGTGGCCGATGCGTCGATGCCGATGACTTTCCGGTCGGCTCGATCTTCCAGGGCGAAACCGGCGACCATGCCGGCGTGGGTCGAGCCGGTGACGGTGCACACGATGATGGTGTCGAAGAAGGTGTCGAACTCGGCCTCCTGGTCTGCCACTTCGACCGCCCAATTGGCGAAGCCGAGCCCGCCCAGAGGGTGATCGGAAGCCCCCGCCGGGATCGGGTACGGCTTGCCTCCAGCCTCCTCGACCGAGTCCAGCGCCCGCTTCCATGAGTCCCGGATCCCGATGTCGAAGCCTGCGGGATCGATGCGGATGTCACCGCCCATGATCCGGGTCAGCTGGATGTTGCCGACCTTGTCATAGGCCATGTCGTTGTAGTCGACCCATCCCTCCTGGACGGTGACTGCCGTCAACCCGAGTTTGCGGGCGACTCCGGTCACCTGGCGGGTGTGGTTGGACTGAATCCCACCGATCGACACCAGGGTGTCACAGCCGGTGTCCAACGCCTCGGCCGCTAGATACTCGAGCTTGCGGACCTTGTTACCACCGAACGCGATTCCCGAATTGCAATCTTCCCGCTTGGCCCAGATCTCCACCTCACCCCCGAGACTCTCAGACAGTCGGGGGAGGGGATGTACCGGCGATGGCCCAAAGAGAAGAGGTTCCCGGCGAAAGTCATCGAGGCTCATGGCGTGGTACTCCAGTCGATCATCATGTGAGCTTCAACCATCGTACCGAAGCCCTGGTTGCGGTTTTCGGGACTGGGTTTTGCGCGGCGTAGGCCGATGGCGGATTGGTTCGCCTAAGGAATGGATCGTGCGGGGTCGGCGGGCTCGAAATCTCCGTGAAGGACATCTGGGTCTAGATCGGCCCCGTTGGGCCATGAGATCGTCCCTAGTGCCGGGTCGACCTTTTATCGCTCCAAACGCTTTGTCATCAGCAGCGATTTCTTCAAACGCCGGACCCCAGAGCATCGGAGAGGTCGACGACTCTCTCCGAGCCGTCGGAGAACTTGAGTCTCACAACTCGTTCTTTGAGGATCTCGACGTCGGTGACATCAACCATCAGCTTGCCTCTATCGCAGTGGCTCAATCGTACCCGGTAGTTCGTGGTTTAAGACCTGCTCCCAACACGCAGCAAGTTCATCCGCGTGAAGGCCTACCCACTCGAGGACCAGTCGTCTGGCTCGTCGAGGTAGATCGCCGTCAAGAAGAGTTCCGTCGAGACCGAACTTTGCGCTGGATCCGCCGTACCGAGCGTGGAAGTGGGGAGGATTGTGGTCTCCATAGAACATCAAGATCGAGATTCCGTAGACGAGCTGATCTGGGGCATATGGCGAAGGTATCCGGGCGATGGGACAGGTTCAAGCACGCCGGGAGACGGCGAACCCTTAATCTGGAATGCCCGTTTGCCGATGCGGTCTTCCAAGCGAGCTCTCCGACCTGGGAATGGCTCGCGCGGCCTATTTGGGAAAAACGCGAAATCTGCCGATAGGGATTAGCATGAGACCCTCGAAGGGTGAGCGGCCAAAGAAATCACGCCGTGCCGTCGTCGTAGCTGTCGGCGCCACGTCCTTCGCTGTGCTCCTGATCGTGGGCCTTGCCTTCGCCAACTCGATCAGCGTCAGTCGGGCCACCGAGAATGCCCGGGCTCTCCACTGGGCCAACGCTTCCCTGGGCACTTCTGCTCTTGCCCGGTCGGCCCTGGTCCAGGCCACCACCTTCGTCGAACTGGCAGATGCCGGTCTGGTCAGCTCCGCCGACGCGGATGCAGCGCTGGCGGACGCCGAAGCGGCAAGACAGCGTCTCTATGAAATGTTCGAGGCGGGTGTCGAGACCGGGTCGTCTCCGTATCTCGTCGAGTTCCTCTCTCCTGTCGATTCGGTGATGTCGGCCCTCGACGCCGGCGACTACACCCAGGCCAAGTCTCTGCTCACGCTCGACCTCGAGTCGACCTACCTCCCCTTGGTCGAATCCCTCCAGGCCGAACTCGACGGGGCTCAGGCCGGGATGGAAGCGCACGAAGCCGCCGGAACCAGGTTCAGCGATTTCGTCAGGTTCTTCCTCACTCTGGCGATACCTGCGGGCGCCGTTCTCGTCTACCGCTCCGTCGCCAAACGTCAGGTGAAGGAGTACCAGCTCAAAGCTGAACTCGAGGTAGAGACCGAGCGAAAGATCAACAAGGCGAAGGACGCCTTCATCGCCGGACTCTCCCATGAGCTGCGTACCCCGCTGACATCGATCTACGGTTTTGCCGAGGTCCTATCTGAAGAGGAATCTCAGGATGCGGCATCGGTCGGTGAGATCTCTCAGATCATCGCCACCGAAGCGGCCGAGATGGGCCGGATGGTCGATGACCTCCTGGTCGCAGCACGCCTCGACAGCACCGGGGTCGAAGTGGACCTGAAACCGACCCGGGTCAGCGACGTCGTGGAATCGGCGGCCGCCAGCTTCGAGCGCTCCGGGATGACGATTCAACGCCGGGGGTCGCAGGCGGTGGTGGAAACAGATGCCGCCCGGCTCCGCCAGATCCTGGTCAACCTCCTCTCCAACGCAGCCAAGCACGGCGGCCCCAACGTCGGGGTCGCCATCTCCTACGGCGAAGACGTGGTTGAAATCGAGGTGTGGGACGACGGTCGCGGGGTGAGCGATGATCAAGTCGAGAAGCTCTTCGACAAGTTCGCCCACGCCGGCTCAACCCCGCTGCTCACCGGTACCGTCGGGCTCGGGCTGGCCGTGGCCTCACGACTCTCCAGACTGCTGGGCGGGAAGCTGACCTACCAACGGTTCAACGGGAAGTCCTACTTCGTGGTGACTCTGCCGTCTCAGACGGCGAAACCAGACCCCGAACCGACCAAGGAGCGCGCTCCGCTTGCCGCCTCGGTGAAGGCGTTGACGAGATGAGGGTTCTGAGCCGTCTGCTTGCGGTGGTGGCGGTGATGGTGATGCTGGCGACGACCGCCCTCGCCGGTGAGTACGGAACGTACCGGGACGAGTTCAAGGACGTGTCATACCACGGAAGCGTCGGCAGCTTCGACTGGACATCATCGGGTTGGACGGAGGTAAACGACGACGGGGACAAGACAACCGGTGTCGTTCATGTTGACGGCTGTACTGCCTCGAATTGTCTGCACATCCACTCCGATGGGAGTGCCTTGGTCGGTGTAGGCGCCCAGCGTCAGGCCGATACCTCGGTGTTCTCCTGGTTCGAGCTCCGCTACGAGGTCCGTTACGACGAGTACGGGGTCGGCACCGTCGCCACGCTGCTGGTCGAGAAGTCGGTGAACGGTGGTCAGACCTGGTTTCCGCTCCAAACCCATGCCCTCTACGGAGGTCTGCAGAAGAACCCGATCATCGGGATCGGGGGCCCTTACCAGTCGACGATCATCCGGTTCACGGTGTCCGGATACGTGGCTGGTGAGGTCTTCATCGATGACGTCGAGCTGAAGGGAACGCTGGCCGGCTCAACCACCACAACCACCTCGCCGTCGACCACGACCACGGTCAAGGAGACCACCACCACATCCACCACCAATGCCACCACCACGACGACTTCAACGTCCACCCCGACGACGAGCACCACCGTTCCGGAGACCACAGAAACCACCGAGGCCCCGGAGTCCATCGTGATCGCCCCGCCGCAGGAACCGCCCTCTCGATTCAGCGGACCGCCCCCCGGTAGCGGGATCCGGGAGACTGCACTAGGCCTCCAGGTTGGGTTCGAGAACGACCTGTTCGGGGAGGTTCGAGTTGTCTCCCCTGACTTTGCCAGCGTCGACCACAACGCCAACTTCCGGATCGTCGCCGAGGTGATCGAATCCGGGTGGGTGTGGATCATGATCCTGGCCTGTCTGATCGCCTGGGCGACCGTGGCCGGCCTGGAACAACGCCGCCGGATCACAGCTTCCTCCTAGACCGGGAAACCTTCCGACAGCTAGACCGACCGCCCCCGACCCTGGCGGTAGCGGCGGATCAAAGCGTTGGTAGAAGTGTCGTGGCCGAGTACCTGGGCCTCCGGTGCGGTGATCTCGCCAATGATCTCCTCGGCCAGTTCCTTTCCCAGCTCCACCCCCCATTGGTCGAACGAATTGATCCCCCAAACCGTGCCCTGGGTGAACACCTTGTGCTCATACATTGCGATCAGTTGCCCCAGGACGGAGGGGGTCAGCTTGGGAGCGAGGATGACCGACGTTGGCCGATTGCCCGGAAACGTCCTGTGCGCCACCAGATCGTCGGGCACGCCGGCGGATCTCACCTCGTCGGCTGTCTTGCCGAATGCGAGGGCTTCGGCCTGGGCAAACATGTTGGCCATGAGGATGTCGTGGCCACCAGGGCCATCGCCCACGACAGGGTCGTCCGTGGGCTCGATGAAACCGATCAGGTCGGCGGGGACGACGGTGGTCCCCTGATGGAGCAGTTGATAGAACGCGTGCTGCCCGTTGGTGCCCGGCTCGCCCCAGACGATCGGGCCGGTGTCGAACTCCACCGTGGTGCCATCGTGTCGGACCCGTTTCCCGTTCGACTCCATGTCGAGCTGTTGGAGATACGCCGGGAATCTGTCCAGGTCCTGGCTGTACGGAAGCACCGCGTAGGTGGGCAGATGGAGGAAGTTCCGGTACCAGATTCCGATAAGACCGAGCAAGACCGGCACATTGGTGTCGAATGAGGTTTCGCGGAAGTGCCGGTCGACAGCGCGGAACCCGTCGAGCATCTCACGGAAACAGTCCGGGCCCACCGCGATCATCAGGCTGAGCCCGATGGCGGAGTCCATCGAGTAGCGGCCGCCCACCCAGTCCCAGAAACCGAACATGTTCACCGGGTCGATGCCGAATGCTGTCACCTCCTTGGTGTTGGTGGAGACGGCAACGAAGTGTTTGGCGACTGCGTCCTCGCTGCCGAGGGCATTGACCAGGTAGGCGCGGGCGTTGCGAGCATTGCGCAAGGTTTCAGTAGTCGTGAACGACTTCGACGAGATGATGAATAGGGTCGATGCCGGATCGACCTCGTCGAGTGCGGCGCTCAAGTGAGCGGGGTCGACGTTGGAGACGAAGTGGGCTTTCAGATCGGTTTCGCCAAAGGGGCGGAGCGCCCGGTAGGCCATCGCCGGGCCCAGGTCCGACCCGCCGATCCCGATGTTGACGATCGAGCGGATCCGTTCCCCGGTGTGCCCGACCCATGACCCGGACCGGATCCGGTTGGAGAACTCCGACATCCGACCGAGAACGTCCTGGACATCTGCGACCACCTCGGTCCCATTGACGTCGAGGCGTGTCCCGGGGTCGGCGCGAAGGGCCGTGTGGAGGACTGGCCGGTCCTCGGTGGTGTTGATGTGCTCCCCGGAGAACATCGCCTCGATTCGGTCACCGAGCCCGACACCATCGGCGAGGGACACCAGAGCTTCGATGACCTCGGCATCGATCAGGTGCTTCGACAAATCGACGACCAGGTCACCCGCTTCGAAGGTGAGTCGTTCGCTGCGC
Source organism: Acidimicrobiia bacterium (assembly GCA_041748855.1). Taxonomy (GTDB): domain Bacteria; phylum Actinomycetota; class Acidimicrobiia; order Spongiisociales; family ZC4RG35; genus MA-ANB-1. The sequence goes on from JBGTCK010000070.1 coordinate 22,286, forward strand.
CCCGGTTCGTTCTGGAACGCAGAACGCAGGTCGAAACCGGACCTCGCTTCGGCGAGCCGCTCCAACCGCTGCCACTCTGGCGAAGTGGTCCTGGCTCCTTCGGGGGAGGTTGTTGTCATGCCGGCTACGGTACCGCCCCCGTCGGAGGGCTTACGAACGACGGAGACCTCGCGCCTAGCCCGGGTTCATCGCATCTATGAATAGCGACTGGGCGGCGAGGCCGAGCCAGCCTTTCTGGTCGGCGATGGTGCTCGAGGCGAGCCCGGCGCCTCCGGGGCTGATCCGGGTCTCGGAGTCGAGGTAGATCCACTCGCCTTCCGGTTGGCGGTTCATCCGGATTTCCAGGTCGGGGTTGATGAACAGCCAGTTCCGCTCGTTGCCGGCGAGGTTGCTGACCCCGTTGCCGAAGTCCGCCGCGGCTGCCACCCGCTCCACTCCTGTGGTCCCCTCACCTTCGACCAGAGGCACCCGGAGCCGGATCCACGCCCGGCCCGGTCCGGCTTCGGCGAAGTCGCTCGCGAGCATCTTGATCTCCACCGCCTCTGTGGCGAAGCCACCGGGATTGACGAAGAATGTGGCATCCCTGCCCTGCTCCGGGCCCGGGATCTCGTCAACCGCGAGCTGTTCGAAAGGGAGGTCGAGCTCGGTTCGTCGGATCTTCAACCCCAACGCCCTCTCCACCTCGGTGTCCTCATGCCACATGGTGGACGCCACCAGCTGGACCTTGCGTCCGGGCCGGGCCACCTCACTGGCCAGGCGTAAGGTTTCGAGGGGAACCGGACGGAGCAGCTCGATGGTGATCCGGGCCACCACCATCTCACCCTCTGTCGGGCACTTCTCGATGGCGCCCGCCAGCAGCGCCGCCGGCGGTCCGCCGTGTTGCGCGTCGGGAGACCACGGGCCCTCCGTGAGCGGGGTCGGGTAGTAGAGGTCGCCATCTCTGCGGAAGAGTGCGTCAGGCATCGGGCGACTTTACCGACCCGTGGATGGAGGATCAGGGCTGCCCTAAGGTTGGGTCTATGACCGCAGTCGACATCGGAAGCTTCGGGATCTGGCGACGTGTCGGCGATATCGACGAAGTCCTGGCCCGGGAGGCCGAGACTCTCGGGTACGGAGCGATCTGGGTCGGCGGTTCACCACCCGGCGACCTGAATGCGGTGGAAGAGATCCTCGATGCCACCGAGCAGATCGCGGTGGCAACCGGGATCGTCAACATGTGGCGGGAAGAGGCGGCGACCGTCGCGGCCTCACATCATCGGCTCCGGGAGAAGCATCCGGGGCGGTTCCTGCTTGGAGTCGGCATCGGCCACCCCGAAGCGACCTCCGAATACAGCGACCCCGTCGCCAAAATCGAGGATTACCTCGACGAACTCGAGGCAGGTGGTGTCCCCAAAGAGGAGATCGTCCTCGCCGCCCTCGGGCCCCGCGTCCTTGGCATTGCAGCCGAGCGGACCGCCGGCGCCCACCCCTACCTCACGACTCCAATCCACACCGGATTCGCCCGCGACATCCTCGGCGACGGCCCGACCCTCGCCCCCGAGCACTTCGTGATTGTCTCCGATGGCGACCGGAGGCACGACGCAGCGAGACAGACGGTGGGGCGGTATCTCCGACTCGACAACTACCGGCGCAACCTGGCACGTGAGGGTTGGGACGATTCAGACATGGACGACGGCGGCAGCGAGCGGTTGATCGAGGCCCTGGTGCTGCAGGGGTCTCCGGAAAAGGTTGCCGATGGCCTCCGGGCCCATCTCGACGCCGGCGCCGACCACATCTCGCTTCAAGTTGTCGGCGGTGATCCCGGTGAGTCGCACCGCCAGATCGCCGCTGCTCTGCAGCTCAGTTGAGGCGTTTCATCCCGGAGACGATTCGGTCGCGCTCGGCGGTGCATCGTCCACAGACCGGCAGGCCCTGATAGTCGCGACTCGGTATCCAAACCTTGCCACAGAGCGCCTCGATCTGGTCGCCAGCGACGTAGCCACGCATCTGGTCGTCCCGCATCACGATATGGGCGACCTCGTCCGAGTGGCCCCGGCTGGTCCGGGTCTTTGGCTGGTGAAGAATCGTTGATTTGGTTTCGGGCATCCCCGCCAACGTTAGATGCTTTAGCCAATGGACACGCATCGCCGCCGAGTTGAATGGAGGACATGAGCGAGTCGACTTATGACCGGAAGCGCTCCTTCGAGGCCACGCCGGAGCCACCGGGGGAGCATGGAGGAGATGTGGACCCCCTGGCCGCTCCCGTCGGCTCGGAGTTCGTGGTCCAACAGCACCACGCTACCGCCCTCCACCACGACGTGCGGCTGGAGATGATGAATGGAGACATTCCGGTGCTGGTCTCCTGGGCGGTCCCCAAAGGCCTGCCCCGCCGGCGCGGCGACCGGCACCTGGCCATCCGCACTGAGGATCACCCGATGAAGTACGCAACCTTCTCCGGTTCGATCCCGGAGGGCGAATACGGGGGAGGGGAGGTCCGGATCTTCGACCACGGCAGCTACGAGTTGGTCGGGCGCACCGATGACCGCCTCACCTTCCGTCTCCTGGGCGAGAGGCTCACCGGAGTCTGGCACCTGGTCCACACCGGACCGATGGACGGCAAGGACGGCTGGCTCGCGATCATGTCCGAAGACCAACGCGAAGAACCCGAGCCATGGCCCGAGGCCGATCCGATGCTCGCCACACCGTCCGATCTGCCCGGTGATGAGGAAGGCTGGGGCTTCGAGCCGAAGTGGCCGGGAATGCGGGTACTGGCCCGGTGCTCCGACGAGACGCATCTGTTCAACCCGGCCGGGGAGGAGATCACCGACACCATCCCCGACCTGGCAAAGCTCCACGACCGGGTGGCTGCCCTCGACGCCATGCTCGACGGGGTGGTCGTCGCTTTCGCCGACGGACGGCCCGCACCGGAACGTCTCGACCCGATTCAGGCAGGCACCACCCCGATCGCCTACCTCCTCTTCGACTTGCTCTACCTCGATGGCAGAGACCTCACCGGGCGCCCTCTCCGGGAGCGGCGGGAGCTGCTCGAGGAACTGATCGTTCCCAGCGACAAGGTCCAAGTCTCCCCGCTCACCGAGGGCAACGGGTCCGCCCTCCTCGCCGCCGTCGCCGACCAGGGGCTCGACGGTGTGGTGGCGAAGCGACTCGACTCCCGATACCAGTACGGCACCACCAGCCAGGACTGGCGCGAGATTTCCGTCGGCCCCCCGAGCTGATCGAACCTGAGTGAATCGACTGTCTCCCACCAAGGGGGGGGTGGCAGTGACAACACCGGCCGCCACTATCGTGGCCGCATGACGACGACGACAGGTGAATCCCGGGTAGTGATCGTGACCGCGGCCGGGAAGGGGATGGGTGAGGCTATCGCCCGTCGTCTCCACGCCGATGGTCTTCGGCTCGGGTTGATGTCGAATTCCGGCGGTGCTGAGCGACTCGGCAAGGAGCTTGGATCCGTCGCCCTCACCGGCTCCGTCGCCGAGCCCGACGATCTCGGTTCCCTTGTCGAAGCCACCCTCGAGGCTTACGGACGTCTCGACGGTGTCGTCAATAACACCGGTCACGCCCCGAAAGGGGAGCTTCTGGAAATCTCCGACGAAGACTGGCATCAGGGCCTCGATCTGATGCTGCTCAACGTGGTCAACATGGCCCGACTGGTGACCCCACACCTCAAGGACGGCGGGTCGATCGTCAACATCTCCACCTTCGCTGCCTTCGAGCCCGACCCCGGGTTCCCGGTGTCGGCTTCGTTGCGTGCGGCGCTCGGGGCGTTCACCAAGCTCTACTCCGACAGGTACGCAGCGGACGGAGTCCGCATGAACAACGTGCTGCCCGGCTTCATCGACAGCTACGACGCGAAGGAGGAGTCGGTGGCGCGAATCCCGATGGGCCGGGTTGGCAAGGTCGCCGAGATCGCCGACACCGTGGCGTTCCTGCTCTCGGATGGCGCCGGATACATCACCGGGCAGAACATCCGGGTCGACGGGGGCATCACCCGCTCGGTATGACCGAGGTCATCGTCGTCGGGGGTGCTTCGATGGGATGGGCCACGGCCCATCATCTCTTGGCATTGGATGCCGACCTCGAGGTGACCGTCGTCGAGAAGGACCCGACTCTCGCCCACTCTTCGACGATGCTCTCCGACGGCAACGTCCGGATCCAGTTCAACCTCGAAGAGAACATCGCCATCTCGATCTATGCCATGGAATGCCTCGAGAACTTCTCCGAGACCATGGCCGTGGGTGACTACCGGCCCGATCCCCACATGCGCAAGCAAGGCAACCTCTTCCTGGTCGATTCCACTGGCAAAGACGCCGCAATGGCCGGACTCGCCACCCAGCAGCGTCTCGGATGTGACTCGGAATGGCTCGACATCGACGAGATCGTCGACAGGTTCCCCGCCCTCGTCTCCGAGCAGCTGGTCGGAGGGACCTTCGGCCCATCAGACGGGTCGGTCGATCCCAACGCCGTCGTCAACGGCTACCGGCGCAAGGCCCTCGCCTCCGGAGCCCGCAACCTCGAAGGAGAAGGCGCCTCCCTCATCGTCTCTGGCGGCGCCATCGTCGGGGTCGAACTTGCTGACGGGTCCCGAATCGACGCTCACACCGTGGTCGTCTGCGCCGGAGCCTGGTCGACGGGGCTTCTCGCGACAGCCGGGGTCGAGATTCCCGTTGATCCCGTGATGCGAACCGTGTATGTGGTCTCCGGGGACGTGCCCGGTGGCGATGACATCCCCAGCACCTTCCTCCCTTCGGGGGTGTACGTGATTCCCGAGCACGGGAATTTCCTCATCGCGTGGTCTACCGACGAAGACCCGGTCGGTTTCGACTTCACCCCCGCCCCGAGGTCGAAGTTCTACGACGTCATCTGGCCCGAACTGGCCTCGGTGCTTCCCGCCTTCGACCGGCTCGAAGTGGTCCGGTCATGGGCCGGCCTCTACGCACAGAACCGGCTCGACGCCAATGCAATCCTCGGCGAGTGGCCGGGGATCAGCGGCCTGTATCAAGCAACGGGGTTCAGCGGCCACGGATTCCAGCAGTGCCACGCAGTGGGCCGGTACCTAGCCGAACTGATCTGTGGGCAGACCCCGACCCTCGACCTGAGCCGTCTCGGTCCGGAACGCATCGTCGCCGGCGAGCCTCTCAAAGAACACGCCGGCCGGATCATCTAAGGGTCAATAACTCAGAAGGGTCTTTATCACGCTGGCGACTCTGCCGCTGGTATGTGGGTCGACGGCTCCGAGTCGATGCACCAGTCGCCGTCGGTTGATCGATCTAATCAGTTCACACTGGATGTAGCTGATGCTGTCGAGTCCGGTTCCGACGCCAGGTTCCACTTCGACATGAAGGGAAAGCCCTCGTTGGACAGTTGTCAGGGGAGTGACGATCACGAAGGGGAAACCCCGGCCAAAGCTTTCCGGAGGGCCGACAACCAGCGCCGGGCGTTGGGCAGCGGGTTCTCCCGGGTACGGCTCGCCGAAGTCGACAAGCCACAAGTCATCAATCGATGCCATCCGTTACCGAACTCGAATCTGATTCGGCGAGATAGTCTTTCCAGGCGTCTCCGTCGCTCCTGAGCTCTGCGAGCTCAGCCGCAACCTGGTGAGCGAATCGTTGTCTCCCGAGCGCTTCGGCGGCGTCGCGAACGGTGTCGATGAGCGGCCTTCCCGCTTCTCTGCTGAGGGCCTGGAGGCGAGCATGGGTGTCGGTGTCGACACGGATTGTTGTCGTGGCCATCCCCTCAGTCTACATAAAGTATGCGCAACGGTCTACACCTCGAGCCCGGTCGGCTCACCCCTACCGATGGGCCTAATGGGAGGCCCGGCTCAAGTCCGCCAGAATCGAATTCCGCTCGATCAAGGCGTCGTAGGTCCCCACGTCCACGATCCGCCCGTGGTCGATGATTGCGATCGAATCACATATGCGGAGGGCGGAGAGGGCGATGCGGACACCAGGTGACTCGTAGAGGGCTCTGGCGCCTTCTAAGAAGTCAATCGCAGGTTCGAATCCTGCCGGGAGGCCACTCGACTCGATTCACACGGCAACGGCGCCGCCGAGGCGGGTCGCTACCAGATCACCTATCTGCTGGACATCACCGAGCAGGTCGTTCGTGTAGAGCAGCATGTTGACGTGGCGAACGCCGTTGTCGACGAAGCGGCCGATCTGCTCCAGCCAGTCGTCCGGCGTCCCGACGAGACAAAAGGCTTCGAACGCCTCGAACGGTGCTCCGAAGATGGCCTCGATGTTGGGAGCCAGCACGTTCCGAGCTGCCTCGTGGGTCGGCCCGATGCTCGCGAAGAGGTAGACGGCGCCTTGAATCTCCCCCGGGTCGCGACCATCGGCGGCCGCGTACTCCTGGAGGCGGGCCCAGCCAGCCCCGTACTCACCAGGTGCGATGAGCGTCGGCATCCACGCGGATCCAACTCGGGCAGCCCGGCGCAGGGACTCGTCGACCCGTCCGCCCACCCAGATGGGGATCCCTCCGGGCCGTGTGGGCTTCGGCTCGACCGTGATCCCCTCGCACTGGAAGAATTGGCCCTGATGTGTCACGGCGGACTCACTCCAGAGGCGGGGAATGAGATCCAGGAATTCGTCGGTGATTCGGCCGCGCCGCTCGAGCGGCACGCCCGCGATGGCGAACTCCTGCGGGCGGAGGTCGCGCTCGGCGACGCCGACACCAAAGATGAAACGTCCGCCCGAGAGGTAGTCGAGCGACGCGAGCGAATGTGCGAGCAGGACGGGATTGCGGCGAGCGGCGACGAAGATCGAGGTGCCGACCTGGACGCGGGAGGTCACGGCGACGACGCCGCCGATGACCGACAGGCCGTCGAGCCACGGAAAGCCCGGCAGCGTCGAGTCCGTGGCCCACACCGAATGGAAGTTATGATCCTCCGCCATCCGCGCGGCGGCGTAGATACGCGACGGCTCGTCGATCGGCGGCAAAACGAGACCCAACGTCACGTTAGGAGTCCGTTCATCGACCATCATTGCACCCCTTCGGCGATCGAATTTCCGAACGAATATTTGCCGCCTTGCCTCTTGTTGTCAAGGCCCTCCATCAACGCCGCCCGCGACCTGAGCGCGCCCCCAAAAGCGGCCATGTCTAACAGGATCCCCCGAAAGGGGTCACGCGAGGTCCGCGGGACCCACCCGCCGCTCAACATGACGATCAATCGCTCAATTGCGACATCTACGCCGACGCAAGAGACCAGAGACTTTGCACCGGAGGCAGGTGTCCAGCTCACCCGCGACCCTGACTGCCACCGACTCAGCTGATGTCTTGCGAGGTGCCGGAGTAGGTCGTGGGCACTGCGAGCCAACGAAGGGCTTGGCGACGTGCAAGACCGATGAGTAGCAACACCTGCCGGACTTGCGCCTAGCAACACGTTGTTCCCCGGGGCCATGGCCAGATCTCGGAAGGCGGCGGTCTATACGTGTAAATCCTCCAGAACCGCAATCGCGGCGTTGCGTCCGTTGACCCCGATTACCGAACCGCCCGGGTAGGTGCCGGCGCCGCAGAGATAGACACCCGGAGCGCCAGTGCGGTAGGGGAGGCGACGGTCCCACATGTGCTCGGGTAAACAGGAACCGTGGAAGATGTGGCCACCGGTGAGCCCGACCCGGGATTCGAGGTCGGGCGGCCCGTCGACGTGGATGTGCTCGACCAGGTCGGCGAAACCGGAGGCGAACCGTTCAATCGATGCGATCACCCGGTTGCCGACATCGTAGCGGTGCTCGTCCCAGCTCCGCCCGTCGGCCCACGTGTACGGGACGTATTGGCAGAAAGCAGAGAGAACGTGCTTGCCCGGCGGGGCGATCGAGGGGTCGTAGGGGGTCTGGAGGTAGAGCTCACACCACAACTCGTCGGAGATCTCGCCCCGTTTCGCAGCAAGGTACGACTCGTGCAACGCCTCCGCCGACCTGGCGATCTCCACCTGGGCGCGGGTGGCGTGAGGAACTCCGAAGTCAGGCAGACCGCTGAGGCCGAACGTCACCTTCACCGTGGCGCTGACCCGGGGGACAGCTCCCACAGCACGGGTGAACCCGGCCGGTGCGTCACGCCCGAGCAGGGCGGCGGTGACCGCCGGGTCGGCATTAGCGAGGACCACCGGGGCATAAACCATGCCACCAGCCAACAGTTCGACACCTTCGGAGGGGATGATCCTCGCCACCGGATGGTCGACGACAACCACCGCACCGGCGGCGATTGCTGCCTGGTGGAGGGCATGGGAGACCGCCCCGATCCCGCCCATGACGAAACCCCAATCACCGGGTTGGCCCTCCTGGCGCCCTGAGGAATGGTGAAAGTCGATCGATGCCGTCCCCCGGTCGAACGGTGAGGCGTTGGTCCCGATGATCCCCTGGCCGGCGTAGGCAGTGACCATCCGCTCGTCGGTGTAGAAGCGACGGAGGTGCTCTACCTGGCTGTCCTCGAAGACTGTCGCCATCATTTCCGGATCGCCACCGAGACGCTCTTCTATCTCTTCCCGCCCCGGCTGTTGTTGGAGCCAGAGATCGCGGTCTCCTTCGGGGCGGAGGGCATTGCGGATCCGGTCGAAGAGACGCTGCCGGGCGAAGTGGCCCTCCACGTCGTCTGGGGCGAAGGCACTGATCGACTGCGCGGTTCGGGAGTCGTCGGCCCAAGCGGTGAAGGAGTGTCCGTCCTCGAACGGAGCGAAGTAGGTCGGGTCGCCGATCACGATCTCCAGGCCATGGGAACGAAGGTCGAGGTCGTCGATCACTTTCTGGTGGAACAATCCGGCAAGGTAGGCACACGGAGAGATGACATAGCCGGGCCACAACTCCTCGAGGGTGGCGGCACCACCCAACCGGTCGCGCCTCTCCAAAACCACCACCTGCTTGCCGGCCCGGGCCAGATACGCGGCTGCCGCCAGTCCGTTGTGTCCCCCACCGACGACGATCACGTCCCATGTCGACCCGGCGATTGCCTCCGGAGGGGGCGAGGGTTGCAGCGCCTGCAAGAGCTCGGATGGATTCATGCTGGGGACGTTACCTGTCGCATCCGGGTCCGGGCGCTACCCGCGCGGTTGATCAGGCCGGGCGCACGTACCAGTGGTAGGTGGAGATTGTTTGGTAGCCGATGCGTTGGTAGGTGTTGAAGCCCATTGGCTCGGCTTGTAGGGAGGCGAGGGTGGCGCCGCTGTTGAAACCGTGGATGGTGAGGGCGGTGGTCACGGCCCGGCCGTAGCCCTTGCGACGGTGATTCTCGGGAGTGCCGATGTGGAGCACCTCGATCACGTCGCCACTCCGGTAGTACATCCCTCCGGCCGCGGGCTCGCCCGCTTCGTAGAGGACCATCGCCACCGACTCGTCGTTGGCCAGCGATTCCACATCGGGGTAGCACTGCCTCCACGTCTGCTTCGATTCTCCAAGCGTCTCGAAAGCCCGGCCCACTACTCCGAGCCAATCGGACCTTTGGGCATCATCGCCCACAACCTGGATCTCCACGACGTCAGCCAACTCCACGGGGTCGGGGGATTCCTCGATGACCATCTCGGGTGAAGTTGCCTCTGCCTTACCCAACTGCGCAATCAGGTCGTCGTCGATTCCTTCCAGGGCACCGAGAGAGAAACCGTGTTCCAGCGGTTCGAAGAAGGCCGCCGCCCGCTCCATGATCTCCTCCGCTCCCATGTCGCCCGAGGTGCGGAGTGCCCCGTTCCAGGGGAAGGGGCTTGGCGACGCCGAGGCGTAACAAAGGAGCCCGTCCTGGTGCGAAACTATCCCGCCGCAGTAGCGAGCCAGCGTCTCAACGGCAGCACCGAAGTTGCCATGGACCTTGGACAGCAGATCCTCGTTCATGAACACAAGGGTATAGGAGCACCCTGAGGCGGGGGCGACTCGACCTCATTCGAACCGTGCTAGCTCTCGCAGCGTGGCCAGCAGCACCTGGACTTGGTTGGGGCCGGCGGTGATGTACTTCTGGGTCGGGGGGAAGGCCATCACCACCCGGGACAATCCGACGTGGCGGATCCTGCCCACCGACAACCCGGGCCCTACCTCCACCGTCGCCTGCTTTGAGTCGAGGTCGATGAAGGCCTCCCGGAAGGATTCGCGTTGTTCCAGCCGTTCCGCCACCTCCCGGAGGTCGGGACGGTCGGGGACGGGGCGGGCAGTAATACCGGTCCTCTTCCGCCGGCCGCGATGGCCCAGCTCGATCTTGCCTGGCCCACCGGCGAGCCTCATCAGCACGGTGAACTCGGCGATTTCGATCCGCATCAGGAAATGCCGCTCCACGCGCAGGGTTACATTGAAGTTCAGGTCGCCGTCGCGGACTGTTGCTGCCTGTGACCCGTGCACCTCGTGGTCCAGCCCGAGCTCGGCGAGGACGGGGGCCAGCAGCTTCACCGGTTGGCTAGGCAGCTGCGATCACAGCCGTTCTTCGGCGATCAGAACCGAAGGCTCAACCGGGCGCCAGGCCTCTTTCTTTTTCACCACGAGCAGCCATACGAGCGCATACGCCGCCGATATACCGAGCATCAGGAAGAACCTGACGTAGATCTCGCCCCTGGTCAAGAAGGGGGGAGCGATGAACCACAACGTCACCAGCAGCGCCACTATCGCCAAGATCTGCGACACCGGGTACAGCGGCGACTTGAAAGGCCGCTCCAGTTCCGGCTTGCGCACTCGGAGGCTGATCACCGAGATGTTGACCAGGATGTAGCTGAACAGCCAGGCGCACACCGCGGCCAGGATCAGCACAAAGATCGAGTCGATGTCACCGTCGATGATGATTGCGTAGATCGCCGGCATCAGGAAGGCGACGACGATGCCCACGTACGGGCTCTTGTAACGGGGATGGACCCGCCCGAAGATCTCCGGCATGGTCCCGTCCTTCGCCATCCCGTAAAGGATGCGGGGGATGCCGGCCATCAGCGTGTTGATCGTGGCCGCCGAGGCGATGAGCACCGCCAGCCCCAGCCACAAGACACCAAAGTCACCCATTACCGAGCGGGCGAACTCAGGGATCGCCAGGGGAGTGTCGAAGAGGAACACCCCGGCTTCCTCGTCGAGTAGCACGTTCTCGACCTGGCGGGTCACCCCGGCGCCATAGAGGAACATGGCCACGGCGACCATGGTCACCCCCACGTACATCGCTTTCGGGACATTCTTGAACGGGTCTTTCAGCTCCGATGCGAGCGGGGTGACGTATTCGACGCCGACGAACAAGAACATGGCCAGGCCGACCATGGAGAGGATGGTCTCGAAATCGGGCGCAGGACCGATCAGCCCGGTCCCGAAGAACCCTTCGATCGGCGCTACTTTCGCTTTCAACGTCCCGATCAGCCCGAAGATGAACAACGTCACCCACATGAAGGCGGTGAGCCCCACCTCGACCCGTCCGTAGAGTTCGATTCCGCGATAGTTCACCACGGCAAATATCAGCAGGAGGCTGACTCCGATCACCCATGAGCCACCGTCGAGCAAACCTTCCAGCGGCTCAAAGGAGGCAGCGGCGAACAGTCCCGCACTTGCGGTTTCTGCAGTTCCGGCGAAGAGGTGGACGATCAGGTATGCGGACAGTGTTCCGGTGATGGCAAAGAAGCGTCCCATCCCCGCCGCTACGTAGTCGTACACCGACCCTGCGGTGGGGAGTAGGCCGGCAGCCTCACCGAAGCTCGACGACTGAGCCAACATAACCACGTAGGCGATGACGATGGCGATGGCAAAAGTCCCTCCGGCGACACCGAATCCCTGGGTGGCGGTGAGCACCACCGATGCAGCGATGATTAGCCCGATCGACGTGGCCAGGGCGGTAGGAAAGCCGACGACATCCTCGGCCAGGGTGGACGACTGATGCTCCGATGACATGCTCGCTCCTTCACCTAGCCCCAAATATGCCCGTTGCCACCGCAAACCTACTCCGCTCGAGTCACCGCATGCGGGAGAGAACCGGGGTGTCGTCCACCTATTTGTTGCTCCACCAGGTGACGTTCCGCCGCCGGGGTGGCATGTAGTCTGCGGCCGTGGTGGCAACCTCCCGCTCTCCCGCATCTTTCGAAAGTTTCCTCGATCTGGCTGCCGCTTCGTCGGACACGCCCCAGGAGAGAGCGTACAAGTCGACTCATATCCTGATGTCGAGCGCGACGGCAACCATGGGGGCAGCGTGGTCGATGATGTACTTCATCCTCGGTTTACCCCTCTCTGCGGGCATCCCGCTTCTGTACGCGGTGGTAACTGCAGTCGGCCTGATGGCGATATTCCGGACCAAGAAGATCGAAGTGTTCCGTGTCTCGCAGATGACTATGTGGCTGACATTTCCCTTCTTTCTGCAGTGGAGCCTGGGTGGTTTCGCCAGCGGCAGCGCGGTTGGGGTGTGGGCGGTTGGTGCCCCGCTGCTGGCGTCGCTTATCGGAGCGGTTCGCTGGCCTTGGTTCGTCGGGTTTGTCAGTCTCTCTATGGTCTCGGGGCTCATCGATAGTTACGTGGCCGAGTCTCCACCGTCGATTCCACAGGTGCTGATCACAGCGATGTTCGTGCTCAACTTCCTTGGAATCGCTTTCGTGACTTATGTCTCCCTGGGCTACTTCGTGCGGGAGCGGGAGCGCACCCACGCTGCCCTCGAGGCCGAACAGGAGAAGTCGGAGCGGTTGCTGCTCAACATCCTTCCCGCCGAAATCGCCGACCGGCTGAAGTCGGGCGAGGAGGTGATCGCTGACCGGGTCGACGGGGTCACGATCCTGTTTGCCGACCTGGTCGCATCGACCCAGCTCTCCGAGCAGCTTTCCCCCGATCAACTGGTCGAGGTGCTCAACGCCCTCTTCACTCCCTTCGACCTCCTCGCCGACCGCTTCGGCTTGGAGAAGATCAAGACTTTGGGTGACGCCTACATGGTGGTGGGCGGGCTACCGGTCGCCCGACCCGACCATGTTGAGGCTATCGCCGACATGGCCCTGGCGATGCGAGAAGAGCTTGCCTGCCATGCCGTCCCCGGGTTCGGGCGGCTGCGGATGCGTTTTGGGATCCACAGCGGTTCAGTGGTTGCCGGAGTGATTGGGAAGCGCAAGTTCAGCTACGACCTGTGGGGCGAGACGGTAAACACGGCTTCCCGAATGGAGTCGCACGGGATCCCCGACTCCATCCAGGTGACCGAGGAGGTCTATGAGGCGCTAGAAGGGCGGTATACCTTCACCAGTCGCGGCAGTGTGGAGATCCGGGGTAAAGGTGAGATCGTTACCTACCTACTTGAAGGCCGGAATGACTTCGGCGAAAACGAACCCGACCTCGTCAGTTGATTCCCACAACAACGGAGTAGATCGGGCGGGGGTTGTCTCGGTTCACAATCGCTATCTTTGGTCAGGACGCAGGAGACTCATGCAGGCTCACGATTTTACGCTTCTCGATCAGAACGGTATTCACTGGACCTTGTCTGAGCACTTGGACACGGCCCGAATCGTCGTCTTTCTCCGTGGCGACTGGTGATCGTATTGCAACGGACAGCTGGTCAGCTTGTCGGATCGTTACGGGGCCATCACCGGGGCGGGTGGACGGATTGTATGCATTTCGGTTGACTCCCCGCTTCGCAATGCGGCGTTGATCAACAAACTGAAGTTGCCCTTCCCCCTTCTCAGCGATCCTGATCGCAGCGGCGCGATCGAGCCTTACGGCGCCGCCGATACCACGGACAAGCGCAACATCGCCCGTCCGGCGACGTTCGTGATCGCTCCCGACCGGGAGGTCGTGTTCAGCGCGATGAGCCGGGATTACGCCGACCGGACTCAGGAAGAGGCGGCGGTGGCCGCCCTGGTCGAACTGGACCTTTCCCCAACCACAGCCGAACCGCTCGATATCGGGCCCGCAGAGCCGGGTCCGAGCGCGATGATTGTGGAGACCATGGAGGCCTACTTCCGGGGAGCCATGTACGCAGTACGGGCGATGACAGGCCGCCACCCTTCCGTGGCGGACGACGCAGCCGACTTCATTGCCCAGATGAACCGCTACGTCAAGCTGTCGAAGGAGTTGAGCGAGGACGGGTGACAGACCCACGGAACACCACGTATCACGCCACCTCGGCTTTGGTGTCTGAGCGGCGGGTAGACCGCTGCCACATCAGACCGACGGCCGCAGCTACGAGGAACACTGCGATCACGCCCCACAGGCCGGGTCCGTAGCTGTCGTAACGGTCGACCGACCAGCCGAACACCGGGGGCCCAAGCCCGAGCCCGGCGAGAAACCCGAGCAGGACCACACCAGACGCACCTCCGGCTTGCTCGTGTCCGGCGTACACCATCAGGGCCAGCATCCCAACCGAATTCCAAGAGGTTGAAGACGCCCCCAGCCCGAGGGCACCCACCCAAAGCAGCCAGCTTCCCCACGCCGATGCAGCGAGCAGAGCCCCGGTGAAGACGACGGACAAGCATGCGATCTGAATCAGCGCCCGGATATAGCTGCCGGCCTTCTCGCTGTGTCGGGCCCACATCACCCGCGAGAAGAATGCCACCAGTCCGGCGAGCCCTGCCACCGAGCCAGCGATTGCCACCGAAAGCCCCAGCCCTTCTTCGCCGTAAAGGGGAAGGTAGGTATACACCGCCCCGCCGGCTGCACCCATGAGGAACCCGTAGATGGAGAGCCATAGGATCGGCACCGACCACAGCAACCGGGTCGGCACCCTCGATCCGGGATCCCGTGAGGGATCGCGGGGAACAACGAAGCCGACGACGCCTAGCGTGACCAGGGCGAAAACTCCGGCAATGGCCATGGTCGGACGCCAGCCCCAGGCCAGGGCACCGGCGGGGAGGAGCATCCCTGCCAGAAAGACACCCGCCTGCACTCCGGATTGCTTCCACCCCGTGATCACACCCCGCCGCCCCACCGGTATGTGCGCCGAGATCAGCTTGTTCGTACCGGGATTGCCGAAGGCCTGGCCAAGACCGGTGAGACCGGCCGCGGCGATCAGCCACAGGTAGGTCGGGGCGGATGCAATCGCCAACATGCCGAGTCCGCCGAGAAAGAAGATGGCGGCCAGGGCCTTCCGCCCACCCACCGAGTCGGTGAGCCTGCCCACGGCGGGCGAAGCCAGTGCACCGACCGTCGAGAAGGCGGCCACCACCCAACCGAACTCGGCCCGGGATAGCCCGAACTCGTCGATGATGAACCGTGCCAGCACGGCGAAAGCAGGCCCGGCGAAGGTGGCGACTGCCATCGCAGCACCCAATAACAATGTGAAAGCAGTTCGGCTGATGACCGGCTCGCCACGTGGCATGGAGCGACACTAACCACGCCAGCGCAGGTGCCTGCGACCAGCGCTCAGCGGTCCGAACCCCTTCCAATGGCGTTTCAGCTTGCCACCAACAGAGGAGGGTATGGGCATCACCTTTGAGTCCCCTCTTCACGACGACCCGGTTCTCTTCACGGGTTGGCGAATGACCGTCTTGAGTTTTGCCGGGGCCGTCTTGCGAGGGTCACCGAGATAGATCTCGTGGTGATCTCCGTTCTCGATGAGGCCATTTGCCGGAAGGAACTCTTCGTGCAGCCGGGCGATGGTTGGCGCTTCGTCGGCGTAGGAACCGACGTGGAGGATCTGCACCGAGAGGCCCTCGTGGAACTGTTCGAAGCGGAGGCTCTCCGGCGGTGACCCCAACTTCCTTGTCGCCTTCTTCCAACCGGATTCCACCATCCCGTCGGTGATCCAATCGGGCTGCATGAGCATCATCGTCCACTGCCATCTGTCCCGCACTCCACCGGCAAAGACCGACAGGTCCTCGGCCCACCACAGGCCCTCGAGCGGTGGCATCGTGTAATCCTTCCCTGCTTCGTTCTTGGAGATGAACTTGATCGGGTAGGCCACCGCATACAGCCAGGCAACGGCATCGGTATACATCGCTGAGCTGCCGGGATCGCCGATCCCGTCGACCCGGAGAAACCGCATCTCGGGCACGTCGACAAGCGAGAAGTCCCCGGCCGGAGGCACATAGAGGTGCTTCAGAGTCTTTTTGAAGTCGACCTTTCCGGGAGCCATTCAAACTGCGGGATGAGGTTCGGGGGTGGGGACTCTGCGTGCGCCCGCCGACAGGGCACCGAACCACACACCCGACATCACCAGAATTGCTCCGAGAACGCCCTGCAGATTTATCGGCTCATCGGCGATCCAGGCCCCGAGAAGCATGGTCACGACAGGGAACAAGACAAATGCGTACGAGGTGGCAGAAGCGGTCCACTGTCTCACCACCAAGAGCAGAAGAAGGAAGAGACCGACCGAACCGAAGGTGGCCAGGTAGGCGACAGCCCACACCACCTCGGTCTGGTTGGGAAGTACCCATTGCTCTCCTGCCACAGCAGAAAATCCCAGCAAGATCAGGGCGCCGGTGGTCAGCCCTACCGCGTTGGTCATCACCGGGTGATAGCCGGACACCTTTTTGCTGACGATCACGCTCTCCCCGAGGGCGAGTGCGGCGACCAGCATGGCGAGAAGCGAGGTGAAGGGGAGTTCGATTTCCTGCGGCCCCACCGCCATCCAGAAGATTCCTCCAATCGCCAGCAATGAGCCGACCAGGGGTCTGATCCCAAGCTTCTCCATTCCGTGAGCGGCCGCAAGCAGCAGCGTGACCAGCGGGACGATGGCCAGGATCACGGTGGCCACGCCCGCTGTGACCCGCACCAGCGCCCAGTACATCAGGGCGTAGGACAGGGCAAAGCTGAGGAACCCGTAGAGGAGGTTCATCCCGAGGTGGCGGCCCTTCGGGACGCTGAGCTTGAGGAAGCTGGCGATGATGATGAATAGGACTGCCGCGATGCTGAAGCGGAGACCAGCCCCCCAGAACGGCTCCAACTCCCGGTTGCTGAATCGGACCCCGATGAAGTTGGCACCGCCAAGAGTCACGGCCGACGCAAACAGGACGAGGGTGAGCCCCCCGGGTGAATCGGATTCAGAGTTCATACATCACGGACATCAGCAAACATTTCCTCAGGGTCGACCCCGAATGATATCTCTGCCCTTCGGACCCCTGCACTCGTGGAAGTCATCCCTCCGGTTGATGCGGGTCTACAGGTCCAACTCGATCATTGGCGCTTCGGCGACGAGGCGATCGAGTTGGGCTTGGGTCGTGTACCACTTTGTGTCGGGCTGGCCGAACACCTCGAGGCGTAGCTGTCTGTCCTCGATCACCCGGGCCGTTGTCTCGATGTCGTGGCCGTCGACATGGATCACGACAGCGGGGTTCGCCTTAACGTTGGCGAGCCAGTCGCGCGATCCCGGGGTGCCGGTGATGATGAAACGTCCGTTGACGTGGAACCACCAGATCTCGATACGACGGGGTTTTCCCGACTTCCGGCCGAAGGTGGTGAGGTCGATGGTATGGATCGACGCAAAGCGCTCTCGATCCGCCGGTGTTATTGCCATACCGACAAGATAGAACTTCAACCAAGGTCGAAGGCAAGTCGAATGAACAGAGAGTTGGAGGACCATCCTGGTCCCCCAACTCTCCAGTTCGTTGTGGCTATTCGACCAGATCGGCCGCCCGCTGCTTGTGGATCCGATCCGCAGGGTCGGCCAAGGCGGCACCCTTCTGCTTGAAGATCAGATCCGCTTTGTCTCCTGCACTGGTGGCTGCGGAGTCGACGGGCTGGGTGCGCCCCGTGTGTGTCGGGGTGGACGAGCCGTACATGAACGGTCCGCTCGCTACCGGATTGCCATTCGCGTAGCCCAGAACCAGAGCCATTTCGCGCTGTTCGAGGATTACCGACGCCCGCTCGGGGAAGGCGGCTTCGTACGAAGACACCATTGCTGCTTTGTCTGCTGCGCTGGCTCCTGAGAACAGGGTGTTCCCGATATGGGCCGTCAGGGCCTCAACCCTGGTCGGTGTCTCAGTCGGCGCCGGAGTCTCACTGGTGGAGTTCACCGCAAACACCACACCCACGACAATCGCTCCGATCGCAAGCGCCTTGCCGATGGTTCGCGCCAGTTGCCCGACATCGACTCCGGTTGCTGCGTTTCTCTGTAGGACGGTCATTTTCTCTCCCTTTGTGTCCCTCTCTGTCGCCCGGTTGGGTGACATAGAGAAAGAGCCGGGGAGGCCGACCGAGATACGCGAAAGTCGATGTCCGTTTAGACGTGTGTGGCGAGCAGGCCAATCGCAGCCACAACCGTGGTCCAGGTGAGGAGGCGTAGAGGCTTCTCCCAGGTGGCAAGCAGCTGATCGCGTGGCCAGCTCCGGTCCGAGTCGAAGCTCGCCACCGATACGGTGGTGCTCCGCCTGACGAATCTCGCCGGGGTGCTCAGTGTCCGTTGTGCCAGGCTGAGCAGAACGGCAGCCACCGCCACCATCACAACCGGGAGGGTTATTTCGCGCGTCTGCGCCCAGTAGCCGACTACCACCGGGAACGCTCCCCAACTGACGGCGAATCCGAGGTCGGTGTGCACCACCGGCCATTCCAGGGCATACCCAACCGCGAGCAGGACTCCGGCCGCAGCCCAGGCGTACACCCATGGAGAGACTTCGACGGCTCCGAGGGCGGCAATCCCGAGGGTTGCGGCCATCGCCCCGAGTCCCAACACCCAGAGAGCACGGTCGGAGAAGCCGGTCCGGAGCGGGCGGCTCTTCACCTCATCCAGGGCATGGGCGCCAATGCCGAGCCCGATCCCGAACGCGGTCAGGGTTCCGGCAAGGATCCGCCAGTCGAGCTCGGGAGCAAGTGCGGCGCCGATGGCGACATAGGCCAGGTGCCAGAGCGTGTAGGGGATGTGGAGCAGCGACACGAAATCCCCCCAGCGGGACCCGGTTGGTGCGTAGAAGGCCGGGCGGTGGCTCACGTTTTCTGGCCCCACATGACCAGGCCCCCGCCGAGCGACATCGGCTCGACCTCCACGTCGATGAATCCGGCCGCCTCCCATGATGCGGCGAGGCGATCGGGTGGATAGTTGTCGGCGAACCGTTCGATGCTCGGACCGAGAAAGCGGCCAACCCGGTACCAGCCGCGCCCCGCCAGAAGCCCCGCAATCGGGAGGACGAGACGGGTGTATCCCCACCACAGCGGTCTCCAGAGACCTCTCGGGCGTCCGAACTCCACCATTCCCGCCCGCCCCCCGGGTCGGAGGACACGGGCGATCTCGGACATGCAATCGGTGACATCGTGGACATAACGCAGCAGGTACCCGAAGGTGACCACGTCAAACGAGGCGTCGGGGAAGGGGAGGGCTTCGGCTGTGGCGACAACTCCTACCGCACCTCTGTCCACTGCGGGCCGCAGCATCCGAGAGCTCTGGTCGAGTGAGATCACCGCGGCGCCGTATGACTGGAGCAGCCTGGTGATCAATCCGGTTCCGGCGGCGATGTCGAGCACCCCAGCTTCCCGACTGATGCCAAGCCGGTCGACCATCCGCCGACGCCAGCGGGCGTCCTGACCCATGCTGAGAATGTTCCCCCAGCGTTCGTAGCCGGGGGCGAGAGGGGCAAACAGTTCCTGGGCAGCCCGGGTGCTCGAGTCGGTCACCACCCGGACGGTACATCCCTGCACGGTTTCGTGTGCCGGTCGTATCATTTTGGACCATGGAGACAGTGACTGCGGACTGGCTGCTGGAAGGTGACCCTTCAATCCGCTGGCAGGCGCAGCGCGACCTGCTGCGGTCAGGTGTGGTTCAAAAAATGGAATCCGGGCGGGCACCGAGCCGGTGGAACACGTTGCGAGCACTACGGGTTCTCCGTTGGTGGGAGAGCTCGAAGTGACCACCGGTGTATTTGACTGACGGGTCCCACAGGTTGGTCTCCCGCTGATGATTCTGATCCTCGTGTCGAAAACCGGGCCCGAACTTTGTAGAGAAGGCGACAGACCGGGTAGGTTCCCGGCCAAAATCCCAGGAGTAATGACATGACCCATTTTCTGATGACCGTGTACTACGAAGAGGGCGCCGAAGATCCCTCACCGGAAGTGATCCAGGAGATGTACGCCGACGTCGAGGCCTTCAACAAGAAGCTGGAGGACGCAGGGGTGTGGGTGTTCGCTGGAGGGTTGGAGAAGCCCGAGACGTCGAAGGTCGTCTTCGGCGGTAGTGACGGCGTTGTTGTCACCGATGGCCCCTTCCCGGAGGCCAAGGAGCAGATCGGCGGCTTCTGGGTGATCGAGGCCGAAAACCTCGATGCCGCTCTCGATTGGGCACGAGGGGCGACTGTTGCCTGCCGGAGTCCGGTAGAGGTGAGGCCGTTCCAGAGCGACCCTGCCTGACCCCCGGTTTGGTCAGTCGGGATGTCGAACAGTGATCGGCCGGGGCTGTCTGACAGTGCGGGTTGCGGTGAGCGTCATGCTCACACCTCCTTCTATGAACGAGTGTCGCTGCTTCCGAACTGCCCCATCGAGGACAAGGTCCCGAGAAGGCTCACGTTTTCGGTAGGGCGATATCCTCTCCACCATGACGCCAACTATCAGCCGTGGGCGGGTAGCTCTCACAGCTGCCTTTGTGGCTCTTGCCATGACAGCGTGTGGCGCGGAACGGCCCACCGCTGACGGTAAGCTCGACTGTGATCCGGCAACAGTATGGGCGGAGGAGGGATCTGTCCCTGAAGGAACTGCAGGATTCGCCGGGGCGAGCGATGCCGTGGACGCCTACCTCGAGCCGTTCCAGGAAAACCATGGAGGCGAAATCGTCCTGGTCACAACCGTTCAGGGCTCCTTACTGGTCGAGGGCTCCGAAGTCGTAGTGGGTGAGGCAAGTGAGTTGCCCGATGGAGGGTTTCTGGTGTTGACCGGCGCGGGCTGTGAGGGCTTCGACCGGTCCGCCGGTTGACCACCCCGCCTCGAAGGACTATCCCGTCGCTAGCGGCGTGATGGCGAAATAAACCCCGGCGACGATGATCCCGACGCACACCGCGATCAGAAACGTGCGAACGAGTCGACCCAAGTCGGTTTTGCCTGCTCCCTGCCGGGTATAGCCGGTGAGCTCATTATCGATACGTAGTTGGTTCATGCGGGAGAAGAGGTTGGGCCGGGACGACCTGATACGGGATTCTGCGCTCGAGAGAGCCCCCGAGCCGGCGATGAAACTGTCCGGCTTGTCGGTCAGTCCAACTGCAGGACAGAGAGGATGTTACCGGCTGGATCTTTGAACCAGGCGATGGGTGGTCCTTCGCCGCGCGCGATTCCCTTTTCATCTACATCTTGGTACTTCTCGAACTCGACACCTCGCTCAACAAGTTCGTCGACAGCGGATTCGATGTCGGCGACCGGGAAATTCAGGATCGTGTACGTGGCGGGGACGTGGTCGTCTCCTTTGGGATAGACCAGCACGTCGCGGTCGCCGGCAATGTGCAACGTGAGCATTCCGTACTCCTCTGACACCTGCAGACCGAGGGTTCCGCCGTAGAACTCCTGAGCGGCCGGGATGTTGTCGACCGAGAATCCACTGAAGGCCCTTGTCTTTTTGAACATGGGTCAAATCCTAGACCCGGGTCGATGGGGAGTGTCCCGAGGGGAGGGTGGACACCTTCAGGGTATGGGTGTTTCAACCGATATCCCGTAGATGAAAGGTCATCGACCAATCAGCTCTGTACGTTCCCCAGAGCGTCGGGAACGTGACTCGCCTTCCTCACGGGTACCCATTGCGGTCGGATTTGTCGGGTTGGCAGTAACCACCGCGGCATTCGTTGGGCTGTGGAGCCAGGCCAGTACGGAGGCCGAGGAGCGTCTCGCCTCTCAGGCCCAGTCCGCAGTGGAACTCACCGCCTCCGCCCTCGCCTCGGTCGACACCAAGCTGGTCTCTCTGAGCGGGCTATTCCGGGCAAGCGTCCTGGTCACCCCCGGTGAGTTTCAGACGTTCACCTCCGACGTCGGCGTCGAGGGCGGTATGGCTGCAATCGGATACGTGACGACCGTTGACGCCGAGGGCCTCGCCGATGTTGAGCGACTCCTCGGGAGCCAGAGTGGCGCAAGAGTTACGGCATACGAGATGGATAGCAACGGCATGCCCGCTGAACTCGGAACGCGCGATCTCTACCATCTCGTCCAACACGTGTCGCCCCGAAGCGAGTGGGACTCGCTATATGGTCTCGACCTCGGGTCGATACCCGCGATCGAAAACGATCTGGTCTCCGCCATCGAAACCGGCACCGTGGCAATGACCCCATTCATCACCCTGCCGGGCGAAGACGATCACGACACCTTCCTCATGCTCCGCTCGGTAAAAGCCCCGACGACCGGTGAACATTTGGCCATGGTGGTGGCGCTGATGGACTTCAGCGAGCTTCTGCTGGCGCATATCCCATCTGGGGTCGAGTCTTATCTCGACTGGCAGTTCAGCGAAGTCGAGTCGACGGTTCCCCTGACGGGAGCACCCAACTCATCGGTGCTCGCATACGGCGGCCGCGAATGGCTGATCACGGTCTCACCGACAGCCGACTCCCCGTTTGGCCCGGACCGCAGCGGCGGGTATGTAGTTCTCGTGCTCGGCGTGGTCGCGACGTTGCTGGCGATGTTCGCCGTGCATTTCTACAAGCAGAGGGTCGAGGGGGCTGTTCAATTGGCTGCTGCCCGCCAGTCGACCGACGCCAAGGTGCGGTTTATCGCCGCCATCAGCCATGAATTGCGAACACCTTTGACAGCCGTGCTTGGATTCGCCGAGGTCCTCAAAGATGGCAGCGACTTGAACACGGAGGAGCGGTACTCGATGATGAAGGCGATCACAGAGGAGGCCACCGACCTCGCTCACATCATCGATGACCTCCTGGTGGCGGCGCGTGGCGAAGTTGGACAGGTCGTCGTGACCAAGGCCCCTGTCTCGATGCGCCAGGAGGTGCTGGCCGTGGTGGGGGCTTCCGGGCTCGGCGACCAGGTTGTGGTCTGGCCGCCTGCAGAAGGCCCCGAATTGGCGATTGGTGATCCGGTTCGGGTTCGCCAGATCCTGCGCAACCTCCTCGAGAATGCCCGCCGTTATGGCGGTACCCGGATTGAGATCGAGCTAGGGGAAACCTCGGAGAACACTTGGGTCGAGGTCCGGGACGATGGATCGGGAGTCCCGGCGTCGATTCTGGACAAGTTGTTCGAACCCTATCAGCACGCCGGCGGCCCGGCCGGAGTGACCGAGTCGCTCGGTCTCGGCCTGAGCGTTTCCAGTCAGCTTGCCGAACTCATGGCGGGTGAACTAACCCATCAGCGCAAGGGAGGCTGGACCGCTTTTCGCCTCACCCTCCCGCTCGCATCGCAGTCGTCGGGTGGCGAGGTCACCGGACAGTCCACCGATTTCCCCCTGACCGGCACCCTGAGCAGTTAGCGATTCAACTCACGTGGTGTGGCCCTGGTCTACCGTCCTACCTGCGGGGGGCGGGTCAGGCCGGGGTGTCGGTCAGCATGAACGCCGACGCCAGAGGAAGCGAGACCCGGAATACGTTGAAGGCGCCCTCACGCACGCAGACCAGATCACCATCCTGGAGCCGGGCAAGGGTGCGGGAGACGGTCAAGCCGAGCCCGATCGAGCCCGGTGCGGCGATGATCCCTTCCGATCGGGTGTAGGGCTCGAAGATCCGGTTCATATCCGCCGTTTTCATCGGGGGACCGTTGTCGCTCACCTCGACCAGTGCTTGCCCGTCGACGCGTTTCACGCTGACCGTGACAAGGATGCCGCCGTATCGGACTGCGTTGGTGGTGAGGTTGCGGATGATCTGTCGGAGACGTGCCGGGTCGGCGTATGCCTCGACCAGTCCGTCGGGCGCCTCCACTTCGAGGGTGATTCCCGGGATGGCTTGCATGCTGCGGCGCACTGCCTCGCCAAGGTCGATCCGCTCGGGGCGGACCTGAACTTCGCCAATGTCGCCACGGGCCCATACCAGTAGATCTTCGATGAGGTGTGAGAGCTCAGCGCTGTGGAAGGCGATCAACTCCCTGAACTCCTCCTTCTCGGGCTCGCCGTAGAGATGGAGTTCGTCCTTGAGCTCCTGAGCGAATCCGACCACAGCCGTCAGCGGAGTGCGCAGCTCGTGGGCAACCGAGGCCAGGAACCTGTCTTTGGACTCGACCAGGTCCTCCAGCTGGCGCTGGGCCTCACGCAGCTCGGTGATGTCGGAAATGGTGACCATCACCCGCGAGTAGTCGGGAGTGGTCCCAACGAGCGGTGCATGCCAACGGACATCGAGAAAATTGACCGAACCATCGGGGCCGATGGATTCAACCGACTGCTCGAGGTAGGACTTGCCTTCCCAGATCGCCGCCAGGGTCTCGATGTACGTTTCGGCGGAAGCTTCGGTGGAGCGGTCGATGAGGGTCATCTGACCATGGTCGCCTTCGAGGTGTCGCAGCAGATTGCGTGCCGCCGGGTTGGCATCGATGATCTGGACCCCGGAGAGGATGTCCAAGATCCGCTCCTCCGACTCCATCAGGTATCCGCGGATGTCCGTGATGCCCTGGGAGCGGAGGAGGGCGTAGGCCGCGATCACCGAGGAGTGGTCCTCTCGTTGGATCGCGATCGGGGCCTGTTCGAAGAGATGACGGAAGCGGGACTCGGATTCAGCCAGTGCAGTCTCGGCGTTCTTGCGGTCGGTCACGTCTTCGACCATGGCCACGAAGAGGCGCTCTGATGTGCCGTCGATCATGGTCATATTGATCCGCGCCCAGCGGTCCTTGGCGCCGTCGACCCGGACTTCACTGAGGACGACATCGGCATCACCGAAATAGAGTCTGCGGACCAGCGCCTCATGGTCGGGGCGGTCTTCATAATGCACCAGGTCGTTGACATAGGTTCCTTCGAGATCTTGCCCGCTCCGCCCGGTAAGCACCTTGATCGCGGGGTTCACAGACAGGATCAGACCCGCGGTGTCGGTGATTGCGATGCCGAGGCCAGCATGCTCAAAAGTCGCTTGATAGCGGGCCTCTGCCACCTCGAGCTCGCGCAGCGCCTTGGCACGCTCGTCGCGGAGCCCTTCCGGGCGTTTTGCCAGTATGTAAGAAGCCAGAGCGGAGGCCAGAGCGACCAGGAGGCCTGCGATCCAGATCGAGGAACTCTCCGGTGCCGCGACCGGCCATCCCTCCGTGGGTTGGACGGCGATATCCCACTCCGTGTCGGTGGCTCCGATGCGAACCCTCCGGTTGATCGGATCCCCGTCGAATGCTGCAGGGTCGCCGGCGAGAATCTGGTCAGTCCCGGCCAGGCGAGTGGCGGCAAGGATTCCCCGACCGGGGTTGTCGAGGTCGGTCAATAGCGCCACTGCGGGCCAGTCGAGGAGCACGGCAGCCAAACCCCAGTATGAGCCGTCTTCGTTGTAGATCGGACGGCGAACGAGAATTCCGAGACCTCCCTGCACCAGTTCAACCGGACCCTGAACGACGGTGGTCCCGTCACGGATCGCCGGTTCGAGCAGGGCCTTTCGGTCGGGGTCGGCGAGCAGATCGAGATCGACAGCAGCTTCGTTGCCTTCCAACGGAGCCACCAGGCGGATTATCGAGTTGGGCGCCAGTTGGACCGAGCGGATGGTTTCGCCTGAGTCGATGAGGGCACTGGCGAAGGTGGGGAAGTCCTGAACCATCCGATCCGGATCGTCTCGGGTTATCTCCACAAAGGCAGCCAGCGTCTCCACCGCAGCAGTCTCCCTGGCGATCACATCGCTGATGTTTCTGGCCATGTCGCCCGTTTCGGCGGTGATCCCCGAGCGGACGCTGGAGACGTGGGCGTCGCGCGCAAAGGTATCGGTGACGCTGGTCACCGCCACGATTGCCACAAAAACGACCATCGCTATGTATCGGGGTTTCACCTGGCCCTCAAACTTTCGACGTCGTCTATAGATCGGACGAATGCCCGAATTTTTTAGGGATTCCTTCTTCTGCGAGGTCGGCGGTCAGAACGCCGATGCACGTCCAGCTCTCGAACGCAGAGACGGTCTGGAGTTCGAGGTGATGGCTCCCACCGACTACCGGCCGTGGCAGGAACGGTGGCTCTCTGCGAAGATTGCACCTATGTGTGTGAATCATGATGCCGAACTTCCTGCCCTCCCTCCCGGTCCGCAGACCCCCGTTTCGGAACACCTCATACTCCAGGCTGCCGACGGGAACCGGTTCAACGCCCTAGCTGCAGAGCCGGCCGAGCCGACCGGTGCCGCGGTAATCGTTCTCCCCGATGTCCGGGGTCTCTTCAAGTTCTACGAAGACCTTGCCTGTCGCTTTGCTGCCGAGGGGCATCGCTCGGTGGCCATCGACTACTTCGGTCGCACCGCCGGCGTTGAAGAGCGAGATGCCGACTTCCCCTATATGGAGCACATAGCCCGGACCTCCTCTGCGGGGCTGAATGCCGACATCGCCGCGGCGATCCGGCATCTCCGCGATCCGGATGCCAGCACCAGGATCTACACAATCGGGTTCTGTTTCGGTGGGAATGTCTCCTGGGGTGCTGCCACTCATGAACACGGGTTGTCGGGGGCAGTCGGGTTCTACGGGAAGCCCGAAGCGGACCGTCCCGCCGGTGACGGCCCGATATGGGACCGGTGTCATCAGATCGAGTGTCCGGTCCTCGCCATGTTTGGCGGAGACGACCCGGGAATTCCAGCCGAGGACATCTCCCGCTTCGAGTCGGCGCTGGACGCGGCCGAAGTCAGCAACGAGGTGGTGACATATCCGGGAGCTCCCCACTCTTTCTTCGACCGCTCCCAGGGTGAGTTCTCATCCGAGTCTCTCGACGCCTGGAACCGGATCACGGAATTCGTCAGCTAGAGCGCAAGGGCGGCACTCTCGCCGTTCGGTGGGTGAAGCCGCATGACCCTTCGCTATCACCGTGTGGAACCGGGCGGCTACGGCGCCGGCAACGGCTGTTTGGCTGCGAAGGCGTCCAGCACTCCGGTCGCCGCGGGCTCGGAGCGGACCAGGTAGGCAACTCCGCCCTCGTTCGAGTCGATGACCGGGAGGGTTGCCGCATCGGTCTCGCCTGCCGAGCGCATCGACCAGCCGGTGCGACCGAGTTGGAAGAGGGTCAGGCCCGAGTCGGCGGTGAGGTGGGAGCCGACAGCCCCGATCACCCATGGACTGCGGACCAGCCCAGACGGCGAAGAAGCGGTCCCGATGATCTCGAGGAGAACCTCGCGCTGGCGTCCGGCTCGTGCGATATCCCCACCACCTAGGGCCACCCAGGAACCGTCACGGAACTCTTCGAGACTACGGGAGCGGGCATAGGCGAGGGCGGTAGCCCCGTCGACGGTCTGGGTGCCGGCGTCGACATCGAGACCCGACTTGAGGTCCCGGGAGGGGTGAGGGAAAGTCAGCTCGATACCGCCGAGGGCATCGACGATGCCGGCGAAACCGCCGAATTCGACCTCCAGGTAGTGGTTGGCACGGATGCCGGTGGCCAGGGCAACGGCCTCGACCATCAGATCCGCCCCGCCGAAGGCATACGCGGCGTTTACCTTGTTGGTGCCGTGCCCGGGGATGTCGACCTTGAGGTCGCGGGGGATCGACAGGAGCTGGCGACGGCCATTGGCCACTTGGGCGAGGATGATCACGTCGGCGCGCGCTCCGGCGAAGTCTCCAAAGTTGCCCGCGAGGTCGTCGGGAAGGTTCTCCCGATTGTCGGTACCGATGATCAGATAGACACCGTCCCCGGAGGCCAGGGCAGGCACCGGTCCAGCGTCTTCCATCTGGAAGTCGGCGTAGAGCACCATGGCCAGGATTCCTGCCGTTCCCAGTACCAGCAGCGAGAGTACCCAGAGGAAGGTCCGCTGTCCGCGGCTGAAGCGTCGTCTGCGTTTCTGCGGTGTCTCGGGCGGTTGCGGCGGTTGAGGGGGGAGGTGGGCTGCGCTGGTCATATTCCGATCGCAAGGGACGGGGAAATCTCGATCCGGAAACTGTAGTTCTGGTCGTTTTCTACCAGAGGTGGGGGTCCACCTTCTGTAGTCCGAACCTTCCGGTGCCGAACCGGATCTCCCGGCGAGCCGAACCAGTGCGGTTGGTGGGGCGCAAGGGGGGGTACCTTGCGCAGATGTCTCCCCGGTGGTCGACTTCGACGAAACGAACGGTGGCCATCGGGATGGCTGTCGTTTGTCTCTACGTCCTCTACCTCGCCCGCGGCATCCTGACGCCGTTCGTCCTCGGTGCCCTCCTCGTCCTCATTCTGAAGCCGGTCATCGATTTCCTCCATCGTCGATTCCGGTTCCCCCATGCCCTCGCCGTCGCCACCTCTTACCTCATCCTCCTCGGGGTGATTGTGGTGATCCCTGTCTTGTTCCTTCCTGCTCTCGCCCGCTCTGCGGCCGCCTTGGACGTGGGCGCGATTGTTGCTGAGCTGACCGACTGGGCAGCCACAACCCTTGCCTCGTTCCGCAGCTTCGACCTGTTCGGATCGTCCGTGGATTTGAGTTCGACGATTGATCCGCTCATCGAAGGTCTCGAAACCGGGGGAGAAGGGCTCGAGTTCGACCCTGGCGACATTTTCGGTGGAGCCCTCTCGGTGACCTCGGCGATCTTCGCTGGAGTCATCGGATTCTTCACGACCGCGCTCCTCACCCTGGTCATCTCGATCTACCTGGCGCTGACGCTCAAGAAATCCGCTCGGGATAGCGCCTACTCGATGGTTCCCGTTGCCTACATACCCGAGTTGAGGACCCTCGGTGGGCGCCTCGCCAGTGTTTGGAGCGACTACCTACGGGGCCAGCTCACCGTGGCGGTGGTGATTGGTGTCCTCACCGCCCTCCTCATGTTCGCCCTTGGCGTTCCCGGTGCCATGTTGCTGGGGGTGGTCGGCGGGCTTTTCAACATCATCCCCACTTTCGGCCCCCTCTTTGCCAGCGTCGTCGCCGCCCTCGTCGCTCTGGTTCAGGGCTCGAACTACATCGGCGTCTCCAATCCGGTCTTCGCCCTGATCGTGGTGGGCGCTTACGCCGTGATCCAACAGCTCGAAAGCAATTTGATCGCGCCCCGAATCCTGGGAGGAGCGGTGTCCGTGTCTCCGCTGGCAATCCTCCTCGGAATCCTGATCGGATTCGGCGCCGCGGGTGTGTTGGGAGCGATTATTGCAGTTCCGGTAGTGGCGTCGGCGAGAGTCATCTTCATCTACATAAGGGCGAAACTCCTCGACGAAGATCCGTTCCCCGAAGTCGAGCCCGGGCCCCGAGCGACCGTCGGCGAGGGCGGAATCATCGTCCCCGCTGAAAGGGGGGAGGACGAACGGGACGGCTGAGATGAATGGAGGCGGTGACAGCGAGGAAGGGTGAGCGAGCTCATCGGACGTGACCAACCTACGACCTGGCAGCCGCCCCGTGGTTTAGCATCCCGTCACATGGTTGCCTGGGCAGAGTTCGCCGCCGAAGCACCCCACATTGCTGAGATCTTCGTCCGCCGACACTCAGCAACTCACAACCTGTGCATGCTCGCCACGATCCGGTCGGATGGCTATCCGAGGATCAGCCCGTTGGAGCCGCTGATCTTCGAAGGCCAGATGGTGCTGGTGGGAATGCCCGGCACCACCAAATTCGCCGATCTCGGTCGCGATCCCCGATTCTGTCTTCACACCGCAACCGTCGATACCCAGGTTGGTGATGGAGACGCCAAAGTGTGGGGCACGGCACAGAATCTCCAGGACAGGGAGATGCACGAGCGCTTCTTTGCCGACCTCTTCGAGCGAACCGGCATGGACCTCCGCGGCCAGGTCTTCGACCCCTTCTTCGTTGCCGATCTCACCAGTGCCTCATCGCTCGAGCTGGTCGACAATCAGTTGGAGATCACCATCTGGAAGCCAGGCGAGGGAGAGCGAACGGTGACAAAGACCTGAGTGAGTGACCTCGACTAGGCCGGTCGATGGCCTACGGGAGAGGCCCTCAGATCGAGTGGGCATACTCCTCGCGTTCATAGATCGCCTCGGCGATCTCCAGGAAAGGCTCTACGTCGGTGGCATCGATGTTCCCCAGCGCCCGGTCGACGCGGTCGGCGGCACGACGACAGAAGACCCTGGCAATCATGTACTCGTCTCCGTAGCCGCTGCCCTCGTCTTCGATCACGTCGCTGACCCGGGAGATGGTGGCGATCTGTGCGTAGATGTCGGCGGCTGCGTTGGCCAGCCGCTTCAGCGACCCTTGCCGTTCCTGGACCGACCTGCCGTGTGTCCGCAGCAGATGCTCCGAAGCGGCGCGCAGGGCCACGACCTGGCGCGAGCAACGCTCTGCCTCCGTGCTGAGCCCGTCGTGCGCACCGGTCATGCGATCGGGCGCCACATTCCGCTTGAGCTTCCCGCCGATGTAGTCGGCGTAGACCCCGAGGCTCCGGATCGGTTCGGTGAAGTCGAAGGTCTGAAGCTCTTCGAGCTCGTCGCCCACCGTCTCCAGGCCATTGAGGGCTACGAACATGCGGAGCACGTCGTTGGCCCCTTCGAAGATGGGGAAGATGCGGATGTCCCTGAGGATCTTCTCGAACGGCTCGTCCTTCATGTAGGCCCGCCCGCCGGCCAGCTGGAAGACCCGGTTCGCGGCATACCAGAGGAACTCGGTGGAAGAGATCTTCACGATGGCCGATTCGAGATCGATGTGCTCGACCCCGGCGTCGAGAAGCCCGGTGGTGAGATAGGTCAAGGACTCAACGCCGTAGGTATAGGACGACAACCAGCCGATCTTTTCTTTGACGAGAGCGAACTCGGCGAGGGGTCGACCGAATTGCTCGCGACGTTTGACATGTCTCACTGCATGGTCGAGAAGCACACGGGCTCCGCCGACTGCACCCGACCCGAGCGACATCCGACCGGTGTTGAGGATGCCGGTGGCGATGCGAAAACCCTCACCCTCTTCCCCGAGGACGTTCTCCGGCGGGATCCGGACCCCGCGGAAGTAGAGGGGACGGAGGTCGTTGGCCTGGAGGCCCATCGTCCTGTATCCCTTGCCGACCTCGAGGCCGTCCATGTCACCTTCGACGATCAAAGCGATGTGGCCCCCCTGTGGGGTGCGAGCAAAGGTGGTGAGGACCTCGCCGGAGCCGTTTCCGATCCAACGCTTCTCCCCCTCGAGCAAGTAGGAACCATCTGGCTGGAGTGTGGCGGTCGTCTCCAGGTGGTAGGCGTCCGAGCCGGCATTCGGTTCCGTGAGAGCAAATCCGGCCCGCTTCCGCCCTGCGATGAGGTCGGGAAGGAACCGCTCTCTTTGCTCCTCGGTGCCGTACACGGCGATGCCCTTGTATCCGATGGACTGATGCACCCCGAGGATCACGGCGAGGGTGGCGTCGATGGCCCCGACGTGCTCGAAGAGCTTGCAATACCCGGTCTGGGTCAGACCCTGGCCCCCGTACTTCTCGTTCGCGTACAGGCCGAGCATTCCCATCTCGCCGAGTTCACGCCAGGCTCCCTCGGGCAATCTCCCGGCCTCTTCGACTGCGATCGGGTCGTAGACATCGTCGGCCCAGGAGTGGAGTTCCTTGGCTAGTGCCTCGACGCGCGCCCGCTCGACAGCGTCGATCCGGGGGTAAGGAAAGACCATGTCTTCGTGGATCTCTCCGAGGAAGAGGCCCCTGGCGAACGACGTCGAAGAGTGCTCGGTCACAGCGCTTCTCCGGTGCTGAAGCCCCCGCCGGAGCGAGCAGCCTCTGCCAGTGCCGGGGCAGGACGAAAACGCGGACCATAGCGGGCGGCGAAATCTTCGAGATCGGAGAGAGTCTCCTCGATCCCGCGTTGATGTTCGACATAGTGGAAGGGACCACCGAGGTGAGCGGGGAATCCGAGGCCGAACACGGCCCCGATGTCGCCATCCGAAGCCGTGTGGAGAATGTCGTCACCAAAAGCGAACAGCGCTTCGTTGACCATTCGCAGCAACATCCGGTCGGCGGCCTCCTCGGGCAGTGAGTCGGTAGGTTTCACGCCGATGACCTCGTAGATGGATTCGTCGACCTCGTCGATGCGCTTCCAGTCCTCCCCGTCTTTCTCGTATCGATAGAAGCCGGACCCGCTCTTCTTCCCGATACGTCCGGCCTCGACCATGTCCTCGAGCAGGGGGTTGGGCTCCATGCGATCGCCGAAGCCTTTCCGCAGGATCTCGGATATCTCGACACCGATGTCGAGACCGACTTCATCGAGGAGCCGGAAGGGCCCGAGAGGGAACCCGAACCGGGCCATCAACTTGTCGACCTGATCGATCGGGGCACCTTCGGCGAGCAGGCGGGCTGCTTCGTCGAGGTAGGGGGCGAGGATCCGGGAGGTGTAGAAACCGGGCCCGTCGGACACGACGATGATCGTCTTGCCCTGCATCGTTCCCAGGTGGACTGCGGTGGCAATGGCGTCGGGATTCGATTGGGGCCCGGCGACAACCTCGAGCAGCGGAACCCGGGGCACGGGGGAGAAGTAGTGCATGCCCAGCACCCGGCCGGGATGCCTGGCCCCGGCCGCAATGTCCGCGATCGGGATCGAGGAGGTGTTGGTGGCAAATAGAGCGTCTTCTTCGAGGAGGGATTCCATCTCCGCGAGAACCTCGTGCTTCACCGCGAGCTTTTCGACCACAGCCTCGATGACCACGTCGACGTTCGAGAATCCAGTGGTGCTGGTTGTGGGCAGGACGCGAGCGAGCACTTCCTTCTGCTCCGAGGGGCGGAGGTAGCGGCGTCCGGTCACTTCGTCCCTGATGTCCCGGAGCCCCCTGCCCAACGCCTCCCAATTCAAGTCTCGCATCCGCACCGGAATCCCGGCGTCCGCGACGGTCACGGCGGCGATCCCGGCTCCCATCAACCCGGCACCGATGATGCCGACCTTCGCCACGGAGCGGGGCGTTCCACCGATTGGGTCTTTGGTCCGGTTCCGGGCGCGAAAGATATGGATCAGGGCGCGGGCCTCAGGGGTGAAGGCGAGTTCACCGAATGCGTCGGCCTCGGCCTGGAGGCCGGCCTCGGGGCCGTCGTCCACTCCGGTAGCGATCACCTCGATCGCCCGCAGCGGCGCCGGCATGTTCCCGTGGGTCCGCTTCATGACTGCGTCCCGAGCCCGGGAAAACACCAGTTTTCGCCCTAGCGGGTTTCCGGTCAACGCAAGTGAGCGCGCCTTGTCCAGGATCGAGTCGTCCTTTCTGGGCTTGGCCGGGAGCTCGAAGGCGGTGTCGATGAGGATGGCGGGATGGACGACGACGTCGACCAGTCCCTTTCGTCGTGCCTGTTCGGGTCGGAGGCGGCGACCGGTGAGGATCATGTCCAGACCGTCCTCGATGCCCACCTGGCGGGGCAGGCGTACTGTGCCACCGGCACCGGGGATCAGCCCGAGCTGGATCTCGGGCAGGCCGAGACGGGTGGAGTCGGTGTCAGCCGCCACCCTGAAGTCACAGGCCAGAGCTAGCTCGAGCCCACCGCCGAGGCAATTTCCCTCGATGGCCGCCACCGTGGGAAAGGGAAGGCCCTCGATCGTGTCCATTATCTGCTGGGCCGACTTCGACAGTTGGGTAAGTTCGTCGCTGTCGCCGGCATCCACGAGCATTTCCACATCAGCTCCAACGCAAAACGAATCCTTGGCTGAGCAGATGACCATCACAGGAGGCGGGTCGGCCTCGAGTTCGCCAATGGCTCGATGAAGGTCATCCTCGATGTCAGGGCGAAGGACGTTGACCGAAGACCCGGGCACGTCGAACCAGAGGATGGCTCCGGTGTCGCGACGTTCGATTCGAAACGCCGATTGAGTGGTGGTTGTCATGCCGTCTCCAGTACGACAGCCGCCCCCAGGCCTCCGGCGGCGCAGGCCGTGCACAGGGCGAGCTGCTTTTCCTGTCGTTTCAGCTCGCGGAGGGTCTGGGTGATCTGTCTTGCCCCGGTGGCGGCGAAGGGATGGCCCATGGCGATAGAGCCGCCGTTGACGTTGAGAATACTCCAGTCGACCTCACCTACCGGCTCCGACCTACCCAACTTCTCCCGGGCGAACTCCTGCGACTCGAACGACTTGATAACGGCGAGCACCTGGGCCGCGAATGCCTCGTGCATGTCGATGAGGTCGATGTCGCCGAGTTTCACCCCGGCCCGATCCAGGGCGATTGGGGTGGCGAACACCGGGCCGATCAGTAGCTGGTCGGCGGGGTCGACCGCGGCGAATGCCGACGAACGGAGATAACCGAGTGGCTCCAGTCCCATCTCGAGTGCCCGCGACTCGCTCATCATCAGCAGGGCCGCGGCCCCATCGGTGAGGGGAGTGCTGTTCCCGGCGGTGATCGTTCCGTGCTTGCGGTCGAATACCGGCTTGAGCTTGCGGTACGCCCTGCGGTCGGAGTCGAAGCGAACGGTCCGGTCGCGGTCGATGACCTGTGTGTAGCCGGGCGGAGCCACCAACGTCATGACCTCATCGTCGAAGTCACCTCTTTCCCAGGCCTGTGCAGCGAGGGAGTGGCTGCGGTGGGCGAAGTCGTCCTGTTCGTCGCGACCGATGCCGTTGATCTTGGCCATTCGCTCCGCGGCCTCTCCCATGGTCTCGGCGGTGGACGGCTCCTCGAGGTCGGGACTCTGGGGCACGAGGTCGCCGGGGCGGAGCTTGGACAGCAGCTGAGCCCGTTCGGTGAGACTCTTTGCGTCTGCAACCTTGTTGAGAGTTGCCTGCAGCCGGTCGGTGACCACCACCGGGGCGTGGCTCAGGGTGTCTACCCCGCCGGCAATCACCACGTCGACATTTCCGGTGGCGATCGATCCCGCCGCCGCAACGGTGGTTCGATAGCTGGTGATGCACGCTTCCGACACCGAGTAGGCCTCGACGTCGTCGGGGAGGTGTGAGTTGAGCACGATCTCCCTGGCGATGTTGGGCCGCTCCACATCCAGGATCACCCGGCCGAAGACCACTTGGTCGACTTGACCGACGTCGAGCCCGTTTCTCTCGACGAGCTCACCGACGACTGCCGTCCCCAGGTCGACGGCATCGAACGCCGCCAGGTCGCCCCCTCTCCTGGCGAATGGGGTCCTGACCCCGTCGATGATCGCTATTCGTTCACTCACCTACTATTCCTGACTCCTGTGGGCGGTCACTGTCATGCTGCCGTCAGGGTTCTTTCCCGCTCAGCGTATTCTCCAAGCCTTGTTTTCGAAGGTGCCCATGTTCTGCCCGGCACTAGATCGGCTCCCAACCAGGCCCCGGCTGGATGACCTGGGTGACGACGAGCTCTATCCCGTTTTCGGCGAGGCGCCTTTCGACCCGGCGGGCGAGCTCGTCTTTGACCGAGCGAGCGGTCCGGGTAGGCACGATGAACCTGGCCGCCAGGGCGACGCCGTCTCTCTCGATCGTGGTGAAGACGCGGGGGAGTAGCTCGGATTCGGGCACCGGGAAGCGTCGACGGAGGGCGCTCATCTCCTGGAGGGCCTCGTCGATTTGTGACAGTTCGTTGGCCTCCTCGCTGAGGATGGCGGCAGCAGTTTCGTGGTCTTCGTGATGGGGTACGAGAATCTCCAACTCCTCCCAGATGAAGTCGAAGAAGGCGCTGAAGTTGTAGACGGGGTCGGTGAAGGTCGCCTTGTTGGAGATGGCGACCATTCGACCGGTGTGCTGTCGGCCTCTCACCCATGCCGCGTCGTCTCGTGAGGAGCCGATCTCCATCAGCTTGGTTCGCAGCGGCGTGACATCGATCACGTCGCCGCGGACCCCAGCCATCTGGATGCGGTCGCCGACCTTGAAGATCCTTCCCACTGTGATATTGAACCATCCGGCGAGGGCTCCGATTACCTCCTGCATGGCGAAGGTGATGCCTGCGGCAGCAAAGCCAAATGCTGCGGCGAAACTGGAACCGAACGGCTGCCAGGTAACGAGCAGGACTACGAAAACGATGGTCCCGGTCCCGTAGCGTATGAACTTGCGGCCGTAGAAACGCTCGTGGTCTCCCTCGATCCTCCCCAGGGCGACCCGCTGGAGAGTCCATGCGATTATCAAGCCCGCCACGATGACCCCGACCGAGGTCAAGACGCGGGGAAGGATCTCCTCGTATGAAGTCATCGGTAGCGCATTACCCAGGTCCGATCAGCCAGAAACGAAGGCGCCATGCGCCTGAACCGAGAGCTCGCAAACCGGGTGAAACAGCTTCCCTTCCCGTTGAGAGTGTCGGCGGCCCAGATCGGGCTGAGATCGGCGGCACCGGGCGTCGACTAACCCTTGTCTGAGGTCGCGAAAATCATTCATGTTCGGTTAATGGGGACTTTCGCGACCTGAAAGGTTCACTTGTTAGACCGTGGGTGTGCGTATAGCGGTGGTGACCGAGTCCTACCTGCCACAGGTCAACGGGGTGACCAACTCCGTGGTCCGAGCTACCGCCGAACTGCGTCGGCGCGGCCATGAAGTCCTGATCATCGCTCCAGGACAGAAGATCGCGGCAACCTCTGAGGCGACAGTTGTCCGCGTTCCGGCAATCGGTCTGCCCGGCTATCGGGAGGTCAAGGTGGGATTGGCGACCCGAATCGTCGACGACAGCTTGCGGGGTTTTCGCCCCGACTTGATCCATCTCGCCTCCCCTGTGGCGTTGGGTGCGGCGGCATTGCGGACGGCGCGCGAGGCCAACATTCCGGCAGTCGCCGTTTACCAGACCGATCTAGCACGCTTTGCGACCGCCTACCACCTCCCACTTGGCCGCGCCTCCGCCTGGCGCTGGCTGCGGCGCATACACAACAGAGCTGATCTGACGCTTGCCCCGTCGACGCCCATCGCAGCCGAACTGGTACACAGGGGATTCCGCAGGGTACGCCTGTGGGGACGTGGCGTCGACACCGAACTGTTCGACCCGGGCCGCGCCAGTTCGAGGCTGAGGGGGACCTTGGCGGACGACGGTCAGCTGCTGGTTGGGTATGTCGGGCGGATCGCTGGCGATAAAGAGGTGAGGCATCTCATCCATCTGGCGGGCCTGGAAGACGTTCGACTGGTGGTGGTCGGAGATGGGCCGGCACGGGGTTGGCTGGAAAAGAGGCTTCCCGAAGCACATTTCACGGGGTTCGCCGAAGGCGTCGAACTGGCCTCACTGTTCGCGACATTCGACTTGGTGGTGCACACCAGCCGTCTCGATACGTTCGGGCAGGTCATCCAGGAGTCGCTGGCCTCGGGAACTCCGGTGGTCGCCCCGAACTCAGGCGGTCCACTGGATCTCGTCGCCAGCGGTCACAACGGCGTGTTGTGGGATGCGGGACGCCCTGACATGATCGCGGATGTAGTGGCCTGGCTAGCCGAGGACCGCCAGGCCCTTGCCCGACTCGCGGCCAATGCACGCACGTCGGTGGCGCATCGTACGTGGCCCAGGATCGTGGACGACCTCGAAGAGCACTATTGGATGGTGGCCCATCGGGTGAAGGCAAAGGCAGCATGAGCGCATTGATCGTCTCTGTACACGACGTATCACCCGCAACCATTGCGGAATCGGCATGGTGGGTGGAGCGCCTCGAGGACTACGCACTGAAGGCTTCCATCCTGGTGATACCCGGCCCATGGCGGGGGGCGGCCATGTCACGACACGACCCACTGAGCCGACGTCTTCTCACCTGGGCGGATGCCGGACATGAGGTGAGCTTGCACGGATGGGACCACACACAGCCTGGCCGAGGTGGCCACGTAGCCCGGCTGTTGGCTCGCGGGGCGGGCGAGTTCGCCACTCTGGACGGGAGAGATGCCAAATCGCGCCTGGAGATGGGGCTAACCATCTTCGAGCACAACCACGTTCCTCTCTCTGGATTTACGCCTCCCGGATGGTTGGTATCGAGCGACGCAGCCCGACAGATATCGTTGGCGGGCTTCTCCTACTACACGACTCACACGGCCATTCATGACCTTCATCGAGACCGCATTCTCAGAGTGCCTGTCGTATGCCATCGCCCCCGGTCGCCACTCACCCCACTCGCCGCCTATGTCATGCGGGCGGGCTATCACTTGTCCCACGCATTTGGCGCGGATCTTCGCCTGGCCATCCATCCCGACGACACTCATGATCCGCGGCTGGTCAACGCCACACTCGATCTGATCGAAACTGCTCTCAGCCATAATTGGACTGCGACCTCATATCGCTCCTATCTGGAGACCGTATGAGGATCGTGCAACTGGCCAATTTCTATGGTCCCCTTTCCGGCGGAATTCGCACCGCTCTCACCGAATGGCGTCGCGGCTACACAGAAAGAGGACACGAGGTGCACCTGGTTGCTCCCGGGTCAAAAACGCGGTCGATAGTCGAGCCTCACGGCCAGGTCCACTTCATCGCCTCACCACTGATACCCGGAAGCGGCGGCTACCGCATGATCGTCGCTGTCGGCTTGTTACGACGGCTGCTCGACACGATTCAGCCCGACGCCATCGAGGTCTCAGATCGCACCACTCTCGTGTCCCTTTCTAATTGGGCGCACCAACGCGAGGTTCACTCCACGCTTGTCATCCACGAGCGTCTCGATAACCAGATGAGGGCCATCCTGCCGTCGCTGGTTCCCGACAGACCTCTGGTCGATTATTGGAACCGGCGCACCATGCCCCATTTCGACGCGGTGATCGCAACCTCACGCTACGGCGCCCGCGAGCCGATTCGGATAGGCATCGAACCCTCCATTGTCCCGCTCGGCGTCGACACCAAAACGTTTCGACCCCTGAACACGCCACTTCAACGCCGCGTGCCGCGTCTCGTCTTCCTCGGCAGGCTGTCCTCCGACAAGCACCCCCAACTGGCGCTGGAGGCCCTGTGCACACTGCGCAGATGGGGCCATGACGTCGAACTGGTCTTCATCGGCGACGGTCCTCTCCGGGATCGGCTCGTAGACGAGGCTCGTGGCCTCCCGGTCACCTTCACCGGCTTCATCAACGAACGCGTTCACGTCTCCTCGCTCCTCGCGGGTGCGGACGTGTCGATAGTGCCCTGCCCTGGAGAGTGTTTTGGCCTGGCAGCTCTCGAGTCGCTCGCCTCAGGCACCCCTGTTGTGGTCGCCGCCAACAGCGGGGCAGCTGAACTCGTCGAAGCGGGTGGAGGCATCGCCGCTCTACCCGGACCCCGCGCTTTCGCTCAAGCCATCGAGAGGCTTCTCGCCGATCCCACTGATGTCCGGGCCTCTGCCCGGAGAGTCGCGGAGGCCTATCCCTGGGATCGGAGCATCGACGCCATACTCGCCGCCCACAGTGGTGAGGTGGTGAGGTGGTGAGAGGATGAGCCGTCCCCAGTTGCGCCCCATAGAGCCTCCCCATTGGTCGGATGTGTCATCGATCTTCTGGGAAACCTTCGTGTTGGGCTCGCCGATCCCGTTTCGGATCGGATGCCGTGATGTCTACGAGCAGTTGGTCCTGAGCTGGTACCAGGAGCGTTCCGACCAGTCGCGCGTAGCCGTCGTGGACGGTGAGGTGGTGGGATATGTGCTGGTTTGCACCGACCAGGCGGCATTCGAAGCCGCTCAGTATCGAAACGGACTCAGCTATCTCCGCCAGGTGGTTCCCCGATTGATCGACCCGATCTCTCGCCTCGAGCGCAAGTTCATCCTCACGCGCCTTCTGGACGGGTTCGAGGCGTGGCGCGACGAGGATCCCATGGCTGTTGGTGCTCATGCGCACTTCAACCTCAAACGGGGCTTCAGATCCGGCCACGTGGTCAGGGACTACGTCGAGCACATCGACCTGATGTGCGCCGATGCCGGTCTCACCCATTGGACCGGTCAAATCAATGCCAGAGCGGGCAGACGGGCGCGGGTCCTCGAGGAATACGGCTTCAAGCTTGCCTCCGCCACACCCAACCGAACCCTCTCCTGGCTCGCCCGAAGCGAGGTTCAACGGATCACGGTCATCCGTGAAGCCGGGATTCTGCACAGGCTTCGATCGGCCTCCTGATTCGTCAGGAGGGGGATCAAGACTGAGTTCGCGTGGAACCCCAGGAACCGCTGGCCGGCTACGGAGAGCCCGCGACAGGTTTCTCAGGGGAATTTGCAGGCAGCGGTTCAGGGACCCGTAGGATCATCCCGACTTGCGATACTGGGAGATCATGAGCGGACCAATTAACGATCGAGGTGTGATTCAGATGCGACTCGTAGTCGAGGCAGAGGACTTCGACGAGGCCGTCGCCTTCTACCGTGATTCGCTGGGACTACGCGAGGAGCTCGCCGTCGCAGGCGAGGGGGGCGCAGAAGTAATCATCCTGGATGCAGGTCGGGCCACCCTGGAACTGATCAACCCGGCCCAGAAGAGCTTCATCGACGAAGTCGAAGTTGGACGCCAGGTGAGCCGGAAGATCCGCGTCGCCTTTCAGGTAAACGACGTGGGGAGCGAGACCGCGCGGCTGGTCGATTCGGGGGCGGATCTGATCGCTGAACCCGTCGAGACCCCGTGGCGGTCCCGAAACTCCAGAATGGAGGCGCCCGCAGGACTGCAGATCACCCTGTTCGAGGAACTCGAGCTGGGCACCCAGAACCCGGGCTAGAAGCTCACCGCGCCTCATAACCGAACGGTCCCACCACTCTCAGGCCCGCCCGTCACGACCCCGGCTTTAGAACTCTCCTGAGGGCAGTGACAATGTTCTGGGTCTCGGCGGTGGTAATCCGGGATGAGAACAGGGCTTCGATGCCAGCCAGATAGGTGGGAGCTGCTTTTCGCAAGGCGTCTTGTCCTTTGCGTGTGAGGGTTGCCAGCGTGGCACGGCCGTCGTCGGGATCGGGATGTTGTTGCACCAGCCCCGCGTCGGTCATGGAGCCGACGATGCGGCTGACCCTGGTCCGGCTCAAAACCACCCGCTCACCTAGGTCAGACATCCGCAAACGCCGCTCTGGAGCCCGGTTCAGCTCCAAGAGCACGTCATACCACGACAACGGCAGGCCGGTAGCCTCCTCCACCTGGCGGCTCAGTTCGGGGACAAGGGCGGCATGGATGCGTAATACCAGTTCCCAGGCCTCGGCCCCCTCGGTCTCGATGGCATCCATCATATTTTTCATTGTAATGGGAATAGCGTGCGTACGCACGTAGTTGAGATGTGAGTAAGTATGTGCGAACGCACGTAAGCTCGTGAAAGGAGCGCCCAGCGTGGCCAACCGAATCAATCATCGACACGAGGTACGAACCCGGCTGAATGCCGGCGCCGCCTTCGTCGAAAATCTCCCAGTCCACTACCAGGTACGGCATCTCCGGTGCCAATAAACGGAGGTGACCCGATGACAACTTCACATTCACCGTTGCGTCGGCTTGGCTCCGGCGATGTTCCCAAGGCGGGTGTCTGGAAAGTCGACCCCGGTCACGCCGAATTGGGCTTCTGGGGCCGACACTTCATGCTCACCAAGGTGAGAGGTCGTTTCACCGGGATCGACGCCACCGTGGTCATCGCTGCCGACCCCGCTGAATCCACTGTCGAGGCCACCATCGAAATGGCGTCGGTCGACAGCGGTGACCAGACCCGAGACGACCACCTTCGATCCGGCGACTTCTTCGACGTCGCCAAATGGCCAACCGCCCGCTACCGGTCCACCAACGTGACCTGGCATGAGTCAAAGGGGACACTGACCGGTGACCTGACCATCCGCGACGTCACTCATCCCGTCATCCTCGACATCGAGTTCGTGGGAGCCGTCCTCGACCCCTGGGGCAACGATCGAGCGGTCTTCTCAGCCACCGGGTCCATCGACCGCGAAGACTGGGACCTCACCTGGAACATGGCCCTCGAAACAGGGGGGCTCCTCGTCTCCAAAGAGATCCAGCTCGAGATCCACGTCGAACTGATCCGACAGGAATAGGGTTCGATCGCCACTCTCGAATCCGGCAGCCCGTTCGCTCTTCGATGTCACTTGCCCGTGGGTCGGCCCGCTTCGCTCTGGATCGGTCGACCAGGCAGGTTCCCGCCTGGCGCGCCGCGTGGAGTGGTGGGTCTATACCGTTCCGCCAGGAGGAGGCAGACGGCTAGCCCAGCTGTCTCCGGGTGCGCAATCTCTGGATGGATGGTCCCTCGCCACGCTTACCTCAGCCGCGACAAACGCGAGGCACCGATTCCGCCCTGAGCGAGCTTCTGGCGGGAGTGTTTTCATTTGGTCGAGGCTCCGGTCCGGTTACGTCGGCTGAAGGGCGAGCCGGGCGATCCAATCCGGATAGGAGAGAGACGCTTCCTGGTCGAAGACGACACCATTCGGCGGTGGGGTTTCCATGACGAGTTGCACCCCAGCCGCCAGTGCGTCCTCCCCTTTTTCGTGCGCCCCGAAGGTCTCGAAACACAACGACCAGGCTCTCATCCCTGCCGCTGCTATCTCGGCCAGTTCGGCCTCGCAACCAGAGTCATCGTCCCACAATCGAATCCGTCTCGTGATCAAAGACTTGCCTACCGGGAACGGCTCTGTGAGCTCAAAGTTGGGGGATTGCCCCAATGGCTCACTGATCTTCATCCAATCCTCGACTTGACCGAAAATGCCGGGTGCCAGCGATGTGGAGGGAAACACGTCGACACGGAACTTGATGTCGAGACTCGTGGAGCCGCGGCGTTTCTTACCGATTCCATTCCTTGCTGATGCAAGGTCGTAGTAGTCGACGCGTTGTTCGGTCTCGTGGTTGTGGGTCGTGAACCAGTCGCGGACCGATGGTGGCAACGGCCCGTCGTGGAACCATCGAACCTCACGGGTCATGAGTGCAGTAGGAGGCCCCGGCCGCCCGCTTCCGAATTCCATCAGTATCGAGTCTGCCACCTCGACGACTCAAAGACCAAATGGTGGCGCGAAGCGCCAATGCCGTCGTCACGGTGCTGAAGTCGCTGAGCCGCGACTGTCGTCGGATTCACAGCTCGCGAGCCGATTCTCGTCAGCCATTGCATGCCTTGTGGTGTCGCACGCTGCTTGGATTCGGCGGGCGGCAGAGCGTCAAACCCGGCCGGTCTCGTAGGCCCACATCGCCAACTCGACTCTGTTACGGGCCCCGAGTTTGGTCATCAGACTGGA
>JBGTCK010000071.1:0-3282 GCA_041748855.1 Acidimicrobiia bacterium
AACGCGACCAACACGCCCGCGTCGACCTCTTCCAAATGCTCCTCGACCGCAACACCCAGGCGGCCGCAACGTGAGAACCGATTACCCCCATATCCAGATAACACTTGACACGATTACCCCCATAAGTGCCGATCTGCTCGGTTTCCGGATGCGGGCGTTATCGTCCAATACCGCGTGATATGCACGGGTTCAATCGACACTGTGCATTCCACGCCGTTGTCAGACCGCCCGGATGGTGGTTCGGACTCCTATCTAACAGTGGATTCAACTGTCGGTCCTCTCACACCGACACGTGAAACTTGCTGTCGGCAGTGAGCAGAGTGCGTGGCAATCGCTCCTCCGCTCATGGATTGTGAGACCTGGATCCTCGCCGGGCAGATAATTCTGAGGCGTTCCGCTTTTGGTTGGAGATGTGAGTTTCCGAAGAATGCGCTCGCTTGCCTCTGGCTCAGCCGCCCTACTCCTCTACGAGCCAGCAGGCCGTTCATGTGTATGGCAGAGAGTCACTCGATTGTGGACAGAGCCGAAAACGTCACCTCTGGATGACATCTCCGTTGTGCAGATCAAGCACGAGTTGCTCAGATCCCCGTTGAAGGACAACCGTTTCGTCGTTGAGGCTAACTATATGAACGAATCCGGTTTCGGTGCGCCAACGGACTTGACCTGTTTCGGGGTCGATAGAGAACACTTCACCCCCTGGTGTTGCCGCGACGAGGAGATTGCTCTCCGGGTTGTGAGCCAGCAGGCGGTCTGAGAACCGTTCAGTAGAGTCTTCGAGGTCTGTCGACCACAACTGGTCGCCGGTGACCCGGTCGAGGGCGATCAGATGGGAACTGGTCGTCGTGCCTTGGTCGGTCACGAACCGTGGCACGTCCATCACAACGATCGCATTGGGGAAGAGCACGGGATCAGCCCACTGCAGGACGGTCCCGGGCCGAAGCTCAGCTGTCCAAGTCGCATCACCTGATTGGACGTCGACTGCTCGGACTCGTGGAGGCGCGACCTCACCGGTGACTGGAAAGTCGGTGGTGAAATACCAGGTGCTTTCACCCTGCTCGCCAGCTTCACCCACTACCTCCTCGTCCAGGCCAAGTGGAAGCTCCCATCTCGTCTCGCCTCTGGCGGTGTCGATGCCGACAAGCGTTCCCCGTCCCGGCGTGGCGACGACAAGATCGTCATGTGACCCGAGAAGTATGCTCGAATCTCCCAGGTCCACGTACCACTGCGGGATCAGAGTTTCGTAATCCCACGCTGTGATCAGTCCCG
The DNA here is from genome assembly GCA_041748855.1 of Acidimicrobiia bacterium. GTDB lineage: Bacteria > Actinomycetota > Acidimicrobiia > Spongiisociales > ZC4RG35 > MA-ANB-1. The sequence goes on from JBGTCK010000071.1 coordinate 1,267, forward strand.
AGGTGTAGCGATTCGCAGTGACCACCAACGACCCGAGGCGGATAGGTCCGAACGGTTCACAACAAAAGGATGAAACTTCGCTCGCTTGAACTGCCGCCATGTACCCGTCGCCGACGTCAATCGCCACGATGTCGAAAACATCGAAGGTCTCTGCCGGGACATCTGTTATCCCCGCGATGTCAAGGATAAGGAGCTGATCAGGCCGACACACGACGAGTCGATCCCCAACACGTGCGACGAGGGCACCGCGGGCGTTGAGCGAACCGGCATCCTGGGTATCGCCGGGGCAAAGCGCGTAAGAGAGCGTCCCCTGAAAGCCGGACCCGCTGATCTCAGCGTTCGACAAACCCGTGGTGACCTCGACCGTATCCGGCACCAAAGAAGTCGGCAGAAGAACCGCGAATCGGGTCCCATCCTCCATCTCGACTGTGATGAGGGAGACGCCACCGTCGAGGCGCAGCGGCTCGACGGCGGCTTGTGGACTGGTGGTCGGGGGTGCGGTAGTTGTCGGCCCGTGGTCGCCTACCCACACCACATAGCTGAGGGTGGCCTCTTTGTATTCGGACGTCAGTCGCCAGCATCCGGACTCGGCAAGTTTTAATCCGACGACTGTTACTGACTCGTGTGTCGGCTGGGTCATAAAGGGGTCGAACCCGGTACCAGCCGTCTGCTTTGCTTCGAACCGCGGGGCGGTTCCACTGAGATGTTCGGCGGTGACCGTGAACTCGCCGGTGTCGTCGGCCGAGTAGTTCGCACTCCACCAAAACGTCCTCTCCGTCAGGGAGCCGTCAGCGCCTCTTGGTAGGCCACTCCAGACCTCGCCTCCAGGGTCGATCAAAGTCCATAGGTCGGGTGTGCCGAACCACACGTCGTCGTACACCTCGGGTGGATCTGCGGGAGCTTCGTTTGCAGGAGTGAAAGCGGCCTCTCCCGGCACCGTGACCGGGCACGACGCCGGCACCCCAGCCACTGTCGGAGAGACGGTAGGCCCATCGGGGGTCTCGCCCGGAGGCCAGACAAGAGCGATCACAACGAACCCCACCACCGCTACTGCTGCCACCGACCAGGCCGAAACCATGCTGGTGCGGCGTTTTTGTGACAGAAGTCGGGCAAAAGCCGGCCGCTCCGCCTGACTTCCGATCCCGGCAGCGTGCTTCCCGGCGTTGGAGGCAATCTCCTCAAATCTCATGATCGACCAAACCCTTGGCTGTCAGCTCTCGGGCCAATCTCTCCCGCCCCTGATGGAGCAAGGCCTTCACCGTCCCCTCAGCGACACCCAAAAAGAGTGCAACCTCGGAGACGGGCCGATCCTCGATGTAATGCAGGGCAATCGCTTGGGCCTGCCGAGATGGCAGTCGTCTCACTTCTCTCCAAAACGCCTCCGACTCCAAATCGGCATGCTGAGGAGACATTGCACTCTCGGATCCGATTCGCAACCTGGCCCTAGTCTCGGAACGCAACCGGCGAAGCGACGAGCGAGCAAGATTCATAGCGACCCGCCTCACCCACCCATCAGGATGTTCCATCTCCGACAAACGCGTCCAATCCCTGTGAGCGCGAAGAAAGGCCTCCTGTGCGAGATCCTCCGCAACGCTGCGACTACCACTCAAGGCGTAGACCAAGCCAACCACCGCCGCATAATTCTGCCGGTAAAAGACTTCGAACGAATCGGGGACCCGAACGTCGGCCAAATCATCCGATTCGAACATCCAACCTCACTAGTCCGCAGACACTTCACACACTAAGAACGCTTAAGGCGGCTCGAAGGTTTAGACGAATCCAAAAACGGTGGGTTTCCTCGGTGAAGACCGGCCAACGATCGTACTCAAACCATCCAAAGCTCCGATCCCGACGAGATCACCCGAGATGCTGAGAACGCACGCCGAAGTGAGGATATGGGGGTAATCCACCTGGGGTTTTGTCGACGGTGCTCGGCGGGTTGTGGGACGGTGGATAGTGGTCCCGTCGGGGCCGGAAAGTTGGTCTGTCGTGTCTTGGTCCCCTCGTCTGATTCGC
>JBGTCK010000072.1:0-19696 GCA_041748855.1 Acidimicrobiia bacterium
ACCGGACCGGAGGGCACTGTTCCATCGACGGATGCAACTCCACCTACCGGATCGAAATCCACCACAAAACCCCCTGGTCCCAAGGCGGAACAACCGACCCCGAAAACCTGATCGCACTCTGCTGGTTCCACCACCACATCGCCATCCACGAACAAGGCTTCCAACTCTACAAACACCCCAAACACGGCCGCATCCGACTAAGAAAACCGAGGTCGACGCCTCTCCCTCCGGAGGCGAAGCCGAACGGGGGGAGTACCGCCGATCTCGATCGGCGGGGAGGGGGGACTGAAACCTCGCTTCCCGACACGAAACCACGGGTGAAACTCAAACCCCAGGGGTGAGCTCCCCGACCACCCCGCCAACACCACCCACAAACCCGAAGACTCCAGTAACCACCACAAGACGGGCAACCGTCCTTACACCCGCGTCCGGGCCGTCTATCCCTCTTCGAGGAAGCCTTCCAGCTTCTGTGACTTGTCGGGGTGGCGGAGTTTGGCGAGGGCTTTGGTCTCCAACTGTCGGATCCTTTCCCGGGTCACCTTGAAGTGGGCACCGACCTCCTCGAGGGTTCGCATCCGACCATCAGCCAGGCCGAAACGCATCACCAGGATCTGCCGCTCCCGCTCGTTGAGACCCTCCAGCGCCAATGCCAACTGATCCTGCAGAGAAGCGAACGCAGCACTCTCGGCGGGTTGTTCCGAACCCAGATCTTCGACCAGGTCGCCCAAAGTGCCGTCGGAGTCTTCGCCGACGGGGGTTTCCAGCGACACCGTGTCCTGGGCAATCCGCTGCAATTCGATCACACGGTGCACATCTAGGTCGAGTTCCTCTGCCAGCTCCTCATGTGTCGGGTCCCGGCTCAGCTGCTGGGTTAACTCCCGTTTGGCTCTTGTCAGTTTGTTTACCGAGTCGAGGATGTGGATCGGCATCCGGATGGTCCGGCCCTGGTCGGCGATTGCCCTCGAGATCGCCTGGCGAATCCACCACGTCGCATAGGTTGAGAACTTGAATCCTCGGCGGTAGTCGAAGCGCTCCACGGCCCGCATCAGGCCGACGTTGCCCTCCTGGATCAAGTCGAGCAGGGCCATCCCCCGTCCCGCATACCTTCTCGAGATCGCCACCACCAGCCTGAGGTTCGACTGGACCAGCGAGGCATGGGCTTCCTCACCCCGACGTCGTTCGGTCTTCAACAGTCCGATGTCCTCTTCGGAGAGCCCGTCCTCGCCTTCGATCCGGGTCAGAGCTCGCCGGCCGGCCTCGACCTGCATCGACAACTCCACTTCCTGTTGTGCGGTGAGAAGCGGGTAGCGGCCGATCTCGTTGAGGTAGAGACGGACCGGGTCGGAAACCGAGATCGAGCCCACCTCGGCAAACTCTTCGACTACGCCCGGACCCTCCTCGGTGAGTTTGACCCGCGCCTCACGCAACGCCTCTGCTGCCTTCTCGAAAGCCTCGCCCGAAGCCTCAGCGTCCTCCAGCTCCTGTTGCACCTCGGCCATGGTCAAGAAGCCGCGCTGGCGCCCCCGCTTGATCAGATCTGCAATTACCGCTCTGAGTTGTTCACTCATGGATCTTGGACCGATCGCTTCTTCTGCTGTAAAGCTATCAACCGTCGCAACGCTTCGGAATGGGTATCCGTTCCCTGCTCCAAATCATCGATCTCCTCCTCGAGGCGATCGATCTCTGCATCGAGGCGACGATTCCGCATCATGTCCAGCATGTCCTTGCCGTCCGGAAGCGGCCTCGGGTCCATCGCAAGCCGCCGCAGCAGGTCGGCGGTGTCGGAGTCGCCGACAGCGGACAGGTCGATTGGAGTTCCCGAAACCGCAGCACTCACCTGGTCGGCAATCGCCACGAACGCAGCTTTCAGCCGCTGGTCGGTGAAGTCTTCGGCGTTCAGCTCCTGGAGGCCATCGGGGTTCGACAGCACCACTCGGAGCAGCTCCGCTTCGCGCCGGTCGATGGTTCGGGCGGTGTGGGGTTTCTCACCGGGTCGCTGGGCGCCGCCGGGCCGGATTGCCTTTTCCACCGTCTCCAGGTCGACGCCGATTTCCCGGGCCACGAAACGGGAGTACTCCCGTCGCGCAATATCATCGTTGACACGGCGCAGCTGGTCGGCAGCGGCATGAAGCGCCCTTGCCCGCCCTTCGGGGCCGTTGAGATCGTGGGCGGCGACTTCGTGTCGGATCCTGAACTCGAGAAGCGGTCGAGCCTCCGAGACTGCCTTCGCCAACTCGTCACCCCGCCCGTCCTGGACCAGATCGGCGGGGTCGAGGCCGTCAGGCATCAGGGCCACCCGGAGGTCGAGGTCGAGCCGGAAGGGAGACTCCAGATCGTCGCTGCGCAGCGCAGCCTTCGAGCCAGCGATGTCGGAGTCGAACGCGAGCACCACCTTCTCGGTGAAACGGCGGAGCAGGTCGAAGTGGTCGTCGCCAAGAGCAGTGCCGCAGGTTGCCACTGCCGTTTCCACTCCTGCGAGGTGCATGGCGATCACATCGGTGTATCCCTCGACTATGACCGCCTCGCCCTCGGTCCCCATAGCCGCCCGGGCCCGGTCGAGTCCGTAGAGGAGACGTGACTTCTGATAGACGATTGAGTCGGGAGAGTTGACGTACTTGGCGTCGGGGTTGTTGGTCACCTCCCTGGGGACCTCCTCCACCTTCCGACCGCCGAAACCCACCGGATCGCCCCTGAGGTCGTAGATCGGGAACATCAGCCGGCCCCGGAAAAAGTCGTACATGCCGTTGCGGCCTTTGCGGCTCAGCCCGGCATCGGTGAGGGCACGTTCGTCGATTCCTGCCGAACGCAGCTCCTTGGTCAAGGTGTCCCAGTCGGTGCCGGCGAAACCCATCTTCCATTGGTCGATAACTACGACGTCGTAGCCGCGGGCACGGAGATAGGCCCGAGCAGGTCCGGCGTCGGGCGACGATTTGAGCCGGGTGTGGTAGACCTCGATTGCCTGGCGGATCGCATCGATCCCCGCACCACGCCTCCCCCGCCGCTGCGCCGCTCCTGGATCTTCGGTGAGTGTGACGCCGGCCTTGCGGGCGAGGACCTCGAGCGACTCGCGGAAGTTCAAGCCCTGGGTCTCCTGGATGAAGCTGAACAGGTCACCACCCTTGCCGCAGCCAAAGCAGTGATAGAGGCCACGGGCGCGGTCGACCGACATCGACGGGGTCTTCTCTTCGTGGAAAGGGCACACCGCCATGAAGGTCCGACCGGAGCGCTTCACCTTCGTGACCTCCGAGATGAGGTCGACGAGATCTATCGACTCCCGGATCCGGTCTATGTCGGCGCGTTCTGCCATGAGAGCCAGATCATACGGAGGCTCAGGAGCTTGTGGCCACGAACTCCAGTTGCAGGGACACCTCATCAGTCACATCAGCAACCGAGGCAACATTCGGGATCCCGATGCCGAAGTCGCTGCGGAGCACATCTGTGGTCGCCGTTCCCTGGACGGTCGAACCGTCGAGGAGGCTGGCGGTCACCGCGAACTCGACCTCGTTGGTCTGGTCCCGAATGGTCAAATCGCCGATCAAGGTAAAAGTGAAGGTGTCGCCCACCGCCGCCGACCCTCCCAGTCCGACCACCTCGGTCACGTTGAATGTGATGAATTCGAATTCGTCGGTGGCGGAGTTGAGAATGATCGGCCCCCGAATGGCGCGGTCGCGGTTGCCCGAATCGGTGACGAACGTGCGTGCATTGACCACGAAGTCGGAGAACTGTGTCTGGCTCAGGTCTTCGAAGTCGAGGACGAACTGTCCTGCGAGTTCGGAGGTGGTCCCGACCACTGTCGTCGGCACCCCCCGCAAGACTTCGTCGATTGTGAAGCTGGCCTGAGACTGTTCCTGTTGGATGACAAAGGCAGCGCTGGCCGCCTCCGCTGCCGTAGACGTGGTCCCTTCGGCGCCGGTGGAGGTCGTCCCGGCCGTCGTGGTGGTCTGCCCGGCAATCGTTGGTGTGGTCAATTCTGTGCTCGGCTCGCCGGAGCCGCCACTGAACCAGAACCAGGCGAAAGCGGAACCGCCGACGGCGAGCACGAAAAGCCCTGCCCAGACCCAGATGGAACGTCTCATATCGGTATCACAATCGTCGATTCTGCCGACTCCATGTCAAGGGAGAGTTAATGCTCAGGACAGTTTCGCCATCAGGTAGCCCTCCACGGAGTCCATGGAGATCCGGTCCTGGGCCATGGTGTCACGGTCCCGGACCGTCACCGCACCATCCTCGAGGCTGTCGAAGTCGACGGTCACGCAATATGGCGTGCCGATCTCGTCCTGGCGGCGGTACCTCTTACCGATCGACTGGGTGATGTCGAGCTCCGCCATCCAGTGCTTGCGGAGCCCGGCGATGAGCTTCTCCGCCGGTTCGATCAGCTCCGGCTTCTTGGAGAGGGGCAGCACCGCCACCTTGTACGGCGCCAGGCGGGGATGCAGCTTCAGCACGGTTCGGGTGTCGTCACCAACTGTCTCCTCGTGATAGGCGTCGATGAGAAAGGCGAAAGTCGTCCGGGTGGCTCCTGCCGCCGGCTCGATGACATGAGGGAAGAAGCGCTCGTTGGACTCCGGGTCGAAGTAGGTGAGGTCCTGGCCGGAGTGCTCGGCGTGCTGTTTGAGATCGAAATCCGCCCTGTTGGCGATGCCCTCCAGCTCATCCCAGTCCCAGGGGAACCGGTACTCGATGTCGACGGTGCCCGACGAATAGTGGCTCAGCTCGTCGTTCTCGTGAGGGCGAATCCGGAGGTTGTCGGGGTCCATGCCCAGATCGAGGTACCACTGGAAACGCTGGTCCTGCCAGTACTGATACCACTCCGGGCTCTCCTCGGGCCTGCAGAAGTACTCCATCTCCATCTGCTCGAACTCACGGGTGCGGAACACGAACTGTCCGGGTGTGATCTCGTTGCGGAACGACTTACCCACCTGGGCGATCCCGAAGGGAAGCTTGAGGCGGTTGGTCCTCCGGACGTTCTCAAAGTTGGTAAAAATGCCCTGAGCGGTCTCCGGTCGGAGATAGACCAGGTTGTCCTCACTGTCGATCGGCCCCATGTGTGTGCGGAACATCAGGTTGAAGTTGCGCGGGTCGGTGAACGTCCCGGTCTTGCCACAGCTGGGGCACTTGTCGGGGTCGGCGAGCTTGTCCTGGCGGAATCGGCCGTTGCAGTTGGAGCACTCGACCATCGGGTCGGTGAAGACCTCCTCGTGGCCTGACGCCTGCCAGACCTTGCGCGCCTGGAGAATGGCCGAGTCGATACCGACGATGTCGGAGCGCTGCTGGACCATCGAGCGCCACCACTCCTCCTTGACGTTCTTGAGCAGCTCGACCCCGAGCGGCCCGTAGTCATAAGACGAGCGCAAGCCGCCGTAGATTTCGCTGGCCTGGAAGACGAACCCGCGCTGTTTGGCGAGGTTGGAGATGGTGTCGAGTGTTACTTCAGTCATGAGTGTGGAAGGAACGGTGGCTTAGTTCCAGCGCTTAGTCAACCTGAATCCGGTCTTCGGCCCCGCCGAAGCGACGTTCCCGCGCCTGGTACTCGACCACCGCGTCGACAAGGGCGTGGCGATCGAAGTCGGGCCAGAGGATGCCGGGGAAGTAGAACTCGGCGTAAGCCGACTGCCAGAGCAGGAAATTGGAGAGACGGTGCTCGCCCGAAGACCTGATCACCAGGTCGACCGGGGGCATGTCGGGGATGTAGAGATGATCGGCGATTGTCGATTCATCGATGGTTTCAGGGTCCAGCTCCCCCGCTGCTGCCTTCCGTGCCACCTCCCGGGCTGCTGCAGCGATCTCCCGCTGGCTCCCGTAGTTGAAGGCAAACACCAGCCGGAGCACCTCGTTGCCGGCGGTCAACTCCGCGGCCTCTGCCATGTGCTGGCGGTTGCGATCCGGGACCCGGGGGTCGTCCATGTCGCCCGCGAAGAGCATTCGCACTCCCTGTTTGTGGAGGTCGTCGCGGCGCCGGGTGAGCAGATCCTCGTTGAACCACATCAGGAACTCGACCTCGTCGTCGGCGCGGTGCCAGTTCTCGGTGGAGAAAGTGAAAGCGGTCATCCACCCCACCCCCATCGCCAGGGCACCCTCGACCGTGTCGAACAGGGCCTCCTCACCAGCCAGGTGGCCCGCAGTCCGGGGTAGGCCTCGTTGGTTGGCCCACCTCCCGTTCCCGTCGAGGATCAGCCCGATGTGCTGCGGAACCCTATCGAGGTCGACTGCTCCGAGATCGATGCTCACTCCAGCACCGCCAGAGAGAAGAGCTTGCGGTCGAGGTGGTATTCGAGGAAGCGGCGGGCGATACCCATCGCCTCACCGCTCAGCACCGGGTCGGTTGCCGGAAGGCTCATCAGCTCGGAACGGGCCAGGCCATCGAGATAGACCGTGATCCCCCGCCGCAGCTTGACCCCGCCTTCGACCGAGCACACCGAGCAGTGGACACCGCCGCCGGAAAACGAGAAGCGGTCGAGGTCGTCACTCCTGCCGCAGGAGGCACACTCGACCAGGGCCACCGCCACGCCGACGACGTCGGCGAGTTTGAGCAGGAACGCAGTGATCAGGTCCGGTGAGTACATCCCCGAGTCGAGAGCCTTGAGACCACGCTGGAGGAGAAGAAAGAGGCGGACCGACGACTCCTGTTCCTGGGCGACGGCATCGACGGCTTCGACCATCATCCCCGCTGCGATCACCGCATCGAGGTCGCCCCGCAACCGCTTGAATGGCTCGACGGTGGCGACCTGGGTGATGGTGTCCAGATTCCTGCCCTCATAGAGGACCAGGTCGACATGGGTGAACGGTTCGAGACGGCCTCCGAAGCGGCTCTTGGTCTTCCGCACGCCTTTGGCGACGGTTCTGATCTTCCCGTTGTTCGGACTGATCAACACCACCACCCGGTCGGCGTCGCCGAACGGATAGGAGCGGAGGACAATTGCCTGGTCGTGTCGGATCGCCACGGGCCAAGAGTATTGGAACCACGACGCTGCGCCGGGCTTATCCGCAAATCAGGGACGCTCCTAGGATTGAGCCATGGCTGACCTACTGTCCGACGAACAGATATCTGAGTTTCTCGACGAGCACAAGCGGTGGCAGCGCGACGGGGATTCGATCAAGGCGACCTTCGAATTCGAGGACTTCAACGAGTCGCTCGGATTCGTCAGCCGGGTCGGGCTGAAAGCCGAGCGCATGTTCCACCATCCCGACATCGAGATCAGCTGGGACAAGGTGAGCCTGACGTTGTCGACTCACTCCGAGGGCGGATTGACCGAAATGGACACCGAGCTCGCCGCCTTCTGCGACGACATCACGTGATCGCCTAGGCGCCGCCGAAACCGAAACGGTCGAGGATCTGGCCCCTGACCTGCCAGTCCTTTTCCACCACGACGTGGAGTTTCAAGTTCACTTTCGTCCCGAACAGCACTTCGAGCTCTTCGCGGGCCTCGGTGCCGGCGACCTTCAACAACTCGCCGCCCTTGCCGATGACGATCCCTTTCTGGCTCTTCCGCTCGACGATCACGTCCGCGGTGATGTCGAGGAGTCCGTCGGATCGCTGCTCCATGTCCTCGACCCGCACCAGTAGCGAATGGGGCAACTCATCACGGAGTCGTTCCAGGAACTTCTCCCGGACGATTTCAGAGACCACCAGCGATTCGGGCTGGTCGGTCATCATCCCCTCCGGGTAGTAACGCGGGCCTTCGGGGAGCCGCACCACGATCTCGTCGACCAGGGCCTGGAGGCCGGTTCCTTCGGTGGCAGAGATAGGCACATATGCAGCGAAGTCCCACTCCCCTGCCCGGACCAACTGCTCACCGATCTCGGTCTTGGTGCCTTTGTCCGACTTGTTGACCGCCAGCACCACAGTCGACGACGCCTCGACGAGTCTCTCGGCGATCAACCTGTCACCGGGCCCGATGGGTGCGGAGGCGTCGATCAAGAACAGCACCACATCGGCGTCAGCAAGGGTTCCGTAGACCATGGAGTTGAGCCTCGAACCAAGCTCGGTCCGCGGCTTGTGCAGGCCCGGGGTATCGACCAGCACGATTTGATACTCGGGATGATCGGCGTCAGGTCCTGTGACCACTCCCCGGATGGTGTTCCGGGTGGTCTGCGGGCGGGAGGAGGTGATAGTCACTTTGGTGCCGACCAGGGCGTTGACCAGGGTCGACTTGCCGACATTGGGCCGCCCGACGACGGCGACAAAACCCGACTTCATACAGGTTCCGGCTGGGGGTCTTTGACCACGGTCAGTTCGGCGATGCGCCGGCCCTGCATCCGGACGACAGTGAACACACAATCGCCAACCCGGAAGGTCTCGCCTTCCTCAGGAACACGTTCGGCTACGGCGAGCACCAGTCCGCCGACAGTGTCGGATTCTTCCTCCGGTAGCTCCACCTCGAGTTCGGCCGCCAGGTCTTCAACCGGCAAACGGGCATCGACAATCCACCGCCCGTTGCCGGAGTCGACGAGCAGCAGCTCGTCTTCGTCGGTCTCGTCGATAATCTCGCCCACCAGCTCCTCGAGCAGGTCTTCGATGGTGATCAGCCCGGTGATATCGCCGTACTCGTCGACGACGATCATCTGATGCACCTTCCCCACCTGCATCTCGGCGAGCAGCGTGGCAGCCAGCTTGGTCTCGGGCACGAAGTCGACTGGTCGCATCACTGCGGCTACCGACTCGGGCCGCTTGTTCCCGACGAACATCGGAAGCAGGTCTTTGACGATCACCAACCCCACCACATCGGATTCGGCGGTGACGGGAATCCGTGAGAATCCCTCGTCGGTGGCCAGAGCAACGAGCTCCTCGATGGTCCCGGTCACCGGAACGGTCACCATGTCGGGGCGAGGGGTCATCACCTCTCTGACCAGGGTCTCGGAGAACTGGAGAACCGAGTGGATGAGCTCGCGCTCCTGTTCGTCGGAGAGCTCCTCCTCGTCGTCTTCGAGTTCATCGGTCTGGTCGACCTCGGCCTCGAAGATGAGGTCGTTGGCCCATCCTCCAAGCCGTATCGCCACCCCGAGGACGGGAGCGGACCAATACGCGATCCGGTGGGAAGCCACCCGGCCGAGCCCGCGGGGAAGGAGGTCGCCGACGAGGAACACGACCAGACCAACCACGAGACCGAGCCAGACTGCCGCAATCGGAGCCTCATTTGCCGCTACAGCAGCGACCCCGAGCGTGGCGCTGATCACAAGAAGCGCGGAGCCAACAACACCTACCGCCGGAGCAATCACCTCGCGGTCGTCGAGCAGTTCGGCAACGGCCTCCGCCCCCTTCACCTCCTCAGAAGCGTCCCGTAGAGCATCGGCCCGGGGCACTCTGGTGATTGCAGTACCGGCCGCGCGCAGCCAAGCAGCAAACAACAAGATCAGCCCTGCGATGACAAGGGTCAGCGTGGTCATCTCCGCACCTTGCCGATCTTGGCGAGGATCTCTCTCTCCCGCTGTTCCATCACCTCTGCCTCTTCGTCGTTCTGGTGGTCATAGCCGAGAAGGTGGAGAAGGCCATGAACCACCATCAAGGAGATCTCGTCTTCGAAGCTCACGCCGTACTCCACCGCCTGCCTCGAGATGTACTCAGGAGCGACAATGACGTCGCCGAGGAGCAGGGGCGGGTCATTGAATTCGCGCTCGGGCACTACTCCGGGCTCGAGGTCTTCGACCGGAAAGGCGAGGACGTCGGTAGGCCCGGTCCGGTCGAGGAAACGCTCGTTGTAAGAGCCCATCTCCGAATCACTGACCAGAAGCAGGGTCACCTCGGAGCTCTCGGGAAAACCCTCACCTTCCACAACCATCTCGGCAAGGGATCGGATCGCCGGAAGGTCGACGGGTTGGGATTGCTCATCAGCAACAAAAATGCTCACGAGTGAGCACCGGTATATCGACTCAGGGGGTCGTCCACGTCAGGAGCCGGGGAAATTCGGGTAGGCAATGCGCTGATGGTAGTGGCCGATCAGCGACTCGAGGAAGGCAGCCCTGATCTTGGTTATATCGGAGAGGGTGAGCGGCGACTCTCCGAGTTGCCCGTCGTCCATTTTCTCGTTGACAACCCGGTCGACCACCTTCTCAATGGCCTGAGGCGAGGGCTCCTCTGTCTGGAACACGGCCCGGCAGGCAGCTTCGAGGCTGTCGGCCAGCATGACGATTGCCGACTCGGCGGTCCGGGGCTTATGACCGACATGGCGGAAGTCCGCCGGGTCGACTTCGCCGTTCTCCTGGGACTTGGCCTTCTCGTAGAAGTACCTCATGATCCCGTCGCCGTGGTGGCTGACGATGCCCATGGTCACGTCGGATGGGATCTTGTACTGCCGTGCCAGCGCCACTCCGTCGGTGACGTGGCGGCGGATGATCTCCGCCGACTCCTTGGGGCTGAGCATGTCATGGGGGTTGGCTCCCCCGAACTGGTTCTCGATGAAGTACGTGGGGTTCTCGGTCTTGCCGAGGTCGTGGTAGTAGGCCATGGCCCGGGCGAGAAGGGCGTTGGCGTTGATGGCCCTTGCTGCGGCATGAGACAGGGTACCGACCATGAGCGAGTGATTGAATGAGCCGAACGCCTTCTCCTGGAGCAGTTGCAGGGCCTCGTGGTTGCGGTCGGTGAGGTCGAGGAGGCTGAGTGTTGTCGTGATGTCGAAGGCGGACTCGAAGAATTGGAGGGCAGCAAGTCCGACCAGCGACGCGACGATCGAAATGCCGAACGCCCACAGGGATGAAGTCCACACGATCTCCACGACCTCGCTGACCGTGTTGTTAGGGCCGACATGGAAGTACCAGGACGTTGCCGCTGCCGCCACCGCGGCGGTAAAGGATGAAAAAATCACGGCATTCCTGAAGGCACCACGACTGCTGACCGAAGACACGAACGGGATCGGGGCCATCGTGGCCAGCACCGCGTAGACCGACACCCCGATGTCCTGGCTTCCCACGGCGGCGAGGACTCCGACGGTGAGGGCCATCAGCACTGCAATCCGGGAGTCGAAGAGGACGGCGGTCACAAACCCGAAAGCCACTGCGGGGAAGACATACCAGCTCATCCCCGGCTCGAGGACAACCGTTCCCCGAACGGCGGCGGCAGCAATCACGATGAGGATCCCGAGCAGCGCAACCATGCGCGGACGTGCCCAGAACTCGAGTCGGAACGTTGCGAGGTAAAGGCCGAGGATCCCGATAAGCACGGCGACGACAGCCAGCAGACCGCCCTCTTGCTCGACCTCCCCGACTATCGAGCCCGTCTCGCCGATGGCATCGATATGGAGTTGGGTGAGAAGCTGGCCCTGGTCGACGATCAGCTGGCCGGCACTGTACTGCTCGACTACAGGCTCGACCGCCTCGGCCCGAAGTTCCTGTTCCTGGGTCGTGCGTGCCTCGTTCACGCCCTCATTGGCCTGGATCAAGGTGGCGACGATCTCACCTGCTGCCTGGCCCGCCAACTCATCGCGTCCGGTGTCGTCGAAAAAAACCGCCGGCGGGCTGTTCCGGGCACGCGCCCGGACGGTGAGTAGGTCGGCAGGGCGAACCCCGAGGCCAAACTCCTGAAGGACTCTCTCGGTTACCTGCCGCTCGATGACCGTAAGCCGGAGTGGCTGCCCCAGCGCCGTCCGGATCACGTCATTGGCGCCAATCGTGGCCAGCGTGGTGGCGGCGTCGGCAGCCAGAGCATGACGGTCACTGATGTCTGCTGCAACTTCGTCAATCGGATTCAGATTCGGTGAAAAACCCACCGAACGGACCACACATTCCTCTCCGGGAGTAGAGCAAGAAACGAGTTCGGATGGGCCCTCCTCTGCAAGCACAGCAAATCCGTCCGGGATGTCAACGTCCGCAGTATCAACCTTCACCACGAAGTCTCCGGGTGCGCTCTCAAATGTCCAGGCGCCGCCCGGCCCTGTCATTAAGGTCTCCTCACCGGTGGCCGACGTGATGGTCACGCTGATCCGTTCCAGCCCCCGGTCAGGGCTTGGCTGGTCGACATCCGGGGCAAAAGCCCCGTCGCCGTCGACATCTAGGTAGACGACTCCGCTCAACACCACCGGCTCGGTGGGAGAGATGGTTGTGGTCGTCGTCGCCTCCGGATCTGTCGTGGTGGTGGTGGTGGTGGGAAGTGTCGGGTCGGTGGATTCCGGAGGCGGGCCGGCTATCACCGAGGCGGCGACGTCGGCGAATAGCTCGGTTACGTCGGTCTGTACCGCTTGCTCTGCGTCGGGGTTGTCCTCCCATATGGGTTCTACGCTGTCCCGCGCCTGCTGGCGGAGTTGCTCGGTGGCGACGACGTTGACAACGTCAGCAGCCCGCTGTGCCTCATACGGTCGTTCGGCAAGATCGCCGACGTTGAGCAGAGAGGAGTCGCCACCACCTCCGACCGAAAGCACTCCCCACACGGCGAAGACAGTGGCGAGAAATGTGGCCCAACGCACAAGGGTGGACCGTTTCATTTCTTCGACTCGAACCTGGCGTATGCTTCGACGATGGAGGCGACGATACGATGGCGCACCACATCGCGGGACGTCAGCTCGACAAATGCCACCCCGGGAATGTCGCCCAGGATCTGACGGACCACGCCAAGACCGGATCGCCGATCGTTGGGCAGGTCGGTCTGGGTGACGTCACCGGTGATGATCATTTTGGAATTGAAGCCGAGCCGCGTCAGGAACATCTTCATTTGCTCCGGAGTTGTGTTCTGGGCTTCATCGAGAATCACACATGCGTCGTTGAGCGTCCTTCCTCTCATATAAGCGAGCGGAGCTATCTCAATAGTTCCCTTGTCGATGAGATCGAGGGTCTCCTCAGGCCCGAGCATGTCCCAGAGTGCGTCATATAGGGGACGGAGATACGGGTCGACTTTGGCCGTCAGATCGCCGGGGAGAAAGCCGAGCCTCTCGCCGGCTTCCACTGCAGGACGGGTGAGGATGATCCTGCGAACCGACCCGTTGACCAGGGCATCAACTGCTGCGGCCATCGCCAGATAGGTCTTTCCGGTCCCGGCCGGCCCGATACCGAAAGTGAGGGTATTCTCCCTGATTGCGGCCATGTAGCCCTGTTGACCGCGAGTCTTCGGCCTGATCATCCGACCCCTGCCCACCGGGATCCCGTCACTGAGGACGTCGGATGGGGAGGGGACGTCCTCACTCACCATCTTGACCACTTCGGCGACACCGCCACTGTCCAGTGCCTGGCCCTCCTGGACGAGGATGAGCAACTCGTCGAGTACTCTCCTGGCTCGATCGACCTCGTTCCGGGCACCGCTCACGGCGATTTCGTCCCCGCGCGCGACAAATCGCACCCCCGGAAAGTGTTCTTCGATCTGGCGGAGGTGTCGGTCAGCGTCTCCAAGTAGGTCGAGCATCAAATGCTGACTCGGGACGCGCAAGCGTGTTTCGGTGTGTTCAGGAAGCACAGGTACGACGCGAAAAGTGCGTCACAGCCATTCTAGTTGATTCTGGAGGGGAGACCAGATTATCAGTCCCTGGAGACCTTCTGGCTCTCGAGCTCGAGCAGCGAAGAAAGGATGACGCGATCGGCGGACCGGATCTCCGGGGAGAGCGACCCGGATCTGAGGAGGTGGACAGCGGCGATAAACCGCTCGGCGATATCGCCTTCGCTGGCGCTGATCCTGTCCAGATCGATGACATGGGAAAATTCGGGGGTCACCGACATCGGGAGCAAGTCGGGAGCGCTCATCCCGTAGATGTCCGCCACCCGCACCAGGCGCTGGACCGAGATCGCCCTCTCGCCACGCTCGTAGGCTCCCACAACAGACGCCTTGAACTCGCCATCGGTAAGCGACTCGACATCTGATAAAGACCACCCCTTTTGCCGGCGCGCGGCGCGCAACCGACTACCAAGGGCAGCACTGAACTTGTCTACCACGGACGTCTCCCTATAACCGCAGTTCTAGAGTCTATGGGATCGATGCCGGCTTCGCATCCGATTCTTTCAGCGAAATCTTGCGGCAGCGATTACGGCTG
The DNA here is from genome assembly GCA_041748855.1 of Acidimicrobiia bacterium. Taxonomy (GTDB): domain Bacteria; phylum Actinomycetota; class Acidimicrobiia; order Spongiisociales; family ZC4RG35; genus MA-ANB-1. Next base: position 13,944 of record JBGTCK010000072.1, read on the forward strand.
CGGTTTCGACCCGCAGAATCGTCGGGCCCAAATTCATTGCGGTGGCATCGACGGGAACCTCGCCGTCTCCAAAACCACCCTCGGGGCCGACGGCAACCGTCCTGAAAGCAGCGTTCGGCCCGGACCCGCCGGGCACGCAAACCGCCAGCGGACGCTCGAGGGAGTCCCAGTCGATAAAGCCGTCGCTCACCTCCATCAGCCAGCTGCCCCGGCTTTGCTCGAGGGCGGAAATGGCCCACGCGCGCTGCTTCTTCAGAGGTGGAACTCTTCGCACGCCGTGACGGGTTGTCAGCCAGAGCAGTCTCTCGATACCGAGCTCGGCGACTTTCTCGACGAGAAACCGCACCCGGTCCCGGCTCGATGGAGGTGCAGTTGCCACGATTAGATTCGAAGTGCGGTGGCGCCGTTCTTCGTCAGACCTCGAAATAGCGGCGCCGGACCAGATTCCCTGACCGAACATCCCGGCCCCGTCGGTATAGGTGACTTCCGATCCGGCCTCGTGTCGGAGCACACGGCTCAGGTGATCTACCTGTTCACTGCCCGCCGCCAGGGTCTCTCCCTCCCAGGGCCCGGGCAGGTAGAGATGCGGGATGTGTTTCAAGGATCGGTGCCGGCGGGGTCGGCAGTTATGTCACCGCGGATCCGGCCGAGGTCCAAAAGCAGGGTCCGCTCCTCGTCGCTGATCTCAGTAGGAATGCTCACCCCCACCCTCACCAGGAGGTCTCCTCTGCCTTTGCGGCCGAGCCGGGGAACACCGAAGCCGCCGAGGCGGAGCAAGGTGCCCGGCTGGGTCCCGGGGGGCACCTCCAGGAGTTCCGTGCCGCCCTCGAGCAGGGGAACTTCACGCCGGGTCCCCAGGGTCGCCTCCACGGCGCTGATGTTCAGTTGGTGGTAGAGGTCGATGTCGTCACGCTCGTAGCGGGCGTCGGGCTCGACAAGGATCTCTACCTGGAGGTCACCGGCGCGCCCGCCCCGGCCCATCGCCTCCCCACGACCGCTGAGCCGCAACCTTGTCCCTGTGGACACACCGGCAGGAATCTCCACCGTCATCGACCGCTCGCCGTAGGTGACTCCACTCCCCCGGCAGTCGGCACACGGGTCGGCGACAATCGAACCGTCGCCCGAGCAGTCGGGGCATTCCACGACGGTCATCATCGTTCCCACAATCGACCGGCGGGCCATCCGCACAGCACCTGAGCCACCGCACGTGCTGCAGGTGGAGTGGCCTGCGCCGTCTCTGGCACCCGATCCGCCGCACGTCTCACAGGCATAGTTGGTCTCATACGTCACGTCGATGTCAGAGCCAAAGGCCGCCTGCTCCAGCGAAATCCGCACCCGAAGGAGAAGGTCGGCGCCGCGCCGCGGGCGAGACGCACCGCTGGCTGATCCGAACAGACCGCCCTCGCCGAAGACCGACCTCAGGATGTCGTCGAATCCGCCGAACCCCCCAAAGAGATCCCCGAGGTCGATGGTGTCGCCCCGGTCGTAGCGTTGTCTCCGCTCGGGGCTGGACAACACCTCGTAAGCCTCAGCGGCTTCCCGGAACCGTTCGGCAGCCGCGGGATTGTCCGGATTGGCGTCAGGGTGGGTCTCCCGGGCCAGGCGCCGGAAGGCCGATTTGATGTCCGCTGCCGTCGCATCCCGGGCGACACCCAGGATTCGGTAATAATCCTTAGCCATCAACCGGTGGTCTGACCTATGCGGTCTTCGAGTTCCTTGGAGATCTCCTCCACGGCGGAGATGACGCTCTTGTAGTTCATCCGCATCGGGCCGATCACGCCGACCGTCCCCCCGCCTCCGACCGACTCGTACGACTTGGAGACAACGGCCATGTCGAGATCCACCGAGGGCAGGTCGCTGGCGAACTGGATCGAGGTGCCCTGCTCGGCGGCCAGTAGTGCCAGGACTTCGGCTTCACGTTCCAAAACTTCGAGCACCCTGCGCACAGCGGAGAGGTCTTTCCAGACATTTGACAGTCGTTCGGTGCCACCGACAAAAACTTCCGAACCTGCCGAGGCTGCGAGATGGAGTGCGTCGACGAGGGTCAACACTGCTTCCTGCACGGGCCCGGACAGCGAGCGGAGCCTCTCGTCGGTCAACGGGATGTCGGCGCCGAGCGACGAGCCCACATAAGTCTCGGTGACGAGAGTCTGTGCTTCCTCCAGCTCGCTCGGGGTGACCGGCTTGCGGAGTCGGCCGCGCTGTTGTGCCACCCTGCCCCCTTCGGTCACTGCGACCAGCAGGATCTGGTCGGCGGTCACCTGGACCGCGTGGATCGAACGCACCTTGTCGCCGATAAGTCCGGGGGCGACCACCACGGCGGGGAGGTCGGTGACGTCGGCGAGAAGGTCGGAGGTGGCTTTCAAGAGCTTGGACAGTTCGAAATGGACATCTCCGAAGAAGGTGGCGATCTTGTTCTGCGCCGCGATCCGGAGCCGGCCCTTGCTCAGGTGGTCGACGTAATACCGGTATGCGGTTGCCGTGGGCACCCGACCGGCTGAAGTGTGGGGTTGGATCGCGTAACCCTCTGCTTCGAGGGCGGCCAGGTCGTTTCTGATCGTTGCGGTGGAGACCTGGAGACGGGAGCGATCGGCCACGGCGCGAGAACTCACCGGCTCACCGGTGCGGATGTGCTCTTCGACAAGCACCCGCAGTATCTCGGACCTGCGATCTTCAAGCATCTATGGCCACCAGAGTATCGCCATCGGGACCATGTTCCCCAACCTTGAGCCCGAGGACCACCCGCAACACGGCATCGCTGAGCATCGGATTCACCACTTTCAGCCGGTCGCCGTTTGCGGCCACCACCCCCGCCTCTAGGAGTCGCTGACCATCGGCATCAGCGATGAATGCCCGCCCTCCCCGATCGATCACCACACCCACTGCTCGCCGCAGACCCACAAAGAGCCGGTCCAGTTCCAGGTCCCAGCCGGTCAGGGCCTCTTCACCAGCAATCGGCGGTTCCCCGTTCTCGACCGCTTTCAGATAGGACCCTAGGCGTCGTAGGTTCCGGCTCCGCAGTCCATCCCGGAAACGATGGGCGCCGTTGCCATAGGCCACGTAGTCGCCCTGAGCCCAGACGATCGAGTTGTAGACGCACTCGTGTCCGGGGCGTGACCAATTGGAGACTTCGTACCTGGTGAGCCCGTCCGCGGAGAGGATGCTGTCGGCGATGGTGAATCGGCTGGCCTGGATGTCGGGGTCGGGGGCGGGGGCACCACGTCCCACCTGCCGCCCCAGTTCGGTCCCGGGTTCGACTGTCAGGGCGTAACACGAAACATGATCCGGCCCGGCCGCCACTGCGGCCTCCAGTGTCGCCAGCCAGCTCCGCTCCGACTCGTTCGGGCTCCCGTAGATGAGGTCGATCGAGACGCTGTCGAATCCCTCGGCCCGGGCAATCGCTACCGACTTCGTAATTTGATCAGGGACGTGCCTCCTGCCCAACGAAAGCAGGACCGACGTGTCGAAGCTCTGGGCACCGAACGAGACCCGGTTGAAGCCTGCGATCCGCAACGATGCCGCAACCTCCCCGGTCCAGTCTTCGGGATTGGCCTCGAGGCTCACCTCCGCCGATTCGTTGATGCCGTGGCGCAAGCGGAGTGCATCGAGGAACCGGTTTAGCTGGTGGCCGGGGACACGGCTCGGCGTTCCGCCACCCACGTACACGGCGTCGAGAGGCCTCCAGGTCCCGTCCATCCCGATCTCGGCAACGACAGCATCGCAGTAGCGGTCGATGAGATCGTCTTGGCCAGCGACCACGGCGAAGTCGCAGTAAGGACAGATCGCAGCGCAGAACGGAGTGTGCAGGTATGCACCGGACAGGAGGCCAAAGGCGTCCATGCGGCTCGAGGTCTCGGTGTCAGTCGTCATCGTCGGTGCGGAGGGCGGCGACGAAGGCCTCCTGCGGCACCTCGACCGAACCCACCATCTTCATCCGCTTCTTGCCCTCTTTCTGACGCTGCAGCAGCTTCTTCTTCCGGCTGATGTCACCGCCGTAGCACTTGGCAGTGACGTCCTTGCGCTTGGCCTTGACCGTCTCCCGGCTGATGATCTTGCCGCCGATTGCAGCCTGGATCGGTACGTCGAATAGCTGGCGAGGGATCAGCTTGCGGAGGCGGCCGGTCATGGTCAAGCCGTACGCCTGGGCGTTGTCCCGGTGGACCACTGCAGAGAATGCATCTACCGGTTGCCCGTTGAGGAGGATGTCCACCTTGACCAGGTTGGAAACCCGGTATCCAGCAGGTTCGTAGTCGAGTGAGGCATACCCCCTGGTCTTCGACTTGAGCTGGTCGAAGAAGTCCAGGACCACCTCGCCGAGCGGGATCTGGTAGTCGAGTTCGACTCGTTCGGGGCTCAAGTAGTTCATATGGCCGACTTCGCCGCGGCGGTTGGTGACCAGCTCCATGATCGGTCCCACGTACTCGCTCGGGGTGAGGATCATCGCCTTCACATAGGGCTCTTCGACCTTCTCCCGTTCGGCCGGGTCGGGCAGGTCTTGAGGGCTCCTCACCTCGATCACTGTGCCATCGGTACGGGTGACGCGATATGCAACGGACGGGGCCGTCGTGACCAGGTCGAGGTCATACTCCCGCTCGAGACGCTCCCGGACTATCTCCATATGGAGCAGGCCGAGGAAACCGCACCTGAAACCGAAGCCGAGCGCCTTGCTCGTCTCCGGTTCGAAAACCAACGAGGCGTCGTTGAGCCTCAACTTTTCCAGTGCCTCGCGTAGCTTCTCGAAGTCGTCCCCTTCTGTCGGGAACATCCCGGAGAACACCATCGGACTCGGCTCGGCGTAACCCGGCAACGGGTTGTCGGCGCGAACAGCTGCGTCGGTGACCGTATCGCCGACTTTCACCCGGTCGATTTCCTTGATCCCGGTGATCAGATATCCCACCTCGCCGACGCCGAGGGACTTTCGCTCGTTGGCCCTGGGCGTGAGGACGCCGATCTCGGTCGCCTCGTGGCTCTCCCCGGCCACCATGAAGTGGATCTTCTGGCCGGAAGCGATTGACCCGTCGACCACCCTGATGTAGCAAACCACTCCGCGGTATGCGTCGTAATAGGAGTCGAAGACGAGAGCCCGCAAAGGAGCGTCCGGGTCGCCCTGGGGCGGAGGGACCGACTTGACCAGGACCTCGAGCAGCTCTTCGACGCCCTCTCCGGTCTTCGCCGAGAGCCTGACCACCTCGTCGGGATTGCCGCCGATGATGCTCACCATCTCTTTGGCCACCCGGTCTGGGTCGGCGGCGGGGAGGTCGATCTTGTTGATCGCTGGAATTACCTCCAGCCCGGCGTCGACTGCCAGGTATGCGTTGGCAAGGGTCTGGGCCTGTACGCCCTGCGAGGCGTCGGTGAGGAGCAGGGCGCCCTCACACGCAGCCAGCGAGCGTGACACCTCATAGGAGAAGTCGACGTGGCCGGGGGTATCGATGATGTTGAGGATGTAATCCTCACCCGCCCTGGAGCGATACTCCAACCGTACGGTCTGCGCTTTGATTGTGATGCCGCGTTCGCGTTCGAGGTCCATCGAGTCGAGCAACTGCTCCCGCATGTCGCGGGCGCTGACAGTCCCGGTTCGCTCGAGCAGGCGATCGGCCAGGGTCGACTTCCCGTGGTCGATATGGGCGATGATTGAGAAATTTCGGATGCGCGACTGAATGATTCACTACCAGGTGGGGTGGGGCCATTGTACCTTGATCGAGCGCTCTGCTAATCTTCGCCACCGGCGATCGGACTATCGGAAGACCGCC
>JBGTCK010000073.1:0-50223 GCA_041748855.1 Acidimicrobiia bacterium
TCCGACACTGGAACTCAGAAAACGAACGACACCAGGCGTATGACGGGTTCATCCACTTCTACAATCACCACCGACCCCACGGGTCACTCCGATGGGCCACCCCCAACAGCACCATCGGGGACAACCTCCCCGCGGAGCACAACTAGACGAGAACGCCCAGCGCGAGTACGAGGCGTACCCCCTTGAGAAGTTGGCAGATGGGAGAAACTTTTTCTACTACCTTGACAAGGCCATCCAATTCGGGCTCAGATACCCCGGTAGGAGGTTTCATCTCCGGTGGCCAGCCGCATCAATTGCAGCGCTAACTAAATACATCTCGAATCGTGATGACCTTGACACCACAAGCGGCACATGTGCTACGGGAGGTAGTGTCTCTGTTAGCTGATGGCAATCCCAGAACCGACGGAATCGTTCGCCGTCTCGATGTTCATCATGAGGCGAGGCTCCTCGACGATACGCTTTACAACGAATTGAGAAGATATGCCTTGACCTTCGACCCTTTGGATAGGCGCACACACCGCCGTGGATAAGGGGGGTTCCCTCCACGGCCACCCTGAACGAGCGGTCGAGCGAGACTGCCCATGTATGCGCTCTCGGCAAACGCCTCTTTGCCGTATTACATGACGCGTCGATAATGCTTCCGTGCCCAACGTTTACGGGATTCCAGACGACGAGCTAGAGCGCATCCGCGCACGTGATCGCTCCTGTGTCTACTGCCACAAGGTGATGCTCCCCTACGGATCATCCGGTGGGCCGAGCACCGACTGGGCGACCATCGAACACATGGACCACCTGCCACCGTGGGACGACCCAACCACTGTTGCGATCTGCTGCTCTAGCTGCAATTCCAGTCGTAGTAACCATCTGCTTCCTGACTGGTTCGCAGGCGAATACTGCCGGAGCAGAGGTATTTCCGAAGGGACTGTGGCAGAGGCGGTGCGCGAGTTTCTACGACGTCCAGCCGCTGGCGTCGTCGAGCAGCTGCGCGATGTCGACGGGGTCGGCGAGTAACTCTACGATGCTCGGGCTCTTGTGGGCCACAGTGGCCACTTTCTCGACTCGGGTCTCGATCGCGGAGCGAACGACGTCGGAAACGCTCGACCCTTCCGCACCGGCGGCGTCGCGTAGTCACTCGATCGTCGAGTCTGGAAGTCGGACGGCTAGTACCCGCATCGGGGCGAAGCTACCCCGACTCAGAGCAACGTATTTAAACCATTGACACGATGGACTGGATACCTGGAATCATCGTGGCCCTTGTCGGCGTTGCCGGTGTCCTCCTTGGTCAGAAGATCAGCACGGGGGCAGCCGAACGCGCCAGCGAGCGCGAGTGGGAGCGTCATGAGGTCGTGCGCGCCTCAGGATTGGAAGCGAGATGCGGCGCGCAGATGGGACGAGCAGCGGATGAGCGCCTTACGCCGACCCGACGGCAGCAACCCTAACGCTGGTGAGAATCCTCGGCGAAGCTGGGCCGTACTGGGAGGAGGCAGAAGAGCAAGGCGGCGGCGAGCCCCAGTGCACCTGGTTATGATTCTTCGGGACGGGCTAATAGTCGGTGAGTTCGAACGCGCCGCGACCGAAGAAGACCTCGAGGCGGCGTGAGCTACTCGACCGGGATTTCCCACTCGTAGGAGAATTTGGCGACCCTGAGTATGAGTGAGGTCTCTACCCTGGTCACTCCCTCCATATGCCCGAGGTCCTTGGTGATGAACTCGAGGAGGTGCTCTTGGTCTTGGAAGAATGACTCGAGGATCACTTCGTAGCGTCCTGTTGCGAGACCGACATAGCGAACCTCAGGCTTGGTAACAAGTTCTGCCACCACTTCTTCGATCGCTCGTAGGGAAACGCCGACACCGATGATCGCCGAAACTGTCATGCCAACGGCCCGTGGGGTCGGTACTGCGACGATTTCGATCAGGTCTTCGCCAAGCAGCCGCGAGATCCTGTTTCGGACAGTTGCTTCGCTGACGCCCAGTTTCCGGCCTACTTCTCGGTTCGAGGTGCGGCCATCCCTTTGGAGGATTGAGATGATTCCTTTATCAGTGTCGTCCAGCAGTTCGCGATTCGCCTTTTCCCGACGGTTCTTTGAGGTCATTGTGGTCATTCTCCGTCAGAAAGTGCGAATTGCGCAAGAAAAGTGTCCAAATCAGCTACACGCGCACTTGTCTGGTGCTTAGGGTACGAAAGGCACAGCGAACAAAGGATGGCGCAATGGCGGGTTCCCTTGGCAGTGACGACCGCACCGGAGTGTTCTCCCGGCCTGCGTCGGGTTTGATCCGTGTGGCGGGATCTTCAGATGTCTTCATATTCAACGTCGGCCTCGTTTCGATCGGTATTGCGATCGCCTTCAACCAACTCTACGGTCCGAGCCTTTATCCCGGCTCGGCCCCTTGGCTGTCCACCCTCCTGGCGGTCGCAGGGATGTTATTCGTAGCAGCGACGTTCTACGCCTGGTCCGTCACATTTCCTCGATCAGGCGGCGTGTATGTCTCCCTGTCGAGATCTGTCGGCCCCGGGGTCGGGTTCGTGCTCTCACTCATTGAGACGATGGTCCTTCTCTACTATGGAGCACTAGCGGCGTCTCTGATCGTCACCGTCGGCCTCTCCTCCTTTTTCGGGACGATCGGGTTTCTCGCCGAGAGCGACACGTTTCTGTCGTGGGCAGCCACTACAAACTCGCCGTCCGGGATTTTCTGGATCGGAACGGCTGTCCTGGTCCTCGCCGGCGCACTCCTCACGTCCGGAACCCGGCGCTACTTTGCAGTGCAGAAGGTTCTGTTCGGGATAGCTGTTGCCGGCACTTTGGTACTGATCGTGATCCTTCTATTCGGAGACACCAGCACATTCATGGCTAACTTCACGGCCGCGACCGGCTTGACCGGAGACGAAGTCATTGCTGGTGCTCGAGACCTTGGTTGGGAATCCGCCCCGTTGAGCTTCTCCGCTTCTTGGGCGTTTCTGATATGGCCGCTGCTGCCACTACTTGGAGCAATCCAGTCCGTGGGCATTGGAGGCGAGATCAAGTCGGTCAAACGGACCCAGCTCTACGGAATGCTCGGCGCAGTGCTTGCCACCGGTTTGGTGATCGCTCTGGTGGATATTCTCGCAACCAGGGTTTTCGGCTACGACTTCCAAGGAGCCATTGGCTACAACTCCATCGTCGGTTTATTCGACCCCTCAACAAACGCGTGGGCTCTTTCGACGGAGGGAACCATTGGGGCCAGCCCTTGGTTCACCGTCTTGATCGGGATCCTCGCCGACAATCTGGTCCTCGCGACCATTGTGATGGCCACGTTTGTCATTTGGATCTGGTTCTGGGTCCCGGCAGAGATTGCTTACACCACCCGGACGATGATTGCCTGGTCCTTTGACCGCATCGGACCGGATCGTCTCGGCGATGTCAGCAAGAGATTCGGCACAGCGACCCTTGCGATCTGGATTTCTACGGCTGGGGCCATCGTGTTCATGTGGTTCATTGCATTTCAGGGGATAGCACTGCTCACCCTGATCCAGGCCATAACCATTGTGTGGGGTACGGCGATGGTCGCTGCAGTGGTATTTCCATGGGCGAGAAAGAACCTGTTCGCTATCTCGCCGGCGTCCGAGCACCGGATCTTTGGAGTGCCGGTGATGAGCATCACGGGAGCTGTTGGAGCCCTATTCCTCGGAACAGTGCTCGTCATGTTGTGGAACGATGACATCGCCGCTGGGCCGCTGTTCACCTCTGAAGGAGTACGTGGTGAGTTTTGGCTGCTGCTTGGAGTCGTGGTCCTCGGGATAGCTTGGTATCTCGGGATCAAGTCATACCGACGCAAACAGGGTGTTGATGTTTCACTCGCCTTCAAGCAGATACCGATCGAGTGAGTGGTGTCGAGGCGTTAAGCGACGAGGCTCAAAGGCTCATATCGGACGCTGCAGCGGATGGGCTCGTCCTACGGGCGATCGGTTCGGTGGCGGTACGTCTCCATTGTGAGCCATCCCTTAACGATATGAACATGCGACAGCGCGTTCCCAAAGATATTGATCTCGTCACGCGGAAACGCGACAGGTCCAGGCTCGGCGAGTTTTTCGAGAACCGTGGCTACACCGCCGACCGCGACATGCTGGTGGCCATGGAGGGCACGCGATATCTCTATCGGAACGAAGAAACTGAGATTGAGATTGATGTCTGGGTAGATGTACTCGACCTTTGTCATAAGCTCGACGTGCGTAACCGGCTGGGCGACGGGCCGACACTTCCGATCGAGGACCTTCTGTTGTCCAAGCTTCAGATCGTCGAATTGACGGAAGGGGACATCAACGACGTCGCTTGTATAATTTCGAGTCACGACCTCGGCTCGGATTCCGACGACCCCGAGATCATCGATGCCGCCTATATCGCTGGTCTACTTTCGAGCGATTGGGGATTTTGGAGGACGGCGACGACGAACATTCGTACCCTCTCCGATCGAGTGGATCCTCCGGCACAGGAAAAGCTCGCCGCTCTGCTCGCCCATATCGAAGATGCCCCAAAAAGCATCGGATGGAACCTCCGCTCCCGGGTTGGCGAGAGAGTCCAGTGGTGGCAGGACGTCGACATTCCCAGAGACACGTACTGATGGCGCTGTTCAAGAAGAAGCCATCGAGTCCCACCGTGACGCTTTTCTTCGCCAGTGACTTGCATGGTTCTGAGGTTTGCTGGCGCAAGTTCGTTGCAGCAGCTGGTTTCTACCAGGCTGATGTCCTGATCCTCGGGGGCGATTTCACCGGCAAACTGGTAATTCCCATCGTCCCGCAGAGTCGGGGTGGCTTCCAGGCAAGCTTTATGGGGAAGCAGCACGAGCTCACCGAAGCCGACCTTCCCCAGTTCGAGCGCCGAGTCGCCGACTCAGGGTTCTATCCGGTTCACGTCGAACCGGACCGGCTGGCGGACCTCAATTCCGACCCGAGGAAGGTCGAAGACCTTTTCAAGGAGCTGATGACAGAGCGCCTAGTCAACTGGATCCGATATGCAGCCGAGAAGCTTTCCGGGACCAGTGTGAAGATCTATACGGCTCCGGCGAACGATGACCCGTATTACATCGACGAGGTGATCGCCGAACACGGTGGCGACACACTTATCAACGCTGAAAACAAAGTGATCGAGATCGCCCCCGGCCACGAGATGATTTCCACCGGCTACACAAACCGGACGCCGTGGAACACCCCGCGAGAACACGACGAACCCGATATTGCGGCGCATATCGAGCAGATGGCCGAGAGGCTGGACCGGGTTGAGACGTCGATATTCAACCTCCATCCGCCGCCGTTGGGCACGCGGCTCGATGTGGCACCGAAGCTCAACGAACGTCTCGAGGTGGTCACCTCCACCGGAGCCGCCATCATGGAAAACGTAGGGTCGTCGGCTGTGTTCGACTGCTTGAAGCGCTATCAGCCGATGCTCAGCCTCCACGGTCACATCCATGAGGCCGCGGGGCAGGAGAGAATCGGCCGAACCCTTGCCATAAACCCAGGTTCGGAGTATGGCGAAGGTGTCCTCAAAGGAGCGCTGGTGACCATCGGTGGTGGGCAGATACACAGTTTTCAGGCGACGTCAGGATGAAACGGAGGTTCGTTTGATGGGTCAGACAGTTGACCATGACAAGCTCAAAGCTGAGCTTGAAGGTGCCGGGGTCCAGGTCCTTTTCGGAGCGTACGTGGATATCCACGGCGTTCCGAAGGCAAAAGCGGTTCCGATAGAAAAGCTGGAGCAGTGGGCCGAGGGGTCCGAGTTGTACACGGTGGGTGCTCTCGAGGGTATGGGACCCCTCGGGCCGAACGAAGACGAATGCGTCTCGATTCCCGACCTCAACGCGATAACCCAGCTGCCGTGGGATCCCCGCTACGCCGTTGCACCGGCCGACCTCTGGTTCCATGAGAAGCCCTACAGCCACGACAGTCGCCATATTCTGAAACGCCAGGTCGAGCGGGCCAGGGAAATGGGTTTTGTGGTCAACGTAGGTATTGAGCCCGAGGTATACGTGTTGCGCGACACCGACGCTGGCCCAGTGCCGTTCATAGCTGAGGATCTCGACAATCGCCCCACAGACGGCTACGACCTCGAAGCGACGATCCTTGCCGAGCCATTCCTCGAACCGATGGTGCGATACATGTCCGAGCTTGGGTGGGGTGTGTACTCCTTCGACCACGAAGGAGGCGACGGACAATACGAATTCGACTTCTCCTACACGGATGCTCTGGAGATGGCCGACCGCATGATCGTCTTCAAGTTGATGGTGAAGGCAGTGGCTCGGAACCTGGGTTGCTTTGTGAGCTTTATGCCCAAACCTTCCTCTTCGGCCTTCGGTTCCGGTGCACATATCAACGTCTCGATAGCTGACGCGGAAACAGGCGAGAACCTGTTCGAAGGTGAGGGCGAACAGGGTCATGTAGCGGGATACTCGGATTTAGCGATGGCGTTCACCGCAGGTGTGCTCAAACATGCCGAAGCCCTCAGCGCTGTTCTCTGTCCGACCGTCAACTCCTACAAGCGCCTCCTCCCAAGAGGCTTGATGAACGAGATCTCGTGGGCGCCGGTGTTTCGGGCGTACGGTTCGAACAACCGAACCCTAATGTGTCGACTTCCGATGAACCGGCGCTGCCTCGAAATCCGCACCGCGGACAGCGCCTGCAACCTGTATCAGGGTTTGGCCGCATCTATTGCTGCGGGCCTCGATGGTATTGAACAGAACCTCGATCCGGGACCACCGATCAACTTCGACACCTACAAGACTTCGAAAGACGAGCTGAACGCCGCAGGGGTTACCAGGTTACCGACCAACCTCGGGGAGGCACTTGACGCCTTCATGGCCGACACCCTTATGGCCGAGGTCTATGGGAAGGAGTTCCACGCCGATTACGAGGCTTACAAGCGCCTGGAGTGGGACGAATACAACACCGTGGTTGATCGGTGGGAGATCGACAAGTACCTGAAGCTGTGGTGAGGAGAGGCAGATGATCGACAAAGACACCCGGGAAAAGGCAAACCTACAGGCATTCGAACGACTCGTCGGGTCAGACCCGGTGTTGGTCGATATCCGGCCCGCTGGGGAGGTCCTACCAGGGATGACTCCGAATACCATTCTTACGTCGGGCCCGCCTCACTCTTGGGACGAGTACTTCGGCCCGCAACGCAATGCGTTGATCTACGGGGCGATGCACGAAGGTCTTGCCCAAGACGAGGACGAGGCTGCAGCGAAACTTTCCTCAGGGGAGATAAAGATTGAACCGTGCCACCACCACGGAGCCGTGGGCTCAGTAGCGGGCATCTACACGGCATCGATGCCGGTCTTCGTTGTTGAGAACCGGGCCGGTTCCAACACCGCCTTTTGCAACTTCTACGAAGGCGAATCGCAGCGGAGGCTGAACTACGGAACGTACGGAGATGATGTAAAGGAGCGTTTGGACTTTATCGACAACGTTGCCGCTCCCGTCATCAAGAAGGCGGTCTTAGCCTCCGGTGGCATCCCGCTGAAGCCGATGATGTCCCGGGCGCTACGCATGGGCGACGAGCTCCACAGCCGGAACACTGCCGGGACAGTCCTCTTCACGCGCGCCCTGTTCCCCTACCTGGTCGGTGCGGCAGGAGCCGAATTGGAGCAGGTGCAACGTGTGTTGTCGTTCCTCGAGGAAAGCGACTATTTCTTCCTCCGGTTGTCGATGGCTGCGTCGAAAGCGGCCGTCGACTCAGCGATGGGAATAGAGGGGTCTAGCGTCGTCAACACGATGAGTATCTCCTGCAACGGATACGCCATCCGGGTTTCGGGCCTCGGTCCTGATTGGTTTGTCGGTCCGCCCCCCGTGGTCGCCGGCCACTTCTTCGAAGGCTACAGCGAAGATGACCTGGTCTGGATGGGAGGAGAGAGTCACGTCACTGAGACCGCGGGCTTGGGAGGCTTTGCCCAGGCCTGTGCTTTCCCGTTGCAGAAATACCAGGGAGGTAGCCCCGAAGCGATGATCAAGAACAACCTCGACATGTATGAGATAACCGTGGGCGAACACCGCGACTATTTCATCCCCTATTTCCAGTTCCGGGGGACGCCCGTCGGTATTGACATCTTCAAGGTCGTCGAAACCGGCATCACACCGGTGATCGACGGCGGTCTGGGTGGCAAGGACGGCGGCCAAATTGGCGCAGGTGTGATCCGTGCCCCGATCGAATGCTTCGAGATGGCGGTTGAGGCCTACGGCCAGCGATATGGATGAAATCCGCCACTTCGGCAGGGACCAGACGACACTCTTCTTCGATCCGGACGCCGACCCCATCGCCACACTTGGCGATGGTGAGAAGGTAACTGTTGCCACTGCCGATTCGATCTGCGGCTTGTGGCGCGAACAACCGATGGAGGGGATGCACATCGACGAAGTGATCGAGCGACTCGGGGGCGCTTGTCCACTTACTGGCCCGTTCGCCATATCGGGTGCGGTTGCCGGCGGTGTAATCGAGGTTGAGATCCACAACGTCGAGCCGGATCCAGTCTCCGGAACTGGGTGGACGGGGCTTTTTCACGGGTTCGGAGCACTTTCGACCGACGTGTACGGACTCCAGGAGCCTCTCGACGTAGGCCTAGGTGCAGTTGAATACCAAGACGGCTTTGCCTCACTTCAGGCGGGCGGGAAGCTACGAAAAATCCCGCTTCACCCCTTCCTGGGAACGGTAGGTGTTGCCCCGCGTCGGGAACGAAGGATGAGTTTCAGTCAGGCACCGGAGTATCTCGGCGATGTCGACCAGCCCGGCGTTACCGCGGAGTCGACCCTGGTTCTCCCGGTCAACGTCGACGGCGCACTTCTCTCTCTCGGAGACGCTCACGCCGCCCAAGGAGATGGTGAGATAACCGGGGTGGGAGTCGAGATTGAGGCGAAAGTGGAGATGACAGTAACTGTGTCCGACCGGGATGCGGCAGGCTTCGTCGGTCTACCGCAGTTGAACACTGCAGAGCGTGTCGGTTCGATAGCAGGGTTCCAAGGAGTCAATCTGGGTGACTGCGCCCGCGCCGCATACAGCGACCTCGTTCGCCGGCTGGTTACTTTCTACGGCTTCACCAACCTCGAGGCGTACACCCTTCTCGGTCAGGTGGGGAGGCTCAAGGTGGGAAACATGATCGACCCCTTCTACTCGGTTCTCGCTTCCGTGGACCGGCGCTTCATCGAGCAATAGATAAGTGGCTCTCCCTCATGAACATTGACTTCACCAGAGTCGGACCGTCCATCGGAGAGAGGTTTCCCGATGTTCGGCTCCCCGATCAGTCGGGCCTCGTCGTAGACCTCCACGCGGACCGCGGCAAGAGATTTGCCTTGGTCGTCTTCTACCGAAGCGCCGATTGGTGACCGTACTGTCAGGCGCAGTTGGTCGAACTGCAAGAGACAATTCCAGCCCTGAACGAAGCAGGCATCGCTGCCTATGCCATCAGCTACGACAGTGTTGAAACGATTGAGGAGTTCGCAACTTCCCGAGGGATTACCTTCCCCCTCTTCTCCGACGTTGGAAGCAAGATGATCGAAGGTCTCGGTCTCCTGAATCTGCACGTACGGCGGCAGCACGAGGAGACCCACGAAATCCACGAGCCGCGTTTTGAGGGTGTCCCGTACCCGATGACATTCCTGTTGGACGAGGACGGAATCATCATCGACCGCCGCTTCAACGAGGACTACCGGATCCGGGAGAGCGCGCGGGCAATCCTCGCCGGCCAGCTCGGGTTCCAGGCATCGACAGGATCGCCTCACGTGACCCGAGGCGACGTTGCTGCTGTGACGGTGGTGGGGGAGTCGGACCAGTACAGCCCATTCCAGAAGATCTGGTTCGATGTGGAAGTCCTCATCGCCCCCGGCTGGCACATTTACGGATCCCCATCCCCTTCAGGCCTCCGAGAGTTTGCCGTGACTCCCACCGCTTCCGAAGTAATAAAGCCAGGAGAAGTGACGGTTCTTTCCGAGCCGGTACTTCGCCAGGTCGCAGGCGCGCGGCAACCGGTGCTGACCCATGAGGGCATGGTGCAAGCGCGGTTCTCAGTGGTTGTCGCAACTTTCAGAAAGCTTGAAATCCATGTGAGTGGAACAGTCGACTACCAGGCCTGCAACGACATACAGTGCCTCCCGCCGCAAAGTACCCCCTGGTCATTGCGACTGATGCCACGCGTTTACGAATGACATAAGTTGATTAGCTGAGGAACTTGGTGCTCGAGGCTGCTCAAGATCCAGACCTGTTTCGCCCACAATCCAACGATGCGGGACATCGCAAAAAAAAACCTGTTGTTGTGCGCCTAGCTCGCCGTAGAGGAGGTTCGAATCACCGCCTGACAACTAGGTTGTGTTGGGGCGACGTGGCCTGTAGCTGTTAGAGGTTTCGGATGCAGCACCGGCTCCGCCAAACGAGGGTCAAACGGCAAACACCCGAGTTCGTTCGGAGGACCCATTGAGTCGATATTGCCTGGCCGCTTCGGCCGCCCGTCTAGGGTGGCTAGCTCCGCCCTGAGACGCTCAGCGAACTCCCGCCGCTTGTTCCTCCTGCATCCCGGGGAGGACGGGTTGGTAGGTGTCGATGGTGAACGCCGGGTTCTTGTGGCCCAACCTCTCCGACGCCACCTTGACGGGAACTCCAGCTTTGATGAACAGGGTGCCATGGGTGTGCCTCAGATCGTGGAGGCGGATCCGTGGGACTCCTGCCCGGTTGGCGATCCGTTCGAAGGTCGGGAGATCGAATGCGGGGACCGGTTTGCCGTCTGGGTTGGTGAACACCCACCCCTCTGATTCGACTCCTGCTGCTTCATGTTCGGTCTTCTGCCACTCCCGCAATGCTGTGAGCACTTTGATGGTGGTCGCGTCGAGGTCGATGGCTCGTCTCGAGTTGGGCGGTCTTGCTCCGTGACTCGTGGAGTTCGAACGCCTGTTTGTTGAACCGGAATTGAACAGCAGTTTCACCCATCGGTGACCGTCTGCTGGGCACACACTTTCGGTGGTGCTGACAGGAGATCCTCGGATGGCGTCGTGAATCGGGCAGCGCGCCGAGAGTCAGGCGTTGGCCGGCTTACGAGGACGGCGCCACATCGGCCACATGCTGGGGCCGTTCGGGAGCTTGATCTCGCCAGCGATCTCAAAACCGTGACGCAAATAGAGGCGAAGATTGTGTTCACTTGTTGCTTCGAGGTACGCAGGCATCGTGTTGCGGTCGCAAAGATCGAGCACCGGTCGCATCAACGCCGTCCCGATCCCTTTGCCCTGCCACTCAGGTCGCGTGCCGAGGAGGAATAGGTAGTGATGCAGATCACGAGGATGGTGTTCACCCATCAGTTCGAAGGCGCTGAACAGGGTGGCAGCGTACTCGCCAGAGATATCGCCGAGCTTGTCGCCGAGCTGTTCGTCATCCTCTACACCCGATGGGACCCAGACGGCGGCGCCGACGTCGCTCCGCGTCGTGTAGATCTCACCATGTGGCAGGTTGGTCTCGAGAACCGCTTTAAACCACGACGGCAGGATCTGCCGCCGCCGTTCGGCATCCGGGTAGCACCAAGCGAAAACCGGATCGTGGTAGAAGGCCGCCGCCAATGTAGATGCCATCGCTGTGACGTCGGCGACGGTCGCATGATGCACGTCAACGGTCGAGCCGTCGAAGATGGTGGTTGCTGGACTGGTCACTCTTCACCTCCAGATCGCTGAGAACGTGACGGTGAGTATGTGCTTCCGGCGGCGTGGCGAACATCTGCCAGATGGCATATTCGAGATCCAACCGGTGGCCAATCCGCCGCCGGTGAGCGTGGTCAGATCGGCTCGGTAACGCTCCGACGTGCTACTTCGGCCGCGACCTCCGAGCGGTTGCGCAGTCCGAGCTTGGTGTATACATGTGACAGGTGAACCTTCACGGTTCCCCGAGCGATGAACATTCGCTCGGCGATCTCGGGGTTGGTCAGGCCCGCGGCGGCGAGTCGAACGATCTGAAGTTCGGTGGGGGTGAGGCTTTCCCAGCCGGCCGAGGGCCGCTTCCGTTCCCCACGTGCACGTCGTGCGTAAGAGACAACGTCATCGAGGGCAAGGGAGGCTCCGTCGGCAAGCGCCACTTCGAGTTGCGGGACGCCGAGCCGCGCCCGCAGCCTTTCGACGAGCGTGTCGGCGAGTTCCTGCTCGAGCGTCCAACGCTCTAGCCCGAGATCGGCGCGCGCTCGATTCGACCCGGCTATCAGCCGCGCAGCTTCGTGGTCGTTTTCGAGTGCAATCGCGATCTCGGCGAGAACGTCGAGCGTCTCCGGGATCTCGATCAGGTCGCCGCGTTCGACGTGAGCGCCGAGAGCAGAATGCGCGTGCTGTTCGGCGCTCGCCCAGTCCCGGCCTGAGATGGCCAGGCGCGCCAGTACCCGGCGGGCCCGCGATGCCAAACCGCCATGCCCGAGACGATGGGCAACTTCGAGAGCGTGCCGGGTGTGTGTGAGCGCGGCTGCCTCATCACCACGCAAGAGCTCTACCTTGGCCAAATCGATGAGGGTCATCGCCCGAGTCCAGAAGTAGCCGTCAGAATGCTCGAGGGCGGCGGCGGTAAGCATCTCCCGAGCCATCTCGAGGTCACCACACGCGGCGTGCGCCAAGCCGAAGCCGGCATCGAGGAACTGCAGACCGACTCCGGCACCCCCCGCCATCACTATCTCCCGACTCGAGGCGAGTCGGTCGATGGCTGCTTTTGTATCGCCCGCCTCTATGTCGAGGAGGCTCAGACTCCATGTCACGGGCCCGAGCTGGATGTCGCTTACCAGGTCGAGGCTGTGCTCCCACATCACCCGGACTGCCGCGCGATCACCACTGGGGTGAACGGCGTGGCCAAGCATCCACCAGTGCCAGGCTTCCAACTCACGCCAACCGAAAGGTTGAGAAATCGCGAAGGAGGCTTCGAGCTCCACACGCGCCTCGTCGTAATCCCCCATCAGCAAACGGGCCCAGCCGAGGTTCTGTGTCGCCTCTGCAAGACACCAATCGTCGCCGCCTTCACGGGCCAACTCGCAGGCGCGTTCCAGAGTTGATAGCGCGGCTTGAGGATCGGCTCGGCTTTCAAGAAGACCGAGAGTGTTGAACACGCGGGCTTCGTTCGTGCGGTCACCTGACTCGCGCACGAACGGAAGGGCCTCCGTCGAGTCCGCTTCGGCGCTCTCGTAATCACTCGCTAAGAACGCCAGGTATCCGCGCCAGAACAGCGCCGCGCCGCGCAGCTGTGACTGCTGGGAGGTCGAAGCGTCGAGCGCACGGGTCAACGCCGACATGCCTTCGACGAGTTGGCCCGTCAGGAGCCACCAATACGCAAGCGCACTGCATAGTCGAAGTGCCGATTCAGGGTCGACTCCGGCCGTGTGGTCGATCGCCGCTGACAAGTTGGCCGAATCGGCAGCCAACAGGTCTTCTGAATCGATGTCGCTGCCGAGCGTCGGGGTCGCGGCCTCAGCGAAGGCCAGGAACGCCTCGGCGTGACGGTCGCGAAAGACGCGTATTTCACCCGCCTCTTCGAGGCGTTCGAGAGCGTACTGGCGGATGGTCTCAAGCATCACATAGCGTGTCGTCGAAGCCATTTCTTCGACCTGCACCAGTGACTTGTCGACGAGCGATGTGAGGACATCCAAGACGAGGAAAGGATCGAGGTCGTCAGCAGCGCATACCCCTTCGCAGGCGTCGAGTGTGAAACCGCCGTGGAAGACACCACAGCGACGAAGCAGCATGCGCTCGTCCGCAGACAGAAGATCATGACTCCAATCGACCGACGCGCGCAACGTCTGCAGACGAGGTAACTCGTCACGTGCGCCACCCGTCAACAGGTGAAACCGATCCGCGAGTCCGCTTGCGATGCTCTCGGTAGACAGCATGCGTGCGCGAGCAGCCGCGAGCTCGATTGCTAGCGGAATCCCGTCCAAAGCCGCGCAGATCTCCGCAAGGCGGGGCGCGGTGGCGTCTGTGATCTCGAAGCTCGGCCGCACTTTGCGAGCGCGTTCGACGAACAAGCGGGCGGCATCCGATGATTCCAGAGAGCGAGCAGAACCGTAGGCTTGCGGTGACGGCAGGGACAACGACGGCACTCGCCACGTCGTCTCGCCCCCGAGACCAAGAGGCTCGCGACTGGTCGCTACGACCGTGACATAATCGCAATGGCGCAGCAACACCGCGACAACCAACCGGCACTGTTCCAACACGTGTTCGCAGTTGTCGAGCAGCACGAGAGCGCGATCCGTTGCGAGGTCGGCGATGGCCGCATCGAGCGGCGTACGCCCCGGCAGCGGCCTGACGCCGAGGGCCGATGCCAGCGCAGCTTCGACACGTGTTGGGCTGGTGAGCGGTGCCAGTTCAACCCACCAGATGCCGTCAGGGAAACGCCCGCCCGCGCGAGTTGCGAGCTGAAGAGCGAGACGCGTCTTCCCACAGCCGCCCGAGCCGGTGAGGGTCAACAAGCTCGTGACGCCCAGCAATCCATCCAGTGCTTCGAGTTCTCGATCGCGCCCGACGAAACTCGTCGATTGCTTCGGCAGGTTGCTGGGCAGGGACATCGCGCCGACCACAGCGAGATTGTACGGTGGTCGGCGAGGGACGTGGAGGGAACGCGCCTGCCGAACTGACCGCCGACGCAAGACTAGCCATCGCAGCCAGTACTCCCAGCCTCGGCGCAGCGAGCGATGGTGAAGTCGAGCCGCTGCCCACTGAACGGCCGACCGGCTCGCGCCCGAAACGGCCTTCAAGCGTACGACTCCGACAAGCTTGTTCATGTGTGCTGCGGTGAGACGGGCGTCGGCACGCTGCGCCTGGGGGTTGGCGTCGTGCTCTTCGAACGCCTTCTCGACGAGCGGAGCATTCCACGGGTATCTGATGTCGATGAACACGAGCGGATAACCCTGTGTGAAAAATCGGCCAATGGTGTGTGGACGCACCACCCTGACAGGCGCGAAACCCCCGGTCACCGATTTCTGTCAACTACCGACTGAGAACCCCCAGGACACCACTCCTGGGGGTTTTCTGTTGTCTGGCTCGGCCGACACGAGCACCAAATCTTCGGTGCAGGGCTCCGAGGTGAGCTGGCCAGCCAGTAGGCGGCGGACCCTTGCGGCGGACGGTCGAGACCCCGTCGTATCCCGTCTTTCGCTTCGCTCGAGCAGCCTTTGCCGCGGCTCGGCCGACGCGCCTGGCCTGTCGGGGGTTGCGTTAGTGGTCGCATCGCCTCACGACGGGGATCGGGTGGAATGGTCACCGGCAGAAAACACCACTACGACTTTCCGCTGAGTTGGGCATCGGAGGGCTTTCATCGGAGAATCTGGCCGGACCCACGACCTCGAGAAGGACTTTTCCGCGTTCTGGTCGCGACGCGGTGGGACGAACAAATAGTACTGCGCTAGCGTCCGCCTTGAAGATGGAGATACACGGCGTGCGGTCGGCGGAAGCCTCAGAGGCGCTCATTTCAGCAATGGCTGCGAATCGTCCCGGTTCGACCCAGCCGCACCTGGTGGTGGTGCTCCCCTCGTTCAGTGTCGGGGAGTCGCTACTTTCCCACTACCAGGATCGGATCGCGTCCCTGGAGCACCGTTTCCTAGTCGCCATCCTGCTGCTGCGGATCCCCTCCGCCCGGGTGGCGATGGTCCTCTCCCAGCACCCCGGCTCCGAGATGATCGACTACTACCTCGACTTGCTCCCAGCCGTACCCGACGCCCGGGAGCGGTTGGAGACGATCGTGGTGGACGACCTCTCCGCCCGCCCGGTTGCAGCCAAGCTGCTTGAGCGACCCGACCTCATCGAACGTATTCGAGAACTGGGCGATGGGATGCCAGCGGTGGTCGAACCATGGAACGTGTGGCATCCGGAACAGGCGGTGGCTGACGCTTTGGGCATGCCCATAAACGGGACACCCCCGGAGGTGTGGCCGGTCGCCTTCAAGTCGTCCGGCCGGAGACTGATGACCGGGGCTGGAGCGCCGGTGCCCACTGGCTTCGAGCATCTACACACCAAGGAAGAGGCGATCACCGCCATCGAACGGCTGCGGGCCGAGCGGCCGGACATTCCGGGAGTGGTGATCAAACACGACGATTCGGGGGCCGGCGACGGCAACGCCGTGATCGACTTGTCCGACATGGAGGTCCCTGGAACTCGGGCTGCGAAAGCGCGGATACGGAGTCGGGTGCGGTCGCTACCACCGTGGTACCTGGCCGATCTTGGCAAGGGTTTCGTGGTGGAGGAGCGCATCGCCGGTGACCGATTCTCGAGCCCCAGCGTGCAGATCGACATACTTCCGGACGGTGGGGTGCGGGTGATGTCGTCGCATGAGCAGATCCTGGGAGGTGCTGACGGCCAGGTGTACATGGGGTGTCGGTTCCCGGCAGACCCGTCCTACGCACCGGAGATCGCCCGCCATGCCGAGGCCGTCGGGCTAGCCCTCGGATCCGCTGGTGCGAGAGGACGGGCGGCAATCGATTTCGTGACAGCGTCCACATCAGAGGAGTGGCGGGTCTACGCGTTGGAGATCAACCTGCGGCGGGGCGGCACCACCCATCCGTTCAACGTGCTTCGCCACCTCGTTCCTGGCTCCTACGACGCCGAGACTGCGACATACCTTTCCGAGGCGGGCGCGGCGAAGTTTTATTCGGCCACCGACAACATGGTCGACGAACGGTGGACGGGAGCAAGCCCTTCCGAGGTCATCGAAGCGGTACGCGGCGCCGGGCTCGGGTTCACCGACGGGAATGGAGTCGTGCTGCACATGCTGTCGTGCCTCGCGATCGACGGCCGATTCGGTTTGACTGCCATCGCCGATTCAGCCGCCGAGGCCGACCATATGGTGGAAGAGACCAGAGCGGCGGTCGATGAGGCAATACCTCATCGGGGCTGACCACCCTATCCAAAACCAGGAACCCCAGCAGGACTCAATACGTCCGAGCAATGTCAAACCGCCATCACATGTCAAGCCGCCATCCTTCGAAGCTGGCTTGACCCTCGAGCGCGGTGACGATTACTTGCTCCACGGCGTCCCAGCCGAGAAACCGAGATCACGATCTCACGAGGACCGTCGTAACGCGGACCGCCTCGCCGCTCGATGTGAGCAGCCGCCGCCTCCTTCAGGTCATCTCGGCCGGTGAACGGAAGCCAACTGTTCGCCTCATCCTGCCCGATAGCATCCCGGGTTGCATCCATCGCCTCGGCCGGCGGTGCGATGTCGATGTCGAGGTTCTCCATGCGAAGAACGTCAAGGTCATCCCCAGCCGCGGCGGCACGCGATCGATATTGAAGCCCGCAATGTTCTCGAGACGCCGGACGGTCATCTCTCCTCGCTTTGTCGTAAGCGCAGAGGTATACGAATCCCAAATCGACCAAGTCGGACTGAGTCAGAACCCGGGGGAGGGCCATCCGCCGCTCTACATCCATCTCTCCAACTTCTACGGAACCGCAGCGCCCACTGCAATTAGAGCCATCACAGCTGGAGCCAACGCGAGGCTGACTTCGTCTCGATGTCGGTCGCCCAAGCCCTTGGAGCTGCGCGACAGCGAACTAGGTGCGGTAGAGCTGGGGATCCCCGAGGTTGTTGGGGATCTCGGCATGGCTCCGGCGGTATGAAAAGTGGTGACCCGATGACCGTTGAGCTCAAAGGAATCGCAGGAACTCACACTCTCCTACCTCTTATCTGGCAGAACTGAACCCGCCACCCGCCGAGACTTGCGGCGCGTCGAGGCACATTTTCCCGCTACCAGCGGACTGGTGATCGATTCAGCTAGATCCCATCGGCGAGTTGACGCTGGTATTCGAGGTCATCGAAGTTGCCGAGCGATCGTTGCACACGGCCCGACGCATTCAGGGTCCACGCTTCCCAGCCACTGAAACGGACACGGTTACCGGTCCCTCCAAGACCCGTGTTCGTGCCCTCATAAGTCCAAAGAAACACCGCTCGATCGCCCGCACCCCGAACTGCGTCCATCGTAAGAACAGCATCCGGAAACGCGTCGTGAAATCCCTGCATGACGGCTTGAACGGCAGTCCGCCCTTCGGCGGGTTCGCCGCCGTTAATGGTGAGGGAGCCATGCTCGGCATAGCAGGCTGCACCGGCAGCAGCGTCATGTGCGTTCCAGGCGTCGGTGTATCGCTGCGCAAATGCTGTCAGCTCATGAGTGTCCATACCGGTGAATCTACGTCGAGGGATAAATCGCGTCAATCGCCCGATTTCCTGAAAGCGGCCGCCGGTCGTCTGTTTGGCCAATGCCTAGGCTATTGAGAGCGTGCCAGTGTGAGAGCGTCACTGGCGGAAAGGGCTCGCCCCTTGTTCTTCGCCTGGCTGATCTCCTCGTCTGTTAGGGCGGCCTCCGCAGCGTCGAGGTGAGGGCCCCCGGGGCTATCCGCCGAATAAGCCACCACCACTCCCTCTTCGTGTAGCAGCTGATCTGCTGCCGCGGCCAACGTCACCGCTGTCTCCGGGCGCCCATCGGCGGAGAAGACCGCGGCGAGGCCAATCAAAGAGTTACCAATACCGGGGAGGCTTCCGAGGTCCTGAGATGCTGCGGCCGAGTCCAAGAAGCTTCGACGTGCGCTCGGCATCTGTCCAGCAGCGAGGTAGGTCCACGCCATTTCGCCGAGCACTCGCGCCTCCTCGGCACGATCTCCCACCTTCTCGTACGCGGATTGCGCCCTCCGATACAGCTCCAGTCCCTTGTCGACTTCTCCCTGACTGGCCACCAGGCTGGCCATCGCAGCCAGCGAAACGCCCGCCCCCTCGTAGTCCCCACGTGGTTCCTGGATTGCCAAAGCCTCCTCGTAACGGGACAGGGCGGTCGTCGAGTCCCCCGTCGCGAAATGGAAGATGCCGTCGAAGGCAAATAGCAGGCCTCGAAGCATCGGAAAGTCCTGTCCGTCGAGCCGGGCGTGGCCCTCATTGGCAAATTCGAGGGTCCGCTCGGAGCCAAGCACCATGCTGCTGACCACGAGAGTGACCAAAGCAGCGATGGTTATGTATGGCTCATCGATCTCGACGCCGATCGCATGCGCTTCCAGCAGCTCTTCAACGGCCAAGGCCGGGTTTCCGAGGGTCAGCGAGGCGATACCCGCTGCGTTTAGGGCCCGCGCCCGCCCGTCAGTCCTTCCCGTCACTATCTCCAGGAAGTCTCGGGCGTAGTCGCGGGCACTCAGGTGCTTGCCGCGAATGTGCCAGTACATCCACAGGTCTCCGACTGCGGTGGCACCGAACTCTGCGGCGTCGGTATCGCCGGCCTTGGCCAGCACCAGCAGGTGGTCCAGGGCCGCCTGAATATTCTGTTCCTCGCCGATCCCTCGGTCCATGGTGCCCAACTGGTCGGTCCCCTCAACGCCGTCGCGCAGCGTGGCGGCCAGGCGTGCGTAATACATCGCGTGGCGGCGGGTGACCTCGTCGACCTCGCCTGCGGCCTCGAGGTGTTCGACCGCGAACTCCCGCACCGTCTGCAACATCGAGAACCTGTTCCCGTTTACAGACACGAGGGCCTTCTCCACGAGCGATTCCAGCTCGTTGATGATGCTGCTTCCCTGTTCGCCCCCGACCGCCTCGATGTCATCGACCGTTGATCCCCCGACGAAGACAGACAATCTTCGGAACAGTGTCTTCTCGGCGTCGTCCAATAGAGAATGACTCCAATCGATTGCCCCCCGCAGTGTCTGCTGACGGAGTGGCAGATCTCGCCGACCGCCTGTGAGGAGGTCGAGGGCGTGCGACAACCGCTCCAGCAGAGCGTCGGCAGTGAGAATCCGGACTCTCGCCGCAGCAAGCTCGATGGCGAGCGGAAGCCCGTCGAGACGTCGACAGATCTCGCCGACGGCCGCGGCGTTCGAGTCCGTGATCTCGAAGGACGGGCTCACCGAACGCGCCCTTTCGACGAACAAGTCGACCGCTGCGAACCCCTTCAGGTCCGCCAAAGCCACAGCGTCATCAGGCGGGAGCGGCAGTGGCTCCAACCTGTATTCGTGCTCGGCGGCGACCCGCAATGGGGTTCTGCTGGTGACGACCAAACTGAGATTTGGTGACTTCGACAAGAGACCACCGATCGAGGCGGCCGCCTCGACAACCTGCTCGAGGTTGTCCAGTAGAAGCAGCGCCTTCTTGTCGCCGATCAGAGACAGCAACCCCTCCTCGAGGCTCCTCCCCTCGTTCTCTTTGACGTCGAGAGTGTTGGCTATCGCCGGCATCACGCTGTCAGGGTCGGTCACCTCTGCCATTGGAATGAACGAGATCCCGTCGAGAAAGTCGGGCACCATCCTTCGACACAGCTCGGTCGCTGTGCTCGTCTTGCCGATCCCCCCGGGACCGGTGATGGTCAGCATCCTGTGCTCCTTCAGAAGCTCCTCGAGCGTTCGAAGGTCGGCTTCCCGACCGAGCAGCGGTGTGGAACGCTCCGGAAGATTCGACGGAAGACTTGCCAGCTTCTCGCCCTTGCCCTGCAAGAAGTCGTCGGCAGGGACGCGTAGGCCCGGAGCATCGAGTGCGAAGATTGAGAAGGGACGACCCACGTTTTTGAGCTTGAACTTCCCGAGGTCGATGAGCGTCAAGTCAGCCTGGTTCTTGACCTGGTCCTCAACTGAGTCGCTTACAAAGACCGCGCCGGCCAATCCGAACGACTCGATACGCGAAGCGATATTGACGGCGTCGCCGATGAGTCCAGTGGCCTCCACGACCACGTTGCCAACGTGAAGGCCAATACGCACGGGGACATCAGGTTCGGCACGAAGGTCCCGCTGGATGGCAATCGCACAATCAACGGCGTCGACGGAGTTGGCGAACCTGCTGAGGGAGCCGTCACCGAAGAACTGAACGATCTCGCCTCCAAAGGCCTCATGCTGGCTCTCGAGCACGGAAACGTATTTTTGCCTCTTCGCCAGGGCGCCCGACTCGTCTGTCTGCATTAGAGCGGTGAAACCCTCGATATCCGTGAACATCACCGCCGCTAGTTGTCGTTTCAGGCTCACCTTGGGAGTTTAGAGAGTCTCAGGTGGCGAAGCCCAACGGCTTGTGGCAATTCGCTGAGCACACTGCCGTTGCGTGCAGGTTGACACGTCCTGCAAACCCACCATGGCAGCGCGGCGAGCGGGCCAGCAGCGAAATAGGACGTGTTGGGTGCGGGAGGCCTGTGGCTGTTGGGAACTCGGGCCGTCGATGGGCTGGTATCAAACAACCGTCGAACATGCTGAACGGGCTGAACTCCGTTTTGGCAAGGCGCTGCTGGCTACGCCTGAACACGACCCGCGGCCTCGAATTTCATTGAGCAGCCTTCGCGCAAGCCTCCTTCATCCGATATCAGTCCGAACCTTCAGGGAGAACGAGAGTTGTGTGCGACCACCGCGGCGAGCCGAGCCGACAAATCACATGTCTACTGATCCGTTTGCGGGCATCAGATCTAGGGTTGCCTGATGTCGTCAATGCGGGTCGTGTCCTGGAACATCAATGCTCTGCGTGGAGCAAGTGCTCTCAAGCTGAAGAGCGTTGCCACCTCCATTGATAACCATCGAGCAGACGTGGTAGTCCTCCAAGAGGTTGGTTCTCGTGGTGGCGTGGCCCTCGCCTTGCAAAGAGAGTTGGCGCTCATCGGACTCAATCACTTCTGGTTCAGTGGTCGGGATGAAGTCAGGGAGAAGCGGTACGGTGACAAGGCCTATGGCAACGTTATTGCCAGCCGGTGGCCGTTGAAGGCATGCGCATGGCCGGTCGAGTCTGAATGGCCACAGCTGATCATCTCCGCCGAGATCGGACAATCCACCGGCGTGCTTGTCGTCGGGGTCCACATCCCGAATGGGTCGGGGAACGGTTGGGAGAAGGTCTTCGCTCTCGAGGCCTTGGCGGAAGGTCTGCAACAAGCTCGACTGCCGACCGTGCTTGCCGGCGATTTCAATGAGCCCAAACTGTTCCACCCTGAGTTTCTATCCTTTGGTGTGGGCCGGGGAGCGAACCTCGTTGGAGATTTCACAGATCTCCACGGCGTGACTCACCCTCGTCAACGTTGGCAGGCTGCCGTAGAGGCGGTTCTCTCGCCAACCAACAGCGCTTGGGGGGGCAGGCACGCTCCAATGCAGGTCGGGGTCGAATTCGAACCCACCCACATTGTCAGTGGTCGATTTGAGCGCTTCTTCGACCACATCATGACGGCTGAACCGATTCGCGTTAGCCAAGTTGCCTACGATCACGAGGTAAGGCTCCGGGATAGTCCGACGAGTGACCACTCGATAATCGTCGCCGACCTTGAGTTGTAGTGAACCCTAGACATGTGCAAGAGCGAGGCCACAAGCCATTAGGGCGGAAAACCCGCACGGGTTCGGGGAGAAGCCGCCTAGTGGGTCACCCCGTCAGGACCGCTCTTTCAACACCAGGCAAATGCACGAAAGCGGCCGATGGCGGCAACTCGCCAATCCCAAGCGCATTGAGATACTCAGCCTCTGCAGCCTCCCACACTGGGAGCGAGGTGGGATGACGGTTCGGGTCATCGACGAAATTGACGAACGCCAGGTATGCATCGACGTTGCAGACCTCACGAAGGAAATAGAGGTGTGCGAGCCGGTTTGCACCCTGGTAGTAACCGTCCCACCATGTCGTGGGCAGCTCGTTCAGCCCGAGCCACAAAGCCGTATCAAGCAGCGAACGCTTGATCCATTCAAGAGAACCAGTCGACGCACCGGAACGCGATCTGGCCTCGGCTGGGTAGCTCTTCGCTTCCACTAGGACCACTGAGTCCCCACTTACAGCGAGGGCATCCCAATTCGGACCACGACGCGGCCAGAATGCCGCAAGCTGACCCGCCAGATGCGACAAACCCAACGTGTCGAGGAACTCGCCGTCCAGATACTCCTTGTACCAGTCTTTGGCGAGCGGGGAGACCCATGACACGTCCAGGAGTTCTGGAAAGACCCGAGCTATCCCCTCGTTCAGATCGCGGGTGAGCACATTCGCGTAAGCCTGAATCTGAAGGCGGCTGCCCTTGAATGCCCGGCCGTACGTGTCAATTCTGGGCGGGCTTCCTTTCGCGTTCATGGTTCCCCAACCAACTCGACTCGTGCAGGTCGACCTCTGAGAATCCGAAGGACCCCAGCTTCGTCCAACATCGAAGCCACCCACCCGGCCGTCGTGCGCTTGGTGCATCTCTTGAGGTGTTCGTCAAGAGTCCCAGGATTGCCATCAACGTCGTGACGTCCCCCAATACGAACACTGCCTCCATGCTGCTTGAGGAAAGGAACAATCGCCTCAAGACAGTCCCAGGTCAGCCTCGTCGCCCATTCCCCGCTTCCAAGTAGGAGCACTACTCCGACCTCGTCGATTCGAGAAACGGTGAACGGCGCAGCCTGAGACGGCGTGCGAAGCACCTGACTTGGGTGAAGTGAATTGCGGACTGCTGTCTGGACGGGACCCATTGGCAGACAAACTATACGTGTCCGCGTTCTCGGAGTCGAGCGGCGATGTTCGTCGGAACAGTCGAGGTACTGTCCAATCCATGGTGCCTCTCAACCCCGTGGACCTGGTTGACCAGGTCATCGACGACCAGCGAGCCTGCGCGAAACTGAATGGCATGCCGCTGAACGCCGACGAAACGGATTCAGGGAACAGACAGCCGGCCTCATGCGAGGGCAGCTGGCTCCCGAGACACGGCGCGAACTCGAGCAGGGAGCCGGCAATGAACTCAACCGTATTCACTCCCCTCGCAGCCCCACAGCACTATGCCTCAATGTCTTCGAAGCTTGGAGGTCCAAGCCCTCACCCCTCGGTGCGATGTTTGGAGTCAAAGCCAAGAGCCTCATATTCGAAGCGAAGCAGCCGACAGGACTGGGAGGGGTTTCACCGCACCTAGACGTTCTGATTACTAGTCCGGAACCATCGGTAGGCATTGAGGCGACGTTCCTCGAGATGTACTCACCAAAGACTGGCCAGTTTTCCGACTCCTATTTCGACGACACGAATCTATGGGAGGGGCTACAGCAACGATGTTGGACCGATGTGTGGCCGAGCCTGCTCATTTTCCTTCGTCGGTTTCAACGACCGACTGAACTATGCCAAGCAGGTATTGCGTAGGCACTTCCAGGGCCCGACAGAATCCGCGCAACGTCTCCAATTCTGAGGGGGCTATGACGCCATCCGAGGCCGCTACCAACACGCAGGCCTGCAGGATTTGAACCTTGCCCTGCTCCGTCAGATTTGGAGCCAAGGCGGTGAGCGTCGAGCGGACATCCGCTTGATTGTGACCAGACAGGTCCGCCTTCTGCTCGGCTTCGCTGAGCGGTTGACCCGTCAGGCCTCGCACGACGTAACGCCCGGCTGCCTTCTCAGGCTCGCTCTCTACGGAGTCTGCCCGAATCATTGCCGCTGCAACGCCCCGAATGGCCTCATGAAACATGTGGTCGATATTTTCACGCGTTGGGAGATTCAAGACTTCAATAGTGAACTGGCCGCCACACTGCTGACATTCGATGAATTCGCCGACGGAACCGAGATTGACGAGTGGAATGAAATAGACGTGCCCTTTGCGAACTATCTCCTTGTGTAGATAGCGCTGATCCGATCGGCACTGTGGGCAGTGGAATACGCCTTGGCCCCTGTTTTTCTCCCCGCCTTTCGTGCCGAAAATGACCACCTCGTTTACTCCTCGAATTCGGCGTTTTCGAATCCGAGAGCTCGAGCGTTCTCGCTCACGGTGCGTTGGATCTTCTCGTCATAACCTTCGCTACTGGCATTGACCTCGATAGTGAAGCTGACCGATCCGCCGGGTGATGATCCCAGGTGCTCGGTTACTTCGTCGATGATCGACCCGAGGTCTCTGACAGCCCGGACGGGGTCGAGCGTCGTACGACCATAGAAGCGGGTCTTGGTCCCTGCTTTCGAGTCATCATCTGGAGTCAGCCCTTGCTCCGGATCTGGGGTGGGAAGGTCAAGCTGCTCGTTAGCCAGGTCCGGATGAACTAGGAGACCCGATCTTTGAACGTTGACCCGTTGGCCAATCAACGGACGAGTAGGACGGCCCTCCGCATCGAGCGCTTCGGCGAAGGCGAACTTGTCACTCCAATCGATCTCCGATACCGCCGAATCGATCGCGTTGGCCAGTACAGCAAACGACGCAAGACGCGGGAGGTACAGATATTGCGCATAGTAAGACCAGAGCTTTTGGATCTTGATCGTGTTGTCGTCGTCCCAAAGCTTTGCTTCCGCGCGATCGAGGTCCATTCGAATGCGAACTCCTGCATAAGCCGAGATCAGTTCCTCCACCGATTCCAATTTTGCGGCTACACGTTCGGGCAGAGTCCCGGCACCTCGAGCTGGTGTCGCTTCCCACAAGACCTCACCTGAGCCCGGTTTCTGGTTTGGCGTCAAGATAAAGACATAAGCCTCTCCGATCCTCTGATCCACGATCTTGCTGGCTTCCTCGAGTTTCGACTTGCCTTGCTTCTCCTGATTGGGAGTCAGCTGTAACTCTTCGCGGTCGTTCACGATCGAAGACCATGCAAGATGCAGTCGGGCACTCTCTCGCAACTCTTCTATCCGGTTGCTGTCGGCGGCACAAAACACCAGGAGATTGCGGTTGATTCGTGGCCCCCCCTGGCGTTGCTCGAGAATCGCTCCCGCCGCATTGATGGCATCGCTGTCTTCAGCATTGGTCGTGTGAGCTTCCGAAGGAGACAGCAGAACCAACCGCACACCATCGTCCTCGTCGACAACGTCTCCAGGGCCTCCAGGGAAGACATGAACGCCTGTGAACGCATGCTTCGGCAAAGCGGAAAGCCGTCTCTTCAGCTCCAGGTCAGCATCGTCAACTGAGTAGTTTGAGTTGGCTCGGTCGGCGGCGATTCGGGTCACATTCGCCTGTAGGGAGTACCAATATTGGGAGCCGTCGACATACATGTAGGTCGCGTCGTTGCTAACCCTTCGAAGGGCGTCGGCGAACGTTCCTGGTGCCTCGCCTGGCTGGGCGCTGCCGAGTCCGATGCGCTTGATGTCGATACCCCTTCGCCCCTCTTCTCGCGGGGCCGAACCCATATAGACGGTTCTCCCTACCCGTCGCGCAGCCGAATACCTACCTAGGTTCGGAACTTCCTGATCGATTCTGAATGGCAGCGAAGTCGGGCCATCAACGTCTGAGCCAATCACCGGACTCCACGCATCATCAAGGTACTTGGTGAGCTCTGATTGGACGCGGTGCTCGTCGATGGGGACCATTCCAGGAAGAATCATCAGACTGGAGTCGTTGCGTGCCCACAGCTCGGATATCACAGTTGCCATCAGTCGGAGCACACCGCGGGTTCGTTGGAAGCGGTCGAGCGTCGACCAATCCTCGTACAAACGATCGAATAACTCCGGATGGATGGGGTAGGCCATCTCCATGCGACGGCGATAGTCCCCCTCCTTGCATTCCGAGGGGAAGGCATCAGGGTGCTCCTTGTAATAATCCGAGAAGGCTTTGACCACTCCGTCACGCTGTTTGGCCTTGTCCGGTTCAATCGGCTCGAAAAGACGGCGGCGAACAATTTCGAACGATTCGTCCTGATTGGCAGGACGCCATTGAGCCGCCTTACGGCTAACGACGTTCTTGAGCTTGTCTCGCGCTTCGACTCCAAAGTCACCGCCAACTTCAACGGTGGAGACGGGGATAGAGACGACTACTAGAGCGTCGTCGACCGCCCCTGCCGCTTCGGTGAGGGTTTGGGCAAAAGTGAACTGAGTATCGAAGTCTCCGGCGGGAATTGCGTCTGATTGGTTCCTGGGAAGCTGTCTTGCATATGCGACCCATTCGTCGATGAGGATCAGCGACGGCCCAAACTTCTTGAGAAGCGTGATCAGCGCCTCGCCGGGATTCTTCGACGCGGCGTCGGCTTCGGCCACCAACTCGAATGCTTCCCGACCTCCGAGTTGCCACGCAATCTCCCCCCATATCGTCCGAACCTCAGTGCCGTCGGGCTTCTTGTGGACTTGGGACGGATTCATCATCTGGCCGACGAACACCGCCCGATTTACGTTCTCAGGAAGTTCCAATTCTTCGTCGGCAAGAAGTTCCCCGACGCCGGGAAGGGTCGCCACCGGAGCACCTGAGACCAGGTGGTAAAGGGCGATGAGACTGTGGGTCTTTCCTCCGCCGAAGTTGGTCTGGAGATCGACGATGGGATCACCGCCATTCCCAGACAGACGACGCGCCGCGTTGGCAAGGAGCTCGCCAAGACCCTCGGTGATGAAGGTGCGTCTGAAGAAGGCCTCAGGGTCGGAGTATTCGTCGGGAACATCACTTCCGAAAGCCACCTGGTGAAGGTCCGCCGCGAACTCCGCAGCTTTGAAGCGACCAGAGGCGACGTCTGGGTGCGGGGTAACGACGTCGCGCCACGAGGGAAGTCCTGCAGCCGGTTGACCTTTGGTAGGAGACGCGGCTGCCTTGCGCTGTACCGTTCTGGCCTGTTCCGCAATTTGTTGGCGGAGCAGGTCCTGTTTCATGGTCCGCACTTCTTCGGCTGCCTCTCCGGCGGCGAATGAAGCCAACAGTCTCTCTACCGAGTCGAGGACTCGGTATGCGTCGTCGGTTGAGAACTTGTCGTTGTGAGCCCACCGATTTCGGGCTTCCCGGAGTTCGGAGACGTAGTTTCGTTCGGCGTGGCCGAACTGGTGCTTAAACACTGAGTTCCAGCTGTTCCAAACACCTTTCAGGAGGAAGAGAACATCGTCGGGACTGGGATTGTTCTCGGGATGGTGGTCCAAATCGTTGACGGCTACCACCCAATTGTCGCCATAGAACGCCTCCCATGT
The DNA here is from genome assembly GCA_041748855.1 of Acidimicrobiia bacterium. GTDB lineage: Bacteria > Actinomycetota > Acidimicrobiia > Spongiisociales > ZC4RG35 > MA-ANB-1. The sequence continues at coordinate 27,728 of JBGTCK010000073.1, forward strand.
GGAAGTCAGACCAGGAAGAAGGCCGTCTCTTAGAACGGTTAGCCCCTTGCCGATTCGTTCGTGATTTGATATTGCCATCGATCTACGTCTCCAGGTTCATATGTCCGGGCTCCGGTTGGCGTTGGCCTGCTAGTCGTTCGAGTTCGGGCCAGGCGACCACCAGCGAGTTGTAAGCCACCGCCTCCTGCGCCCAACCCTTCTGCTCGGCCACCCGATACAACAGGTAAGCCAGTTGACGGGCCCGGTCAGCGGTCCCTCCCAATTGACGACGCAACGCGGCCGCCTCCGACTCGGATGACTCCAAACGACGCACCAGATGTTGAGTTGCCTCCCAGACTGTCGACCTCTTGTCCGTTCCCGGATCCCACTCCGGGTTCAAGTCCGCACGGTCCAACAACCACACCTTGCTGTCGTGACTCTTGGCAAAACCAGCATCGATCACGCCCGCCACCGACGTGTTTTTGGCTTTCGAAAGAGTTTCGGCTGTTCCATATGGACCTGGGTTCAAGCCGAACTGGCGATACCAGGTCACCGCCCATCTCGTATCGGAGTCAAACTCGGTCTCTTCCTCCGAAACCACCTCGTCGAGCACTTCGTTTATGATCTGCAGCGCTCGCCGCACCGACATCTTCGAACCGTCAGCCTCAACCACTTTCGAAAACTGGGAGAAAACTGCCATCCCCGGACCAATCGCCGACTGCGCCAAGTCAACAGGAGCAATCGCACCTTTTTGCATCACCCGAATCGCCGAAGGCAGCTCCGCACGCAACGCGGCACGAAATTCAGCCGTGGAAGCCAATGGAGCCAGAACCGCCCGGGGTCGACATGCAATCACAATTGAGGATGCAAGTACTGACATATTCTTCTTTAGAGCTCCCGTCAACTCAGTTCTTATCGGCCACGTCGCGACGATGGCCAGACCGCTCACCAGAAGCCCTTCCAAGAAAGTCTCCCAACCCGTCGACGCCGTGCCAGCATCATCCGATTCGCTCTGCTTAAACGCGTAATAGAAAGTGGCTGGGAAGTCTCCGCTTTGCCGAGATCCGACCTCTCCCAACACCCGAGACATTCCCTGTTCGAAGAACTCTTTGGCCGATTTCCGGTCTCCGGTTCTGTAGCTACTTGCAACCAATTCCTCGGCCTTTGGCGTGAGAAGCGTGGCCAGCTCGTCAGGCCAAACATCGCTTAGATTTCGGCGAAGCCAAACATGAAAGAAGTCTGCGAGGTCGGCATACATAATGTTGTCGTAGTACGGAGGGTCGGTGGAGATCAGGGGCGAAGCCACCTCCGCAACACGTGCAGCTGCGTCTCGCTGGATAATCTCGCCGAACCCAATGGCCGGAAGCCGATCAATCACCCGGGGAACCCACGTTGCCAGCGATTCAAAGCTTCCGGTTTTACCGGAGAACGGGTTCACCTCGACAAAGTCCCACGTCATCGGTACCGCCTGCCGTGAGAACGTGTTCGTCGGTACTTGGCGATTCACATGCCATGAGACAACCGTCGACCAATAGTCGCAGCACTTGTCGATCGTAAAAGCCAGATATGTCCGAACCGCTTCAGCGTAAGCGAAAGACCCGCCTCCACCCCCACTCAGTTCTTGCCCATCCTGAACCAGTCCGGCGTCCGATGCGTCGCGCTCCGCCATCCGCTGCGCTTCGTCGAGCAATTCTGAAAACGTACTGAGGGCGACCATTTGACGGTCCGTAAAAAGATCCCCCCATTCCTTGAACCCGTAGAGTCCAACATTCACCTTTGCCTTGCCTCCGAGGAGCCCCCCAGGCTTCCATACGCTTTTTATCTCCGGGATATCTCGTGAAACAGGAGAGAAGCGTCGTCCATTCTCCGTCTGGACGACGGCGGCCATAGGGGCAACGCCCATTCGACCGGCTTGGGCTTCGGCCCTTATATACGGGAATGGCATGGGTGTGCCCGTTGCCAGGCAAGTAGCACCCTGACGCTTGACAGTCCCTGCGGGAGCTTCACCGCCTTCCTTTATTGAGAAGTTAACGACCCCATCGTCGCCGACAGCCGATTGAATCCATACAGCGGGTGCTGAGCTTGACTTAGGTCGCAACAACCACGACTTCACCAATGGCACATGACCTGACCATGACGGATCGGGTGACTCCACCGTTCGAGCCCAAATCCACGCGATAACCGTCGCCTCACCACCACCCTGATCGTCAGGCAGTTGAACTTTTGGATACAAGTGCCCGATCTTCTCGAACGCCCGATCCCTCATCCACTTGCCGTAATAACGAACATCCTCCGCCAAACCCTGAGCCCGCTCCCAAGTCTTCAAACCAGACTCCGCTCGACTCTCCGGGTTCACCGGCGCCATCCCCGCAAACCGGGGCGGGATCTCCACCATCGCCTTCGAAATCAACACCGCCACCGGGTTCAGATCCCCACCCAACGCATCCAAACCCAACCGCTGCGCTTCCAAAGGGATAGTCCCCCCACCACAAAACGGGTCCAACACTCTTGGTAGGTCACCATCACACGACGCAACAATCTCAGCCTTTGCAGCATCCAACACCTGCTCGTTGTTCGAGTTCTCCCACTTCACCAACTCCTCGAGAATACGAAACAACCGTTGCCGTTCAACCTCCTGCAACTCCTCAGTAGGGAACCTGTCAGGGTGAGATGACGGATCATCGACCAGCGACGACCACAACACCGCACGAGCCGCCGCCAGGGGCCGACGTGCCCACCACAAATGAAGAGTCGACGGGTGACCATGACGAATCGACTTCTCCCGAGCCGACTCCGCATTAATCACATCCAACGGCAAGGCCACCTCAATCAACTTCCTTTTGAAAGCCGTCACGAAGCTCCACCTAGTATCTGCTGTTCCGGTTGGCGTTGGCCGGCGAGTCGTTCGAGTTCAGGCCATGCGACCACTAGCGAGTTGTATGCCACCGCCTCCTGCGCCCAGCCTTTCTGCTCGGCCACCCGATACAACAAGTAAGCAAGCTGACGGGCACGGTTAGCCGTTCCGCCGAGCCTCTGTCGTAGGTCACCAGCTTCAGACTCCGAAGTCTCCAAGCTGCGGACCAGATGTTGGGTTGCCTCCCAGACTGTCGACCTCTTGTCCGTTCCCGGATCCCACTCCGGGTCCAGGTCTTCCCGACCCAACAGCCACACCTTGCCATCATGACTCTTCCCGAAACCTGCTTCCACGACACCCGCCACCGAAGTGTTCTTCGCCTTCGACAATGTTTCGGCGGTCCCATATGGACCCGGGCTCAAACCGAACTGGCGATACCACGTGACAGCCCAACGCGTATCAGCATCAAATTCGGTCTCCTCTTCGGAAACCACCTCATCGAGAACCTCGTTGATGATCTGCAACGCTCGGCGCACCGACATCTTCGCCCCATCGGCCTCCACCACCTTCGAAAACCGAGAGAAGACCGCCATACCCGGACCAATCGCCGACTGCGCGAGGTCAACAGGAGCAATGGCACCCTTCTGCATCACGCGAATCGCAGCCGGCAACTCCGCGCGCAACGCAGCACGAAACTCGACCGTCGACGCCAGCGGTGCCACCGCAGAACGAGGCCGACACGACAACACAATCGATGACGCCAAAGCAGACTTCCCTGATGCGATCATCCGATTACCCATTTCCGTTCGCATTGGCCACGTGGAATGGACCGACAGCCCCTCTTGGAGGATCCCATCTAAGAAGGTTTCCCAGCCCGTCGACGCAGTGCCCTCGTCATCGGTCTCCGACTGCTTGAACGCGTAGAAGACCGTGGTGGGGAAACGCTCGTCCTGGGCGTTCGCCACCTGGGAAAAAACGTCCTCGATTCCAGACTCAAAATGGTCTTTAGCGGCCTGGGCGGATCCCGCGCGATACCTGTCTGCGACAAGCTCTTCAGCCTTCGGAGTTAGCACCGTCGAGAGCTCATCCGGCCAGACATCGCGGAGCGTGCGGCGCATCCACACGTAGAAAAAATCTGAGAGATCCGAATAGGAAACATTGTCGTAATAAGGGGGATCAGTTGATATTGCCACTCGGCCGGCTTCAGCGACCCGTACTGCCGCGTCACGCTGTCCGACTTTCCCCTCGGCCTTCGCCGGGAGCCGCTCGACGGCATTCGCTACCCAATCGACCATTGCCATCCAATTGCCGGTCGAATCTGAAAATGGATTCGTCTCAGCAAAGTCCCACGTCATTGGTATCGCCTGGCGTGCGAAGGTATTGCGGACATACTCCCGGTTATGCCATGTGCAAATCGTTGACCAATAATCAGCACACTTATCCACAACAAAAGCGAGATACGTAGCCAAGGCATCCAGGTTCGCGGCGGCCCCTGTGCCACCATCACGGAGTCTCTCTCCTATCTCCGGGTGGGCCACCACTGCATCTGACTCGATTATTTGGCGGACGTCGGTCATCAAGTCAGTAAACGCAGAAAGAGCCAAAAACTGACGAGTAGAGAACAAACTCTGCCATGTCTTCATGCCATATCCCGGAGTCTTGAAGTCTCGGGGGTTATTGGGGAGGGACCCGAGGTCGGCATCGACCGCCGAATCATTCGACGGCCGCATATCAACCAAGTTGTGTGAGGAAATGTATGAGCGACCGGCGTGACCATCTGCCACAACGGCAAGAAGATGGCTTCCGAATGAGTGCGCACGGGACCACTCGCGCACATACTTGAAATCGAATGGTGCTCCTGTTGCGATACATCGGCCACCCGTAGATCGCCCGATCGTCCCGTCGATTGGGGTTCCGCCTTCTCGGATTTGGTAGGTGATGGTTTGAGTTTCTCGGTCGATGACGGGTTCGACCCATACCACCGGCTTACCCTTCTTCGCCTTCCTCAGAATCCACGACCGCACAAGAGGCACATGCCCAGACCATGACGGGTCAGGTGACTCCACAGTACGAGCCCAAATCCACGCGATAACCGTCGCCTCACCACCACCCTGTTCAGCAGGCAGTTCCACTTTCGGATACAAGTGCCCGATCCGCTCAAAAGCCCGATCCCGCATCCACTTCCCGTAATACCGCACATCCTCCGCTAGGCCTTGCGCCCGCTCCCATGTCTTCAACCCAGAATCGGCCCGAGAAGCAGGGTTTATTGGCGGCATCCCCGCAAACCTTGGCGGGATCTCCACCATCGCCTTCGAAATCAACACGGCCACCGGGTTCAGATCCCCACCCAACGCCTCCAAACCCAAACGTTGCGCCTCCAACGGGATCGTCCCACCACCACAAAACGGGTCCAACACCTTCGGTAGATCACCATCACACGACGCAACAATCTCAGCCTTCGCGGCATCCAACACCTGTTCGTTGTTCGAGTTCTCCCACTTCACGAGTTCTTCAAGAATCCGAAACAAACGTTGACGCTCCACCTCTTGCAGCTCTTCGGTCGGGAACTTGTCGGGATGAGAAGACGGATCATCCACCAACGAAGACCACAACACAGCACGAGCCGCAGCCAACGGACGACGCGCCCACCACAAATGAAGAGTCGACGGATGACCATGCCGAATCGACTTCTCCCGAGCCGACTCCGCATTAATCACATCCAACGGCAACGCCACCTCAATCAACTTCCGCTTAAACGTCACTAGCAAGGCTCCACAGCGCCGGCGAGCAGCGTCTTCAGGTTGAGCGGGAGTGATACCTGGGCGAAATGGGGCTCGTATCCCTCGAAGGGCCGCACGAGATAATGAACATCGGGTTTCTTGGTCGTATCCTCGGGCACGATTGCGACCGCCAGTCGGAACCGTTCCGGATGGTTCTTGGCCTGACGGATCTGACGAACTTTCACATCAACCGTGTCGGCACCCTCGATCCGTCCCTTTACTTCGATGAAGTAGAGATGGCCGGTCTTGGGATCCCGAGACTCAATGTCATAGCCAGGATTGTGATGGGCCATCTCCTCAGGCTCTCTCCCGATCGAGCGTTCAACGGCGATGACCGCGGCGACAGCGCGGCGATCGACCTCTTCGGTTTCCTTGGCGTGTCGCGCCGGAGCCTTTTTGCCCTCGAGTTGACCGAGGAGCCCGACGGGAATGATCAAAGCTCCACCCGTGATAACCGGAAGTTGATTGGAAAGGTCGAGCTCCCGGTCCAGCTCGCGCCGACGGCGCTCCAATCGAGCCTCCAAGTCATCAGCGATCTTCCGCGCGTGACCCGAGGTCTGCCCACCTTTGCGTTTGCCCGCAAGTTCCTTCGATTTCCGTTCCGCTGCTACTTGATCCCAATGCGCGATCTCCGATTTGAGTCGGCTCTCCACCGCCTCCCTCACTCGCTGGACTCGAGCTTTCGTGATGGCCTGCACCTCTTCGAGGTGAGGCTGCGCTAGCTCGGCGATCGCATAGTTGCGGGCAACTCCAACGGCGTCTGATCCAAGCCATGCGGCATTTACCTGTTCGCTCAGCAACACGAGTTCTTCAGGAGCTACAGGGCGGTAGTCGAGATAGGGCGCTGGTCCCGGATCAGTGATTTCAGCGTCGCGGCCGATATCGACGAACTGGTGGCGGCGACTCACCTCACGCCGACTGCCCCCAGTTCCGTCAGAGATGGCATGCTCTAGCGCAACAACTAGATGTGGCTCCGTGCCAACGTCGTCCGGATCGATCAGCACTGTACCCGCCCGAAGTGAGGTCCCACGTCTGGCAAGCGTGTCGATAATCACTACGGCCAGAAGCGGATGACCGGGGGCGATTAGGTCGGCGTTTGGCTTGCCTTCAACTGTTGTTAGATCGCGCTCAAAAACGACTCGCTCGTAGGTCGACGAGATAGGCCCTCCCACACTGGCCTCGACATCGAGGGATCTGAGATCGGCTGGAACTCTGGTGATCTCAAACCTGCCAGCCTCTCGTTCGACGATGCGACCACCGAGATCAGAAAACGCGGAGACAAAGAAGGCCCGAATGAAACCCGGCTGAAGCTTTCGTGCTTGCGCCCGCTCCATCTCGTCCCGAATGTCCCTGATTCGGGTTGCGTCGAGAATCTCGGAAGCCATCGCTCGCTCTTCGAGCACCGATTCGAGTCGAGCCCCAACCTCGGCATCAATGATGTGAGTCATCTTTGCTTTGGTTTCGGGCAGGTCTCCATATTTGATCGCTTCGATGAGGAGGTCCCGCAACGAATGGTCGAGGACCGCATCGCCTAAAACGTCGTAAACCTGGTCTCCAAGAGCTTCCCTAATGGTGTTGATCTTCTCGAGCAGGCGCTCGAACACCGCTCCCTCTCTCGTATTGACGGCGACCAGATTCCATAGGTGGCAGACCTCTTCCTGACCGATCCTGTGGATCCGACCGAAGCGCTGCTCTATGCGATTGGGATTCCACGGAAGATCGTAGTTGACCATGAGATTGGCGCGCTGAAGGTTGACGCCTTCGCCGGCGGCATCTGTGGCCACGAGGATTCGAACGTGGCCCTCATTGGTGAACGAGGTCTGAATCCGACGACGTTCCTCCCGCTTGATGCCACCGTGGATCGCGACAACGGCCTCAGGAATGCCGAGATAGGTTCGGATTCTCTCCATCAAGTAGGTGAGTGTGTCTTTGTGCTCAGTGAAGATGATCAACTTGCGTGGGGAGCCGTCGGTTCTAGTCATTTCTTTGGCGTCGAGGATCCCTTTTAGTTCCTCCCACTTGCGGTCCTCCCCGGAGGCCCGGACTTCGCCGGCAAGCTTGACTAAGACCGCCAACTCTTTCAACTCATGTTCAATCTCCGGTATGTCATCGGCGTTGAACGCCTCTTCGATGGCCGCGTCCTCCATCTCCTCGAACTCATCGTCGTTGAAATCGTCCTCGTCCCAATCTTCAAGATCGCCTTCCACCAGCCGCGAGGGCAGCCTGTCCTTAGCCTCGACTCCCTCTTCGATCGCCTTCTTCTTATCTTCGAGGCGGCCGACACGTCGCTCGAGTGAACGAAAAATGGCTTCTGGCGATGAGGCAAGCCTTCGTTGCAGAGCGGTCAGAGCGAAACCGACAGCCAGGCCGCGGGCACGTTGTCCCTTTTCCTTCTGCAGTCGCTCGGCCCGATTCATACCTTCGGTGACGTAGTGGGTAACTGCTTTGTAGAGAGCCATCTCGAGAGGATTCAGCTCATACCGCGCGGTGGTTGCGATACGTTCGGGAAAGAGCTTCTTGCCTTCAAACGTCAAAAGGTTCTCCTTGACGTAGCGACGCATCAGGTCGTCGACGCTCGCAGTCTTCTCCTTTCGACCCTTGCCGGCGAATCGGTCGGGGTCGAGAAGGGACATGAACTGTTGGAAGTCTTCTTCCTTCCCGCTATGTGGTGTAGCTGTGAGTAGAAGGAGGTGTCGACATCTATCCCGCAGGAGTTCACCGACCGCAAACCTTTTGGTCTTCTTGAGCTCGTTCCCGTAATAATGCGCCGACATCTTGTGTGCCTCATCGACAATGCCAAGATCCCATTCCGCCGCTCTCAGCTTGGCGAGAAGGTCGTCATTCCGGGCCAGCTGGTCGATGCGGCAGATCCATCGGTCTCTTTCGGTGAACGGGTTACCCGTGGCCGCAGCTTCGACCTGATCGCGGGTGAGTATGTCGAATCGCAGAGAGAAGCGCTGGAGAAGCTCATCTTGCCACTGTTCCACGAGACTTCCCGGGGCCACGATGACACACCGTTCGACGTCGCCTCGAATGATCAATTCCCGGATGTAAAGACCTGACATGATGGTTTTGCCCGCACCGGGATCATCGGCAAGCAGGAAACGAAGGGGATGCCGGGGGAGCATGTCCTTGTATACGGCTTCAATCTGATGAGGAAGAGGCTGAATAGACGCGGTTTGCACTGCGACAAAAGGGTCATAGAGATGAGCTAGCTGGATCCGCTTCGCCTCAGCGGCGATGCGGAAGTCTTCCCCGGGAGCATCGAAAGTGAATGGACGGTCGCCGCTGACTACCTCGAGCTGAGGCTCGTCCGCACGAGAGAGAAGCCGGCTCTGTGGTCCGCCTCCGTCGACCTCGAACCAGACTTCTAGCGAATCACCGTGCCAATCGGCCATACGAACGACAGCAAGACCTTGACGTGTCAGGCCACGAACAGCGACGCCCGCCTTAATGTCCTCCAAAGTCGCCATGCTGCTCTTGTCCCCTCAGTAAACCGTCACCACACTAGGTGCGTGGTGTGACAGCAATATGGAGGCAGGCATCCGGTCATAGAAGATTGGGCCAACGAACCTTCTTGTAATCGTCGGCCTCTCGTCCCTGGAGCTCTTGGGTGCTGTTGTTGACCCGGACCATGAATCGCTGCTTCTGATCACCTTTTGGCATGGTGGCAAATACAGGCCCCGCTTGAGAGGGCCGCACTTCAACAATCGCCACATCTTGATTTTCCAATTCCACAAAGCGGACCTTCAGCAGGAGAGCAGCCACCTTTCCCATCGCCTCCGACACGGCACCAGTCATCCACAGCTCCCACCCATCACGATCCTGCTTGCGAAGGGTCGAATAGTCGAGTTGGAGGCCAACGCAGTTGTCATCATCGTCGACCCCCACAACTAGCGTTCCGCCGTCGTTGTTGGCGAACCCAGCGATCGTCTTCAACGCTGACCACTCGATCTTGATGTCGGAAGCCTTCAGGACATTGCTGGCGGTCCACCTCCCAGACTGACAGACATCTGATGCTAAGACGACTGGACAGCCTATCCGTTGGCGCAGTCGAAGCAGACGTCCGGACCCACCCGAGCGCGCAGTCCAACTCGGCGAGAGAGAAAACAACGGCTGCAAACAAACTCGTCGGTTGTGGCGCCTCGGACTTGAGGGCGAGTTGTTCTCCTACTTTGGTGCCGTGGTTTGTCTCCAGGCAAGGCGTTGTCGGCTCTTGACGGCGGTGTAGGGACTGTGAAGGCGTCCGATCCGTCCATTGCATTGTGATCGACATGTATTTTCATGGTCGCGAGATGACGGAAATGAACAGTCGGACTTTGTCTTCGGAATAGGCCCGAGAGTTGAGCTTCCTGCCTCTGTCGCACGGCGTTCAAGCGCGCCTTGTTCGCCCCTTCCACCCTTGTTCCACGAGTTTCGGCGACTACCTGCTCGAGACTGGCGATCTTTGACTCATGCGACGCCACGATCACCTCCCTTCGTTGCGCCTGGTCCACGTCGAATCTGATCTCTTCCTGTTCAATGAGCTGTCGTCGAACCGCGTCAACGGCCTCATCCAGACTCTCTCCCAGGAGAACGGGAGGTCCGTCCCAAGCTGGCGGGACTCGACGAGCAAGGTCCCCAAGTATTACGTCTTCGAGCTTCTCCACCCGTTGCCCATCATGATCGAACGCAAGAGGGACGAGTTCTACTCGCTCGTCTAGTGACTGGACATGGGCTTCAAAGATCCGACAGTCGTACTCGCCTTCTTCCACAGCGGAGGTGGACAATGCGAAACCAGCCTGGAAAGGCTGCCCAGGCCCGTATTCGGATACGAGCTGCGCTATGGCTCTAACCAATGGATGCCGAGCCGTAAGAAATGTCGAACCTACCTCCCTGCTTGCCACCTCATAGTCAAAAGTCAGACGCAATTTGGAACCAAAGTTCACCTTATTCCCAAGCCCCATCAGCTCCCTCGAACTCAAGACCGGAGCCAACGGTCCTCGAGTTAGGGCATTCATGGGCAGCAAGACTTCATGTATGCCTCCGTTGGTCACCCAACTCGCTTCCGGATACCAGGTCTCCACGGCTGCCTGGACCAGACGCCTAACCTCAGCGGGGTCCACGTAGCGACCGCTTCGGCGTATTGAAGAAAACTGTTCTTCCAAAAGGTCCGCAGAGGCTGCCAACACATCCCGATGAGAGTCGAGCTCCTCGGCGATTAGACGCTGCTTCTCGATTGCCTCTTCGAGCTGACGCGCCAACTCGTCCCTCTCAACCGCCGATAGAGTCAAGGTACCGAGTTTCTTGATGAGTTCCGACTCGACGAAATTGCCGACTATCTCATCGAGATCCCCGATCGACTCGCGGAACACACCGATCCTCTCATACAACCGTTCGACGATGTCGGTTTCGATGGTCCCGGGAATTTGGAAGTTAAAGATGAGAATCTTGTCGTGAATCTGGCCAAATCGATCGAGCCTTCCAATTCGCTGCTCGACGACCATTGGATTCCATGGAAGGTCGTAGTTGACAAGACAGCTGGCGAATTCGAAGTCGAGCCCTTCGGAGCCGACCTCACTGCTCAGGAGAATGTCAAACTCGCCTCTTCGGAACCGATCTATTAGATCGGCTCGGCGTTCCAACGGGACATCACCATTGATCATTCGGACACGAAGCCCTTCGTGGGTGAGTCTTCGCTGTAGATACTCCAACGTCTTGCGGAAGAAGCTAAACACCAGAACTTGTTGCACATCGCCGGCCGTGAGATCCCTCAACGCTCCCAGGAACACGTCGAACTTTGTGTCCACACCGGCAATTGCATCTGCCGCACGCTGCAACCGTTCAGGTGAGATCAATGCACCGTGATCCGAGCGGGTGGAGCCAATTTCCAGTGCCTCCTCAGATTCAGACGCGTCGGACATCCAATCCCCGGGATCTGTGATCCACCCGTTCTCTCTTAGGCGTTCGATCATCGCCGGAAGACACGAGGCCGCCTGCCGAGAAGGCATGACCAGCGCGAAAGGAGACGTCATGCGCTGAGTGACAACGTATTGACGAAGAGCGTCGTAGAACTCCCACTCGGCAGACGTCCAGGTCACGTGAAGCTGCCTGGCATCACGGCGGGCGAACGGCTGAGGCAAATCTCGCTTGCGCGTTCGTGTAAACACCCCGGACAGAGGATGCAGATCTTTCACGGATCGCTCGATCAGAGAAACCGATCGCGCCGACCTCAATTCTGGGTCGGATTCAAGAGTCGACATCGCAGTTTGGAAGGCTGGTGTTTGGCTGAGAGAAGCCCCTACCTCCGTATTCGTGATCTTCTCGAGCGCTGAGCGGACTCTGCCGGAGTCTCTCATGTGCAAGGCGCGGACAACTTCCGTGACATAACGAGCGGGCTCAATTTGCTGGGCGAATGCTTCAGGATCGCTGAATCGGTCAGGTCGCAGGATCCGGAGCAGATTGAACAGGTCCTGATTCCCAAGGTTCAATGGTGTCGCCGTGAGAAACACGAGCGCATCTGTAATGCGACTTAGATCCGCGAAAGCCCGGTGCCGACGAGTACCAGCGTTTCGCCCGTGATGGGCCTCGTCGACGATCACGGCGTCCCAGGAGATCCCGACCTCGGCCATGAGCTCGGTGCGAGACGGAACAAGATCTCCTTCATCAACGTCCAACGATGTCGCTCGCGACATCGCGTGATGGCTCACGATTACAACCTGCTCATCGCGTATTGCTGCCGGATACGCTCGGACACGATCGAGCTCTTGATCCAGGTCGCGACCCTCCCAGATCAATGCATCAATATCGAACCTCCGCCTGAGCTCCACCTGCCACTTGATTCGCAGATGCGGCGGCACAACGATGAGAACTCTGTCGGCATGACCTCGTGCCGACAGCTCGAGCAGGATGAGCCCGGCCTCGATAGTCTTTCCCAATCCCACCTCGTCCGCGATCAACAACCTTCGGGAGGAGCTCTCCAAAAACCTTAGGGCCGGAAGAAACTGATACTCACGGAACGTCGTGCGAGAAGCGAGATATCCGTACAAGACATCAGATAAGCCCGTGTTGATCTTGTAGGCCGTGAGTTGGGCGAGAATCTCAGATGGTTGCATCGAAGTGCTCGAACCATCGTCCACAACCTCCAATTCGTCGGGTTCCACCTGGACTGTGGTTGGCGCGCCATAGAAGAGAACCTCAACTGAGAAACTGCCGACCGAGACGACGTAACCTTGTTTCCCGGTTCGGAGAGACCGGACTAGCGAACCGGGCCGCATCAAACCTCTCCGACAATAACCCGAGCACCTGTGGCGCTCGGGTATCCAGAGCATTCTTGGGGAAGCAGCCGGCGGCCCTTGTTCAGGATCATACGATCTCTGATCTTGATGCACCAAGCTCCGGTCGCGGCCAGATCTTTAGAATGCGAGCGGACAGGCTTCGCGTTCGGTGAACGATGCTGGCCTCCCGCCAATCGTCAATGTTGCCCTGGATGACGTCGTGATTTAGAAGGAGAACCGAATTATCATCGAGGATCGAGCGCTTCCCTTTGCGCCCGAGGCCCCGTGCCTGCGCCTCTCCATCGGTCCACGGACGATTGGAAAGGGCAGGGTTCATGCGGTTATTTACAACCGTTAGGTTGCCGAGGGTGTGAATTAGCGAGTCGCGTCGAACTGACTCGATCTCTTGGACTTCAACGCCAGGCAGCTGCCAGTGTTCGCGCCAGCCCTGAGGCATGATGTGCTCAATGGTCAGCGAACCTCGGGGGCAATGATCCACCTCTGACTTCGAAGTGCGCCGACCATCTTCCAAAGATTCGAGCAGCATCCTCAAACGTGCACGGGTAACAGATCGATAAATCGGCATGGTTGCGATGGAACTTCGCACTTCGTCATCACCCGGCCAATCGGATGTCTCTGAAGTGATCGACAGCAGGAGATCTCTCAGGACACTCCCAGGTTGATCAGGAGCACCATCCTCGAGCGCTTCCAAGACATCCACTACGAAACGCCCGATTCCCTTGGTGCTTCTCCGACAAAGCATTCTTCGCATCGCCCAACCCTCCACAGACCTGAGCGCTAGCTCCCGTTCCTCTTGAGACACCACGCCCTGTGGTTTCCCGAGCAGCCACAGAACGACTGGTGTTAAGACACCCTGACCCAGGACGTCAAGCACCCGATACGCGAAAGTTCCTTCTGTCGAATGGGGCGGGAGCTCTTGAAGACCGGTGTAGACCTCGGCATGCAGGTTCATATCTTCGACGATCTCAACGAGGCCGCGTTCTGAGAGACGAACGTAGTCGCAGAAGTCGGTGAAGATTCGGTCACGCGGCACCTCGTGGGCGGTCCGCATCACTAACCAGTAATTGAGAAACTCGTCTATCCGCGGCCGCTTGTTACGGCCGGACCCGATTTCCTTTCTCCAGCTGGCATCGTCAAAGCGCCGCCACCATATCTCATAGAGCGATTCGACATCTAGGTCTTCGGCCTCGGCGCGACGAAAGATGAAGTTCTTCACGAGGTCGGCGGCCAGAAGGGGTGTGCCTCGATAGTTGAGAGTTTCGAAGATGACCTGGGCGTTGTCGCCTTCCTCAAGGTCGATCACAACCAGGCGCATGTACTGGCTTAGAGCGAGAACGAGTGCATTCAGGCGTATCCGAACTTTGGACGGGTCGCCAGCAACCTGCGCCCACTCCTCTATTTCGTTCCTAAAGAAGGCGTGGGCAGAGACAATCGACGAACCGCTCAGACTCTTTGGGATCCCAATACCGTCAGTCATTGCCGCTCTAAAAGCATCTCGGTCGTAGTTGGTGGGCCAGACCTTGAATACCTGGTCGTCCTGACTGGTTTGACTCCGGTCGTTGAGAATCAGGCTTCGCAGAGCAGAAGCATCCGTTTCGGATCCGTGCTCCGTAACCACTGCGTGAGCGGAATCCAACAGCAACTGAAGCGTTGTGAGCCGTTGTTGACCATCAATAACATGACGCTCTTGAATAAATCCCGTTGGAACTAGCTTCTGGTCGAGAACGATCGCTCCGAGAAAGTGTGGGATCGCCTGCGTGGGTTTACCACCTCCCGCCTGCGCCTCCTTATTCTCGAGTATTCGTTCGACGACGATTCTCACGTCATCCCACAAAGGCTCCCACTGTTTGGTTTGAGTCCATACATATGGCCGTTGAAACAGAGGCACGGTGTATCGAACTTGATTGCCAAACAACTCGAATGGTGTAAGCGTGTTTGATTTCATGCAGTCCTCTCCGCGTGGATAGTCGGGTAGTTAATCGTTCGACGTCTTCAACCAATTCTTTAGGTTGATGGCCGTTGGCAACAGCTCATAGGGGTGATGATGGCAATTTTAAGTACTGCTTCGTGCCACAACTGATCGTCCCTCGGATTACCCATAAAGCCGTCCGGCCTACGAACCGGGACGAAGTCTGCTGTAAGCCTAAACGGAGGTCACCCCGCTCTCTCGAAAAAACGAGCCCTCTGCACGGAGACTGGCAGGCCCCGCCATGGTTAAGTGACCTCCGGATTCAGTCTCGCCGCACATCGGTCAGCCGCTGCGACCAGCACCTCGAAGCCGTCGACACCTTGCCAGCGCTTGGGGATGGAAGCGATGCCCCACCTGGCACCGGCGAGTGCGCCGGTCATGGCGGCGATCGTGTCGGTATCCCCTCCCAGACGGATCGCCCGAACCATCGCGTCCTCGAAGTTGCTCGCCTGGAGGAAGCAGTAGACAGCGGTGAGGGCTGACCGGTCAGCGGCCACCCATACACCGAGATGGAGTCGGGCGTACTCGTCGTCGTCGAGCGCCAGGGCTTTCGGAAGGCGGTCAAATCTCGCCCGGATCTCAGGGGTCTCGATCATGTGGTCGAGGTCGTGCAGGAGTCGATCCCGATCGAGATCATCCCCCAGTGCGTGGTGGGCGGCCAGGGCGATCAAGGCCGCGCCCTCCACGCCAACCGGGTGCGTGTGTGTGACCTCTGCCGTGGCCCGCGCCAGGTCGACCGTCTCAACAGGCTCCGGGAACGCCCACAGCGCTACCGGGGCCACCCGCATCGCTGCCCCGTTGCCGTACGATCCCCGACCCTCGAACTGGAGCCCCGCTGCGACATGCCACGGTACGCCGGACCGAATCCGTTCGAACACCTCGACCACACTCCGTCCGTATCCGCGCCACGGCTCCGCGAAGTAGTCGGCGGCGAAGCGGCGAGCCATATGATCGCCATCGAAACCATCGCACTCGATAAGCGACTCGATCAGCCCGATGCTCATCGCCGTGTCGTCGGTGTAGATCCAGGACGGAAGACCCTTACGGATCTCGGCGAGGTAGGACGCAGCGACCTGCTTGTGTCCCTCGACCGGGCGGCCCAGGGCATCACCGACGGCGATTCCGACCATCAGCCCGCGGAACCGGTCCTGCAAACTCACCGGGTCGGGTGTCACATCGGCGCCGCTCATGTCGAACCCACAGCACGGTTCCAACGCGCCAATCCGACAACGGCCATCATCAGGAAGAGAACGTATAGAGCTGCGAACATGTTCGCTCCCGTTGCCAGGTAGAGGCCGATTGCGGAGACATTGATCGGGCCGATCCACAGCCACCAGGACTCGACTTTCTTCTTCGACAGCAAGACCATCGCGACAACTGAAGCAGCAACGATCGAAGCATCCCAGTAGGTATACAGAGAGCTCTCCCAGCCGGATTCGAGCAGCCGACCGAATACCCAGGTGAAAGAGCCCAGGGCGACCACGACGAGCAATCGCATCCTGAAGGTCAAGCGGGTCACGATCAGTTCAGTGCCGTTGTCTCCGCCTTGCGTCCACTCCCGCCACGCCCAGAACTGAACCGGTAGGTAGTAGATCCAGTGAAGGAACATCTGTCCGATCAGTCCGATGTCGAGAAAGAACCAACCCATCAATCCCACCGAGACGATGCCGATGGGTAGGGCCAGCACGTTTCGTCTCTGCGTTATCCAGACTGACCAAAGCGAGGTTGCGGTGCCGGCGAACTCGACCATGCCCGGGGTCACATCGGGGGCAAACAACAGAGTGGCTGCCCAGTAAGCGCCACAGGCGAGAACCGACCCGACTCCTGCGACCAACGCATGGCGATGCTCCCAGGTTCTCCCGAACCAGGGCGCGGCGACTGGAGTTGGGGTTCCGGCGAGGATCGTTTCAGCGCTCATGTGAACACCGGGTAGGTGACTGCCGCTTCGATGGCCGCCACCGCCGAGGCGATTCTCTCGTTATGGGTACCACCGAGGACTTCGTAGGCAGCTCCTGAGCCAGCGACCAGCTCGACAGTCAGTCGGTGCATATCTTCGCGCTCGGCCCGTGATTCCCTGGTTCCGTCCTGGACCCATTCGAAATCGGGGGCGGTTATCAGATAGAGATCCGGGCGGTGTCGCCTTGCCATCTCCGACACGCCGGGGTCGAGTTCGCAGCGATAGCGGTAGTGCCAAACATTCGTCACCAGGGCATCGGTGTCCAGCACCAGAAGACCGTTCGATGCATGCCGGGCCAACCCGTCGGCCATCTCGTGATGGGTCGAGGCGATGTGCCGGAACTCATCGCTATGCCACTCCTGGTCGACCAGGTGGGTTCGGCCGTGCCAGTAGGTGCGGCCGTACTCGGGCACCCACGCGGTGTGAAAGTGTCGGGCCAGAGCTTCAGCCAACGTTGTCTTGCCGGTCGACTCCGCCCCGGCCACCACCACCTGATGGACGAAGTCGACCCGGGCCGCCGGCGCCAGCCAGTCGAAGTTCGATCGGAGGTCCTGGCGGAGGGCAGTTGCCCGGATCGGATAGGTATGGCGGTCCACGTCGATCCCGACATGAGTCGCGCCCATCGCCTCCGCCCAACCCGGCCCCCAGTCCTCCGACGTGAAGGCCACATCGGGACGTGTCGGGAGAAGCTCGAGGACACGGCCCGCCCACGGTTCGTTGGCGGCCGGGATGTCGTCGGGTGTGGTCAGGATCGTCACGTTGCCCGGACTGTCGATATCGAGCCAACCGGCCCGTTGGCCGGCGGCAATCGTTTCACCCGGCCGATCAGCGACGAGCACATACAGGTGGTCCACCCGTGCCGCGGCCGAGCTGATCAGATGCAGGTGACCCAGGTGCGGCGGGTTGAACTTCCCGACGGTCACGCCGACCGATCCCCGAGCCGATGGTGCAATTACCACGGCGGGTACTCCTCGGCCGGGAAGTCCCGGTCCTCGTGGTACGCCCCGAACAGGTCGCCGGCGACACGTTCGACGACCGATCGGAGTGCCAGCCCTTCGATCCACTCGCCCGGGATGGCATCGGCCCCGAGAGTGGCTCCGAGGACCTGTCCGGCGATGGATCCGGTCGAGTCCGAGTCGCCGCTGTGATTGACGGCGAGAAGCACTCCCTCCCTGAAATCGCCGGCTACCAGGGCGCAGTAGACCGCGATCGCCAATGCCTCCTCCGCCACCCATCCCTCCCCCAACCGCTCGACGATCATGTACGACGGTGATTCAGACTCGGCGAGACGTTTCGCCTTGTGTAGCAACTCGGCGCAGATCTGCCCTCGAGTTTCGTCGGCTTCGATGGCGACGATCGCCGAATCGACGGCGGCTTCCAGGTTGTCGCCAGCACAGATCCGATTCAAGATCAGGGAGAGGGCTCCTGCGGCGATGTAACCGGCCGGGTGCCCGTGAGTCAGAGCGCCCAGATCGCATCCGAGCCCATAGGCGGCTTTGTCGTCCAGGCCCACGAGACCGGCTGGTGCCGTCCTCATGACACCACCGCACCCCTTGGAGTCGTTGATCGGGTCGCGCCGGGTGCCCGACCCTCCAACCCGAAGAGCGGATAGGCAGGTGTTGCCCGGCGCCACTCGAGCCCAGAGCCCGGGTTCGTCGATCATCCAGCCGGAATGCAACGGTTCACCCTCAATGGTCGATTCGAGCGTCGGTACACCGGAGCGCTGGGTGAGAAACCAACGTAGATACGAACCGTTGACGACTCCCACCGGATCCCAGTCACTGATTCCCAAGTTGCGCTGACCCTGCCGCGCTCTGATCAAACCCTCCGCGGTCCACAGCGTCATCTGAGTGTCGTCGCTGAATGCCGCAGGTTGAGTCGACTCGGGATAGCCGGCTACACCACGATCTCCATAGAGCCTGTGGATCTGCACCATGGTCAAGAACTCGACGGGCAGACCCATTGCGTCACCCACTGCCCCGCCGAGAAGCGAGCCTTCCACCTTCGTTCTGATCATGTTTCCGTCTTTCATGTGACTTGTACAATAACTCTGAGTTACTTATTGTCAATAGCACAATTAATCTGTAATCTGCGAGGATGAGCACTGAATCCGGGTACGACCCGCGCAAATACCCTCCCGTTGGAGTAACCGTCGACATCGTCGTATTCACACTTGAGCGTGGGGCGCTCCGGATTGCTTTGATCGAGCGGGGCGAAGACCCGTACAAGGGTCAACTCGCCCTACCGGGTGGGTTCATTCGCCCGGACGAGAGTCTGTCCGAGGCGGCGGCGCGGGAGCTGCACGAAGAGACGGGTCTCCAAATTCCCGTTCGCCTGGAGCAATTCGGAGCCTATGGCGACCCGGACCGTGACCCTCGTATGCGAATCGTGTCAGTCGCCTTCTGGGCGATAGTCCCGGATCTGCCCGCGCCGGTTGGGGGCACAGATGCGGCGGCCGCCCGCATCGTCCCGGTTGTGGACGCCCTCACCATTCCTCAGACTCTCGCATTCGACCACAACCAGATTCTCCACGACGCCTTGGAACATGCCAGAGATGAAATCGAAGACTCGACGGTCGCCACCGACTTCTGCGGAGACGAGTTCTCGATCAGCGATCTACGCAACGTCTACGAAACGGTGTGGGGCGTCGAGCTCGATCAGGGCAACTTCCAGAAGAAGGTTCTGGACATCGAAGGCTTCGTCGAGCCCACAGGAAACCGCCGGAGAGGCGGACAAGGCCGTCCACCCGAGTTGTATCGATCCGGAGCAGCTCAGCGGATCGAACCACCGTTCCGACGACCTGCTCGCTAGGGTCCACGTCACCCACATCAACCAGCGAGGTCTGTTCTCGCCGGAATCTGTCATAGCGACATGTCATACTGACAACACAACACATCGAGAGCGGCTCGAGGGACCCGGCCCTATGACAGCCCGGCAACCACCTGAAAGGGAAGGTGCCACAGCCGGCAGACCAGAATTGGTCTGGACGATGTAGACAGAGACATCAACCGGACCCTTCCGCGAGGAAGGGTTCTTGGTTCTCCATCCGCTCTCGCGCAGACAAGGAGAACAGACATGTCGTATGCAATACCAGGACCGATCGAGGCGAGGAAGGCCTGGGAAGACACCGAGAGTTGGAAGCCGGCGGTCGCAGTTCGGCGGCACCCGCAATGGGTAGCCGTCGAGATCGAAGGCGAGGAGCACTATTTGGGGTGCTCACAGCCGTTTCCGATACGGCTTCCCGACCAACTTGCCTATTCAGAAGCGAGAGGGTTGCTGGCGGCGGCCCATCAGAACGGGCCAATAATCTCCCTGGCACCCGAACACGGGGTGTTTTCCATGCTGGGCGGTGGAGACCGATACATCTTCATCCGGGTCGTCCCCGCAGATCCACCCGAGGCTGATACAGCATGCACCATGTGCCGATACCCGACGGACTTCGAAGGTGATGGCCGGTGCGAAGGGCACACGAGGCTGGGAGTGGGGAACGTCTACCGTGGATCCCGGTTCGGGAAGGCGGAGCGGGCGGCTAGTTCGGCTGCGTTCGACCAAGAGCCCAGCCGTCTAAGGCGGACGATCGAAGAACTCGCCGACCTGGCTTTTCCGTTGGAGGCGCGACGCCTTGTCGACAAGTTCACGCCCGTACTCGACCAATACGCGGACCCGGTGATCAGGTCGGTGTTGGCCCAATCTCTGGCCGGCCTGGCGCGACGGACCGGGGACCAGACCCTCGTTGACGCCCTCGAAGACAGGGCAAGAAGTGATCTGAGAGGCGTCATGATCTTCAGCGATCCGATCGGCTAGTCGGGGCACGCAGTCAGTTCTTGTCAACAGGACAATTATTCGGGTAGCCTGCGACAGTGCCAGTTCTCAACGACAACGACCGCGTACCTATCCGCCTACTGCGATCGTCGTCGACATCGTGGTGTTCACGGGGCAGGAGAGCTACATGGTGGCATGACAGGAGACCACTGCCATGAGCAACCAAGATGCCCCCGAGACCACAGTGAAAGCCCTGTTGGGCGATATCACCAAGCTGGAGGTGGACGCCGTGATCAACGCCGCGAACAGGGCCCTAATGGGTGGCGGTGGGGTGGACGGTGCAATCCATCGGGTGGGTGGCCCCTCCATACTGGACGAATGCCGGCGAATCATCTCCGAGCGAGGGCCGTTGCGCACCGGAGAAGCTGTCATTACCGGTGCGGGCGAGCTTCCCTCCCGGCATGTGATCCACACCGTCGGACCCATTTGGAACGAGACCAAAGCTGAACAGGGAGTTGAGCACCTCGCATCGTGCTATCGGGAGAGTATGAACGTGGCTGCTTTGCACGACTGTCGGACGATCGCATTTCCCTGCATCTCGACGGGCGCTTATGGGTTCCCGAACGGTTTAGCAGCCAGAACCGCCATCGGCACGGTCAAGGACTGGATCAGCAACCGTCCTGGCGAACTCACTGAGATCATCTTCGTTTGCTTCAACTCCTCCGACTTCAGCCTCTACAAAGCCGGTCTCGCGTGGCATGCGGGACAAGAGCGGGAGTGACGGCGTACCCGCAAGTCACGAAACACAATTTGCTCGACTGTTAACGGCTGGAGCGACCCGTTTTCTTGGCCCATGCTTCGATTTCCTGACGTACCCAAAGTCGCGGACGTCGGGGGCCGAGTTCCACCACGGGTCTCGGCATATCCGGATACGTCTTCAAGTAAGCACTAACTGACTCGCGGTTGGCCAGTCCGAGGATCGCTGCAACCGCATTGGCATCGATGAGGTCCTCTGTGTTGACGATCGGTGCCATCGGATGATCTTAGACAGTCTTGACCAGACCGCTGCACACCTGTAATGTTATATCTGTAACTTACGGAATGGCCCCGGCGGTGCGACAACACCCCGGGGCCTGGCCGGCACCTACATAGGAGGTCCCGACATGGCGCATGGTAATGATCATCCTTGTACCGATCTCACTCCGGTAGTGAGCTGATGCGCGGGCACGTTCACAAGCGGGTCCGCACTTGCAAGAACGGCCGCAGGAGTGTCCTTTGGTATGTGGTCGTCGAACTCCCGAGCACGGCCGATGGGAAGCGTCGCCAAAAATGGCACGGGGGTTTTGAGACCAAGAAGGCGGCAGAAGCCGTGAGAGCTCGGCTCGTCCACGAGCTGACCACCGGCTTCTATGTCGAGCCGAGCACCATGCGGTTTGATGAGTGGCTGCTCGATCATTGGCTGCCTGTCGTCAAGACCAGGGTGAAGCCGACCACCTATCAGGCATACAAGTCGGCGATCACCCATCACATTGCACCGGAACTCGGTGGGATTCAGCTCGGGAAGCTTACGTCGCAAATGATTGTGCGGCTCTACCAGCAGCTCCTCGAGAGGGGTAATGCGAGAACCGGAGCGGGTTTGTCGCCGGCGAGCGTGCGCGGGGTTCACGTCATCGTCCGGAAGTCCTTGGGCGATGCATTGGATGCCGGGCTGATTCCCCGCAATCCAGCGGAAAAGGCGAAGGCTCCGCGACCGGGTTCCTTAGAAGACGGACTGCGCTATTGGACCCCGCCCGAGCTCAAGCAGTTTCTCGAACTCATCGATGGGCACCGACTTCAAGCTGCGCTTCACCTCCTGGCCATGACGGGTGCTCGCCGGGGTGAGATCGCCGGCCTCCGGTGGATCGACGTCGATCTCGAG
>JBGTCK010000074.1:0-34654 GCA_041748855.1 Acidimicrobiia bacterium
GTGCCGTTCTGCTCGTTTTGGCGAGAAGGGCGTTATCGCCCGAGACCAGGTGTTATGGGTGGTGCGTAGCGCGAGTCGTGTTTGTTGCTCTTGTGTCGTTCGGTGTCAGAATGACTGCTTATGGAAGTCGCCAAAATCGGACTCAGTCAAGCGGTTGATGCGTCCAACCGGGCGTATCGGCTGCTGATCTGGCTTGGTGATCTCATAGATGCCGAAAAGACGGATGTGGGCGATGCACGGCGCGTTCTGGCTTCGCCCGAGGGTGCCGCGTCCTTTCTCAGGCGGCATGCCGCCAGCCTTCCCAACGACCTCAAACCGTCAGACGAAGAATCTGAGCACCTCACTGCAAATGTCTTGGGTTCCTATCTGTCTGTCTCTTTTGACCTGTTCGATGAGCCGCCAGACGTCGGCGTTCCCGACCCCGTCTGCGGACCGGGGTGCCCTTGGTGTTGGCATGTCAGCAAGGGACCCCATTTGAAAACCAAGAAGGTGAGCAGGGCAGACAAGAGACGCGCCGACGCCGCTTCTAGACAGGCGCTGTCAGATCTGCTCAAAGAGGTGGACGTGTCGGCAGAGGAAGAAGGCGTGGAAAGACTCTTGCGTGAACGGAGGGAAGAGGCCGCCATCATCGCCTACGCCCAATCTCTCATCAACCGTGTACTAGGTCACCATTCTGGGCCAACAGCCTTAGCCTTGTGGCGACGATTCGCATGGCGAGAAGGGTCCCCTCGTAGAGACTTCCGATTCGATGTCGAGACGGTAAAGCGCGCGCGTGCGTCCATCATCAATGACCTGACGGCCTCATCTGGTTCGGAACCGTCGAGTTCTCACAGCGGTTCGTAACGCCACGCAGACGTGCCTGATTGAGACGGGGGGGCGCGTTGCGGGGTGTTCCCGTAGCGTCCAGGTGCCCTCACAGGCGTTTATTGGTATGAGATGACGAGGGTGGTGTCAGATCTGGATCCAGAATTTCGCTCCATAGCTGCGTGGCGGGGACAGGCGGTTCGAGCCTCTCGGCTACTCGATGGACCATTCCCTCGGTCGGGCGACCGGGACCTAGCAGCAGCACCAGCGAAACGAGCGAACCGATCGCGAACATCAGGTAGCCGCCACCCAGAAAGAAGGTTACGAACCCCGTCAGTATCGGAACGGCGCCGAAGGCCGAGATGATCGTCGCAACGGTCAAAAAGTGGTCGACCGGCGTTGCTCCTGCTCGCAGTCGCTCCGGTGGCCTGTAACGGAAGAAGAGCACCGCGAGACTCGAAACGACGGCTGCCGCCAGCACGATCAATCCAGCGAAGGGATAGTCGTGTTCCTCAGCATCGCCAAGGAAGGTCAGGACGCCGGTGATAGCGATGGCGCTATAGATGAAACCGAGAATCCCGGCTCTGGCTGCCGTTATCGCCGGGCGGAGCTTCCAGATGCGACCGCGAGCGAATAGGGCCACAAGCCCGTACTTGAAGGCGGCGCCCCACCCAGGGTCGGTTTCCACTGCGCCAGACTAACCCGGCGCCATGAGTTTGATTCCCCTAAACCTGCCTCCCGGCAACCAGTTCGCCTGATCGCGAGATGGGCGGGCGACCCCCTTTAGGAGGACGAAACGACGGATCTCGCAGTGGGCCGACCTCGACCACCCGGACTCAGCGTCGCCTGGGATCATCCCACTCGACATGCCGCTTCGGCCCCTATAACCGCGACGCAAACTTCGTCCGCAAACCTGGATCTAAACTTTGTAGCGCATAACGCGTACCCGCCAGGTGGGAATCCAACCGAATCACCTACCCGATAACCGGCATTCATCAGCGGGTAGCGAATATTGGGCGGACCACGTGTAGTGAAGGGTGAGATCTACGAGGAGGCTCGGTCTTCGTCCTCCGGTTCGTACCGGTTCTCGACGAGCCACTGGAATATCTCGTGGCGGAGGAACTTGAACCTGCGGGCACCGGGAGCTCGATGGGAGGGGATCACCCCTTCACGAGCCCAGGTCCGGATCACTTGGTCCGAGGCTGAAAGCAGATTGGCGAGCTCTTGGCTGTCCATGACAGGCGGCACGTCGGGGTACCACTTCTCGTAGGTGATCTCAGGATCTTCCTCGGCCACGTCACTGAGCCTCGTCGGGCCCTGCCGGCCGGTTGAGGAGCACAGCCAGGACCTCCTCGCGGAAGAATCGAAACTGTTGACCCCAACGCACCGCGGGTAGCTCGCCGCGGTGGACCTGGTCGCGGACTTCCCAGATTGTGCACTGCATGAGTTCGGCGACGTGCGCCGACGTGAGCAGCGGGGGATACTCTTTCTGGATCGCCTCGATGGTCTGCTCTCGCGCTGCGGCGAGATCGAACGGCTCATCGGCCATTGGCGAGACTCCGAGAGGATATGAGTAGGAAGACAACCATCCAGCCCATCGTAAGTGAGAACGATGCAGGATGGGTGATCCGAAATAGCGTCAATTTTCGCGATCTTAATCGAACATTTATCGAACATCCGCCCACAGTTTGAGGGGTCCACGCCAGTCCGCCCATACGCTGTGACCTGGTAATTCGTCCAAATCAGTATCCGGAGAAACCACCCGCCACCTTTCGGGACGCTGAGGTCGTGGGTTCAAATCCCGCCGTCCCGACCACAAAAGGTGCTGGTCAGAGGCCTTCCCCCCAGCCTCCGACCAGCACCTTGGTCGTTTCATCCCGTTTCAACACCTGGGCACAGCTAGCGATCAGATGTCCAGATGGAGCGGTGGATCTTCCACCCCTCTACCGTGAGTGCCCATACGGTCAGGTACTGCCCGGCGGCGATGGTCTCGTCTGCGGCGGCGACGATCCGGTAGCGTCCCAGCTCGGTGGCCACGTCGCCCTCTAATCCCAGATGGAGTTCGGCCGTACGTGTGTCGATGCCGTTCCCCGAGAAGGTTCCTTCCCAGTAACTGGATATGGCCGCGCTTCCCGCGAGAACGCTCGCACCGGGAAGCGTTACCTGCGCGGCGCTGGTGAATAATTTCGAGAGGGCGTTGTTGTCTCTGCTTCGGACCGCATCTTCGAGTCGGCGCCGGGAACGTTCCACCTGAACCCGGCTGATGTTCTCTCGGCTGTCCACGAAACCCGGCTCACGTACCAGGGCGGCCGCGAACTGCTCTTCGGCTTCGTTCAGCAGACCTTGATGAAGGTAGAGGATGCCCAGGGAGTCATATGGCCTGGGCTGGTCTGGAGCCATCCGGGCGTACTGCAAGAACGCTTCCGCTGCGACCTCGTAGTCTCCCTGCCCCAACGCCACCTGTCCCAGCCAGTGATGCGCCTGCGAGAAGGATGGGTCACGGAGAACGGCACGCTCAAACTGCTCCTTAGCCCTCTTGTGGTCGCCGAGGTTGTGCAAATAGCGCAGGCCAAGGTACGTGGGCAGGTAGGGGTCGTCACCGTAACGGTCGGCCAGGTCGCTGAAGATGACGACCGCGTCCTCGACTCTCCCGTCCCAGAGGAAGGCGTGGAAGGCGTCGACCATCCGCCCCTCATCCTCGGTGACGCGGTCGCGGTTGGCACCGGCCAGATCGAAGTACTCTTTCCGCTCGCTCGGAAGCGACATGCCGCCGCGGTGGAGGTAGGCGAGGACGAAGTTCGGGTCGGCGGCGATGGCGGCGTCGAGGTGCTCCCTGGCCTGGGCGGCTTGGTAGTGGAACGCCGCATGACGCCCATCCTCGAACCGACGGCGGGCGTCCTCAGAAGTGGTGGTCACGGGAAGCAGTTCGCCTCCGGCTGACGGATCCATCATCGGGTCTCTTCGTTCTCGCAGATCGTTGGTGCAGACATGGCGCGATGCTATACCAGACCAAACCAGCCGACCAGGAGGAACACGGTGAAGAAACGCCTGGGGGAACCGCATCCTCGTGCACACGGTCCTCGGCGTCGAGTTGATCAGAGGGGTGGTGGACGACTTGGTCTGGATAGCCAACGGCTACCCCCCGGCCTTCTATATCGCTTGGATCCTGGTCCATGCCGTCATCATCGTCACGGGTGTTCGGGCTCTCAGGTCCACCTATTCTGAGCGTCGGGAAGATGGGTTGCTTCCCGGCATGGCCGAGCGAGATCGAGCAACAGACGTCAATCGAAACAGGTGCATTATCCCCATAGTCGAACGCAGCGTGATCGTCCCTTTGGGACTCCAGGAAGCCGGGGAGGCATTCTTCGGCAATGAGATGCAGAACTGGTGCGGGCTTTCCGACATAGTCGTCGAGATACGTGACTTCCAGTGGCGAAGACGGCACACCGACGTATGTAATGGTGAACCGGACGGGCCCGCAGCGGGCGAGTCACCGGTCTCCGGGGTCGAGGGTTCATGAGACAGGCCAGTGACGATGCTTTTCGCCGGCTCTTGATGGTCGCCGCTCTGGGAGTGTCGACCGCTGGCGCCGTCTACCACAACTTTCGCGAGTTCCCAGGGATATCTCTCGGCGCCCCGGAGATGATCTCCGCCATCCTGCCCGCTGTCATCCTGGCTGTATGGTGGATGGTCCGCCCTGGACGGGCATTGTGGTGGGCGATCCTCGTCTGGGTCGTCGCCCTGAACCTGGTAGTGGGCGCAATTCTCACAGTGCTGCCGATTCCGATCTTTTCCTTCTCGCCCGAACAGTCATGGGATCACTATGTGAGCCACATTATCTTCGCCTTGGCGCAGCTGCCCGCTGTCTACCTGCTGGCAACGAGACGCCCTCTGCCGAGCGGGATCGCGACATCCCGTCCTTGGCGCGCTAGGCCTTGATCAGGCGGCTTGGCGAGACTGGCGCAGTCGACGTCTAGTTCGCCTCTTCAGTGCACAGTGCCTGAGCAAGAAACTGGAGTGGGATCCCTACCGGGGGGTGTTGGAGCGGGTCGGAACCGAAGAGGCGGTGGAAGTGCTTCTCCGTAAGTGGGCCACCGGTCGCCAGAGAAAGCGCGCCCAGCGTGCTGTGGCGAGGGTCATCGAGCGCTGATGCGCACGCCCGAGTACCTGTCGGCACTGCTTCGGCGATTACAGGCGGGTAGCAGTAGCATTCTCAGGAGAAGTGTGGAATGGGGACTGGAAAGTGACATCGCGTTCGACTGCGGGTAACGGGGCCGGGAACGGTCTTAGTGGTGTGTCCCGGCCCGGTATCAGAGAGCTTGTGGAGTCGATCCGGACCGAGTATCGCTTCTACCGGAAAGACTGGACCAAACCTGGTTTCCGCGCCATCGCCACCCACCGTTTCGGCGAGTGGACGTTGGCTTTCCCCCGCCGGACGTTCGGGGAAAAGTTCGTCGGAAAGATTCTGGACCGTATCTATCTCGCGGCGCATCGTTATGTACGCAATCAGCACGGTATTGAGCTTCCGCGGAGAACTCGCGTAGGCAAGGCGGTGACGTTTGCGCACCAAGGTGGAATTGTGATTCACCCACATGCAGTCATCGGCGACCGGTGCCTGATCCATCAAAACGTGACCATCGGCAATGCTGGACGTGGGGTGACCCGCGACCAGGGACCTGTCATCGGAAACGACGTGGAGCTCGGTGTTGGTGCGGTAGTGCTCGGCAAGGTGTCAGTGGGAGACGGCGCCCGGATCGGCGCAAATGTCGTCGTCTACATCGATGTGCCGCCAAATGCCACGTTGGTATCCACCTCGCCCCGGCTTGTGGTCGCTCCTAGCGCAAGGGCGGCTGCCGAGGCCGCACGTGCTGAGAAAGTCGGCAAAGAGTGACGGTTCTCAGTGAACAAGAGGTAGGGCGCTCTTCCGAGCTGAACGAACTATTGCGACAAGCGCGGAGCTCCGAGGTACCACCTGCGGCGATCTCCCTCGAATTGGCCCGCAAACACTACGAGGAAGGGAATTGCGAACAAGCACTCGAATGGTGCTTGCGCGTAACGGACGGAGGCGATAGTTATCCAAGCTGGTACGGCGCTGCCCAACTCCTGCCAATGATTCTGGAAAAGGTGCAGCCAAACGTGTCGCGAACCGTCAGGCTGGCGGTTTTGGGGAGTTACACGACGAGCCAGCTGACAGACCTACTCCGGCTGATGGCTCTTCGCCGGGGTCTCTACCTCGAGATCTACGAAGCGGGCTACAACCAATACCAGCAAGAGATCCTCGACGAATCCAGCAGTCTCTATGCCTCAGACCCTGAGGTCGTCCTGGTCGCGGTTGACCAGCATGAGATCGGACTTCCCACCTACAGCGATGACCCGGAGAAGGCCATCGCCAACGAGCTGCAGCACTGGACGGCCCTCTGGGATCATCTCGGGGAAAGATCCAATGCCACAGTTGTCCAAACCGATTTCGTGATTCCGCACGAGGATCCCTTCGGAAATCTGTCCCGTCGTTTGCGTGGATCCCGATCATCCATGCTGGAGGAGCTCAATCAACGGTTGGGCAATGCGGCCGGTGAGAGAGTGGTGATCGTTAGCGCGGAGCGTCTTGCGAGCCATTTTGGAAAGAGCCGGTGGCACGACCCGCGCTACTGGATGCTGGCCAAACAGGCGGTGAGCCTCGATGCCCTCCCGCTGTTCGCCAGGCAACTGATCGCGGTGATTGCCGCCAGCCTTGGCCTGACTAGGAAGTGCCTGGTGTTGGACCTCGATGGGACGCTGTGGGGTGGGGTCATCGGCGAGGACGGCCTCGGGGGTATCAAGCTGGGGGCGGGGGCCGAAGGCAAAGCCTTCGTTGCCTTTCAGGACTACCTGCTGTCTCTCAAAGACCGCGGGGTCATCCTGGCGGTGTGCTCGAAGAACGATGAGGCAACCGCTAGAGAGCCTTTCGAGCAGCACCCTGACATGCGCCTCAAACTCGACGATATCGCTGCCTTCGTTGCCAATTGGGAACCGAAACCCAAGAACCTGACCCGTATCGCCAACTCGTTGGACCTGTCCACAGATGCACTGACATTTGTTGACGACCAACCCGCTGAGAGAGCCGCAGTGAGAGCAGCCTTGCCCGAAGTCGACGTCATCCAACTTCCGGCGGACCCTGCCTACTTCGTGTCGACCCTCAGCTCCTACCCATTCTTCGAGACGATGGGGTTCACCAACGACGACCGCAATCGGGCGTCCCAGTACAGGGCGCGTGCTTTGCTAAAGGAGGCCGAGGCGGAGGCGTCCTCTCTCGATGACTTTCTCCAGGGCCTGGAGATGGAGGCGATCGTTGCTGACTTCGACGAACTCCACCTGAACCGCATCGTTCAATTGATCGGCAAGACCAACCAGTTCAATCTGACCAGTCGCCGCCACAATCGAGCCACGGTCAAACAGATGATGGCCGACCCGGCTTTCGTCTGCTTCTACCTCAAGCTGTCGGATCGGCTGGCCGACCACGGGCTGGTGGGTGTCGTCATTGCGAAGTTGACCGGAGACGCATTTGTCATCGACACCATGCTTATGAGCTGTCGTGTAATCGGTCGCACTGCTGAGACCACCATGCTCGATCACATCTTCTTACGCGGGGCGGAACTCGGTGCCGCAACAGTCCGCGGCATTTATGTGCCATCCGCCAAGAATGGACAGGTGGCGGATCTATATGCCCGGCACGGTTTCGACCTGCTATCGGAAGGCGCCGAGATGACAACCTGGGAATTCCCGCTGACGGAACGACCTGCGCCGAACCCAATGATAGAGGTTCTCAGTGCCTGAGGAGCGTTTGCACCGGATCTTCCATGACGTCCTCGGCGTTGATCCCAATGATTTGAGTGACGAAACCACCGCGACTGACATCGAGGGCTGGGATTCCCTCGCCCATGTCACGTTGATGTTCGCAATCGAGCAGGAGTTCGGCATTCAGTTCGCCGGTGACGAGTTCGCGACCCTGAGCGACGTCGGAGCACTTCGCTCCCTGATCGAATCCAAGCTCTAGTACCCCTATGTCGTGAGGTACGTCGGGACGTCTCATCGGAAAGCCGGATCGGCGTGAAACTCACCAGTCGTGCCTTCGACCATGACGATCAGCTGCAGTTCGCGCGAGCGAGTGGAGACCACAATCCTGTCCACATCGATCCACTATCGGCCCGCCGATCGATGGTCGGACGTCAGGTGGTTCACGGAGTGCATTTGGTGCTCTGGGCGATCGATGGGTTCCTCTCCACCTACCCGGGTGGTGTTGAACGGATCACCGCAACGTTTCGGAAGCCGGTATTCCTCGACGAGAACGTAGACCTACATGACAGTCGAGATGACGAGCACACGGCCCGGCTAACGGTTTCCACTCGAGGAACCAAGCTAATGGACATCGTCCTGCGCCTGGGTCCAGAGAGCCCAGCAACCGAAGACGACCGTTCTCACTCGACCCTTTCCGGCCAACCATCCGACCTCAGCATCTCCGAGATGGCCGGCATGAGAGGGACGTTGTCGATTCCCCGGGATGACGACTGGCTCACCATAGAATATCCATTCGCTTTCCAACATCTTGGTGGAGTGCTGATGGCTCAGCTCGGCGCGGTGTCGCGACTGGTAGGGATGGTATGCCCTGGGCGGCACTCCCTCCTCAGTTCTATCGACGTCACCGTGGAACATGACGGAGACCCCGGCGCTTTGGATTGGGAAGTCACACGAGCCGACCAGAGAGTCTCGATTGTGCAGCTCGACGTCACCGGTGGTCGGATTGCCGGCCAGGTTCAAGCGTTCTCTCCGCCTCGCCCGGCCACTCAAACTACCACTAAAGCGCTGAAAGACGTTGTGCCTTCCTCGGCGTTCGCCCACCAAAAGGCTTTGGTGGTCGGTGGCTCTCGTGGTTTGGGTGAGCTCACCGCCAAGCTATTGGCGGCAGGCGGGGCGGATGTGCTCCTTACCTGGCACCGGGGCCAGATCGAAGCTGAGGCAGTGGTGGCCGACATCCTCGAGGCCGGGGGGAGGGCTCAGGCCCGTCAGCTCGATATCGCCGACCCGTCGCCCGTCATCGATGAGATGGCCTCGGACGGTTGGAGAGCAAGTCATGTGTACTACTACGCGACTCCACGGATATTCGAACGCCGCATGAAGGGTTTCGATCACCTCCTCTTTGAAGAGTTCTGTGGCGCTTATGTCAGAGGGTTCGTAAACGTCGTCGAATCCTGTTCGGCGGAGCCAAAGATCGACCTTGCTGTCCTCTACCCTTCGTCGATCGCGGTTGAGAGTCACGACGAGGCTTTGGTCGAGTACGCCGCGGCCAAGGGGGCCGGGGAGGTGTGCGCCGAGTTCATGTCCGCCAGCCGACCGAAACTGCGGGTTTTGGCTCCCCGCCTGCCCCGCCTGCCAACCGATCAGACAGCCTCGATCTTGCCCTACAAGACCGAAGACCCAATACGAGTGCTGGTTCCGATCCTCCAGTCGATGAATCACCCGGGCTGAGAGGCTCGCCACTCACATCCTCAACTGTCTGTCCGATCGGCTTAGAGGTGGAGTTTGCTTGCTGAGTGGCGATTAGTCGCATCGGGAGACTAGGCCTTGTCCGGTTAGTGTCCGAACAACGGGCGTCGCCTTCAGGAGAGGTCACCGGGTGACTCAGCCGTTTGAGGTCTGAGGAGCCGGTGGGTGCACCGGGCGCGCACCAGGTCTTGGGTGACTTCACCGACTGCGGCCAAGGTGTTGGTGATTGTCCCGAACTCGACGATGTTGCGGTGCCGGTTCGACTGCACCATCGGTCCAAACCGCCGGCAGAGGTGCACCTAGACGCCCAACATTCGGCGTGGTTTGCGACTGAAGCCGATCGTTGCGCGGTTAGGCCACTAGCTGACTCAAAAAAGATGGATTGTCTGATCTCGGACCCTTTTCGTTGACCTCGGGTTCACCCGGTCTTTCTAAGTTCGGGGACCATGATCAGACAACACACCAGCTCATGGCTGATGCGGGTGAACCACCGCGACTTTGCTGGCGATGCCGAGGCTGGCACTGCTGGTGACCTCGGTCCAGAGGGGTTGTATTCATCGCCCACGAGGACAGCCCAAACGGCATGCCTTTGCTCATCGTCGGCAATGAGGTGAGCGGGACGACCACGATCTTCCAGATCGACGGGCCGGGCCCCGCTGAGATTTCAACGGAGGGGACGGGTGGGGCGGCCTTTAGGTCGCCCCACCAAAGGGTTTCGATCTTCGAGAAATGTCCCAGCCCGGATCTAGTGTTCGGGGAATGGACATAATTCTCATTGCGGGCCTGTGGCTTCCCCGGTCGATCTGGGCAGAGGTTGTTGCCGAGCTGGATCGCTTGGGCCACAGCGCCCACGCGGTGGCCCTGCCTGGCGTCGACGATACGTCGACGACCGCCACCCTGACCGACCAGGTTGCTGCCGTGCTGGAAGCAGTCGACGGAGCCGATCGCCCCATGGTCGTCGGTCACTCGGCCGCCTGCACCCTCGCCTGGCTGGTCGCCGACCAACGGCCCGATGCAATCGACCGTGTCGTGCTCATCGGCGGTTTTCCGGCCGCCGATGGCGAGACTTACGCTGACTTCTTCCCCTCTGCCGACGGGGTCATGGCCTTCCCCGGCTGGGAACCATTCGAGGGCCCGGACTCGGCCGACCTCGACGCGGCCGGGCGGGACCGCATCGCCTCGGCGGCGGTAGCCGTCCCCGAGGGTGTGTCCCAAGGTCTGGTGCAACTGATGGACGACAGGCGCTATGACCTCCCAGTGGTACTGGTGTGCCCTGAATACAGCCCCGCAGATGCCAGGAAATGGATCGACGGAGGTGATGTCCCCGAGCTCGCCCGGGCGACCGATGTCTCGTTCGTCGACATCGACTCAGGCCATTGGCCAATGGTCAGCAAACCCGCCGAACTGGCCCGGATCCTGGCGGCAACCACCG
Source organism: Acidimicrobiia bacterium (assembly GCA_041748855.1). Lineage (GTDB taxonomy): Bacteria > Actinomycetota > Acidimicrobiia > Spongiisociales > ZC4RG35 > MA-ANB-1. The sequence continues at coordinate 10,757 of JBGTCK010000074.1, forward strand.
AAGGCTGACCCACGGACCGGCCCACTCGTTTTCCGGCCGGGACAAGAAAAATGATCTGTCCTGTCGATTTCGATGACCCAGGTTCGTTTCAGAGGTAACCGGAATCCCGGACGACGAAAAGACGAGGAGAGAACATGCGATCCCTGATAGTTACGGCGTTTGTGTCCGCTGACGGCGTTATGGAGGCGCCCGGCGGCGGGGAGCATCGCAGCGCCGGATGGACGTTCAAGACGGTCGAGTTCGACGAGGCGGCGTATGAGATCAAGGCCAAAGAACAGGAAGAGACAACCGCCCTCTTGTTCGGCCGAAAGACCTACGAGGAGTTCGCTCCGGTATGGCCGACAATGGAGGAGTTCGCGGAATACAACGCCATGCCCCGATACGTCGTTTCGACCACGCTCACCGCCGACAACCCGGGCTGGCCGGCGACAGTGCTTCGGTCAACGGATGACGTGGCGGCACTGAAAGAGACCGAAGGCGGTGCTATCGCGATACACGGCAGTGCCACTTTGGGTGCCAGTCTTGCCGATGCCGGCCTGGTTGACCGCTATCACCTGCTGGTCTTCCCGATATTGCTGGGAGCGGGCAAGCGCCTATTCAGCGGGGCCGACAAAGACCTCACCAAGTTGGACTTGGTCGAGCACGAGGCGTATTCCAATGGCATCCAGAAGCAGGTTTACGAGGTCGTCCGATAGCCACAACCGTTCGCAGGCCATTCCTGGAGGGTGACCGGTTTAGTTCCAGACGGCCAGGATTGCGCCGACTATGGCGTAGGCAATCACCGCGTTGATCCCGTTGATCAGCCAGTACGAGTTGCCTTTGGTTTCGTAGACCTGGTTGACCAGCGCACCGACCATTCCGAAACCAACACCGAGCACAGCACCAAGGATCATGCCGTCGGCAAGCGTGTCAACCCCGAGGCCTGCGACCAGCAAGCCGATGACAATGGTGGTCACGAAGTAGCCGATAAGGGTCGGGATGAACAGCATCGCGAGGGGTGGGCCGTCACCGGACGTGTCCACTTTGGCTGCCCTGGCCCAGGCCTTACTCAACGGGGGCACCGAATACCAGATGGCGGAAAAGGCGAACCAGGCAATCGTGGCCACCACGACGGCCAGCCAATTCAACTCCGAGAACAAATCGAGGATCATCGCTCACACCCTTCAGATGGCTTGTCGAACGCAGAAACACTACGACATTCCTGTTGGTCCATGGCCCGGGAACCGTGCCGTGTCAAGAAGACGTCAATCGGCAGGAACCCCCAACTCATCCGGGCGGGTGCTCGACCGATTCCAGTCCTGGGGTCCCGGCTGGGGCTGCCAGAGCCCACCACGTCACCGCCGCCGCTGCTCCCAGATGCCAGAGGGCATGCGGCTGGAACAGCGAGTCCGGGTCGCAGAGCGGCCATCCGGTGGCTCCGAGTCTGCCGACTATGGAACTAGTGATGAGAAGGGCGAGTGGTCCAATCGTCGCGACCGAGCGGTCACGCCTGACCAGTACGATGAGGGCCGTCGCGGTCAGTGCGACGAATAGCGGGTCGGCAAGTGAGGGGGCTAGGGCAAGGAATGCGCCGATGACAACGAGGCCGGGCAATACGATCCATCGAGCCCATCGGGTGCCGACGGCCGGAACGGTTGCCAGGAGCCAGGCCAGGGACACGTCGTGGGCCAACTGGCTGCCTTCCGGCATCGGCCCATGGAAGAGAAACGATCCGATTCCGGTTGCCGCCACCGCCACCCCGACCCAGGCACGCTCCGGTCGACGGCTAACGATCATCGCACCGGCCGCGACGAAGATCAGAGAAGTGAGCGAATTGACGGGCTGCCCCAGCCACCCGGTTCCGATCCGCTCGCAGTCGACCTCGGCACCCATTTCAGCGAGTGAGTGAGATAACGGTTAGGGGGCAGGCCCGAAGCCATGCGCGGCAGCGCGGATGTAGATCTTGGCCCATGGTTATGGGACCGTAATCGCCACCGGCTGAATCAGTTCGACCCAACCCGTCGGTCCTGGCCGGCCAGCAGAGGCCCTTTAGGTGCTCAGGCCTCGTCGCGCATCAGCGCTGCCATCCGGCGACGCAATGTCGGATGTGCACTCTTCAGCCCGAGTTCAATGGCAAACCGGGCATCCTCGCGAATGTCGAGCACTACCTCTTCGCCTTCGGCCCGAATGTGGAATCCGTCGGAGAGGGCGCGTACCCGGAACTCTTCGCGCGACCAGTCAGCGACCTCGACATCTCCCGCCATCACCTTCATCCGATCCCCGGTGAGGTCGATCGTAACGTTCATCGGCTGGTCGGAGTCCCCGTCTATCCGGAGCTTTCCGTCGTACTCGGCCATAACAGTTCCCCTTTTTCCTCCCACGGCTGACTACATGATACTCGCAGGCAGCGTGGGTGCATCAAGAATTCCCCAGGGGAAACACTCACGGCTAACGCTTGCCACGAGGGGGAGTGCTATTCCGTGTCAGCGGCGCCGGTAGGCCCGGCACCGGCGGCTCTTGGAGCCACTACGGCGCGCAGTTCGGCAGCGGTGAATGGTTTGACAACCGAGGCGTCGGCTCGGGCGCGGCGTGCGATGAAGGTGTCAGCGGAGCGGTCGAGGAGGAGCACCATTCGTGGCGGAGGTGAGTCCTGGAAGACTTCCCGGATAGCGCGGATTATCGCCATGCCTCCCATCGAGTGAACCTGAAGGTCGATGATGACGACTTCGGGGAGCGATTCCTTCACGGTTCTTGCCGCCAGGCGCGGGTCGGCGAGGGTCTCGATTTGCCAGTCGCCAAAGCTGAGTGCAGACGCCACCTCGTCGACGACCCATTGGGCATCGGCAATCACAAGTGCGCTTGACATGAACCGATCATAGGCCGGAATGGAGTAGGCGAGTTTGGCTTCCTAACCTGCGCTGGTGCGTCGCTCTCTCTTTCTGGTAATCATCATCGCGTTCGTGCTTGCTGCTTGTTCCGAGCGGGATGGAGGGGGAATCGATGTGATCGACGTCAGCGGCCCGCTCGACTCATCTGCTCTCGAGTTCATGATCGATTCGATCGGCGCAGCCGCCGAAGATGGACAGGAGCTTGCCGTTCTACAGATCAACTCCCGAGCGGTCCTCGATGAGCCCCTTCTCGATCAACTCGAGGAGCTGATAGCAAAACCGCCGCTGCCGTTGGCCGTATGGCTCGGCCCGGCTCCTGCTCAAGCCTTCGGCGGTGTGGCGAGCCTGGTCGAGGGCGCGCCGGTGGTGGCTGCTGCACCGGGCACGATCATCGGAAGACGCGATCCAGTCATCGCGGGCGTGGGAGGGGCATCGGGTGAGGAGGCAATGGCTGAGGAAACCGGGATCGGGCTCGAGCCCACCATCCGTCAGTACCTCCAGAGTCTGGACGGCCAGATCCTGCCCAGTGCAAATGGCGACGTGGTTGTTTCTACGCTCGTCGAATTCGAGGGAACCGGCGACGGACTGACGCTGAGAACTGTCACGTTTCGCAACCCGGGGTTGATCACCCGATTCTTCCGGCTAGCCGCCACCCCGGAAGCCGCGTTCTTTTTCCTCGTGGTCGGGCTGACCCTCGTGACCTTCGAGTTCTATGCCCTCGGTCCCGGCGTGGCCGCCGGCGTTGCCGCCCTTTCACTCTGGCTCGCATCCTGGGGAGTTGTCAACCTGCCGGTACGTCCTGCTGCGCTGGCAGCAACGATCCTGGGCTGGATCCTCCTGACCACTGCCTACCAGAGAGGCGGCGTGATCTTCCTCACCTTTCTGGGCGCGATCGTGCTCCAAGTGGGTGGCATGTTCTATGTCGACGGCTCCGGTCAAATCGACCCCCGGTGGTGGCTCATCCTCCTTTCGGTCCTGGCTGCCCTATTCTTCTTCCTTCTGGCGATGCCAACGGTGCAGCGGAGCCGGCTGTCGACGCAGACGATCGGCAGGGAGAGCCTTGTCGGGAAAACGGGTGCGGCCGTTTCAGATTTCGATCCGGAAGGGATAGTCGAAGTCGACGGATCGCGCTGGAGGGCCACCGCACACCGTGAGGCAGGTCTGGCGGCAGGGGATCCGATCCTGGTGTCGGGGGTGGACGGGCTGTTCCTCGAAGTCGAGCCGGTGCAACCCTGAATCCGGGAGATTCGCAAACAACCACCTTCCAGCTTTTTCCTTGTGCCCTGCGTCCCAGTCGATTAGCTTCGATCCGGTTGTTGCAGAAATAAGGCTAGGGAGGAACCATTGCCACATAAGGACGACTGGACCCTGAGAGCTCTGTGCCGCGGGAATCATGCATACCTCTTCTTCCCGCCATCCACCTTCGAGCGTAAGGACGACCGTGAGCGGCGGGAACTGAAAGCGAAGGCGATCTGCGGGGTTTGTCCGGTACAGGATCCCTGCTCGTCCCATGCTCTCGACATCCGGGAGCCATTCGGGATCTGGGGTGGCCTCACCGAAGGCGAGCGGAAAACGCTAACGACCGCTTCCTGAACCGGGTCCGGGGAACCGTCCTTCGCCGCGTCGAATCGTGTAGCCACGGTCGTCGAGCCACTCGAGGATGGGGACTGCGTATTTCCTCGACAATCCGAGGGCGTCCTTGAATTCACCGACGCCAAACGGAACTCCGAGTCCGGCCACAACTCCGATGATGCCTCCGATTTGATCCGGTAGGTAAACGAGGTTTTCGCTGACGCGCACCAGATCTCCGCGGCGAATGAGCAAATGGAGCAATTCGGTGTCGATACCTAGCTCGCCGACTGTCGGCACCGCCAAACCTGCCGACAGTCTCGAGCGGGCCTCCTTCCACGCCTTTGCCTTATCGGGGTCGAGGGAAGCCTCGTGATCCTTGAGTGCGACGTCGGGCCCCCGTACTTCGAGCAGAGCGGAATCCTGAACGGCTCTCTCCACGATGGACCGTGGGGCATTCAGTGCCCCGGCGAGGGTCGCCATCGGGATCCCGCTGCGCATCGGCCTTTCCTCATGGTCGAGGCGCACTTTCTGCTCTGCGGCATCCACCAGCTGCTCGAGGCGCGACGAAGAGATCACGAGGTCGCCCACGATCACCGAATCTGCTGGGCTCCCACCGCCGCTGTCGTTGACGATGTCAGCAAAGCGGTCCATGCCCCGCACCTCGAGCAATCGCGCTGCTCTCGTGTCCGAGGGCTCTTGGGGGTCGATCCTGGCTGTCAGCGATCGGGGCGACGGCGCGGGGTCGAGGACCGCGCCGCCTGCTATCACGCTCCGCCGTCCGGTGTCCCGCAAGATGAATCGATCTCCGATCGCTACTGGCACCGGTCGATCGATTGAGATCAGGGCTCTGTCTCCATCCAGTTTCAGGATCTTTGCGTTGAGCGTGGCCGTGCCGATGTGCAATTGATACGCCCCGCGGGCGGAGATTTCATCTATGTACCGCGCGGGCCGGATCGACACCACGAGCCGGTCCGTCGTACGCCACTGGCCGTTGCTGGCAACCATGTCGCCGCGTCCGACCTCGGAGACTTCCAGCCCTACCAGTGACACCGCAACCCTCGTCCCGGGCATCGCCCGGTCGACCTCCTTTTCGTGAGACTGCAGCGACCTGATTCTCGCTGTGTGGCTGCCCGGATAGATCCGGACCACGTCACCGGTGGCGAAGCCGCCGCCGCGAAGTGACCCGGTCACCACGGTGCCGGCTCCCGGCACCGAGAACGAGCGATCGACCCAGAGCCGGGGCCGCTCGCCGTCGGGTGGTGTCAGCTCCTGACTGAGGCGGTGCAGCTCGGCCCGGAGCTCGTCGATGCCGGTCCCGCTCGGTGCGGCTATCGGGACGACCACAGATCCCGCCAGCACAGTTCCTTCCAGCTTGTCACCGACGGCCGTTTTCACCAGTTCTGCGGTTCGGTTGTCAACCGTGTCCACCTTGGTCAGGGCCACCACACCGCCGGAGACCCCGAGCAGGTCGAGAACGGCAAGATGCTCCTCGGTCTGAGGCATCCATCCCTCGTTGGCGGCCACCACAAGGATCGCAATGTCGATTGCGTCCACACCGGCGAGCATGTTCTTTAGATACCGCTCATGTCCGGGAACATCGACGAAGGAGACCTCCACGCCGCCACCTATATCCGCCCAGGCGAAGCCGAGGTCGATGGTGAGCCCGCGTCGCTTTTCCTCAGCCCACCTGTCCGGGTCGCGGCCCGACAGGGCCAGGACGAGAGTCGACTTCCCGTGGTCGACATGGCCGGCGGTGCCTATCAGAGGCATTTGCGCAGCGCAGCAACCAGAGCTTCGTCTGCTCGGGGGTCGACCGTCCTCAGATCGAGAATGAGGTCGCCGCGGTCGCGTCGGACCAAAACCGGCGTCTCGTGCTGCACCAGAGAGAGGAAGGCATCCTGGCGGCCTGTGATCCGCAACAAAGGAGATTGGATCCGAGCACCAGGAGCGCTACCGGCGCCGACCAGAGATTCACCGGTCTCGATCTCACCACCGATCGACGACTGAACCGATCCGACTCTCGCTTCCAGCTCTCCGACGGATGCCGTCGACATCCTCCAGAAGGGAATCTCCACGGCATTGCCTTCTGCATACGACTCCAGCGTCGCGGCAAGGGCTGCGTCCGTCGCAGAGTCGACCCTCACCGCTCGGGCCATGGGATGGCGGCGGATCCGGTCGACCAGACCGGCCTTTCCCGCGATGATGCCGGCCTGAGGTCCCCCGAGCATCTTGTCCCCACTGAAGAGAACCAGGTCTGCACCGTTGTCGAGAGACTGTCGCGCCCCCGGCTCCTTTCCCACCCACGCTGGGACCGTCTCGAGCCATGGTGTTTCTGTGTCGAGCAGACCGGATCCGATGTCGAACACCACCGGGATGCCCCGGGCGACCGCCGCGATGTCGACGATTTCGACTTCTTCGACAAAGCCGGAGATCTCGTAGTTGGCGTTGTGAACCTTCAGCACCATTCCGCAATCGTGGAGCTGCAGTGCCGTTTCGTAGTCGCCGGCCCTGGTTCGGTTGGTGGTCCCCACCTCGACCAGATTCGCTCCGCTCGCCTTCATCACGTCGGGCAGGCGGTAGGAACCTCCGATCTCGATCAATTCACCCCGGGATACCGGCACCGATCTGCCCGCAGCCAGGCCCGCAAGGGTGAGCAGGACAGCAGCTGCATTGTTGTTGACCACAAATGCGTCCTCGGCGCCCGTGAGGAGTCTGAGCAGATGGCGGGTACGGCCGCCGCGCTGGCCCCGCTCACCGGTCTCCCGGTCGAGTTCGGTGTTGGAGTATCCCGAAGCAATGGTGCTGGCGGCGGCAGCCGCACGCTCCGACAGCGGAGCGCGGCCGAGGTTGGTGTGCAGGATGACTCCGGTGGCGTTGATGAACGGCACCGGCCGATGCAGAAGTGCAGACCTGGCGATCAACCTGGCAATCTCCCCGACGTCGGCTTCGTCTCCAGCGATCAGCAGGTTCCGGGCGATCTCGACAGCTTTACGAGCGATCTGGACCCTTTCCGCTGGGCTCTGCAGGTCGGCTTGCAGGGATAAGGCAAGGGTGTCGACCTGGGGAAGCCCGCGAAGCAACTGGTTCTGGTCCATCGATCAGCAGTTTGGCATCTATCCCAGCGTTCTTAGGATGGAGCGATGTCAGATGTCCCGGTTCGCGCAGCGTCAACGGTCCTGGTCATCCGCCCTTCGTCGGGATCGGGAATCGAAGTCCTGATGGTGCAACGGCCTTCGCGGGGTTTCTTCGGCGGTTTGATGGTGTTCCCTGGAGGTGCTCTCGAGAGTTGTGACTTCGTCCCCGACCCTGCATTCGACGACTCCGAGCATCGGATGGCGGGGATTCGGGAGACGGCGGAAGAGGTTGGCTTCCTGGTTACCAGCACCGGGCTCGTGCCTTCACCGCGCGTCAGAGGCAGGCAAATGGTCGACTGGTGGAACTCGTCGGGGATCGCTCCGGGTTTCGAACGGATGACCCTCGTCTCACGCTGGGTAACACCGGAGGGAGCGCCGACTCGATTCGATACCCGGTTCTACCTGGTGGCCATCGACGACGACCCCGAAATAGTCCTCGACTCCGAGGAGCTTGTCGGCCACGCCTGGGTGACGCCGCGGCGCGGCATCGATGAGGTCCGGCAGGGGACCTGGCAGATGATTCTCCCGACGATGTCCCATTTGCGTTGGCTGAGCCGTCATTCCACCGTCGAAGGTGCTCTTGCTGCTGCCGTGGGAGCGGATGGGCTGACCGTGATCGAACCTGTCGCCAGCGACGGTGAGCTGATGGTGCGCTACCGGAGCCCGCAATGAGAATCGAGCGGGTTCTCGCCAACAACCCCGGACCTTTTACCGGCCCGGGTACCAACACCTGGCTCATCGATGACGGGTCCGGGAACGTCATCGTCATCGACCCCGGGCCACTCGATCGTGTCCACGAGACCTCGATACTGGAACGTGTGGGCGAAAGAAGAGTCGGCTCGGTTTTGGTCACTCACACCCACCTCGACCATGCGCCGATGGCCAACCCACTGGCACGGGATCTGTCGGTGGCGGCATTGGGTTACGCGCCCGGCCCTCATTTCGACCCCGACGAGCGAGTCGGGGAAGGTTCGTCGATCGAGTTCGGGCAGGAAACGTTGCAGGTTGTGTTCACGCCGGGCCATTCCGGGGATCACCTGTGTTTCCGGTCCGGGAACGTCCTCTTCAGCGGCGATCACATAATTGGCGGTTCGTCGGTGATGGTCGAAGAGGTCGGCCCTTACCTCAGGTCGCTGGAGAAGTTGCGGGGCACCGGTTTACAGCGGCTCTATCCGGGCCATGGTGAGGAGATAACCAACCCGGACCAGGTCATCGACTGGTACCTCGCCCACCGACTGCAGCGGCATCAAGAGGTCTTCGACGCCATCGTGGCCGGAGCGAGCAATGCCGAAGAAGTGCTGGAGATCGTGTATCGCGAGGTCGATAAGAGTCTTCACCCTCTAGCCGAGCGGTCGGTGAAAGCGCACCTCACCTTGCTAATCGAAGAAGGACGGATAGCCTTGGACCAGGACGTAGTTGTCCTGACGACTCCCCAATCCCCATGAAATATTCCGCCCGACTCCTCTCAGGACTCCTCGTTCTGGCACTCGCAGTCCCGGCTGTGGCCCAGGTAACAGACGAGCAGGTTCAGCGCGCCCGGGATGAGGTCAACACACTCGTCAGCGAGTCGGCAAGCCTCGGGGTCAAGGTGGAGGAGGCCTACGCCCGCCAGTTTGCCCTCGAACACGAGATCTCACAGCTCCAGGACTCGATCGAATTCGCCAGGGTGCGACTCACGGAGTTGGAGGCAAGTCTCGAACAAGTTGCGGTCGAGTTGTACATCAGCTCGGCCTCAGCAGGCCAGTTGCTCGCGCTGATCTCCGGCACCAACGACGACTACAAAGCGGCTTCGGAGTACTTGAAAGAGGTAAACGGAGTCGAGACCGGTGTCGTGAATGAGCTTCGAGCGTTCCGCGAAGAACTCGAGCGGCAAACAGTTCGCCTCGACGAGGCCGTGCAGGAACAGGCAGAGAACTCCGCAGAACTCGAGGCCCTCGCCGGGCAGCTCTACGCCGATCTCGCCGAAGCCCAGGTCGTCTACGACGGCCTCGTAACCACCCAGGCGGCCGAAGAGGAGGCGCGACGCCTCGAAGCGGAGAGACAACGCCAGGAAGAAGAGGCGGCGCGGCTAGCCGCTGAGGCGGCGGCGGCAACTTCGACCACCCAGCCCATTGCCACCACGACGACGACGACTTCCAGTGGCGGCGGATCGGCTACGACCACAACCGCGCCGCCCGCCACAACTGCGCCTCCCCCCACCACTGCACCTCCGCCGTCCTCAGGCGGGGCGTGCCCGGTGGCCGGGGCCGTTTTCTTCAGCGACACCTGGGGTCATCCCCGGAGCGGCGGTCGCAGCCACCAGGGCGTGGACATGATGGCAGCAGCCGGGACACCGCTCGCCGCTATCTACTCGGGAACGGTTTCCTTGAAGATCAACTCGCTGGGTGGCAACACGATCTGGCTCACCTCGGGAGCGGGTGACCAGTATTACTACGCCCATCTCCAGTCCTACGCCTCCGGTCTGTCTAGTGGACAATCGGTGAGCGAGGGTCAGATAATCGGGACCGTCGGAAGCAGCGGTAACGCATCAGCGGCCTACCCCCACCTCCACTTCGAGTACCACCCGGGCGGCGGTTCTGCGGTGAACCCCTACCCGCTGGTCAAGTCGATCTGCGGTTGAGCCGAACGCGAAACGAGGACCCTCTCGGATCCTCGTTTTCACATGGGCCTCCCCGCCCAAACCCCTGGCTTTCGCCCGGCACGTTCAGATGTAAGTTTCCACCACGGAGAGTGATTGGGAAAGGACCCTTGTCACTCCGCTCATAGTGACTAGCCCCAAATGTCGAGACAGGTTGTGGGCGCATAGGTAAGCACCCGGTCAGGCTCTGTGGTTGAATGCGGGCGTCATTTCCAGCTAGGAGGACCAGTTGACAACACCCGAGTTCCCCGCCGAACAGCCAGTAGGGGCGCCCGCCAACCTCGCGGATTGGGGGACCAGGGCGATGGGGTTGCTCATCGATGCCGCACCAATGATCCTGCTCTCGGTCCTGGTTGTCTTCAGCGACATCCTCCAGGTCCTCATCGGGGTCGCCAGCTTCTTCTACTTCTACATCTACCTGGGCAGCATGGACGGCAGGACCGGGCAGACCCCGGGCAAGATGGTGATGGGTACAAGGGTCGTCAACGCTCAAGGTGAGACCATCGGCAGCGGGAACGGGATCGCCCGGAAGTTCTCTCACATCATCGACGGTGCGGTCTGCCTGATCGGTTGGTTTCTACCGCTGTTCGACGAGAAGCGGCAAACGATCGCCGACAAGATCATGACCACCTACGTGGTCACGGGCGCTGAAAAGAAGCCGTTTGCCGTCGACCTATACCTTCCCAAGAGCTAAAAGCGAGAGCGCTTAGCTCGTCCCTCCCCCAGAGACGGGCGAAGACCCGATACGCGTCTCTCCCTCCGCTCGCGGAGGGAGTACCGGCGACGAAGGAGCCGGGGAGGGTGGGAGGTTCCCGCCAACGGAGCTTGATCTCCCAGCCCGCGGGGACCTCTCCCTCCTACCTCCGCCCTCCTTCGTCGGGCGCAGGAACCTTCCTCCCGCGAGCGGCAGGACAGCCGGACACGGGAGTACGCGCATCAAGCGGGCGCCGATTCCAGCTCTTCGAGCATCTTGGCGATCCGGCCCGTGCATGTCTCCATGTCGGCGGGCGGGATCAGCTGGACCAGCTCATCGGCCGTGCTGGCCAGGGCCAGCGCAGCCGCAGATCCCGGGTTGGAGATGACGACCGGGCTTCCGGTGTCACCCCCGGGGACGACGTGGGGGTCGAGCGGGATCCGGGAGATCAGCCTGACTCCGAGGTCGGCGGCGAGACGGGCACCGCCACCCTCACCGAAGAGGGCATGGTGCTGGCCACACTCGCAGTCGAAGCCGGACATGTTCTCGATGACGCCGACGATCGGCATATGAGAGCGCCGGGCCATGTCGGCGACCCTGATCGCCACTTTCTGAGCCGCAAGCTGGGGGGTGGTGACCACTGCCATCTCCGCCTGGGGGAGCATCCGGCTCAGGGCCATCTGGACATCGCCCGTCCCCGGAGGCAGGTCGATGATCAGATAGTCGAGCTCACCCCACTCGACCTGTTGGAGAAACTGCTCGAGGGCCTTGGAGAGCATCAGGCCGCGCCACATGAGAGCCGTCTCCTCCGTCTCGATGATCAGGCCGGTCGATACCACTTTGACCCCGTGTGCGACTGCCGGCTGGATCAGCTTGGTGGCCTCATCGGCTTCGAGGCGATCTTCGATGCCGAGCATTCGCGGGACCGAGAAACCCCAGATGTCGGCGTCGAGCAGACCAACCCGGAATCCCTCCTTGGCAAGGGACACCGCAACGTTTACCGAAATCGACGACTTGCCGACGCCACCCTTGCCCGATCCGATGGCGACGACCCTCGTCGTAGGGGACACCTGGGTGGGCTCAGCGTTTTCGCGTGCCTGTCGACGTGCGGTGGACATCAGGTTGGCCCGCTGTTTCTTGGTCATTGCCGTGGTCCGCACGATTGCCTCGTCGACTCCGGGGAGGCTGGCGACACGCCTGTTGGTGTCGTTTTCGATCTGGTTGCGGAGGGGACATTCCGCGATCGTCAACGCCAGGCCGATCTCGACCGTTGATCCTTCGATTTTGACGTCGCTGATCATGCCCAGTTCGACGACATTTCCGCCGAGTTCGGGGTCGCGAACGCCTTCGAGGGCCTTGAGGACATCGTCTCGGGTGACCACAATGTCAGGGTAATTGGAAGCTCGCGACTACCTCTGTGGTTGGATAGGGGGAAGGCCGGGTACAATAGGAACAGCAATATGACACAAGTTCTCAGCATCAAGTCGAACAAGCCGCAGAAGGTAGTGAACGTCACGGACACCGCCGCGGCCAAGATCGGTGAGCTCATCACCGCCGAAGGAGACACCAGCCTCGCCCTGAGGATGGCCGTCCGTCCCGGCGGCTGTTCGGGTTTCTCCTACGAGATGTACTTCGACAGCGAGATCGATGACGCCGACTTCGTTGAAGAGCACGGCGACATCAAGGTCGTTGTCGACCCACAGAGCGCCGAGATGGTCAAGGGTTCCACCCTCGACTACAAGGACGGTCTGATGGGAGCGGGATTCGCCATCGAGAATCCCAACACCACCCGCTCCTGCGGCTGCGGCAGCTCCTTCTCGTAGCCGACTCCAACTTCTTCTCTAGCCACGCCCGCCCCCTGGCCACGGCTGACGACGGTCCGCGCCTTGCCGTTACAATCGGCAGATACACCGCTAGGAGTCTTCGTTGCCCAAAACCATTCCCGACACCCCATCTGCTCCCACCCCGCTGGCCCCATACTCGGTCGCAGCGGAGGCCAATGGGTTCGTTTTCCTCTCCGGACAGGTAGCCCTCGACCCGAGTTCTGGTGAGCGCGAACCGGATGACGTAGGAGACCAGGCGCATCGAGTGATGAAGAACATCGGGCTCGTGCTCGGAGACCTCGGGCTTTCCTACCCGGACATCGTCAAAACCACGATTTTCCTCGCCGACATCGCCGATTTCCCGAAGGTCAACGAGGTGTACGCCGGATACTTCCAAGAGGCACCGCCAGCAAGGTCGACCGTGCAGGCCGGTGCGCTGCCAGGTGGGTTCCTGGTTGAGATCGAAGTGGTGGCAGCGCGATGAGCATCACCAAGGAACAGGTTTTCGAGTCACTGGGAATCGCCGAGCACAACTCCGGTGTCTACGCCGGGGGCTGGCTGGAAGCAACGGGAGAATTGATCGAGGTGGTAAATCCATCTTCGGGTGAAGTTCTTGCCACCGTGCAGATGGCATCGGTTGACGACTACGACAAGGTTGTTGCTGACTCCGTCGCGACCTTCGAGCGCTGGCGGATGCTCCCTGCGCCGAAACGCGGTGAGTACATCCGGCTTCTCGGCCAGGCGCTCCGGGACAATGTCGAAGACCTGGGCGCCCTGGTCAGCCTCGAGGTCGGCAAAATCCTCCCCGAAGGAATTGGCGAAGTTCAGGAGATGATCGACATCTGCGACTTCGCAGTCGGGTTGAGCCGTCAGCTCTACGGCAAGACAATGGCCACCGAGCGCCCCAATCACCGAATGTACGAGCACTGGCATCCCTTGGGACCGGTGGGTGTGATCTCTGCTTTCAACTTTCCGGTGGCGGTGTGGTCGTGGAACTCAGCGATTGCCGCTGTCTGTGGTGACACCATGGTTTGGAAGCCTTCGGAACGAACACCGCTCACAGCGATCGCAGTGACCAAGATCGCGGCGCAGGTGATGGAGGGCTCCGGATTCGAGGGAGTGTTCAACCTTGCCGTTGGTGATGGCAAGACGGTTGGCAACGCAATGAATCACGATCACAGGCTTCCGCTCATTTCGGCCACGGGCTCGTGCAATATGGGCCGGATAGTCGGCCCGGCAGTCGCTTCGCGAATGGGCCGAAGCATCCTCGAACTCGGCGGCAACAACGCTGTGATCGTCATGGACGACGCCGACCTCGACCTGGCGGTTCGGGCCACCCTGTTCTCGGCGGTGGGGACTGCCGGCCAACGCTGCACCTCCCTACGGCGTCTCCTCGTCCACAAGGCGGTGGCGGACAAGATGGTGTCCCGTCTCGTCGAGGCGTACCAGCAGGTGAGCATCGGCGACCCGCTCGACGACGGTGTCCTCATGGGTCCGCTGGTCGGCGAGGGTGCGATCGACCAGATGATGAATGCTCTCGATATCGCCCGCGATCAAGGGGCAAACATCGTCACCGGTGGCAACCGCATCGACCGTCCCGGATTCTTCGTCGAGCCCACCATCGCCCTTGTCTCCAAGGACGCACCGATCACTCGTGAGGAAACCTTCGCCCCGATTCTGTGGGTGATCGAGTTCGAGACTCTCGAAGAGGCGATCGAGATCCAGAACGGCGTCACCCAGGGGCTGTCTTCGGCGATTTTCACCGAGTCGGTGAAAAATGCGGAGAGGTTCCTCAGCGCGGTCGGTTCTGACTGTGGCATCGCCAACATCAACATCGGCACTTCGGGTGCGGAGATCGGTGGCGCTTTCGGTGGCGAGAAGGAGACCGGAGGTGGCCGCGAAGCAGGTTCCGACTCGTGGAAGGCATACATGCGCCGCCAGACCACCACCATCAACTGGGGAGACGACCTCCCCCTCGCCCAGGGCATCGAGTTCGGATAGACCCGCTGCCCTATTTGGGCGGAAGGCTTGTTGCGTAGGAAACACCGCGGTCGAGCCAGTATTTGAGGTCGGCGTCGGTCGAATAACCCTTGTCCGAGACGAGAACCCAACCGCGCATCGGTCGTCCCGACATGTCGAACTCACGTACGCCCGGTCGGGTCAAGGCTTCTTCATAGGTCTCTTTGCCGACTCGCACCATGAGGTCGTCGTCACCGACTCCGACTGCCATGTTTCCATCGACCATGAAACCGATGCCTCCGAACATCTCCCGCTCCGTCAGGTCGGTCCGATCGCCAATCCGTGCCCTGATGTCGTCCGCCAGTCCCGCGTTGTAAGCCATAGTCGAATGTTAAGCCCCTCTGACTCAACGGTGAAGGCCCGGAACTCGCCAGGCAACACTCTCCGGTTCGGTTGGCGGTTACTCGGAGCGCCGGGATGCGACGAGGGCGCCGATTAGGAAGCCGGCCGCTCCGGAAAGAGAGATCACCAGCACCATCGGCGCTTGGGTCTCGGTGAAGACCCAATCGACTCCCACACTGTGGGAATTGGCCACGGCGAAGACGACGATCAGAGCGAGAAGCACTACGACCAGAGTGACCCGAAGTGTCTGGCTCCGGCGGATCTTGTGCTCCTGTTCGACATGCTCACGGCCCCTCCTCGAGGCGATCGCGACGGCAAGACCGATGAGGGCCAGTGCGCCGGCGCCGATCAGCATCCACATCGAGGTGTCCAAGTCGGGCATTGCCTTCTCCTCTACGTTTACTTCCGCCGACAAAGCGGCGGCTGAGGCCAATCTAGTGACCCATCGGGTCCGCCCTGCCCGGAGACCTACAAACGGTGTGCCAGAAACTAGATCCACTGCATGCAATGGGATGTCTCTAGGGCCCGGGCCCGGTGCTCACGAATTCCACGAGTTTGAAGGTAAGACAGGCTCGATCGTCGGCGATGCCGCACAGGCGATACGCGTCAGGTGAGGCATCCAGCGGCATTCGCACCAGGATCAGACTTTCGTCGAGATCTTGACAGGGCGGGTCGTCCGACGGTGGCTGCCAGTTGCCGTTTGTCGTCTGGGTGAGGCTGTGGGTCTGGCCGATGACAGTCCAGCCGAAGAGGCTCCACTGCTCGAGCTGGAGACACGGCCCTCCAAGGCGGCGAAAGTTGGCCGTCCTTTCCTCTTCGGGGTTGGGCCCGGTCATCGCTGCCACGGCGAGAACCGCTGCAATGGCGACCGCCGCGACCACCATCAGCTTGTACCTCGGCCGGCGTGCGCTCATGTCGAAATGTTACGGAAATGGCTTCCGGTAGTCCCCTGGTTGGGCTGTGCCGGATGCGAATGGGAACGATCTAGAGAGACTGCAGCGCCTTGTCGAGGTCGGCAGTCAGGTCTTCGACGTCTTCGAGGCCGACGGAAAGCCGGACCAGGCCATCGGTAATCCCCGCGGCTACTCGCTCGTCATAGGGGATTGCAGCGTGGGTCATCGTCGCCGGGTGGGTCACAAGAGACTCCACCGATCCCAGGTTTTCCGCCAAAGACCACAACTCGAGAGAGTCCATCAGCTTCTTGCCGGCCTCGACACCACCCGAGACTTCGAAACAGACCATGGCCCCGAACCCCGAGGCTTGGGACTTCGCCAGCTCGTGCTGTGGATGCGCTTCGAGCCCTGGATAGTTGACGTATTCGACCCCGGGATGGCCCTGGAGCCAACTGGCGATCTGCATTGCGCTTGCGGATTGGCGGTCCATGCGCTCACTCAGGGTCTTGCTTCCCTGGAGTGTGAGCCAGGCCACCATCGGTGACATCACCAGCCCCGCCGAGATCCTGGCAAAAGCGATCTTCTCCTGGAGGGCGGCGTCATTGACCACAACTGCGCCACCGAGGGTGGCGTTGTGGCCGTCGAGGAACTTGGTTGTCGAATGCACGATGACGTCGGCGCCGAGCTCGAAGGGGCGCTGGAAGTAGGGGGTGAGAAACGTGTTGTCCGTGACATGGAGGACGCCGGCTCGCTGACAGAGGTCGGAGACCGCTTGCAGGTCGGTGAGCTTGAGCGTCGGGTTCGCCGGGGTCTCGGTGAAGATCATCCTGGTGTTGTCGCGAACCGCTGACCCGAGGGCATCGGTGTCTGCGGCGTCGACAAAGCTGACTTCGACCCCGAATTTGCGCAGGAATTGATCGGCGAACCGGTAGGTGCCGCCGTAGACGACATCGGCGATGATGATGTGGTCACCGGCTTCGAGGAGCGCAAGGAAAACTCCGACAGTCGCAGCCATTCCCGAGCCGTAGGCGGTGGTGTCGAGCCCGCCTTCGAGCGCGGTGAGCTTGTTCTCGAAGGCTCTGACCGTGGGGTTTCCTGCCCGTGCATAGCTGTAACCCTTGGCCATGTATTCGTCGACCGATTCCTGGACAAAGGTCGTCGATTGGTGGATCGGGGTCAGGATGGCGCCGGTGGTGGGATCTGGCTCGACCCCGGCGTGAACTTGTTTGGTGCGAAAACCCATACTCCGATTGTATGACGTGTCGTGCGATGTGCCCGTGCGGAGCGCGTGCTGCCCCTTCTGTGTCGATCTGGAATACCAGGTCATTGCGTGAATCGACACGGAACGTTCAGGTGCGGGAGGCTGCCTTCTTCTGTGTCGATCTGGAACACCACGCCATATCGTGAATCGACACAGAACGGTTTGTTGGTTCGCGAACCGTCGGGCCTACCCGAACCGGTAGCCCACCGACCTCACCGTTGTGATCCACGAGGAGCGCTCCTCGCCGAGTTTCGAGCGGAGCCGTCGCACATGGACGTCGACAGTGCGGGCCCCTCCGTAGTACTCATATCCCCACACCCTGGAGAGGAGCTGCTCCCGGGACCAGACCCGGGTCGGGTTGGTGACAAGGTACCTGAGCAGTTCGTACTCCATATAGGTGAGGTCCATCGGAACCCCACCCAGCTCCGCCTGGTAGGTGAGGGTGTTCAGTACCAGGTCCTTGAAGGTGATCACCTCGTCATCATTTTCGGAGGTCACGAGGCGGTTGATCCGAAGCCGGAACTCCGCGGGCTCGATTGGGGCGATCTGAAAGTCGACGAACGGGGTGTCCGAATCGACGAGAGCGAGCTGGTCAGCTTCAACGACCAGGAAGACCGGGACGCCGAGGTCTTCAGTCACCCTTCCCGCCTCTCTGAGGCGCCGCATCGGCTGATCGCCGAGCTCGACAACAACGAGGTCGACCTCCTGTAGGGCAGGGTCGGCGGGGTCGAGCGCCTTAGGTCGCTCGATCTGGCTGGAGACGAAATCGAGCCCTTCCTCGAGCGAATCGGAAGGCACGGCAGGGAAGACCGCGATGATCACAGCATCGGCAGATAGGTCTCGAGCTCGTACCGGGATACGTGCTCCTGGTAACGGTCCCATTCGGCCCGCTTGTTCCGGAGGAACCAGTTGAATACGTGCTCGCCGAGGGCCTCGGCCACCAGTTCGGACTCCTCCATCAGATCGAGTGCGGAGGCGAGTGTGTCAGGAAGTCGTTTCACGCCTATCGCCGCCCGCTCCGAAGAGCTGAGCCGATCGACATCAGCGGTCACTTCCGGAGGCAGCTCATACCCCTCACGAACCCCGGCAAGCCCCGCGGCGAGCATCACCGACAGAGCGAGATAGGGGTTGCAAGCGCCGTCGGCAGCACGGTATTCCACACGGACGCTCGACGGCTTGCCTCGTTTCACCGAGGGAACGCGAACCAGCGCAGACTGGTTGTTCCGGGCCCAGGACACAAAGATCGGTGCGTCGAAGCCTGAGACGAGGCGTTTGTAGGAGTTGACCCATTGGTTGGTGATTGCTGTGATTTCGGGGGCGTGCTGAAGCAGTCCGGCGATGAACGCCTCGGCCACCTTCGACAGGCCGCCCTGGGTACCTGGCTCGTGGAAGGCATTGATGTCGTCTTCGAATAGCGAGAGGTGCAGGTGCAGGCCGGACCCGTCGTGCTTTTCGAGAGGCTTGGGCATGAACGTGGCGTAGATGCCGTTCTGGAGGGCGACCTCTTTCACAGTGAGGCGCGATGTCATTATGTTGTCGGCCATCGTCAGGGCGTCGGTGTACCTGGCGATGATCTCGTGCTGGCTCGGAGCAACTTCGTGATGGGAGTGCTCGATGGGGATTCCCATCCGCTCCAGCGCGTTGATCGTGTCGCGCCGGTAGTTCTGGGCCACGTCCAGTGGGGTGAGGTCGAAGTACCCGCCCTTGTCGAGGACCTTTGGCTTTGGCCCGGCATCCTCGAAGTAGAAGAACTCCATCTCAGGAGCCACATAGAAGTTGTACCCCATCTCAGCGGCGCGTTCCAGATTTCGCTTGAGCACGGTGCGCGGGTCGCCGAGGAACGGCTCACCCTCGGGGGTATAGATATCGCAGAACATCCGGGCCACCTGGCTCTCTTCCCGCCAGGGGAGCACGGCGAAAGTCGATGGGTCGGGTTTGGCCAGCATGTCGGCTTCCTGAATGCGGGCGTACCCGTCGATCGACGACCCGTCGAAAGTCATCCCCTCGTCAAAGGCGACCTCCAGCTCGGCGGGGCTGATCGAAACGGACTTGAGCAATCCCTGGACGTCGGTGAACCAGAGTCGGATGAACCGGATCCCTCGTTCTTCGACGGTCCGGAGCACGTAGTCGGCCTGTTTGCTCATGTGGCTCCTTGTGCGTTACGGCGCACGGTGATTGTATCCGGGGGAAATCGGTGCGAGTCAGCCGTTGCGCTTGCGGTCGGCGAGCCACCTGCGACGCAAGGAGCGGCGCTCCCTTTCAGTGGTCCCACCCCAGATGCCTGCCCGCTGATTCGACTCCAGGGCGTAGCTGAGACACTCGTCGACGACTTTGCAGCTCTCGCAGATCGAGAGCGCCGTGGCTATCTGCTCCGCATCGGTGTCACCGGCAGGAAAGAACAGATCGTCCGGATATCCGCGGCAAGCTGCCTGGGTTTTCCAGTCGACCGGTACATCTTGTATCAGGTCCCAGAGCCCTTGGGTCACTCTCCAAGTGTGGTGCCCGGCTCGGGTTTTGCCAAGAAGAATTTGGATTAATGGGTGGTTATCTCAGTCGGAACGGTCGTTGCGGGGGCGAATGTCACGATCCCCTTGGGGATCTCCGGGTTGGTCAGCGTCGGTTTCGGTTGGCTCGACATCGCCACCCTCCAGGGCGGGTCGACCCTCAGACGTGGCACCAACCACTACATGATCCCTGGTGTCGTGGCCCGCCGGAAGTGCCCGGAACCGCTCGGTGAATGCCACGATCCCAAAGATACCGAGGGCGATCAGTCCGAGAACAAGCGCAATCCAGGAGGCGATGCTGCCAAAGAACCCTGCCTCGATCTTCACGAAGCCAAACCCGTCGCAGGACCCGCCTTCGCCATCGATGAAGCCGCCGACCTCGTAAATGCCCTGGATCTGGTCTGCTGACCTGAACCCGAGACCCTCGACATACCCTTGCACATCGGAGACATCACCCATGTTGGAGGTGGTCATGTCCTTGTTGGCTTCTCCGCCGTCGGCTACGACGAGCTCATACTCACCGATGACCACCCAGATCTCCCACTCGTGGTCGGTGATTAGCCCCGGCGAGGTGGCGAACCAGGAAAGGCCCCCTTCGGGATCGATATCGAACGGATTGGAACGGGAGGTGTCGGTCACCACTGTCGTATCCCGGTCGGAGGCGGCTTCGACGGTGCAATCCCCATTCAGCTGACCTCTCTCACGGGCCTCGCCGATGCCCGTGAGTCCGTAGGCGACGGGGGCGATGAGCAGTATGAGCGCAATTGCCAGCGGAATGGCGGAGATGGGTCTACGGACCCGCGAAAGAAGGACAAAGACAAGCCCGAGAAGGCCCGGCAGGAGAAAAGTGGTGATCTTGTCCATCGGCCACACTCCACCTTGCTGGAGAATCACCGCGGCGCCGAGGCCCACAATCAGCCCCAGGAACATGGCAGTCACTGGTCTTGCGGGTACAGGTTCCATTATCTTCTCGACTCCCCGGTTCGGAATGTGCCATAAACTAAGTGCTTTTTCAGGTCGTTGTCGGCATTCTTGTGGTTTTGGGTGGGACGGGCGATAGCCTTATGGAAGTCATGCCACGAATCCGCGCCGCTTCAATCGATGAGCACAAGGAAATGACGAGGCGCGCCATCCTCGAGGCCGCCAAGGAACTGATCGCTGAAATGGGCACTGCCGAAGTCTCACTTGCCGACTTGACCGCAGCCGCAGGCATCGGGCGCACCACGTTTTACGAGTATTTCTCCGACAGGGACGACGTAATCGCCTCCCTCGTCGAGGATGAGCTCCCCGGGGTCATCGAGCGGCTCATCGCTTCGGTGCCCGCCGATTCCACCGAGAACCGTCTGGCCGACCTGGTGATCGCAACTGTCGAATTCGTCGTCGACAATCCGGTTCTCGGGCTGATTCTGCATCGAGAGGTACCGAGGCTCGGACCGGAGGCACAGGGCCGGATCATGGTTGCCCACGGCGGCCTGTCCCGGGAGATGGGGCACATCTATATGACCGGGGTGACCGAGGGAGTGTTTCGCGCTATCGATCCCGAGTTGGCGGGACGCCTGATCCAGGACACGATCATGTCAACGGCCAAGACCATCATCGCCTCGGACCGACCGGCGGTCCGGGCCGCCGAGATCACCGGGGGCTTGCGCGACTTTTTACTCTGTGGCCTCAGCGCTGAAACCCGGGTCGGTTAAGCAGGGTGCCTTGATGGAAGACAACCAGGTCACCAGTGAAACGTATGTGAATCGGGAGCTCTCCTGGCTCGACTTCAACGAGCGGGTGCTGAGTCTTGTGAAGCGCTCGGACTTCCCGCTGTTGGAGAAGGCCAAGTTCCTGGCCATTTGGTCTTCGAATCTCGACGAGTTCTTCCAGGTCCGCGTCGCGGGGCTCAAGGAACAGTTGGCCCACGGATTGGGTGCGGGCACACCCGATGGCATGACCCCGATCCAACAGCTTGCGGCGATCAGGGATGTAGTGGAACAGCAATACACCGAAGTATCCAAACTCTTCCTTTCCGAGGTGGCGCCGGCACTTGCCGCCAGTGGCATAGTTTTCAGCGACTACTCCACGCTGGACGGCGAGGATCGAGACTTCCTCGATGGCCAGTTTCGGGACATTGTGTTCCCCGTGGTCACCCCGCTTGCGGTCGACCCTGCACAC
This sequence comes from Acidimicrobiia bacterium, assembly GCA_041748855.1. Taxonomy (GTDB): domain Bacteria; phylum Actinomycetota; class Acidimicrobiia; order Spongiisociales; family ZC4RG35; genus MA-ANB-1. The sequence goes on from JBGTCK010000074.1 coordinate 32,664, forward strand.
CCGTTCCCTTATATCTCCAACCTCTCGATGAACCTTGCTGTCTTTGTGCGGAACCCTGAGACGGGTGTCTCCAGGTTCGCTCGGGTCAAGGTTCCTCCGATCTTGCCGCGCTTCGTCGTGCTTCCGGACGGCGAGAGGTTTGTCCCGCTCGAGGATGTGATCGCGGCCCATCTCGATTCGCTGTTTCCCGGCATGGAGGTGGTGGCCCATCACGTTTTCCGGGTGACCCGCAACGCCGACTTCGAGATCGAAGAGGATGAGGGCGGCGATCTTCTCCTGGCCATCGAATCCGAACTGACTCAGAGACGTCTGGGCAGAGTGGTGAGACTCGAAGTCCATCCCGGCATACCGGAGGAGGTTCTCGACCTCCTGCTCAGGGAGATGGGCGGGACCAGGGAGGACGTCTACTACGTAGACGGGCCCCTCGATCTCTCCGGGATGTGGTCGGTGTTCGACCTCGACCACCCCGCACTCAAGTTCGACACCTACGCCTGGGTTACTCCGCCACGATTTGCTGCTACTGCCACCGAGAGGAGCGACATCTTCGCGACCATCAGGCAAGGCGACGTGCTGGTCCACCACCCATACGACTCGTTCATCACTTCGGTAGAGGCCTTTCTGAAACAGGCTTCTCTGGACCCCAACGTCCTGGCGGTGAAGGTGACGCTCTACCGCACATCGAAGGACAGTTCGATCATGGCGTCTCTCATCGAGGCTGCCGAAGAAGGTAAGCAGGTTGTGGTGCTCGTCGAACTGAAGGCTCGCTTCGATGAGGAACGGAACATCGAATGGGCGCAACGTCTCGAGGATGCCGGAGTTCATGTGATGTACGGCGTGGTCGGCCTGAAGACCCACACCAAGCTCGCGTTGGTCGTCCGGCGCGAAGGCGCCAGAGTCGTTCGTTACGCACATATCGGAACCGGCAACTACAACGAGACCACTGCCCGCACTTACGAGGATGTCGGGATCTTCACGCAAGACGAGGACATCGGATCTGACCTGTCGGATCTGTTCAACTTTCTCACCGGGTACAGCCGTCAGACGAAGTACCGGAGGCTTGCGGTCTCGCCGAACGGGATCCGGAGCCGGATCATGGAATTGATCGAGGCTGAATCCGCCAAACGCGAGGGTTTGGTCACTCTCAAGATCAACTCCCTCGTCGATGAGGGGATCATCGACGCCCTGTACAAGGCTTCCCAGGCCGGAACCCGCATCGACCTCATCGTCCGCGGCATCTGCTCTCTCCGCCCGGGGATCCCCGGTCTCTCGGAGAACATCCGGGTCCGCTCTATCGTGGGACGGTATCTGGAACACTCGCGGCTGTTCCGATTCGGGGCGCGGGGGAGCCAGCGTCACTACTACCTCGGCTCGGCCGACATGATGCCGCGCAACCTCGACCGTCGGGTGGAGGCGCTGGCTCCGATCCTCGACCCCGACCTGCAGTTTCGAATCGATGAGATCATCGACGTGCTACTTGCCGACGACGTCCTGGCGTGGGAACTCGACAGTGAAGGCAACTGGAACCGGGTGCCCACCGTCGCCGGGCTCGACAGTCACGTCACCCTCCAGGACCTGGCCATGACCCGGGCCAAAGCCCTGGGCACCTGACCGACCGCTCTCTCCGCTGAGGAAGAACCTCCTTACGCGTCTCTCCCTCCGCTGGCAACTCTCCCACCAGAGTGCAGCGATGGGGGGAGTACCGGCGACGAACCCAATCTCTCCCTCCGCTTGCGGAGGGAGTACCGGCGACGAACCCAATCTCTCCCTCCGCTTGCGGAGGGAGTACCGGCGACGAAGGAGCCGGAGAGGGTGGGGCGTTTCCACCAACGGAGCTTGGTCTCCCGGCTCGGGGGATCTCTCCCTCCTACCTGTGCTGATCGGGGAGGTTGTTTACGCGGGTGATGGGTGGTTGGTTGTTGATGGCGGTGTGGGGTCGGTGGTGGTTGTAGTAGTGAAGGTAGTTGTTGAGGGCTTGTCGGCGTTCGGTTTCT
>JBGTCK010000075.1:0-3175 GCA_041748855.1 Acidimicrobiia bacterium
GTGGGCCGGGGCCACGCCCCTCAGCCGCCGTCGGTCGACCATTCTGCCGGGCGATCGTGCCTAGGATCGTCGGGACGCGGGCGCAGGTTGTCGGTAACGCCGAGACTCGGCGGTGACGCGCGATCCGGGGGACCGCACGCCTCGACGACGACCGCACCACCAAGCCTGGCCCCCAACCGAGCCATTGTAGGGGAGACATCTGACAAGGGCGCCGGCCGAAGCGCACAACCGGCCTCCTGCCGCCGCGCTGACTACATCAGCGGCGGTGCACTCAGGCCAACCCCCCGGGTGAATCGGAGCCAGGAGAGCGAGCCATCCAGTTCACGAGAATGGAGGCGGTGAGGCCAGCGCTACCAGCAAGAAGGGGATCAAGCAGAAGGCCGATACCCGCCGTCGAGCTGGTGCTCGCATAGATATCCGCAAGGGCCTTCACCGAGAGGCCCAGCGCTATCGCCCACAAGAACAGTGCCATGGCTGGCGGACGACAGACCACAAGGACGCTGACGACGCCACAGGTCCACCATGCCGCAAATGGTAGGGCGGTCCATGTCATGCGCTGGATGTTCTCGCCCGACGATACGGCGAAGTACCAAACGAAGACGATGAAGGTGAGGCCAACTAGACTGGTCCGAAGCGGAGCTCCTCTGAACAGATTCGGTATCACCAAGAAGACCAAGATGGGGGAATTGGCTTAAGCGCGGGCGCATCCTTCGCTACTACCGGCCAAATCTACGTAGGCCCTCGCCTCTGGTGCGTACTCGAAGGCGAGAACCTTGTTGACGGCATCGAATGCTACCTGCGGAGCCGCATCACTAGCCTCACCGAGGACGTCTATCGCCTCGGCAATAGAGTCTCGGAGCCAGTCGGCGAATTGCGCAACCTCCGGCGGACTAGCGACGGTGGTCATCTCTTTCGAGGCGATCTCAAGGCTTGCTCGAAACTCGCTAGACCAGCGTGACAGGTCAGCGTCGGGAACAGCATAAAGAATGATGTGCCGGCTGACCTCCCAACGGGACCAACACAGTGATCCAAGGCCACCGTCACGGACATTGGGGTTCCGGGAGAGGGCGCCGTCTTCCTCGGGGACCGGGATAGGCGCGTCTGGACCGGTGGGACTGGCTGGCGGTTCAACGAGTGTCGTCGAACTTTCCGAAGGTGTGGTGGGATCTGGCTCCAGCACCTCTGGACCGCTCGGCTCCGATGTGCGGTCCGGGTCGGCTGTGGTAGGTGGCGGACCGGCTGTCCGCAACTCATCTTGGGTGGTCCCGCTGCACCCTGCAAAGACGAGACTGACGGACAAAGCAACTGCCGCAGCGGCGCATCGGGGTTTCACTTGGTGGCTAGGGATCAACGATCCTCCAAAGGAACCAATTGTTGTAGTCGTCGCACCCTGCATCGACTATATCTGCACCGTTCGCAAACGACCCGAACATCAGCCAGCAGCTGTTGAAGTTTGTGATGCGACTCCTAAGGCTGTAGAGGTTCTGATTCAAGGCACCCTGAATACGGAACCGCTCGGAGTGGTAGGTGTTGAAGCATGTAAACTGATAGACGAGGTTGGATCCACCCCCAGGTGTGCGCGCGCAACTCTGGCTGTGCTCAGCGATGATTTGGAACGCTCCAGCCTCGGTGGCCGGCCAAATCCTGAACCGTTGGTTCCCCGCTCCGTTGCAACTCCACTGCTGGAAGGGGGCAAAGTTCGCAACGGAAGGCCCCTCGACGTCTACACACTTCCCCGACACGTCTTGACGAATTTCAACGATGCCTGGAGATGGAGGGGTCACGACGCCTGGAAGGCTTACCCCGAAGTAGTAGGTTTCGGCCACGTCTTCGCAATCGGCCCTGAAGACTCGATCGTTGCAGTGATCCAACATGAGGGAGTAAAAAGCCTGATCGCAGTCGGCATCGCTGACAGTGTTGGAAAACGAGGCTTTCCGGAGATCGTAGCAGTAGTCGTGTGCTTTGCAGGGTACGTTGAAGTCCCAGTAAGGCCCGGTCCCTGTCGACGGCGGGGAGCATGAACCCGCCAGCTTGACCGCCACCTTGCCCGCATCGTTTGCAATGTTGGTCTCGTAGCCCCACACAGGGAAGTAACTATTCGTAGCGGTGAACATCGCCCGAGTAGGACATGCTGGCGTATCTGCAGTGTCCAGATCTAGGTAGGTCGCGGCGTTCAATGTACTCCAGTAGCCTGGACAGCCGAAGGAGGTGTAGGTCGGGTCGAAATATACGGGTGGCTTCGCCCATGTCGCATCGACGACCTGGATAACGGTTTCGCCGTCGATCTCATACCAGGTATTAACCGGAGTACCAGCACTGTCTATCGCCCATGGGCGTCCAAGGGTCACGGCCGACGTGCCGTCAGTTTGACTTGGGGCGAGGGAAAGAAGTCCGGTGTTGTCAGACGGTAGAAGCGGTGTGACGTTCGGCCCGCACCCCCAAGTGTGTTGGAACCCGAATCTGAGCACTTCCCCTACGCGGTCGGTGGAGCCAATAACCTGGAGATCGTCGCTTTCCCGAGCCTTGCGGACTTGATAGTCGGCCCCCACTGAAACGGCCTCGACCCGCAACCCCTCTCGCTGGGTGGGTTCGACCAGTTCGGGCCCTATTAGTCGCTGGAGTACTGTTGATGGCGCGCTCGAAATTGCTTGGTTCTTCTCCGACCCAGCGTGCGACCGCGACTCAAGCAAGTCCTCGGGGGCGCAGTCACCGGGTGTGGCGGCCGGGAGTACCCCTCCCAAGGCCGGAACGGGCGTAGGGAGAGCAAACCCTGCAAGGACACCGACTATGAGCGCCGCTAACCGGAAGAAGCTTGTTCCTCCCGGAATCGATCCTCGGTCGTGGAGCATCGCGTGGCCCTCAGGCGTCTGCCCCCTGCCGGGAGTGTGGTCTGCTTGGCTCATTCTGTCAACACCGGTTCGGATGTCACGTCATGGTCGCGGCGCCTGCTTGGGCGTGCAGGCGATCTATCGACGCTTGGGCTCAATCGAGGGACCTGCCATCCAACCGGGGTTGGTGGACTGCCCTCGCCCTGGCCGAGGGGCTCTGCGACCTCGCCAGGGCGGGCGCGCAGCCGGAGCACACACGCCTCCCTACCGGTCTGCTCGGGCTTGCCGAGTCGCTAGCCACGTTCGGCGAGGCCGCCGAGCGAAGGGCCGCCCGTAGTCAAGCCGTG
>JBGTCK010000076.1:0-11808 GCA_041748855.1 Acidimicrobiia bacterium
CTTTCGGCTGATAGTCGGTGGTGGGCGCCGGACGCCGACGTGGTGAACAATATGCTTCAACCACTGTGGCAAGAGCCCGCGAGCCGAATTCCAACCCTCAGAAAACTCTGATGAGGACAAGGAAAAACCCGGCCTGCCAGGGTTTTGGCGGACCGGGTTGGTTGTGGGCCCACGTGGACTTGAACCACGGACCTCATCCTTATCAGGGATGCGCTCTAACCGGGCTGAGCTATGGGCCCAACGACCAGATGGTCGGGATTGGTGATTATATCGCCGCCCCTAGCTTGACCTGAAGTCGAATTCAGCGACTAAACCGTTTCCAACTTCTTGAAGAAACGCATCGCCAGGTTCTCGACCACCGTCCATCCGACCAAGGCAGTGACGATCACGGCGTCGAGACCTTCACCGGCGATCATATCGATGCCGCCGCCGCCGAAGAGCATGCCGAGGCCGCTTCCGATCCCCTGGACCGGAGCCGCCAGGAAGTTGCTCCAGAACACGACTACATCGGAGAAGGTGTTCTCGGTCGGGATCACTCCAAGGTCGATGAAGATCCTGGCGATGAGGACACCCTGAATCAGCGTGAAGAGCAGAACAGCTACCCGGCGGATCAGCCGGAACGGATTGAATCCGGTTCCCTGAGTAGACGCACCTACACCGAACATACCCCGCCTCTATCTGCGAAATGATGACTTCTGGATTCAAATCTCATGGTGCCTCCCGTGCCAGGTGCGACCCTACCAGGGAAGACGCAACGGGTGTCGGGTCAATCGGCCCCGAGATCAGCTGGCGTCAGGCCAACCGCCCCGGCCGATGACCATCGGATGAAAGGGAAGACGGCGGGGCCGTGGACGCGATGCCCGCCAGACACCTGGCGGCGGTTCCAGTGCTTCCGCCAGGGGGGAGCCAGTCAGGTTGTCGGTGTCCCCGACGAGTGCTGACAGCGCCTTTGTCAGCCCTTCAAACGGTTCGCCTCCGTAGCGCGACCGCCATTCGGCTTCGATCTCGGCGAGCTTGTGGCGATACCCGGCTTGTGCTGCGAGGCCCATGGAAGTGAGGTGGGCCTGTTTTCCCTTTCCGTCGGGTATCGGCTCGATGGCGACCAGGTCGTGGCGGGCGAGGACGGTCAGCGCCTGGGCCGTTCCCTCCTTGGACACCCCGGAGTGTTCGGGAAGGTCCCGAGTCGGGATCGGATCGGGGTCCAGCACCCGCAACGTGTTCGCCGCAATCGGGAGGGCAACGCTCGATGCGGCCTCGAAGTCGAGGGTGAGCTCGAGCAGGACCCGGGAAAGGAGTGCAAAAAGGGGTCGAGGGTTATGCGGACCCGCCCCGGTCGCGGGTTGGGGGAGTGTGAACATCTCATCGCGGGAGGTCACGTCGGGCAGATACAGCGGGGTGGACCGGTCGTCGAATCGATCGATCAGCGCCTGGAGTGCGTGTTCCAGGTCTCCGATCACGGTCGCGCCGTATCGCTGGCGCCATCTCGCTCCGATGAGCTCCGGTAGTGGTCCCCAGAGGTCGCAAGCGAACACGCCATCGTCGGTGAGGCGCACGATCCACTCACGCCTAGTCGCTTTCGGCTTTCTCTCGGGTGGCTCCACGGTTGCGTAGCGCCATCGGGTTAGCCCGTTCAGATCGACCTTGTGCTGAGCCAATTCTTCCAGGTGGTCGACGGCGATTCCTTCGGGTGGAATCAGTCTCAGGTAGTTGGCCCACATCATCAACGAGAGGAGGAAGATCCGCGGACGCTGCGACTCCAGGAGTTGACGCTCCCATTCGTTGTCCAGTTCGATGGTGTAGGCCACCAGCACCTGGGAGAGCAGGGTGTCGAGCGCCGGATTCTTCACGTGTTCCCTCCGATCGGATTGGAGTTGGCTTCCCAATCTATCGATGGGGTGTGACCGTTTCAGACCAGGGCCCACTCCAGGACTTCGTCCATGTTGTCGGCAATATGGAAGGTCATTTCCTCACGGATCGCCTCAGGGACATCGTCGATGTCTGCTTCGTTGCGCCGGGGGAGGATCACCCGGGTCAAACCGGCCCGATGGGCTGCGAGCACCTTCTGCTTGACGCCGCCGATCGGCAGCACTTTGCCCTGCAGGGTCACCTCACCGGTCATCCCCACGTCACCGTGAACCTTGCGGCCGGTGAGTAGCGAAGCAAGGGCTGTCGTCATCGTGATGCCCGCCGATGGTCCATCCTTCGGTACCGCACCGGCAGGGACATGGACATGGAAGCTGCGGTCGAGGCTCGCAGCGTCGAAGCCCATCTTCTCCGCCCTCGACTCGAGGTAGGAGAGAGCGATGCGGGCCGACTCCTTCATCACGTCGCCGAGTTGTCCGGTGAGAATCAGATCGCGCTTGCCGTCCTTGGCGGTGGCCTCGATGAACAAGACATCTCCACCCGCACCGGTGACGGCGAGACCCGTAGCGACGCCGGGGACATCGGTTCGGTCTTTGGCCTCGTCTTTCCAGACCTTGGGACGGCCCAGGTATTCCCTCAGCTCGTCCTCGCCGACCACAACTCTGCTCTCTCCGGTCTTCCGGGCGACCTCGGTCGCCACCTTCCGGGCGAGCTTGCCGAGTTGGCGCTCCAGGCTCCGCACTCCCGCCTCGCGGGTGTAGCGGTCGACCACGGTCGCCAGGGCGGCTTCGCTGACTTCGAGCTCTTCGGGCTCGAGGCCTGCACCGCGCAACTGGCGGGGAAGGAGGTGGTCTCTGGCGATCTCCACCTTCTCGGCGTCGGTGTAACCGTCGATGCTGATGACCTCGGTCCTGTCGAGCAGGGGACCGGGGATGGTCTCGATCACGTTCGCTGTGGCGATGAACAATACGTTGGATAGGTCGAGGTCGGTCTCCAGATAGTGGTCTCTGAAGGTGTGGTTCTGAGCAGGGTCGAGCACCTCGAGAAGGGCCGATGAAGGATCGCCCCTCCAGTCGTTCCCGACCTTGTCCATCTCGTCGAGCAGGAACACCGGATTCATCGATCCGGCTTCGATCAGGGAGCGAACGATCCGTCCCGGCCTGGCCCCGACGTATGTGCGCCGGTGGCCGCGGATCTCAGCTTCGTCACGGACACCGCCGAGGGCGACCCGGACGAACTTGCGACCGAGTGCTTTGGCCACAGACTCCCCGAGGGAGGTCTTCCCCACTCCGGGAGGTCCGACCAGAAGCAGGATTGCACCCGCCCGTCGGTCCTCCTCGCCTTCGAGGCCCCGCTCCTGGCGCAACTTGCGCACGGCGAGGTGCTCGACGATACGCTCTTTGACGTCTTTCAAGCCGGTGTGGTCGGCGTCGAGGACGGTCCAGGCAGCGTCGAGGTCGAGCTGGTCTTCTGTGGCGGTCGACCAGGGCACCTCGAACATGGTGTCGAGCCACGTCCTGATCCAGTTGTGCTCCGGCGACTGTTCACTCATCCGCTCGAGGCGGTCGATCTCCCTGGTCACCGCTTCGGAGACCTTTTCGGGCAAGTCGACCTCGTCGAGTTTGGACCGGTACTGGCCGGCAACATCGTCATCGTCACCCAGCTCCTTGCGGATGGCTTCCATCTGCTGGCGGAGGATGTACTCGCGCTGGCCCTTGTCGATGCGCTCCGTTGCGTCCTCCCGGACCTTCTTGCGCAGGTTGAGATCAGCGAGCACTTCGCGCATCCAGTCGAGGAGGAGTGCTAGGCGGGCCCTAAGGTCGATCGTCTCGAGGACCTGCACCTTCTGTTCGAGTGAGAGGTCGGGGGAGTAGACGGCGAGGTCGGCGAGCTGGGAAGCATTGTCGACGTCGAGCACCCGGTCGGCGAGGCGGCCGATTCCCCGGAGGTCGAGGACTTCGGTGACGACGGCCCGATACTCGGCGACCAGCTCTTCGAGAGCGGGGTCGTTGAGGACATCGACCTCGAGGATGGGCTGGGCTTCAACCCAGAGAGCGCCGCTGTCGTCGGTGGAACCGGTCCCGACACGGGCACGACTCATCCCGGTGACGACGATGTTGCCTTCCTCGTCGGCGTCCTGGATCTTGGCGACGGTGCCTACGGCGGCATATTTCCCGTCAATCCGGGGCACGAGGAGCAGCTGACCGTCACTGGCCTGTGCGGCGGCGAGGGCGAGCTTGCCCTCTTCCGACTCCATGCGGACCGTGATCACCATGTGCGGGAACACGACCCCGTTGTTGAGCGGCAACACCGGCAGGGCGAGACGGGAGACGAGATCTGACATTTATGTGTTATCCAATCTAAGAATCTGAGTGACCTGGACTAAGAAAACAGCTCAGGTGGCTCGACTATTCCCGAAAGACCCGGACCCACCTATTCCCGGACTCGACTCTGGCTTCGACGTCGGCGGCCGAGCCAAAAGCCTCGAACAGTTCACGGGCGGAAGGTGGCGCTCTTGGTTCCCGGTCCTCAGTCACCCATAAGTATGGGTCATATGGTACAGTTACCCATATGAAAACCACCGTTGACATCGCGGACGATCTTCTCGCCCGCGCCAAGAGGCTGGCGGCATCACGAGGAACGACGCTGCGCGATGTCATAGAGCGCGGTCTGCGTCGCGAGCTTGCCGACACCGAAACCGGCTATGTCCTCGTGGATGCGACATTCAACGGTTCGGGTTTGCAAGCCGGTATCGACGAAGGCGACTGGGCGTCGATACGGGAGTTGATCTTCAGCGGTCGCGGCGGATGATCGCCGTTGACACCAACATCCTGGTCTACGCCCACCGAGGCGACTCCCGATTCCACGATCAGGCAATGGAATCAATGCGCTCCCTCGCAGAGGCAAAAGCATCGTGGGCGATTCCATCGACGTGCCTGCACGAGTTTTTGGCGATCGTCACCCATCCGAAGATCTATAGCCCACCCTCGCCGATCGACGCCGCTTTCGCTCAGGTCGAGGCGTGGTTGGACTCGCCCTCTCTCGTAGTCCTACAAGAGGGTGCACAGCACTGGATAAAGCTCCGCGAGGCAGTTGAGTCTGGTGCTACCGGTGCCAGGGTTCACGACGGTCGCGTCTATGCGGTGTGTGCAGACGCCGGGGTCACCGAGTTGTGGAGCGCAGATCGCGACTTCAGCCGGTTCCCGATCACGGTGAGAAATCCGCTTATCGCTTGAGAGAACGCTAGGCCGAGCCTCGACTGGGCTGTTCGGCTCTTTGCTCCGCCTCGAGATGGGACCGTAGGGTTGAGCCTTCGGCACCGAGGATGGTGATCTCGGTTGCTCCGGCTGCTTCGAGGTTCTCCGATTCCTTCGCCGCCTGATCGCTCACCGCTTCCACGGTGATCACGAATCCGTCGGTCTCGGTGACGTCGTGGTACTCGGTTTCGGTAAAGGTCCGCTTGGTCGCCCCGCGGTCGGTCGCCCCGAGAAGAGCACCTATGGCCGTGCCGGCAATTCCGCCACCGGCTGCTCCAGCGGCTGCGGCGGCGGCAGCGGCCGCAGCGGTGCCTCCCCCGAGAAGAATGGCGATGTTCGGTCCGAGGACGATTCCGGCCCCGGCGAGCAGTGCACTCGCCACTCCAAATGCAGCCCCACCGAGGACACCTCCCCAAGCGCCCTTCTTCGCCTCGATGGCCGGTCCTTCGAAATGGTCCACGTATGTGATGACTTCGATTTCTTCGGCTTTGCGAACGATCTTCTCACGCCAGACCAAACCGATGTGGTCGCGGTCGGTTCCGCTGCTCACGATCTGTTCGATTACTGATTCGGGATCGGTGTGGTCCCGAAACACTCCCAAGATTGTTGGCATTTGCCCCTCTGGTCTACACCAACAATGTACCCGCGGTCGCCCGATAGGAAACGAATTATTTCGGCGCCAGTTCTTTCACGAATCGATGGCGCTTGGTTCGTCTGATGCCAAGACCCGCCTTGGCCTAATCGCCTCGGGTGTCGCGTTCAACGTCATTCTTCAGACACTGACGGCACGAGTCCGGCCGTTTCGAGATGACCTTGATTGAGGGCAGTCCTGCGAGCCGTCGCCCGCTGGGTCTTGACGGTTGCAGAGCTGGCCGAAGGGTGGTGAGACAGTTCGCCGTCCGCTGACGACCAAATCAAGGAGAGACCACATGAAGAGTGCCCTTTTGGCCAAACGAATGGCCCGATGGGTTTCGCTACTCGCCGTGTTCGCTCTTGTCGCCGCTGCCTGCGGTGACGCCGAGCCAACTGACACGACCGACGGAGGAGCGACTACCACAACCGAAGCGACGGCCACGACGCCGCCCACGACTGCACCCCCGCCCGAGGAGGGCGATTGCCCGGACGCATTCTGCGTCAAGTACAACATCCACCCGGACGCCGCATGGGCGGATGGGACCCCGGTGACGGCGGACGACTTCGCATTCACCTACGAGACCATCATGAACGAGCAGCTGGACATCACGACCCGTGAGGGATACAACAAGATGACCAGCTACGAGATTGTGGACGACAAGACGTTCGTCGCTGTATTCGGCGAGTTGTATGCACCGTGGCAGACACTGTTCGCCCCGGTCATCCCCAAGCACGAGCTCGAGGGCCAGCCCTTCAACTCGTACTGGGACGAGCTGATAACACTCGGCTCGGGGCCGTTCGTGATGGAGGAATGGGTGCTGGATGAGCGCATCCTCCTCCAGCGCAACGAGAACTACTGGTCCTCGGTGGAACCTGCCACCGGCGAGCCGCTTGGAGATGTCCAGACGATCAATATCGTCTTCCTCGAGGACTCTCAAACTCAAGTCCAGGCCCTCAGAGGTCAGGAGATCGACATGTTCTACCCGCAGCCTCAGGTGTCGCTGGTTGAAGAAGTCGATGGCATCGAGGGTGTGGAGTGGGAGGCGAGCCTCGGCCCGGTATGGGAGCATTTCGACTTCAACCACTCGGATCCGCTGCTGTCGCAGAAGTTCATCCGGCAGGCCTTTGCTCAGGCGATCAACCGTGATGTCATCGTCGAGGCAATCGTCGGGCCAATCGCCGCCGATGCCGAGCCGTTGAACAACTCGGTGTGGATGAACGGGACGGCCTTCTACGAGGACCACTTCAGTCAGTACCCGTACGATCCGGTCGCCGCAGAGGCGCACCTCACCGACAACGGATGTGTGAAGGGCTCCGACGGGATTTATGAGTGTGACGGACAGCGTCTCTCCTTCAATTGGACGACAACGGCCGGCAACGAAGGGCGCGAGTTGCAATTCGCGCTCGCTCAGCAAGACCTCGCCCTAATCGGGATCGAGGTCAATGCGGCCTTCGGGCCTGCATCGGAGGTGTTCGCGGATGCCTTCCTCTTCGGAGACTCGTCGGTATGGCAGATCTTCAACTTCGCATGGGTTGGCTCACCTGACCCCGCAGGCGGGAACACCCTGTACTACTGCGAAGGCACAGCGTCCAACGGGTTCGGCGGGAACAACAACCTCAGATACTGCGACGAGGCCGTCGACGCGCTCGTCAAACAGACCGACACGGTGGTCGACCCGGCCGAACGCGCCGCGCTCTACAACGAGGCTGACGCTGCCTTCCTGGAGGAAGTGCCGTTGATCCCGTTGTACCAGAAGCCGACGTTCTTCGCCTGGAACACCCTCATCGAGGGGCCGGCGGACAACGCAACACAGGTGGGTCCGTTCTGGAACGTCGGGGCATGGACCGGCAAAGAGGTGATCACGTACGGAGCTGACCAGCAGCCCGACTCGATGAACGTACTCGAGCCCGACGGCAACCTGTTCGCTGCCGGCCTGGTCGCTACGGCTGTCCTCGAGGGTGCCTACACGATCCTCCCGGACTTCTCGTACCGGGAGCAGCTGATCACAAGCGCCGAGCCGATCGTTCCTGCAGAAGGCTGATCGTTCGGTTCACAACGGCACAGGGAAGGGGGCTGTCTCACGGCAGCCCCCTCGCCGTTTGATTCAGACGGAGCGCCGGACGACAGTTTCGCGGTCCCGTATCTCGATGGGCTCAAAATGCCGGTTGTCGAACATTGGCTTGGGTCCGCGGAAGGACTTGCTGGTTTCGTCTGGCGACTCGTTGAAAGGGTACGCCTCGACCTATCCGGCGCCGCGTTCGGCGGCATCGGCTATCACGAAGTCGAGTAGGGCCTCAGCCACGCCGTACTGTCGATAGGGGGGAGCGACGATGAAGCAGGAAATCCCGATCACAGTCTTGGGCTCTGGGCCACCGGGATCGACGGTCCGATACAACGCATACTCATCCCGGGTGGATGCGTTGACCCAACCCGCTGGCCGCCCGTCGACGTAGGCCAGGTACCCGAAGGTTTCGCCTTCACGGAGCCGGGGGATATTGTGTTCCGGTTCGTCCGCCTTGGTTCGGGCGTGGTTGACTTGAATAATGCTGCTCAGCCAGAGAACCCTCGATGCGGTTGTGAATGGTGAGATCGACCGGGTCTACCGGCGATGGAAGCGTCCCGCTGTGGTGGAGGGGACCGTGCAGCGAACGGCGCACGGTCTGGTGGAGGTCGTTGGACTGAGGCAGGTGGAGGAAGGCGAGATCGAGCCCGCCGCTGCCGGCTATGCCACCTCCGAGGACGTGCTCGCGGACATACGGCCGCCGGAACCGGGACGGGCACTGTACGAGGTGCGGATTCGTTGGGCGGGGGATGACCCTCGGCTCGCGTTGCGGGAGTCCGTGGATATCGACGAGGCGACGTTGGACGAAATCGACCGCGTAGTCACCGGCATCGGCAGGCGAGGTGGCCCCACCGGCATCCAGCTTCTTCAGGCGGTTGCTGCCAATCCGGGGAAGCTGGCGCAGGATCTAGCGGAAGAGATCGGGGCAGAACGCGAGGTGTTGAAGCGCCGGATCCGTCAATTGAAGGAGATCGGGCTCACCGAGAGCTTGCGGATCGGTTACCGGTTGTCGCCGCGAGGGGAGGCCTACCTGACCCGGAGGTCCGAGCAGACATAGAAAAAGGCCGCCGACATCTCACTGAGATGCCAGCGGCCCTTTAGCGAACTATTTAGGCGTCAAGCTTGCGCTTGATGTCGTCGGCGGACTCGCCGGTCTTCTCCTTGATCTTTCCGACGAACTCGTCGTAGTTGCCTTCGGCAACATCAAGGTCATCGTTGGTCAGGTCGCCCCATGTCTGCTGGGCCTTGCCCTTGAGCTGGTCCCAACGACCCTCCCACTTCATCTTCGTGCTTTCGTCCATGGCTCTGTCCTTTCGTTGCGAGCTACCGAGAGGTACCCGATTACAAGACGCTCCAAACCAGGAATCGGAAGCCGCTAGTGCGAAGGTATATCATCACGTCTCCCTGTTGGGATATCCGAGAATTCGAAGGTTGCTAAGCATCGTGGACACCGGTGCACCGCGGGCTGGGACTTACCTGAGCCAGCATCTGTCGGAGGATGTTGTGAAGGTTTCATCAACTCTCGCACATCACATCAAACTCAACTACCAGACCGTCATCGAAGGTAGCGGTCCCGCTCGCCCGGCCAGCTTCGAGGGCCGCCTCGACGTCCTCGGTCGTGTCCAGGCCCGTCGGATATCTGGTAAGGGGAGGTAGGCCATCGGCGCGGCCAAAGGAGACGGAAAGGGTTTCGTCTTCGCTGATATCAACTTGGAATGCGACACTTCCTTCGTCGCCGCCGTCTTGGTACGTGCAAATCTTGAAGTCACCTGTCGTCCCTCGGAAAGAGCTCTCCAGGCCGCTGACATCATGGGCAACACCATCGACAGTTATCGTCCCCGCAGGCAGGTCACTCGAAGCCCCGGAATCAGCGGAGGGGCTGCTGGTTTGCGTGGTGTCGTCGGAACCACCTACCGCGGTTTCAGGCTCACTTGCTCCACCACATGAGGACCCCACCAGAACCACCGCCAGCACCAAAACCCCGATCTTGAGACGCTCGACCACGCATCACCTCTCTTTCTTCCAATCCAGGCTACACATCGAGGTCCGGGCCTTGCTGGCCCAACTCGGCAGCCAGTGCCTAGCAGAGTTTCGACTCAGACCTGGGAGAACGCAGGGCGCGGGGCCAACTAGACGTGTAGCCTTCTCCTTAGGCCAGGGAGGTCTTGTTTGCTCGCTTTCAACGGAGTGAGGGAAAAGGTTGACGCCACGTTTGAAACGGGGAGGTCGCTGTAAGCAAACACGGCATGAACCCAGACACCACCAGAACCTCCTGGCCGTGGATGCGTCGTGTCTCCGTGGTGTTGGTGTTGGCGCTAATCACCTCGGGGTGTGTTTTTGGAGCGGAGAACCCTGTGATCGAAGGGAGCGACCGTGACGTCAGAGATGTGCAGGTGCCCGCCGGGGACAACCCCTACAACCCCATGGACGGCACCACTCTGATTGTCACAGCCTGTGACCTGCTAAACGCATACCTACACCTTGGCCAGCACATCCTGGACACCAAGTTCACGTCGCCCGGCGAGGGGATATTTCCGGGCCGTAACGACTGCTCTCTGATAAAGCCCCTGGTCGGAGACAAGGCAGAATACAGAATCAACTTCTTCATCTGGACGGAACAAGAAGGATCGATATTGGATGGGGAGTGGGAGGTTAATGGCTATATGGCACCGGGCTTGGGAACATGGGAGGATGAGTACCGGGCAATTTTCGACGCAGGCTCCTCCCAGCACCCCAGCACCTTGGAACTCGGCGAGGGCTTGGTCTCCGTCGCTGCATATGCCAACTTCTATTTTCAACTTCCCGAAGAGTTCGGTGGAATCTGGATGAACCTCCATAAGGGGGGTACGTTGGCTGCTGGGTACGAACCTGACGAGTTGCGGCACCGTTTCGAGAGTCTGGCGCGGTTTATCATGGTGGGCGTCCGAAGCTTTCACAATGTCGAGCAATAAACTCCGTGACCTATAAATACTGCTCAACCCGTCCTCTGAGCCCCTGAAGGATGACGAAGGCACATGGTGAAGTTCGGGTCTTATCGCCGATCGCTCCCAGAGGTCGGGGCTTTTTGGCCAGGGAGGCCCGAGTACGGCGAACATTGGCCAGGCTGCCAGTTGGTGCCATGTACTCACGGGTGAGAGTTGGACTGCTGCTGAAAGCTACGACTTGCGTTAGAGCTGTAGAAATCGTGCTTTGGAGAGCCCCTTGGCGTCACATTCACGCGTTCGCCTGAGCAATAACCAATTACCCCCTGTCTCAGAATCCAGAGCATTCCGGCGTTACCGACGCCGTGGAGTTGCCGAATTGACGAACTCATACTGAATCTCTTCGAGAAGCTATGCACAGAACACGGACATGTAGCAGAGGCGGGCGCGCCCTTGACCAGTTGCGGCTCAGACTGGGTGCTGAAGAGCGGGGCCCTAGATTCGGTAATGAGCGGTTCGTGAGAAATTGGTTCGAGGACGCGATTGAGGCTCAGGCCAGTCGACTCCGGAACGACCGCCATATCGATCGAAGAGAACACCAGTCGTGACAGAGAGGGATCTCAGAGGCGACTGAGTTGCTGAGTACTTCATTTGTTCTTAGCTGGCGCCGGGCAATAAGCTCTTGAATTGCCGTCACCAGGAGTTCCGCAACTGGGAAAAGGTTACGGCGTCTGGAGTGCTCACGAGTCGTCACGTAACTCTGGGAAGACTCTGGGAATGCCTCTTGGTGAACGGCCAGACCGACTCGGATAAGCCGTCTACCAGGGAAAACACAACAAGGGGACGTAGCTCAGCCTGGCAGAGCACCGGCTTTGCAAGCCGGGGGTCGTGGGTTCAAATCCCATCGTCTCCACAAGTTCACACCCTGGGAACGGCAGGAATCGGCTGTTTACCTGGGGAAATGGCCTGCCGTCGTTTCTCCCGTCATCTTTCGTCGTCTCGCCTTGTTTCTGCTACGTTTCTCTTGTCTCGCGCACCACACGCGCAACAAAAAGGACCGCAACATGGGCT
>JBGTCK010000077.1:0-7199 GCA_041748855.1 Acidimicrobiia bacterium
GCAGCCAGCACCGTGTTCGGCCGGCACCGGGCCGCAGCGAACTCGAGATAGTCATCCACAACCGGATGACCCAGACAGACCACCAGCCGACCATCCGTTGCGGTGGAGCGAATCAGACGAGGGGACCAAGACACCACAGACCAACTTTCCGGTCCCGACGGGACCACCATCCACCGTCCCACAACCCGCCGAGCACCGTCGACAAAATCCCTGGTGGATTACCCCCATATCCTCACTTCGGCGTGCGCTCTCAATTTCTCGGTGAGATCTCGTCAGGACCGGCGTTTGATAGTGCTTCCTTAAGGTCGTCGGCGATCGGCGGGTGGGCGGGTTGTGATCAATAGCGCCGCGGTGGGGAAGTCCTACCGGCCCAGATGAACCGTTTTTGGTGTTGAATCCGTCAATACCTGTGATGAGCGAGTCTGTGCTCGTACGAGCTATCGCCGATGGTGACGTCGGGGCTTTGCGGGAGCTGCATGAACTGCGGGCTCCTTGGTTGGCATCGCGGCTGCGGCGGCGGTGCTCGGATTGGGGGATCGTGGACGAGGTGGTGCAGGACACGTTCCTTGCCGTATGGAGGTTTGCTGGCCAGTACCGGGGCGAGGGGGATGTTGGAGCTTGGATCTGGGGCATTGCTATCCGGAAGCTGATCGACCGCCTGCGACGTAAGCGGTTGCCGGTTCTTGGGTTGCCGGTTCTTGGGCTGTCGGGTCGTGTCGAGTCGGCTGAGGAGCTGGTACTCGAGGGTGTCGGATACGGAGACGTGGCTCCGGCATTAGAGGCTCTTTCGCCGGAGCTGATGGCTGTCGTCCAAGCCACGATCCTCGACGGGCTTACGGCACGTGAGGCCGGTCGCCTTTTGGGGATTCCTACCGGAACTGTGAAGACCCGTTTGATGAGGGCAAAGCGAGTGATGAGGGAGCAGCTGACATGACTTGGCATTTGGAAGCCGAAGCGGTTGCCCGGTATGACGCCGGGTTCAATGATCGGGTGACCTCTGCGTCGATCGAGGCGCATCTCGAACGTTGTGCTGACTGCCGCCGGCTTATTGCTTGTGAGGATGACTGGCTGGACCAGCGGTGGGAGGCTTTGGCGAAGGAGGTGTACAAGCCGTCAGTGTCCGGCACCGAACATCTGCTTGGCCGTATCGGAATACCCGGTCATTTCGCCCGGCTGGTGGCGGTGACGCCTTCTCTTAAGCCTGCGTGGTTGATCGCCTTGACCGTCGCCCTGGCTTTCGCCGGCCTGGCCTCGCAGGTCAGTTCGGGTGACTTTGACCTGTTTCTTGCTATCGCCCCTCTGGTTCCGGTGACTGGGGTGGCCCTAGCTTATGGGCGGAGAGGGGACCCAGCTCACGAGATCTTGATGAGTTCGCCTCTCGACCCATTGCGGGTTCTCTTCTTGCGAGTTGCCGCAGTGACGATCACAGCATCCGGGATCGCCGCCACGGTCGAAGTCATCGTGGGAGGTCGGAGCGAGTTTGGGCTCTGGTTGTTGCCGTCTCTGGCGTTGGTCGTATTTACTTTGGCGTTGGGGACACGGATCAGTCTGTGGAGCGCCTCCCTGATAGCTGTTGCGGCGTGGGTCACGTTTATCGCGGTCGAGTCCTCACGGCTCCAGGTGTCCACCGCTGGAGTTTTGAGCGGTCGTACGCAGGCCTGGTTCGTCGCGGTAGCCGCCCTCGCCGGCACGATGCTTCTACGAAGAGCTGATCACTACCGGAGGGGCCGACTGTGAGCGGAATTGTGGATGTCGAGGGCCTCAGTCTCCGCTACGGGTCGGTGAGGGCACTCGACGGGGTTAACTTCACGCTCCGTCAGGGCATCACCGGGGTGCTCGGGCCGAACGGAGCAGGGAAGACCACTCTGCTCCGGTGTCTGTCGACCGTGCTGGTTCCTGACTCTGGCCGGATGGACATCCTCGGATTCGATCCCGACTCCTTGACGGATCGGGTCGAGATCCGCCGGAGGGTCGGGTACATGCCTCAAGAGCCCGGTTTCTACGCTTCGTTTAGCTGCTTCGATTTCCTGGACTACGTCGCCATCCTTAAGGAGCATGTCGATCCGGATGACCGTCACCGAGAAGTGAGACGGGTGATCGAAGAGGTCGGCCTCGAGGAGAAGGCGAAGACCAAGATCAGGAAAGTGTCGGGTGGGATGCGACGCCGTCTCGCTCTGGCTCAAGCTTTGATCGGCTCGCCTCGACTCCTCCTCCTCGACGAGCCCACCGCCGGGCTGGATCCGGAGCAGAGATTCCGCTTCCGCGAGCTGGTGTCGGAGCTGTCCGAAGACCGGGTCGTCTTGTTGTCCACCCACCAGACCGAGGATGTCGCGGCGGTCTGTGACCGGGTCCTGGTGATGGCCGGCGGGAAGATCAGCTTCGATGGACCGCCGAGAGATCTGGCGCAGTTGGCGGCCGGCAAGGTCTGGTTGTCGAATGAAAAGCCTTCAGCCGCGCAGGTATTTTGGCGCACCGCGGACGGAGCGTTCCGGGGTGTGGGGCAGGCACCGCCAGGTTCCATGCCGATTGAGCCGACTATCGAAGACGGCTATCTGTTGTTGGTTGGTGCCGCGGCTCTCGCTGAAGAGGCAGCGTGACCGTCACCGTCTCACGTCCGGACACCTTTTCCAGTACGCCCCGGGGATGGGAGGTTGCAGTCCAACTGGCCAAGGTCGAGGGTCGACGAATCCTGCTACACCCGGCCAGCCTGTTCACTCTGGTGCTGGCGGTAGGTGCGATGTGGGTGATGCACCACGGCGAAGCTCCGGTGTTGAACCGTGCCGGTGCCACCACCGTGGTACCGCTGCTGGTGTTCGCTGCCGGGGTGTTGATCGCATCAGCAGATGCCTCGGCTCGGCTGTGGACCACAGAACAGAGTGAGGCTCTCGACATTGCCCCGGCATCGGCTCGCGTGCGCACCGCAGGGCTCGTCCTCGCTGCGGCTGCACCTGTAATCGTCGGTCTCCTCCTCCAGGTGGTGACACTTGGCGTCCTGCTTCTCGCTGACCCGGTGACCACCCTCGATGTTTGGGATTTCCTGGCCGGCGCAACCGTGATCGCCCTTGCCGTCGCCATCGGAGTTGCCGTCGGCCGCTGGATCCCTTCTCGGTTCACCGGGCCGATGACGCTGATCTTCCTCATCGCAGTCGTGTCCTATCTGGGCAGCTACGGAATGCGGTCCAGGTTCGGCGATGTCGTGACTTGGTTCGCGCCCTTCGACGCTCTCGACTGGGAGCCCTCAGAAATCGTGTTCCGACCCACCGGCCCACATTTCATATATCTGATCGGCCTGGTGGGTGTTTTCGTGGGTCTGGCCCTCCTCCGCGGGACCGGTCGCCGATGGGGCCTAGGGGCGTGCCTGGTTGTTTCAGCAGCTGTGGTGGCTGCCGGGGTGGCTGGACAGCTCTCCGCCTATGAGGCTTTCGACGAACAATCAGTCCTTGCCGAACACATGCCACCGCTCGCTGACGACGTCTGCCGAGTGAGGGGAAGCGTCGAATACTGCGCTCTAGCTGGATACGAGGATTGGATCGATGAGTGGGCGGAAATTGTTGAAGACGTGCTCGATGTCGCACCCGAGAGTGTCGCGGTCGTACCGCTCGCTGTCCGGCAGTACCCCACACGACTCATGGACCAAGGCCAGTCGTTCACCCTGGAGTACGGACCGGGTTTAGCTATTGGTGCGTGGTGGAACCGGGCTGCAGGAGGTTTAACGCAAGCTGACGCCTATCCGTTTGGGATCGCCTTGGGCGCTGCCTCCTGGGCGGTCGGGATACCTTTCGAACGCATTCCCGGCAGGTGGGTCTGGGAGGTCGATGAGGCGGGAAACCGCATTAGCTCCGAGTTCGTCACCGGCATCGAAGGAGTCCCCAAGGACGAAATTGAGTATGCCCCGTATTGCTCCACGCTTAACCAAGGTCGGGCAATGGTGGCGCTATGGATGGCAGCTCAGGTCGATCAACGCACCGGGGAGTATCTGTCGAATCGGCTTGAGCGCACTCAAGCGCCCCTGGTCGAAGACTTCGTCGACAGCGACGGATCCACATTTCCGGTGTTCCAGGGGATGCTCGAGTGGATGGACAACGGCCAGTACTACCCGTGGTATCTGGTCCTCTACTGGATGCACGAGGCGTACTACGCGCACGAGCTGCTCGACCGGCCAGCCGCCGACGTCGAGGCACTCATCGCTCAGAACTGGGAGACATTGACCGATCCCTCCACGACTACGGCCGAAGTCGTACAACTCCTCGGGGTAGATCCCGTGCCCGGTCTGTCCGAGTGGATGGCGGCACACCAAGACACCTTCTACGAACCGTGCGCCTAACTATCCAGCTGTCCGTCCCGGTAGCGAAAACCCTCCCGGTGCGGCCCTTTCTCGCGGCCGCGTCTGTTGCGGTAGCTCTGGCATGGATGGCAACTCTCCAACCTCCCGAAACTGGCTTTCGGCTCCTCCCGGCGCGGATTGGCATCATGGTTCTCGCCGTTTATTCGGCCTTTCTCTTCGACGATCCTGCTGATCGTCTGACTAATCCCGCCCCTCACCCTCTCCGTCTGAGACGCTTGCTAAAAGCCACCTACGGGTACGTTCTCGTCTTCGCCGTCTTGGGAATTGTGGTGGCCATCTCCTCGAAGGGAATGGACCTGGTCTGGACAATCCCAGAACCAGCCGTCGACGCCACCCAGGACACGATGGTGGTCACGGGCCCGAGCCCGTTTCCCACTGGTCGAATCGTGCTAGAAACTGCCACCTCGATGGCCCTTGCCCTCGCTGTTGCGGCGCTCCTCTCACACCGAGGTCAAGATGAACCGGGTCGCATCGCCTCGACTGTCATCCTTGGAGCGTTCCTCATCTCTGCCCTCGTCCCCGAGGCCTACAGACCCTGGGCAGATCCGAGCGACCAGCGCTGGGCGACTGGTGCTAACTGGTGGTGGACCGCCCTCATCGCCTTCCTCACCATCGGCGTGGTCTTCTCGTGGGAAACCAGGCACCGTGCCAGACCGCATCTACCGCGCAGGATCACAACTTCATAAGCATCGCGGTGACCTGATCGTTCGCGAGGCTCAAGCGGCATAGAGAGATTCCTATCCTCCCTTTGGACGCTTTGATGCCTGTTAGTGGTGTCATGCGAGTTATCGAAAGGCCCCGACCATTCAACCGGATCATGTCCAAATCGATCGAGCTGTTTGCTGCAACACAACTAGGGATCGTCGATGCCAGCACAACCTGATCATGCTGTGTCAGAGGGAATTCTCCTAGCTGAATGGAGCGACGCTGGACTCGCATTGACGGAAGGTCTTCTCTGCGTCAACGCCCAAGGGTGCCAATGCTTCCTGCCACGCGTACAGACCAAGCGGGACGGTGTCGATATTCACGCCCTGGTCTGACATGCATTCGACGATCTCAGTGGAGACCTGTTCGGTATACGGGTCCTTCCAGACTTGAGGGTGGGTCAGACCATAAAATGTGCTCACCTGTGTGAAATATTGCTGTTCGCACCCAGCGAGCGCCTCTTCCCATCGGGCTAGGACTTCTCCCGACGGTTGGCTTCGTCCCCAGGCCATGCTTACCTCGGTCTCACCTGATGGTGCGACTTTGCCGGTCGCATTGGGAAAGCCTTGACCGTGTAGGCACTCAACCCATGCGTCCATCGCCTGTTGGAGTTCGTCGTAGGTAACAATGGCGTCTGACATCAACCCCTGCTGGAATTCGCTCGCGTAGGTATCAGGCAGATACCACGGCGCGGGTTGTTCAACAGGAAGGGTCGATGGCGTTGCTACGTCCCCCGTCGAAGATGGTATGAGCAGGGTGGCCCCCCCGAATACGACAAGGACGAGCGCCGCCACTACCAGCGCGATTGCTGGCCCGTTCCAACGTGATATCGCCGAGCCAGGCCGTCGTAGAGTCGTCGTGGGCGCGGTGTCTGGGAAGTTATCGGCTGCCGAATGGAGGCCGTCACGCAGGCGTTGTTCAAGGTCGATCATCTCATTCCTCCAATTCGGCGTGTAGTTGATTTAGGGCCCGGGAAAGCCTGCTCTTCACTGTCCCCTCAGGAATTTTGAGCGCTGTCGCTACCTCCAAAGTCGACCAATCCAAGTAGTAGCGAGCCACGACGACTGAACGAAGGCGTTCCGAGAGCTTCCCGACAGCTTCGATCAGGTCGACATCGACAGGTTTTGTCTCAGAGCGGACTGAGTCGGGGTCGATCTCTGAAAGGATTTCGTAACGACGCTTTCGGAACCCGTCCCGTGCCCAGTTGAGACCGACCCGATAAACCCACCCTTCAGGTTTCTCGTATTGACTCAACTCGTCCCACTTCAAGAACGCTCGAGCCAGTGCCTCATCGACCGCCTCCTCAGCCAGGCCAAGATCCCCAAGAGCGAGAGCTAACGCCTTTCGCAGCGGAGGCCGATGCACTCCATAGAAGGTGGTGAAGTCACCGTCGGCCGAACCGACATCGTTCAAAGGCATGAGACTTGGATTAGCCACTCAGAGCCTCTTTCAGTCATTCTCCCTATACACGATCCACAGCCCCAATCCGTTCCCCAGTTCTTCGCCAATACGCCCTCCGGCCTCGACGCACGATCTCTTATCCTCTCTCTTTGGCAATGAGTGAACAGCAGACGACTGAACGTCGCAGGTGAGGGGAACAATTTCGCGAGGCGATACTCCCACGCCCAACCACTACGTTGGTCCTGAGATGACACAGATTCAACAAGTGGGGCCATCCGCGGGGCGATCCCGTCAAGCGGCTCGTCATCCGATCAGGCGGCGACCTCCGCATTGTTGATGACTTTGCGATCAGCCGTTTGCTGCCGTTCAGGTTCAGCTACCAAGGGATCACTAAACACAAGGCCCAGGGCGTGTAAGTGACGATCAACCTCACGCCGTCGGCGATCCCCGTGATCGAGGCGATACTCGCCGATGGCGTTAGCTCCGCCGACTGAGAACTTCGGCTATCGGCCAGACCAAGCCCAAATACCTAGCCCTTCCCAAAGGAGAACTAGGTCATATCAATAATTCTGTGCGGATAACGATCACTTCGCAAGGCGCCCGATAACGGCACGTCGGCATGCGTTCTCAGTCTCTCGGTGCGGCGCGGGTGGACTCCTACAATTCTCGGGCGATTTCCGTTATGGCCGCAATTCGGCTTCCCAGGTCTTCCACTTGCCGTCTTCGCGGGACCATGTAGGGGTGTGTT
>JBGTCK010000078.1:0-26760 GCA_041748855.1 Acidimicrobiia bacterium
GTTTTGGTTGCTCATAAGGGTAAGAAAAAACCCTCCGGGCGGAGGGTTGGGCACACACAGACGTCTGTATGTGCCTAGTCGATAAGAATTACGAGGGCGATAGACGTGTTTGACATGTGCAGTAGCAGTAAACACCTGTCCCGCTCTGGTGTCAAGGTACGGGCCAAAGTTTCTCTCCCTCCGCTTGCGGAGGGAGTACCGGCGACGTAGGAGCCGGGGAGGGTGGGGCGTTCCCACCAACGGCACTCGATCTCCCAGCCCGGGGGGATCTCTCCCTCCTACCTCCGCCCTCCTTCGTCGGGCGCAGGAACCTTCCTCCCGCAAGCGGGAGGACAGCCGAAACGGGAGTAACCCGACTCTCGTGTCGAAACGGGGAGGGTGGGGCGTTCCCACCAACGGTGCTTGGGGCGCGTCTGCTCTCAACTTGGAGAGTCTCAGTCCCCCTTACCTCTCGGCCCTTCGGGCCGACAGGAACCTTTCCCCCATTCGGCTCCGCCTCTGGGGGAACAGCCGCTCGCTGGCGCTCGCTAGGGAGCGGTTTTGGGCTCTAGGAAAGGCATCATGTCGCGCAGTTCCCTGCCCACATCCTCGATCTGGTGCTCGCGGTTGGCCTGACGCTGTTGCTTCAGGAAAGGTGCACCTTCGCGAGCCTGGGCCAGCCATTCGTTGGCAAATGCGCCCGACTGGATCTCGGCGAGCACTTCTTTCATCGCTGACCTGGTCTCGTCGGTGACTATCCGGTTGCCCCGCGTATAGTCGCCGTATTCGGCGGTGTCCGACACCGAGTAGCGCATCCAGGACAACCCGCCTTCGAAG
Organism: Acidimicrobiia bacterium; assembly: GCA_041748855.1. GTDB lineage: Bacteria > Actinomycetota > Acidimicrobiia > Spongiisociales > ZC4RG35 > MA-ANB-1. Next base: position 817 of record JBGTCK010000078.1, read on the forward strand.
AGAAGGTCGACGATCAGCTTCAACTCGTGGAGGGTTTCGAAGTACGCCGACTCGGGCTGGTAGCCGGCTTCGACGAGGGTTTCGAACGAGGCTTTGATCAGCTCGGCGACACCACCGCAGAGGATCACCTGCTCACCGAAGAGGTCGGTCTCGGTCTCCTCCTTGAAGGTGGTCTCGAGGACCCCGGCCCGGCTGCCACCAATGGCCCGGGCGTAGGAGAGGGCGAGGTCGTGGGCGGTGCCGGTCGAGTCCTGATGGACTGCAATCAGGCATGGCACCCCGGAGCCCTGCTCGTAGGTGCGGCGGACCAGGTGTCCCGGTCCTTTCGGGGCGATCATGGTCACGTCGACATGCTGTGGTGGAGTTATCGCCTCGAAGTGGATGTTGAATCCGTGGGCGAACATGAGGGTGTTTCCCTCCTCGAGCCCGGGCTCGACGGACTCCTTATAGACATCACCCATCACCTGGTCGGGCACCAGCATCATGACCACATCGGCCCAGGCTGCCGCCTCAGCGGGTGACTTCACATTCAGGCCGGCTTCGGACGCTGCTGATGCGCTGTCCGATTCGGGGCGGATTCCCACGACGACATCTACTCCCGATTCCTTGAGATTGAGGGCGTGGGCGTGGCCCTGACTCCCGTAACCGATTACGGCGACCTTCTTGTTCTTGATCAGGTCGGGGTTGCAGTCGTTGTCGTAGTAGATCGTTGCCATGGGGCCAGATTGTTGCCAGAGTTTCGTCCGGACGCCAAACCGTCATAGGATTCGACGATGTCAGGAAAGATTCGCTCCAACGATGTGACCGAGGGCCCGGCCAAGGCTGGCGCCAGGGCAATGCTTCGCGCCGTCGGTCTCACAGAAGACGATTTCAACAAGCCCCAGGTCGGCGTGGTCTCGGCCGGCAACGAGGTGACCCCGTGCAACTTGACCGGGGCCGAGCTGTCCCGTTTCGTCAAAGAAGGTGTTGCGGACACCGGTGGTGTCGGCCTCCAGTTCTCGACGATTGCCGTCTCGGACGCGATCTCGATGGGTCACGAGGGGATGCGCGCTTCGCTGGTCTCTCGGGAGGTGATCGCAGACTCGGTCGAGCTCGTAGTCCACGCCGAGCGGTTCGATGCCCTGGTGGCAATCGCCGGTTGTGACAAGTCTCTCCCCGGGATGCTGATGGCAGCCGGTCGCCTCGATCTGCCCGCAGTATTCCTCTACGGGGGCTCGAGCATGCCCGGCCGGTACCAGGGTCGGGACATCTCTATCGTCGACGTATTCGAGGGGATCGGGGCCGAGTCCGAGGGGCGAATCTCCGGTGAGGAACTGCTTGCGCTGGAACGGGCAGCTTGCCCCGGCGCCGGCTCCTGTGCCGGGATGTTCACTGCAAATACCATGGCGGCGGTCGGGGAGGCAATCGGAATGTCATTGCCCGGGTCTGCAGCCGTGCCGGCCATCGACCCGAGGCTGCGAGATTTTGCAAGGCAGTCCGGTGAGGCTGTGATGTCTCTCGTCGACGAGGGGATCACTGCTCGCCAGATAATGACGTTGCCGGCGTTCACCAATGCGATAACCACGGTGATGGCCCTCGGCGGTTCGACCAATGCGGTGCTTCACCTGCTGGCCATGGCCCATGAGGTGGGGGTCGAACTGGAGATCAGTGACTTCGATCGGATCTCCCGGACCACTCCTCATCTCGGCGATCTCAAGCCGTTCGGCAAGTACCACATGGTCGACGTCGATCGGATGGGCGGTGTCCCCATCGTGCTCAAAGCTTTGCTCGAAGAAGGGTTGCTCGAAGGTGATGTCCTCACCGTGACCGGGAAAACGCTGGCTGAAAACGTGGCAGGACTCGAAGTGCCGGAAGACCAGGACGTCATTGCCCCGGTTTCCAGGCCCCTTGCCACCGAGGGTGGGATTGCAATCCTCCACGGGTCTCTCGCCAACGAGGGGGCGGTGGTCAAAGTGGCGGGCATCGACTTTGCGGTGTTCGAAGGCCCGGCACGGGTGTTCGATGGCGAACAGGCTGCGCTCCAGGCCCTGTTCGCCCATGAGATTCAGCACGGAGACGTGGTGGTGATCAGGACGGAAGGTCCCAGAGGCGGTCCGGGCATGAGAGAGATGCTTCAGATCACAGCTGCGATCAAAGGTGCCGGCCTCGGCAAAGACGTGATGCTCATCACTGACGGCCGTTTCTCCGGCGGGACAACCGGCCTCTGTATCGGCCACGTTGCTCCCGAGTCCGAAGTAGGAGGGAACATCGGTCTGGTCGCCGAGGGGGATCGGATCAAGATCGATATCCCGGCGCGGACCCTCGACCTCCTCGTCGACGAAACCGAACTGGAGCAGCGAAGAGTTTCGTGGAGCCCGGCCCCGGCCCGCTATGAATACGGGGCCCTCGCCAAATATGCCCGGCTGGTCGGCTCGGCCAGCCACGGAGCCGTCACCGGTTGACAGGGGTCGGAGAATTGATTTTAGGACCGGAATCGGGCCGGTGAGGTCATTTCGGGGTCGACTCCGTTTTCGGCGAGGCTTTCTGGAACATCCTCATGCAGCACCTGGCTGGCGATCAGCTCTCCATATGCTGGAGCCGTCATGATGCCGGTGCCGCCCTGGCCGACCAGCCAGAAAAAGCCGGGGGCCGTCGGGTCCTCTCCGACAACGAGTTCGCGGTCGGGGGCGAAGGTGCGGAGACCCGTCCATTGCGAATTGACCGTCCTGATCCCGAGAACGGTTGCTTCGTTGATCTTCTCGATGGCGAGTGCGACATCTTCCATCCGTGGCCGTGGATCTCCGGGCAGATCAGGCTCCTCCTCGGATAGGGAGCACAGCAATTGGACACCGTCGGGGCGGAAGTAGTAGTCGTGTCCGACGCTCACGACCATGGGTAGCCCAGAGAGGTCCTCCGAACCGGGGACCATGAAGGCTGTTCTCCTCATCGGAACCAATCCGATCGGGTCGATGCCGGCGACCGCGGCGACCCGATCACCCCAAGCGCCTGCTGCGTTGACGACGGCGCCACATTCGAAGGATTCGGCCGGCGTGACCACCCTCCACCCGGCTCCGGTGGTCTCCATGCCAACCACCGGGGAGCCGGTGCGGATCGATCCGTCGTGTTTGCGCAGGATTCTGACGAAGGCTTGATGTAGTCCGGCGACGTCGATGTCAGCCGCACTCGGCTCGTAGAGGCCGCCACCAAGGAGGTCCTGCTTCATCACAGGCGCCAGACGTAGCACCTCTTCAGGGGTCAGAGCCTCCGAACCTGCACCGGACCTCATGCCGTCATCGGCTATCTGGTTGAGGGCGCCGAGTTGGTCGGGCCGGGCCACCCAGAGTGCTCCTCGATCGCTGAGAAGCGGAGCGTCCGTGGCGTATCCAGGAGGTTTCTCGAAGAATCGAGCGCTCGCCCGCGCCAATGGCCGGGAACCGGGCCCGCCGTAATTCACGATGAAGGTAGCTGCCGACCTGCCGGTGGTGTGATAGGCCAGCGTTGCTTCCTGCTCGAGCAGGACGACACTTCCATGAGGGGCGAGATGGGCAGCGGCGGAAACGCCAGCGATGCCACCGCCGATGACGACAAAGTCGGTCACGGGGCGACGATCACCCTGCCGAGTGCCTTCCGCTCTGCCACCCACCTGATGGCATCGGCCCCGCGGTCGAGGGGAAAGGTCTCCGAGACCACCGGGCGAAGTGTCCCCTCATCGACCCATTGCATGATCGTCCTGAAGTTCGCTGCCTCACCGGCCTGGTCCTCGCTCAGGTGGCGGCCCCAAAAGACACCAACAATCGAGTTGCCTTTCACCAGCGGCAGATTCAGAGGGATCGATGGTATCTCTCCGGCGGCAAACCCGATCACCAGGAGGCGGCCATTCCACTTTGTCGAGCGGAGTGCCTGTTCGGTTGCGGGGCCGCCGACCGGGTCGTAGACCACGTCGACGCCATCGCCCCCGGTGGCCTCGGAGATCCCGTCGCGAAGGGGTGTCCGGTCGTAGCGGATCACATGGTCGGCCCCGTTCTCCAGGGCCAAGGCTTCTTTCTCATCTGAAGAGACGGCTGCCAGCACTGTGGCTCCGAGGCGCTTTCCGATCTGAACTGCGGCCACTCCTACACCTCCCGAGGCGCCGAGGACGAGGAGAGTCTCCCGGGGCTGCAGTCGAGCGCGGTCGACAAGGGCGTGATACGAAGTGCCGTACGCGACCGGAATCGCCGCTCCCTCCTCGAAAGACGTGTCGGGTGACAGGTGGAGCAGCGAGTTGGCCGGGACCAGTGCCAGCTCGGCCATCGCGCCGAAGCCAATGAAGCCCGCCACCCGAGCGCCGGGTTCCAGGCCGTCGATCTCGCCGGTGTCGACCACCTCACCGGCAAGTTCCGAACCGGGGGCAAAGGGCACGTCTGGTTTCACCTGATACTGCCCCGCCACCACGAGGCTGTCGGCAAAGTTGACGGCAGCTGCCTCCACCCGGATCAAGGCCATTCCGGGGGTGGGCTCGGGGTCGGGGAGCTCGGCGACGGTCAGGGAGCCGATTCCGGCGTACTCGTTACAGATCAGTGCGCGCATAGTTCCACATTACGGGCATGAGCCCGGGTTCTCTGACACAATCGGATCGTGCCCGTCGAACCGATGCCGTCGAAGTTCCAATTGCCCGATCCCCGGACAGTCGAGGACGACGTCATCGCCGTAGGGGGCGATCTCTCGCCGGGGACAATCCTCCAGGCGTATCGGAAAGGGATGTTTCCGATGCACCTGCCCGACGACCGCCTGGCGTGGTGGTCGCCGCAGGAGCGTGCGATTTTGCCGCTCGGTGGCCTCAAGATCTCGCGTTCGTTGCGACAGTCGGTGCGCCGGTTCACCCTGAGTGTCGATCAGGACTTCGAGGCCGTGATCGACTCTTGTGCCAATCCGGAGCGGCCCAACGGTTGGATCAACCCCGACATTCGGGCTGCATACGGCACGCTGCACCAACTGGGTTGGGCTCACTCGATCGAGGTATGGGACAGCGAGGGGACTCTGGCGGGAGGCCTCTACGGCGTTGCCGTAGGCGGCCTTTTTGCCGGGGAGTCGATGTTCTACGAAGTGAGCGACGCTTCCAAGGTGGCTCTGGTCCACCTCGTCGTCATGCTGTCCGACCGCCCCGGATGCATGCTCGATGTGCAGTGGCTGACTCCCCACCTCGAGCGTATGGGAGCAGTGGTGATCGGTAGGGACGAGTATCTGCGGCGACTCCCGGGAGCCCTCCTCGCTTCCTCTCCGTTCGATGCCGGAGGTTGAGCAACTGTGGGCGATTACTGCGTTAGAGTCCGCGACCTACACATGGAGTTGAGTTGCGGGCCGTTCTAGCTGGCGTCGATATAGGTTCAATGGGTCGACGCGTGGCGGATCGCGCCCGGATGATCGCTGAGGCGTCCGGCGCCACACTCCACATCGTCCACGTGCTCGAGCCTGTTGCCGAGGCGATGATCGAGCCGACGCATGCAAGGTTGATGCGGGATCATCAGCGGATCGAGGCGAGGAAACTCGCCGAGTGGATCGAGGGTAGGTCGTCGGTGCCGGTCGAGCTGGAAGTGGTGACCGGATCCCCTTCGTGGGGGATAACCCAACGAGCCAAGGCCTCGTCGCTGGTGGTGCTGGGGTCGTCTTCGATCGACAACTTCTCGGTTGGGCCGGTGGCGCTGCGTGTGGCGCGGATGAGTCGGGCCGACACACTCATCGTCAGGCGGCAGCCGCGAGTGCCGTATCGGCGGATAATCGCTGCTGTCGACTTCAGCGAGCAGTCCCGGGTAGCGGTCGACCACTCGCTTGCCAGTTTTCCCGAAGCGGAGGTGACGGTCCTCTACGCGCTGCCGGCGAGATTTGACCCGCTTCTGGCAGATGCCGGGCTTTTCGACGAGGAAGTGACTGCATCGCGCAGCCATCGGCTGGGGCGGGCAGCAGACCGCATGGTTGAGTTCGCTGCGAGATGGAATGGATCGGTGCGCACCGAGGTGGTGGATGGGCCGCCCACGTCGACGATCGCCGAGACGTTGCGCCGCAAGGGCGCAGACCTGGTCGCGGTGGGAAGCAGGGGAGCCTCATCGACCCGTATGGTGTTGCTCGGCACGGTGGCTGAAGGCCTGGTGTCGGCCGCCCCCTGCGATGTGCTGGTCGCCCGGGGACCATCCCAGTTCCGTCGGCCGTGACCTGGCTTCAGCCTTAGCTCACATTGGCGATGGCCTGCAGGACCGCCCGTGCGGCGTACACCGATGCGAGGTGGGTCTTGTACTCCTCGGTGCCGTACAGGTCCTCGATGATCGTCACATCGTCGGACGCCTTCTGTGACGCCTCTTTGACAGCTGCCTCGGAGCCGTCGGTTCCGACCAGTGCAGCAGCCATTGCATTTGCCAGCGAGACTTTGGTTCCGACACCAGTGAGGGCAACCCGGGCGTCGGCAATCGACCCGCCGTCCATTCGCACCCAGGCGGCGGCCCCGGCGATTGCATAGTCCGACCGTCCGCCGCGCCTTCCCAGCTTGTCGTAGGCGGATCCTTCGCCCGGCCCATGCTTCGGGATTTTCACCGAGGTGAGGATCTCGTTGGGTTCGAGTGCTGAGGTGAGTGCATCGACGAAGAAGTCGGCGGCGGCAATTTCCCGGCTCGCTCCGGACGACTGAGCGATCATGGTCGCCGCGAGGGCCAGGGCTGCGGCCGGTTGGTCAGCCACGAGGTCGGCGTGAGCGATGGCGCCGCAGGTTGTCCCGCGATTGCGGACCTGGACGTCACCGGTGAGCGCCGCTGCTGTCGACAGGGCGGTGGCGACCTGGGTGATCAGCGGGCTGGTGGCGGTGGTGGAGTGGCGGACCAGGGCGCCGATGTTCAGATGGCCGTTCTCCTCCTCGACTTTGTCGAGTCCCGGCAGTCGCGCGATGTCGACCACGACGGCAGGGGAGAACAACCGCATCTTCATGAGCGGGATGAGGCTCATCCCGCCCGCCATCACCTTGGCGTCGTCTCCCAAAGCGCCCAGAGCCTCGTCGAGGCTTGTCGGTGCGACGTAATCGAATTCACGTGGATACATCAGTTGCTCGCTTCCTGGATGGCAGCCCAGACCCGCTTCGGCCTGAGTGGCATGTCGATGTGCTTGACCCCCAGAGGGCTGAGCGCGTCGACCACTGCGTTGACAATCGTGTGCGCCGACCCGATGGTCCCGGCCTCTCCTATCCCTTTCACACCCAATGGATTGACGTCGGTCGGGGTGATCGTGTGGGACAGCTCGAAAGAGGGCAGGTCGGAGGCGGTTGGCAGTGGATAATCGAGCAGCGATCCGGTGAGAAGGTTGCCCGACTCGTCGTAGACCGCGTCCTCGAAGAGGGCCTGGCCGATTCCCTGGGTGATTCCCCCGTGGACCTGACCGTTGACGATCATCGGGTTGACGATATTCCCGCAATCGTCCACCGCCACGTACTTGAGGATCTTCACGTCGCCGGTCGTCTCATCGACTTCGACAACCGCGAGATGAGTCCCGAACGGCCAGGTGGCGTTGCCGGGACTGAACACGGCGTGCTCTTCGAGCCCCGATTCGACCCCTTCAGGGAGGGTGTGTGCCTGGTAGGCGGCTTTGGCGATTGCGCCCCACTCCACCGACTTCTCCGGCGACCCGGCGACATGAGCTGAACCATCTCCAAAGACCACGTCCTCAGGTGAGGCCTCGAGGAGGTGAGCTGCAATCTTCGCCGCCTTCGCCTTCAACCGCGTTGCGGCGTTGAATGTGGCTGCTCCGTCGACTGCCATCGAACGGCTCCCGAAGGATCCGATACCCATGGGGACGTCGTTGCTGTCTCCGTGGCGAACCCGGATCTGGTCGCTAGGGATCCCGAGCTCGCTGCCGACGATCTGGGCCCATGTCGTCTCATGGCCCTGGCCGGTGGGCCCGGTGCCGATCAGCACCGTGACGGTCCCGTCGGGGTTGACCCGCACCATGGCCGTTCCGTTGAAAGCCGACGGGATTCCGTATGCGGCCCACGAGAATCCGATCTCGGCGAGCACTGCCGGGCCGAACCCGCAGACCTCTACGTAGGACCCGACGCCGATACCGACGTAACGGCCTTCGGCACGGGCTTCGTCGCGCATCTCGAGCAAGTCCTGGTAACCGGAGACCTCGATGAGGCGATCGACAGCTGCGTCGTAATCGCCGGAGTCGAGGGCAAACCCGCATCCCATCGTCGCCGGGAATTCGTCTTTCTTCCAGAAGTTCTTGCGACGCACCTCAAGGGGATCCATTCCGATTTCCCGGGCATAAGCGTCGATGATCCGCTCCAGGTAATAGATCGCCTCGGGGCGTCCGGCACCTCGATAGGCGTCCGTCGTCATGGTATGTGTGACCACGCAGTCCACGGTCCAGGAGACCGGCATCTTGTACTGGCCCGATGCGATCCACAGACCAAGCAACGGGATCGCCACCGTGAAGTTCTGGGAATAGGCGCCCATATCGGCGATTGCTTCCAACTTGTAGCCGAGGAACTCGCCGTCTTTGGTGCCGACGATGGTTGCGGTTCCCAACCATCCCCGTCCGTGGATAGTTGCCCCACCGGCCTCACGCCGGGTTTCGGTCCATTTCACCGGACGTCCGAGCTTCTTCGAGGCGAAGGCGACCAGGATCTCGTCGTTGTACACATTGAGCTTGGCGCCGAATCCACCACCCACTTCGGGAGCGATCACCCGCACGTCGCTCGGCGGGATCTCGAACATGGTCGCGATCGCCCCGGAAAGTGCATGGGGTATCTGGGTAGAACTATGCACCGTGAACCTGTCGTAGCCTCCGTCGTAGTCGGCCATCACCGACCGGGGCTCGATTGCCACGGGTATGAGGCGTTGATTATTCATCTCGATACTCACGACAACGGCGTCGTCGCGTTCCATCGCCGCATCTACCTGGGGGGTCTGATCTTCGAGCCCGAGAGCCTCCCAGTATCCGTGGTACGTCCAGGTGTGGAGGACGTTGGAGTCGAGGTCCTCATGGACCTTGGTGGCGTCTGATTTCGCCTCTTTCAGGTCGATCACGGCGGGGAGCACATCGCAGTCGATCTCGATGGCGTCGGCCGCGTCCTGGGCCTGATACCGGTTTTCCGCAATCACCATCGCGATGGCCTCACCGGCGTGCTTGATTTCGCCGTCGGAGAGCAAGGGTCGCAGTTTCCCGATCGGGACCTGGGCGACCAGGGGACCGAGGTGGGCGATATCTTCGTGGGTGAAGATGGCCACGACCCCGGGCATCTTGCTCGCGGCGGTGGTGTCTAGCTTCTTGAGCCTGGCATGGGCGTAAGGGGAGCGGTTGAAGGCAACGTGGAGAAGACCGGTCGGCTGGAGATCGTCCACGAATTTTCCACGGCCGGTGATCAGCGCCGGGTCTTCTCTGCGCCGCACCGCGCCGCCCATCACACTTGTCGTGGCCATCAGCTGGTCCCTTCCCAATCCGGTGCAGCCGGTTCTTCACCGCGCACTTTCGACCCTGCGTATTCCACGGCTCTCACGATGTTGTGGTACCCGGTGCACCGGCAGAGATTGCCTTCGATCCCATGGCGGATTTCGTCCTCCGATGGGTTGTCGTTCTCAGCGAGGAGTGCCGATGCAGACATGATCATTCCCGGGGTGCAGAAACCACATTGCAGTCCGTGGCGCTCCCAGAACCCCTCCTGGACGGGGTGAAGAGTGTCATCGGTGGCCAGTCCCTCGATGGTGGTCACTTCGGCGCCGTCGGCCTGGACGGCGAGCATGGTGCACGACTTCACTGGTTTCCCGCCGACATGGATCGTGCAAGCACCGCAGTATCCGGTCTCACATCCGACATGGGTGCCGGTCAGGTGGAGATTCTCACGAATGAAGTGGACCAGGAGTGTGCGGGGCTCGACGTCAGCCGTGACCTCCTGCCCATTGACTTTCATCGAGATATTCACAAGGAGGTCCCTTTCGTCGAGAACTTGGCCCTGAACTTATCAGACACGCCTGTCGCGTGCCGGGTGTCGTGGGCCTGTTCCTCCTGCCTGCGACGCTTTCAGAGACTTGGCGTGGACAGGTCAGCACGCCAAGATCAGCCCATGAGCCTCTACGGGACCGTGGAACTGGGTGGGACCAAGACCCTGGTTGCCGTGGGCAACCGAGAAGGCAGCCTGGAGAAGACCCTGAGGCTCGAGACCGGCGAGGAGCCCGGTCCGGTTGCGGACGCGATCGTCGAGTTTCTCTCTCAGCATGATCTGAACTCGGTCGGTATTGCCTCGTTCGGGCCGCTCGAACTCCGGCCCGGGCACGACAACTTCGGTTCGATCCTCTCCACTCCGAAGTCGGGCTGGAGCGACTTCAACCTGGTCCCGGCGATCGCTGGCCGGCTCGGTGTCGCGGTGGCGATCGACACCGACGTCAATGGCGCCGCCCTCGCCGAGGGGAAATGGGGAGCGTCGCAGGGTCTGGACGCTCACACTTACATCACTGTCGGCACCGGAATTGGAGCGGGCATCGTGGCAGGGGGCAGAGTCGTGCGTGGCCTTACCCATCCTGAGTTCGGGCACGTTGTTGTGGAGAAGCATGGGGATGACGCGTTCGCAGGACATTGCCCGTTCCACCGCTCGTGTCTGGAGGGAATGGCCGCCGGGCCTGCACTCGAGGCGAGATTCGGGGCACTCCCGTCCCAGCTCGGCGAACAGGAGAGGGAGCAAGCGACCATGCTTGTTGCCTTCTACGTCGCTCAGGCGGTTCGCACCCTTGTCTACACAGTGTCACCGCAACGGGTGGTAATCGGCGGCGGGGTGTCCAAGATGGACGGCTTTCACTTCGCAGTACGAGAGCAGCTTGAAGCTCAACTCGCCGGATACGCGGTGCTCCCGGAGCACCAATCCGAAGATTTCGTCACCGCGCCCCGACTCGGAGATGAGTCCGGGTTGATCGGCGGAATAGCTCTCGCGCTAGGCATCTCCGGATGAAGGCGCCTTGCTACATGCCGCCACCCTATTTTGCGGTGTATCCAGAATCGTTAGAGTCGTCGCCGTCGAACAGGAGATCTCTTTGCCCCAAATCCTCGAAGCTGCCGGCCTGGTCAAACACTTCGACGACCTGATTGCGGTCGACGGTGTCGATCTCGAGATCTCTCAAGGGGAGACATACGGTTTGCTCGGGCCCAACGGGGCCGGCAAGACCACCACTATTTCCATGATTTCGGGGTTGCTCGAACCCGACGCCGGTTCGGTGAGCGTCGACGGCCAACGCATCACCACATCGTCGACGGCGGGCAAGGGCGCCATCGGGCTGGTTCCACAGGACCTGGCGATCTATCCGGACCTGACCGCCTCGGAGAACCTGACCTTCTTCGGCAAGCTCTATGGGATGGCGGGTCAGTCCCTTGGGTCGAGGGTTGACGAAGTCCTTGAAGTAATCGGCTTGACCGACCGGCGCGATGACCTCACCGGCGAATACTCCGGTGGGATGAAGCGCCGTCTCAATATCGGAATCGGGCTACTCCACAAGCCCCAGCTCCTCATCCTCGACGAGCCGACGGTCGGGGTCGATCCCCAGTCCCGAAACGCGATCCTGGAATCGGTGGAGAACCTTTCGGTGGAGGGCATGGCAGTCCTCTATACCACCCACTACATGGAGGAGGCTGAGCGTCTCTGTGACCGGGTCGCCATCATCGACGAAGGCACGATCAAAGCCGAGGGAACCCGTCGCGAACTCGTCTCCATGGTCGGGGAGAAAGACAGGATCAGCATCAGCGCGACCGGAAACGTCGCCGGAGCTGCAGAAGCGCTGAGTTCGCTCGAAGGAGTGGTCGGTGCAGCGCCTTCTGACCAAGGCCTCGACATTCTGGCGGTGGACGCGTCGCGCATCCTGCCCGCGATTCTGACGACGGTCACCGAAAGCGGTGCGTCGATTACAGGCGTCCAGGTCGTGGAGCCGAACCTGGAAGCAGTTTTCCTGCATCTGACCGGCAAAGCCCTGCGGGACTGAGGACAGTGCGCACAGCTTTCCGGATTGCCGTCAAAGACCTGAAGTTGCGCCTGCGGGACCGTTCGGCGCTGATCATTGGCATCATCGCCCCACTCTCGTTGGCCTTCATACTGAACCTGGTCTTCGGGAATGCGTTCGATCCCACAGGGGGTATTGGCCTCGAGTACGGGGTGGTCGACCTCGACCGGTCCGAGATTTCCACCAGCTTCACTTCCGTTCTCGAAGAGATCGAGGCCGAGGGAATCCTCGAGCTGGAACAGTTCACCGATGTGGAGTCTGCTGACGAGGCGATTGACCAGGGGGAAGTGGACTCATACTTCTTGCTGGAGCCCGGATTCGGCCAGGCCATTGGCACCAATTCGCCGGCGACAATCAAGGTGGTAGGCGATGTCGACGCGCCGACGTCGACACAGATCGCGGCCTCGATTGCCAGCCAGTTCGCTACCGGTGTCGAAGCGGCACAGCTCGCTATCGGCACCACGTCGCAATTGACGTCCATGCCGGTGACCGCCGAGTTCTTGGATTCTCTCGGGGCCGATCCCCGGACCGCCGCCGCGTCTTACCGGCTCGATGACGTGTCGACCCCGACAAGACAGCTCGATGCGACCACCTATTTGGCCGCAGGGATGGCCGTGTTCTTCCTCTTCTTCACGGTGGGCTTCGGGGTTCTTGGCCTTCTCGAGGAGGAGCGACAGGGGACTCTGACCCGATTGAGGGCAGCACCGATCCATCGGGCCTCAATCGTCGGCGGCAAGGCGATTCTCTCGTTTCTCCTGGGACTGATCTCGATGTTCGTGCTGATAGTGGCGACCCAGCTTCTGATGGGGGCAACCTGGGGGGCACCGCTCGGGGTTGCTTTGCTGGTGGTTGCCGGTGTCCTGGCAGCGGTAGGGATAATCGGGTTGGTAGCGGCGGTCGCAAAGTCGCCCGAGGGCGCAGAGAACTTGAGCTCGATAATCGCCGTGATCCTGGGCATGCTTGGCGGAGTCTTCTTCCAGGTGGGTCAGGGGGACGACATTCTCTCCAGGTTGACCTTCATCACTCCTCACGCCTGGTTCATGAGGGGCCTTGCCGATCTCGCTGACGGGGCACCCTGGACTGCTGCCCTTCCTGCCACCGGCGCGATTCTCGTCTTTGCCGTGGTCACGGGTGCAATCTCCTGGGTTCTCTTGATGAGGAGGCTGCGGCGATGAAAGCGCTCGCAATCGGCATGTCGAACATCCGGAGAATGCTCCGGGAGCGGTCGAACATATTCTTCGTGTTCATCTTCCCGCTCGCATTGATTCTGCTGATCGGATCGCAGTTCGGTGGAGGCGTGAAGCCGGCGATTGGCTTGTACATAGCTGAGGCCGGCGAGTTGGCCACCGATATCAGCGACGAAGTCGAATCTCAGGAGAGTATCGACACCCGCCGATTCGATACCGAAGCCGATCTCGTCACAGCTGTGGAGCGGGGCCACGTGCAGGCGGGGTTGTTCCTACCCGCAAACCTCGACAGCACCGCTGCGGCGTCGAATGTCGTCGAACTCGGCTTTGTCGCAAGGCCTGACGGAAGCGGCCAACAGTTGCAGGCAATTGTCGGATCCGCTATCGCCGATGTGATGAAACCGGTTGGTGCAGCACAGTTTGCCGTCGCCGCGAGCGATTCCGATTTTGAAACCGCCAATGATGTTGCGAGAAGCATCGCGGGCCAGGCAGGCGGTGTCGAAGTTTCGGTCACCGCCGTGGGTGAAGCGCTCTTCCCGGACACCCTGGGCCAGTTCGACCTCGGGGCCTCCTCACAGTTGGTGCTCTTCGTCTTTCTCACCGCACTCGCCGGCTCCGCCGCTTTGATCTTGACCAGGCAACTCGGTATCAGCTCACGGATGCTGTCGACCCCGACCTCGGTGAGGTCGATCGTGGTCGGAGAGTCGATGGGCCGTTTTGGAGTGGCAATGGTGCAGGGTCTGTACATCGTGGTTTTGACCCTCATCATCTTCAATGTCAACTGGGGCGATCCTCTTGCCTCACTCTTGTTATTGGTGGTTTTCTCGGCTGTGGGCGCAGGGGCGGGGGTGCTGATGGGTTCGGTGTTCTCCAACGATCAGCAGGCGGGAGGTGTCGGGGTCGTCTTGAGCCTGGGACTGGCCGCTCTCGGTGGCTGCATGTTCCCGATCGAGCTGTTCTCACCGACCATGCAAACAGTTGCCCACTTCACTCCTCACGCCTGGGCCCTGGACGGTTACGCCGAGTTGGTGAGACGCGGCGGGAACACCGGTGACATCCTCCTCGAGTTGGGAGTCCTGGCAGGGTATGCCGCAGTGCTGTTCGCCCTGGCCTCCTGGAGGCTCCGCGTCGCCATCACCAGGCCTTAGGATTTACATGGCTGGGAGGGTGACAGTGAAGGTGGTGCCCTGCGGCGAGCTGGCAACTTCGATTTCGGCGTTGGCCCGCTTCAAGATGGTGTGGACCGTGTGTAACCCGAGCCCGGTTCCCTTCCCCGGCTCTTTGGTGGTGTAGAACGGATCGAATATTCGCGCGGCGACGTCGTCGGGAATCCCGGATCCGGTATCGGTGACCGAGACCACGACAGCGCTGTCTCGATTTTGGGCTCGGATGGTGAGAGTCCCGCTCTCACCCATCGCGTCGGCTGCGTTGTCGATGAGATTGGTCCAGACCTGATTGAGGTCGCGTCCTGACACTTCGACAGTCTTGAGGTCAGCTTCGAAGTCGAACTCCACCTCGATGCCCCGCAGCTTGTGTTTGAGCAGGATGAGCGTGTCCCTGATCCCCGACGTGGGGTCGATCTCCTGGATCGGTCCCCGGTCCAAGTAGGAGTAGTCCTTGACGACGCGGACCAGTTCCGAAATCCTCCCAGCACCAATGGAGATCTCCCCGATCAGCTGTTCGGCCGTTGCCCGCAAACCGACCCATCGGGCGAAACGGGCGAGCCTCTCAACGTCCAAACCCGTGGTGGCCTTGTCCAATTGTGCCGGCGTCCAGCCGGCCTGAACCATCGCTGGTGCGATGTCCCACGCTCCGGACACATCATGAGCAGTGAGCCAACCTGCAACCGCCTCCTCGGATTCGGACCGTTGGATTGTGGAAAGGTCTCCTTGCGGAGGGGTCAGGCCGTATTCATCATCTGCGACGCCGACAAGGGCACGTGACTCATCGCCGAGCTCGGCGTAGGTGCGCAGTAACTCCTGGGTGCTCCTGGCTACCGCAGCAGCAGGGTTGTTCAGTTCATGCATCAATTGGGCCGCCATCCGTCCCAATGCCGCCATCCGCTCCTCGTGGCGGATCTTGTCTTCGATGTCCCGCAGTCTGGCGGTGACCGTCCGGAACATCCGTCTCACGACTCTCGAATCCTCGAGCAAGTCTTCGAAAGCCTCTACCGGGACCCTGATCAGTTGTGACTTCTCCGCAGCACGCACCGTTGCCATTCGGGGCGAATTGTCGAGCAGGGCCATTTCGCCCACCACCTCGCCCGGACCGACACGGGCAAGTTCGACCTCGGTGTCGGCGGTGTGCTTGGTGACCGTCATCTCTCCCTCGACCACCACATACATCTCCACCGAGTCGCTGCCTTCCTCGATGATGACGGTCCCTGCCTCGACTTCCACTGTCTCTGAGCCCTCACACACGCTGAGAATCAGTTTGTCGGGCAGGTCGGCGAAATAGGGGAGTGCGCGAAGGGCGTCGGCGATATCGCTCACAACGAGGCGAGGTGCTGGTGGACGAAGCGGATTGCCGTCGAACCCTCTCCGGTAGCGCCCGCCACCCGGCGGATCGAGTTGTGACGCACATCACCGGCAACAAAGATCCCGGGAACCGAAGTCTCTAGGGGGAGGGGGTCGCGTTCGACGTTCCAGCCCTTGAGTGGCCCCAGGTCCGGGCCGGAGAGGACAAAGCCGCGGTCGTCGAACTGGACCAGGTCTGCGAGCCAATCGGTCTGGGCTCGCTGGCCGATGAAAATGAACAATGCACCGGCCTTTACCTCCGACTCTTCCCCCGTTTCGAGATTTCCCAGTATCAGGGTTTCGAGGTGGCTCTCGCCTTTTGCCTCCATCACCTGGCTGGTCCCCAGGATCGAGACTGCATGGTTGGCTGCGATGTTGTCGATGAGGTATTTCGACATGGTCTCATCCAGACTGTCGCTCCGGATGACGATCGTGACCGAGTCGGTGAATCGGGTCAGGAAGAGAGCAGCCTGGCCCGCTGAGTTGCCTCCTCCGACCACATACATCGGCTGATCCCGGTGATAGCTCGCTTCGATGTTCGAGGTGCCGTAGTAGACACCGGCGCCCGTCAGTTCTTCAAGGCCAGGTCCGCTCAGCTTCCGGTATTCGACGCCGCTGGTCACCACCATTGCCTTGGCCGTGATCGAGCTGCCGTCAGACAGGTGGACGATTCGGTACGGATCTTTGCGGCTTACCCTTTCGACCCGCATGGGGACCAGGAGCTCGGCACCGAGCCGTTCCGCCTGCGATCTGGCCCTGCGGGAGAGGTCTGCACCACTGATTCCTTTGGGGAAGCCAAGATAGTTCTCGATCAGAGTCGACTGCCCGGCTTGGCCACCCGGTGCGGAAGCTTCGATGAGCAGCGTGTTGAGACCTTCCGACGCTCCGTAGACAGCTGCTGCCAAACCTGCCGGACCTGCTCCCACGATGACTACGTCATAGGCGTCCGCCTTGGCGTGGGTGGTCAACCCAATCCGCTCCGCGAGCTGATCGGTGGTCGGACAGCGGAGCGGTTCTTTGTCGGGGAAGAGCACCAACGGCAGGTCGGAGAGCCCGGCTCGCGCCGAGTCCATCAGACGGTTGGCCTCGTCATCCTTTTCGAGCAGCAGCGAGCGATACGGGATCTGGTTTTTCGCCAGGAACGCCTTGAGCTCGAAAGCAGGCCTGGACCACTCCTGGCTGACAATTCTGATGCCGCTGTACACCGGCCTGAAATGTGCTTGCCAGTCATCGAGGAGCTCGTTGAGTATCGGGTACAGCTTTTCCTCCGGAGGGTCCCAGGGCTTCATGATGTAGTGGTCCAGCCCGACCTCGTTGATTGCGCTGATTGCAGCGTCCTTATCCGCATACGCCGTCAGCAGTGTCTTCTTAACGTCCGGGAACCGCTCGAGTGAAGCGCGGATGACGTCGACGCCGCTGATGCCGGGCATTCTCTGGTCAGCGACGATCAGGGCCAGTGGTGTGCCGCGGACGGCGAGCTCTTCGATGGTATCGATTGCTTCCTGGCCTGAAGTGGCTCCCATGATCCGGTATTCGTCCGAATAGCGGGAGCGGAGGTCGCGTTGGACCGCGCTGAGGACTTCAGGATCATCATCGATTGCGAGGATTACCGGCCGGTCGCTCATTTGACTCCCAGGCTGTCCTCGAAGCAGTACTGCCACGTCTCCCCGGGCTCGATTGAGCGCTCCAGAGGATGGCCGTCCTCGACCCAGTGCTGGCGGGCGTGTCTGTTCTTGGAACTGTCACAGCAACCCACCAGCCCGCAAGTCAGACATGCGCGGAGATGGACCCAGGCGTCACCGGTGGCGATGCACCGGTCGCAAACATCTGAGGTGGGCTCGGCCGCGGTGGTCAACCCTTCAAAGTGTTCACAAGTCGCCATCTCACCTCCCTTGCCTCGGCCACCGGATTCGGGTGGCCGTTGCTCGCCATCATAAGTCCAGCGTTTCGATGCTGCTCGGTGTTGCGGTGCAGCACACGCGTTGTCTCCGAGCGCTTAATGTGTCGATGTTTCAATGAAATTAGATACGGCTTCCAGGGTGACAGATTGAGCCTGGTGCAGGTCGCTCCCCCGCGGCTTCGAACTGCGGCTGCAGAAGGTGAGAGGAGCGCCACGTGGCTCGAGCTCTTCTACGACCTCGTCTTTGTAGTGGCCGTGGCGGTGCTTGTCGGGCGCCTGCTCGATGACATCACGGGAGCAGGGTTTGCTTCTTTCTTCGGGTACTTCGCGTTGCTGTGGTGGCTTTGGGCGAGCCACACCTACTACGCCGACAGGTATGACACTGACGACCTGGTCTACCGACTCCTCGCTGCGGGGCAAATGGCGGCGATCGTCGTTGTTGCTGCCTCGCTGTCGAGCGATGCGGCCGGGTCGACGCGTGCGTTTGCCTTCGGGTATGCGGCGTCGAGAGTATTGCTCGTTGTCATGTATGTGCGGGCTTACCGCCATGTCAGCGAAACCCGAGCCCTGGTCAAGGGATATTTGACTGGTTTCGGCATGGCCACCGTCGTGTGGACCACCTCGGCGGTGGTCCCCGACGAAATTAGGATTGTGCTCTGGGCGGTGGCACTCTCCATCGACCTGGCAACTCCTTGGGTGATGCGCTCGGAGCAGGCGCGGGTGCCTCTCGATGTTTCCCACCTCCCGGAGCGGTTTGGCCTTTTCACCATCCTGGTCCTTGGGGAGTCAATGGCTGCTGTCGTGGCCGGGCTCAGCCACATTTCGTGGGCTTTTCTCCCCACCCTCACAGCCACCCTTTCGGTCGGGATAGTCACCGCTCTCTGGTGGCTGTATTTCGACAACGCATCAGGTTCGGTAGTGCGCCGCGATGCCGCCGTTCGCCGCACATGGCGGCCGACCGGTTGGATCTATACCCACCTCGTTTTGGCGGCCGGTCTGGCAGCTTCAGCTGCCGGTCTAGAGCGGGCCGTGATCGGAGCCGGGCATGGCCCTATGTCAGGGCCAGACCGGTGGCTGCTCGTTTGTTCGGTGAGCGTGGTCTTGGGGGCTCTAGCGTTGATCCAGTTCGCCTCGACGGTTTCCGGCAGTCCCCGGCGTCTGATCTCCATTACCCGTCTGAGCGGGATCCCTTTCCTCGTGCTCGTTGGGTTCCTCGGCTCTCTCCCGGCCCAGTGGGTCGTGATCGGGGTGCTCGGGATCTGCGCCGCCCAGCTCGTGGCTGACATGTCCGAGGTTGGAAGGCGATCGTATGACTGATAGGCAGCCACCCGATACCCCCGATGTCGAGGTCCACAATGACCCGGAGAACAACCAATTCACGGTTGGAGTCGACGGCAGGATTGCGGGCAAAGCGGAGTACCGGCTTCAAGGCGACACCTACGTCTTCACCCACACCGAAGTCGACCCCGAGTTCCAGGGAATGGGCGTAGCCAACCGTCTTGCCATGGCGGCGCTCGATGAGGTCAGGGAGGAGGGGAGAGCCCTGGTTCCGCTGTGCCCGTTCATCGCGGCTTACATAAGGCGCCATCCTGAATACGACGCCATCGTTGACCACGAAATGACCCGGGAACTCAAGCGGCGGCGCGATGAACGGAGGTGATCGGCCTGTGAGGTGGACGGCGGGCGAAAGCGTCCGTGTTCCGCTGCGCCACATGGTTCTACCGCCCGTGGGAGGGTGGGCCCAGCATTGAGTGAGTCGTCACCCACCAGGGCGGAACTGGAGCAGTCGATTTCGGCTCTGGAGGCGCAACGGCACCTCCTCGGCGACGCAGCTGCTCCAGCTCTCGCGGTGCTCAGGTCCCAGTTGGAGGCAATCGCTGACGAGTCGCCGGGGACAGAGGATCAACGCAAACACATCACCATCCTATTTGCTGACGTTCAAGGGTTCACCGCCATGTCCGGGGAGATGGATCCGGAGGACGTCGCTGAGGTCATGAACTCCCTCTGGGCGAGAATCGACCAGGTGATCATCGACCACGGCGGAAGAGTCGACAAACACATCGGCGACGCGGTGATGGCACTGTTCGGGGCCCCGGTGGCGCGCGAAGATGATCCGGAGCGGGCCGTCGCAGCTGCGCTGGAGATGCAGGAAACGATCCGGGAGGAGATCGAAAGAAGGGGACCGGACATGGCGAGCCTGCGAATGCGGGTCGGGGTCAACACCGGTCTCGCAATGCTGGGAACCGTCGGATCGACAAACGAATACACGGCCATCGGACACACGGTGAATTTGGCCAGCCGGCTGGAGGGTTTGGCCCCGGCTGGAGGAGTTCTCATTTCCCGGTCGACGATGAACCAGGTCGTTGGGCTATTCAACGTCGAAGCCACGGAACCGTTGTCCGTTAAAGGGATCGAGGGGCCGGTAACTGCATTTCTCGTCAAGAGCGCCAAGCCACGGGCGTTCCGGGTCGGACCACGGGAAGTTGCGGGCGTCCCGACGAGCATGGTCGGGAGGGATGAGGAGATCGCGAGCCTCAAGGCACTCCTCCCTCCGAGTCCTCTCGATAAGCCGGGCACGGTCAATCTGGTCACCATCGTCGGTGGGCCTGGAGTAGGTAAGTCGCGCCTGGTCTATGAGTATTTCACCCACCTCGAGGCAAATCCCCATCCGGTATGGCTATTCCGGGGCCGCGCAGTGGAGTCGAGCCGCGACACCGCCTACGCGGTCCTTCGCAGCATCCTCAACGACAGATTCCTCATTGCTGATTCCGACACAGCCGACACGGCGCGCCAGAAGCTGGAAGGAGGGCTGGCCGAGCATCTGGGCGATGACGCGGCAAATGCGGCTCCATTCCTGGGCCATTTGATCGGACTCGACTACACACACCATCCGTCGGTGTCGGGACTACTTTCGGAGCCGAAACTCATCCGGGACAAGGGTTTCAGGGCGTTCGTGCGATTCCTCATAGGAGGTTGCGAGAGCCGTTACCTGGTGTTTCTGGTCGAAGACCTCCACTGGGCCGACCAGGAATCTCTCGACTTCCTCGAATTCCTGGCACATGAGCTCTCCGATGCCCCCACCGTGATCATGTGCACTGCCCGGCCCGACCTTCTCCAGCGGCGACCCGAGTGGGACCGGGAGCGGCAGGATCACCTCGTCATCCGGCTCGAGGCGCTCGACGGTGATGCGATTGACATGATGATCGAAGACGTATTGCAACGCTTCTCGTCTCCCCCGAACCAGCTCAAGGAACTGATCGCTGAGCGCTCCGAGGGGAACCCCTTCTTTCTCGAAGAGCTGGTGAAGATGCTGATCGACGAGGATGTGATCGATGTCAGCGGTGCCGAGTGGACGGTCAAGCTGGATGCTCTGAGTAAGGCGAAGATTCCGGATACGTTGACCGGGGTACTCCAGGCCAGGCTCGACGCCTTGCCCCGCCCGGAACGCAGTGTGCTGCAGAGGGCCTCCGTCATCGGAAGGGTGTTCTGGGAACAGGCGACAGACCACCTTGCTTCGGCTGCAGGTGCAAAAGACGTTGAGTCCATGCGGATGGTGGCGCCCTCCCTCAAGCAACATGAGCTCGCCTACGAACGCGATCCATCGGCTTTCGAATTCACCCGGGAGTACGTGTTCAAACACGCCATCCTCCACGATGTGGCCTACGAATCCGTGGTGCGGAGAATGCGGAGGGTCTACCACAAGGAGGTGGCGGCGTGGCTGATCGAGGCCGCAGGAAGTCGCCGGGCCGAGTTCGCTGGCCAGATCGCCGACCACTACGACCGTGGGGGAGAGTCCGACGAGGCGATCGACTGGCTCATTACCGCTGGTGACCGTGCCCGCAAGACGCATGCCCCTGACGCAGCGGCCCGAGCATACGGGCGCGCTATCGAAATTGCCCACAGGCTCGGATCGGACCGACTCTCGGGCAGACTTCTGGCCGCCCTCGGAGGGCTCGGAGAAGTCCTCGACATGCAGGCCCGATACGAGGAAGCCATTGACACCTATACGAGGCTGCGTGAGGACGCTCTCGATGCCGGCGATGATCGCGTGCTGGCGAAAGCTGAATTGGGAATCGCCACGGCGGAGTCTCATCGTCGACGACCCCGGGAGGCACTGGAGAGCGCAAGGCGAAGCAGGGAGGCGGCGGTACGGGGGAATATGCGAGCTGAGGAGGCCAGGGCTCTCTTTGTCGAGGCATGGTCGAGCATCCGACTCGGCGCTTTCGAGGAGGGTGTCGAGATGGCAACCGAAATGCTGGCAATCAGTCGGGAAGTGGGAGAACAGTCTCAACTTGCCGAGGCTTTGAATCTTCAAGGGGTGATCTCGGCAAGCACTGGATCCTACGACCGCGCGATTGCGGATTTCTCCGAAGCTGCCGTCATCTACGAAACGGCGGGGAACGAGGAGAAGTTGATGCCGATTCTCAACAACCTTGGTGTCATTGCCGAGTTGCGCGGTGATCATGAAGATGCCGAGAGGAGCTACTCGGAAGCGCTCGCCATGGCGCTCGAGACGAACGACCGGGATGCCGAACTCGTCTACATGTCCAATCTTGGAGGGACGCTGGTGGCTCTTGACCGACCGGTCGAGGCCGAGGCCATGCTTAGGAGAGTGGTCGCCATGACGCCGGAGAAGTCAATGCTCAGTGAGGCTTATCAATTTCTCACAACGGCCTTGGTTGCTCAGGGCCGTTTCGAGGAAGCACTGCAAGTCGGGACGATCTCACTCGATCTCGCCATAACTTCGGAGGCCCCCGACGACATCGCAGGTGCCTGGAGGGTTCTCGGCACATTGGCTTCAGCGACCGATTTGGCGGTCGAGGTGAGCGACGGGCCGGCTGCGGGCGTATATCAGGCCAACGAGCTCTTTGGTAAAAGCCTCGAAGTGTCGGAGGAAGTCGAGTCCGATGCTGATCGAGCCAAAGCTCTTATGGCGTGGGCGATTCACGACCATAGGAATGGAAATCATGCGGAAAGCGCCGAGAGGTGGGCTCGAGCGAAGGAGCTGTTGGAAGACTTGGGTGCGACAAGGACGATCCGGCGTACCGAGGCGGTCCTTGCTGAATAGCAGGCATGCGCCGAGGGTGTACTGTATTCTCCGGGTCATAGGAGGTTATCTATGAGGCTCACGTTGCCTCGTTCGGTTCTGTCCGTGCTGTTGTCACTGATCCTGGTCTTCGCGGTCGCCCTCGCTGCCGATGCAGGCAAGTTTCATTTCAAGTCGTCGACTTTCAGTTCGTCATCGCTTACCTTCAATGGCGTCGGGGTCGGTCTCGGTAACGCCGACTACCTGGCGACCATGGACGCCACCGCAACGGTGCGCGCCCTTTGTGAAAACAAGGGTGGCAACCGGGCCGCGGGCCAGAACGACATATTCCTAAGTCTCGATGGGCCGCAGGACCAGGTGATCCGCACCGAAGACTCCGGCAAGACCGAGGTTTCGCTTACGGTTGAAGCTCCAACGCTCGGAGACCTCGATACGCCGCCCTCGGCGAAGCAGAATTGCCCCAACGGCAACTGGAAAATCGTGGACGTGGTGGTCTTGGAGTGGACTTCAGCGCATATAAGTATCACTGAGCTCGGGAGCGATGCGGTTTTGTTCGACCAGGCTTACAGCTGTTCGGGTGGAGGTGTTGTGCTCGACGCCAATGGCAACCCGATCCCCAATGGCCAGGGTGGCTACCTGCTGAATGTGGTGTCCTGCCAGGAGGCTTGAACCGGCCTCCCGTGGTCTCGAACCTATAGACTCACCGGGCGGTGAGTGACAACAACGGTCGGGGGTCAACACAATCTCTGGCTGCCATCGTCCAATCAGACGTCGACGGCGGGCAGGGTTTCGACTTGCTACTGGATTCATCCGAGCTGGATCCTTATGAAACGCATCGGGCGCCAGGCGCTAGAGAGTGCCCTCAAGGCTCTCGGCGGTCCCCAGTCAGCGAAGCGGGTGATGCCAACCAGGCCTCAAGGGTTGGCATCGCCGCTTCGTACCCACGCTTGGCGACACCGGCTGGATCATCGAAATCGAGCATCGAGACCCCGCGGATATCGAGATCGAGGTAGCAGTCCGCGAGCCCGCCCCGCACCTGGCGGTCGCGCTCACGCATTGAGGCCGTGATCATCGACCGCATCAGGACGGCCGAAATCTTCGGATAATGGGATCGGCCGGACCCGAAGTTGGAGCGAAGGGCCTGCCACCCCGTAACGAAAAGCCCGTAGTCGCCGTGAGCCCCCGGGCCGCGCGGGGGGGCAACGTCCACGGCCACGACCTTCCCCTGCGGGGACTTCTGGCGGGCGACGTCTAGGGGCAAGTTGTTCAGAATGCCCCCGTCGATCAACAGGGCGTCCCCGAGGGGCACGGGAGGCATGACGCCCGGGATAGCGCTGGTCGCACGGATCGCAAGCGCGACTGATCCGGCATCGTGGACGTGGGTGCGGGAGGTGGTGAGATCTGTGGACATGGAGAAGTAGCTTCGCCAGAGATCTTCGACATCTCGGGTGCCGAAGGTGTCATGAGCCGAACGGGCAATCCGGCGTCCGGACGTAAGCGAGACGATCGGCAAGGTGTAATCGAGTACATCAGGAAAATGTGCACCTGCCCATACGACTATCTCGTCCGCCGTCATCACGTCGGCGATCACTGCCGCGAGGACGCCACCGATCGATGTTCCGCTGACGCAATCAATAGGAAATCCCAGTTCGGTCAGCGCCCGATAGACCCCTATGTGGGCGAAACCCCGGCCGCCTCCACCGCCGAGGACGAGTGAGTTTCCTCGGCCCACGGCCACCCTGGCGAGCCGATAGATATCGTCCTGCCCGCTTGTGATGTGAATCACGTTGTCAGCAGCGAAGTGTTCCTTCATTGCTGCCGAGCCTGATGCCTTGACCTTTTGCGAGGAGTGGGTCACCACCAGGGTTTTCTTGACACCTGTCGGACAGCTGCCCAGCAGCTGATCCATCTCCGATTCCTGGGCCGTGCTGATATTGGGTGGCACGACGATGAGGACGCGGTCGGCGAGACCCAGGGCCTTTCGGGTCCAGGGACCGGGGCTTCGACCCAGCTCGACCAGCAGATAATCGGCTTCGAGTTCCGCCTCATGGATCATCCGCGAGAGTCGGATTTCGCTGATGTCACCACGATCCGAGTCGGACACTCCGGATTCGCCCAGAGTGGCATCCACGATGGAGGGTGAGAGTTTGCGGACTGTCCCGTGCCGCTCCAGTTCCCGGGACAGGTTCTTCACCAGGTTTTCGTCGCTACCGGAAACAATGTTCGCAATTGCGAGCACGCTCGTGGGTGCGCCATGCCATCGGGTTCGTTCGGCGCGGGCAACAGCTTGAAGGCCGATCTGGATCCCCAAGCGCGGCTGGCGATCGATCAAGGCGAGAAACGCGTGCTCGTTCAATCCTGCCACCACGGTATCGCGCAGTGCGGTGATCGTCGCCGACCGAGGAGTTCCCGACATCAGCCCGATCTCTCCTACCGCATCACCTCGACCAAGCTCACCAATCTCCACATGATCCCCTCGCTCCTCGTCGAAGCGGGTCGCGAGGAGCCGGCCCCGGATGACGAAGTAAATTGCGTCAGAGGGGTCACCCTCGCTGATCAGCGTGTCGCCTTGGGCAACACGGAGCCAGTCGACGGCACCGCAGGTCGATACCAGCGTGTCCTCGTCGATGATGCCGAAGTGTTTCCCGAGAAGATCGGCCAAATCTGCCTCTTCTGCGCGTCGCACTGCGATCGCCACCAATTGCTCAGCAAGGTCAGGCTGAGATTTCAGAAGGGCTTCGAACGCGGCCGGCGTGGTCGATATGAGATCTGAAGGAGCAGTCGCCGTCACCGTGGCAGAGCGGGGCCCTCCGCCGAGTGCGACCATTTCTCCGACTAATGAACCTGGCTTGTCGACAATCGCCAGCAAAGTGGGCGTTCCGTTGATGGAGCGGGAGACTTCGAGTGATCCGGCGAGCAGCATATACACCGAGTCGGCCTTCTCGCCCTCTGCCATCAGGACGTGTCCTGGTTCTATGTGGATCTGTTCGGAAGTGGCGAGGTCGGACCAGGCGCCGGCAAGGACGGAGAGTTCAGGTGTCGTCAAGAGTGACTAAACGTAGTACGCGTTCAGGCGGCGGGCCGAGATTTTCTCACTCTGGACTGTCGCCGAAATCGATTACCCCAGTGGTCACAATTGGGTAACTTGTGAGGGCGCGTCTACTAGCCGCAGGTGGCGAAGCGGTCGCGGGCCCGTAGCTCAACCAGGTCAGAGCAGCGGACTCATAACACGCCCGGGGTGGAACACTGTGCGATGGGTCGTTGTCCCAGGTCACGGGTCACCGAAATGCCAGTGTTATCCGCTGTGATGTTGCTCTGAAGA
>JBGTCK010000079.1:0-40603 GCA_041748855.1 Acidimicrobiia bacterium
CTCTGTGGTCGATAATCAGGGTACATGCGATGGAGGGCGGTCGTTTTCCCCTCATACCACGGGCACGTTCTGCCTAGGTGTGATGGATAGCCTCCCAGCCCGCCCCACGGTAACGACCTCCTCCTCCATGTAGTTGGGGCCCTCGACTCGTCGGGGGCCCCAGCACATTTCGGAGCACATTTCGGGCCCTGCTCGGAGACGGATTACTCTCGCCAATCAACCGAGGAGAGACTCTGCGACCGGCCACAGCAATCATCATCGTCATCCTGCTCGTAATCATCGCCGCCGCCGGGATCTTCCAGCTGGTCCAGATCCTCAACACTTAGCGACTGAACCTCACGTTCATGCCCGCTGCAATCCGCAAGTCCTCGGCGGCGCTCCCCCCGTTCACTGCGATCGCAATGAGACCTGCGGAGTCGACATGGAGCAGGGCCGAGCCTTCCGTAGCATCCGAATATGCATTGACCCATGGAAGGTGATGGGTCGTAGCCCCGATGCCGACGGCGACGTCGCTACCCGGGGCAATACCGATCTCTGCCAGGTCATCGGGGCCTACGTTCGTCTGTGCATTCCCGAAACGGTCCACCCACCAGCATTGACCCGACACGACCCCGTTTTCGACCTCGGGCAGTGGCAACAGCATCGGGGACACGTCGTTGCCGTCGACCACAGGTCCCAGATCGTCGATCGAAGCCTCGCCAGAGGCGAGCAGGCCCGCCGCCGGAGCGAAGATATCCCGTCCGTGGAAAGTGGCGCCGGGTGAGGGAATCATTGCCTCGGGATTCTCGATCGACACGATTTTTGCAGCACCGCCGACCAGCGCCACCGCCGGCGACAGGAGCCCATTGTCGGGCCCGACGAAGAACCCCCAGCTCGTCTCCAGGGCGAGTGCCTTCCTTTGCGATCCCACGCCGGGGTCGACGATCATCAGTGCGACGCCGTCGGGCAGGTACTGGATCGCCCGGGTCATCGCCAGAGCGCCGCCACGGATGTCTCCGCGCGCCACCCCGTGAGTCACGTCGATGACCGGCGAGTCCGGCGCCAACTTGGCCAACACCCCGTGGACAACACCGACGAACTCGTCCTCGAGCCCGAAGTCGGAGAGAAAGCTGATTGGCAAGGTCATCAGCAGGAACGGTAGTGGCAAGCTGGCACGGCACCCCTATATTGCCGGTATGGCGGATCAGACATATGAGACGCTCGCCAGAGGTATCGCCCGGACCCACGTATCGATGCTCATGGGCGGGGTCGATACCGGGAAGACCACCCTCGGGCTCATGGCCGCCCGCATTGCGGTCAACGAGGGGAGGACGGTCGCCTACGTCGACGCGGACGTGGGCAACACGACCGTCGGCCCTCCGGCCTGCATCGGGCTCAAACTGATCCGCACGATCGACGACCTCGACGACATCGCCACCCCCGACGATCTGCACTTCGTCGGCACCATCAGCCCGTCCCGCCTGGTACTCCAGCAGGTGGTGGCTACCGCGGCCCTCACCGATCGGGCCCGGAGCCTGGCGGACCACGTGATCATCGACACCACAGCCGTCGTGTCTGGCGTGGCCGGCGAGACCCTCAAATACCACAAGGCCGAGTTGTGTCGGCCCGACCGGGTCGTGGCGTTGCAGCGCGGCGGGGAGATGGAACCGGTGGTTGGGATGCTGCGACGTTTCCTCGGTGTCGAGGTCCTGGTCGCCCCCAGCGACCCCAACGTCAACCCGGTGTCACCCGACGAGCGCTCCGAACGCCGCAAGGCGTCCTTCCACACCGCGTTGCGCCCACCAATGGAACGATGGAAAGTCCGGCCTACCGTCTTCGCCCCCACCCTTCCCGTTGGCCTCAATCTCACCCGCCTCGATCACGTGCTGGTCGGGGTCCAGGACCAGGGGGGCGGTTGCCTCGGCCTCGGTCTGCTGGCACACGACGACGACGGGCTCAAGGTGATGACCAACGTCGGCGAAGGTATGAAAGGGCTGCGCCTGGGATCGATGCGCCTCGACCCGGAGACCTTCGCAGTCACCATGCTCTCTCTGCGTGAGGTCATGTTCGGGATCTGACAGCCTGCTCTAGGTCCGCAGACCTAAAGAGTATCGGAGAAAATGCCGATAGCAGGGGATGGCCCTAAGAAAGTCTTGGATCGCCGCTTTTCTTGCGATATCACTCTCAGTGATGGGACTCGGCCTGTCCGCCACCGCAGATGCCGGACAGGAGAACGAGTTCCTGTCTGCCATCAATTCGTCCCGCTCCGCAGCCGGCCTCGCCCCACTCGCTATGTCCGGCAGCCTCCAGACCTACGCCCGCTCGCACAGCGTCGCCATGGCCAACTCAGACTCGATCTACCACTCGACCGGTGCCCAGCTCGCGGCCGCAGCAGGGTCCGGGTATACCAAACTGGGTGAAAATGTCGGTCGAGGTCCT
Organism: Acidimicrobiia bacterium; assembly: GCA_041748855.1. Lineage (GTDB taxonomy): Bacteria > Actinomycetota > Acidimicrobiia > Spongiisociales > ZC4RG35 > MA-ANB-1. The sequence continues at coordinate 2,419 of JBGTCK010000079.1, forward strand.
GGTGTCTCCGCTCTCCATACCGCTTTCATGGGTTCGTCCGGTCACAAGGCGAACATCCTCGGCGACTACAACTATGTGGGGATCGGCACCACAACCGCAGACGGCTACATCTACGTCACAGCAGTATTCATGAAGAAGGGCGCCACCACCGCGGCCACACCGACGACTACGACCACCGTCGCCGCCAAGTCGTCGCCTCCCGCAGATCCGGCACCCACTACCACCAGCACTACGGTGACCACGCTTCCCCCGACGACCACGACCACCACCCTCGTCGTCCCCCCGGATCGCGAAGTCGTCCCCGGCACCGAATGCCTGGAAGCCACCCGCTTCTGGCAAAAGTGCCACGACTGAGCATCTAGACCGACTCAGTCGCCTTGGGCCGGTTCCCCGGCGACACTCGAGCTCCCAGCCCGCGCAGACCTCTCCCTCCTACCTCCGCCCTCCTTCGTCGGGCGCAGGAACCTTCCTCCCGCAAGCTGGAGGACAGCCAAAAGGGAGTACCTCGACACGCGACTCTCCCTCCACTCGCCCGAGTACCTCGACACGCAACTCTCCCTCCACTCGCCCGAGTACCTCGACACGCGACTCTCCCTCCGCTCGCGGAGGGAGTACCGGCGACGAAGGAGCCGGGGAGGGTGGGACGTTCCCACCAACGGAGCTAGCGACGCTTTGTAGACCCGCCCGCTCTCAACTTGTGGAGTCTCAGGCCCCCTTACCTCCGCCCTCCTTCGTCGGGCGCAGGAACCTTTCCCCCGTTCGGCTCCGCCTCCGGGGGAACAGCCGCTCCCTCCGGTCCCTGGGGGAACAGCCGCTCCCTCCGGTCGCTGGGGGGAATAGCCGCTCCCTCCGGTCGCTGGGGGGAATAGCCGCTTCCCTCCGGTCGCTGGGGGCAAAAAAGTAACGCCCGAGTGACCCTCCAAAGCCTTCTCCGCACTTCCCCGAACGGATCGTTCTCCGGCTCGCCTCTCGGGCGTTGGTTCGAATGTAGGTCCAGGCAAATCCCAATACAACAGGGTCGTATCGAACGTTATCTACTGTCAAATATTGTTAAGCTGCGAAAACAGGCTGGAAATTCCAACCAAACCAGCCCTTATCAACAGAAATCGGGGTTTTCCACAAGGGTTGTCCACACCGGTGTGTTCACAAGTTTCTAGCCCGAATTTTCGCGAAGCAGCTCGAGCAAGGGGCGGAACGCCACCTCGACGGATTCATAGATCTCTCCGAGGACGAGGTCGAGTTCCTCATGGGTGACCCGCACTGCCGGGAGTCTGCCCCGCAGCACCAGGCCGCCTTCGCCGTCGAGAGCAAAGAAGGCTCGCCATGCCTGTTGGTTCTTGGCAAGGGCGAACTGATACACCCCTGGGGCCTGCTCAGGCACTGGGAGGACATACGCCTCGTACACCATGCTGCGCTCCCGGGGCTGGAACCAAACAGTCGTCGCCTCCCGGGTTCGCTGCCTCATCCGGACCGCCCACCGTCCCTCGAGCTCTTCGGAATACTCCACGTCCGACTCCGGGTCGTCGAGCCAGGCAGCTATTCGCGTCTCGAGCACCTCGATCAAGTGACTACCTGGTAGATGTCGATGATTCGCTCCACCGCTCGCTCCCAGGAGAAGCTCTCAGCATGCAGAGGTCCGGAGGTCGACAGTGTCTCGGCCAGTCGGGGGTCGCCGAGGATGCGGGTGATTGCAGAGGCCCAATCGTCGGGGTCCCATCCGTCGACGGTGATCCCGCCAGAACCCTCTGGCACCACATGAGCAAGACCCCCGGTATTCGCAGCGATCACCGGCACACCGGAGGCTTGTGCTTCTGCAGCCACCAGCCCGAATGACTCCGAGCGGGAGGGCACCAACACCAGATCCGAAGCGCGGTACACGTCGGCCATCTGGGAGTGGGGCACCGGTTCGGCGAAGGTGACCATATCGACAAGGTCTCGTTCTTTGACGACCTTCTGCAGCGCGGCGAAGTCCCGTCGGCCATCGGGACCCGAAGGTGCCCCGACCATCACGAGCCGGAGCCCGGGAACGCTTCCGGAGACCCGGGCAAACGCCTCCAGCGCGACGTCGGGGCCTTTCAGCGCCTGGATCCGACCCACGAAAAGGACGGTAGGAACGTCGGGCCAGCCCATTCGCATCCGGGCAGGTCCTTGCAAACCGGGCGTGAAGAGGTCGTGATCCACTCCGGGAGCCGCCACGCAGATCTTCTCCGGCTCGGCACCGTAGTGCTCGACGAGGTCGACCTTCTCGGTTTCGGTCGATGCGATGATCCGGTCGACGCCTGCGATCACCTCCCCCTCGGTGGCGAGGCGGTTGAGACGTGTCGGGGAGGTCCCCGGCGGGCGATCGAGGTCCTTGACACGGCCGAGGGTGTGGAAACTGTGCACCTGTGGCAATCCGGTCGCAGAACGGATCCGCAGACCTGCCCAGCCCGACAGCCAATAGTGGGAGTGGATCAGGGACAGGTCGGGGATGAACTTCAGCTGGTCAATAACCTGGTCGGTGAAGATGCCCATGAAACGGTGGGTCTTCTGCGGGTCCATTTCCCGCGCTGGCCCGGCGTCGATGTGGTGGAGCACAACCCCTTTATCCACGGTGACAGTTGCTGGCACATCCTTGGAGTGCCTCCTGGTGAAGATGTCGACCCGCACCCCCTCCCGGGCCAGCGCCCGCGCCAGTTCGTCGACGTAAACGTTCATCCCGCCGGCCCAGCCCGAGCCCGGCTGGAGCAGCGGACAGGTGTGCACGGTGAGCAGCGCAATTCGTTTCATCGGAGCGAAATCTTGTAGAGGGGACGTGCCTGCGCTCCCATTCTGAATTTGTAGATCTCGTCTCCCTTGAGTAGATCGATTCGCCGGCACCCTGAACTGACCAGATGCTCGATCAGCCTGTACAACGCCACAACGCCAGGCGATGCTTCCCGATATTCAGGGTCGTAGGCGCTGTTGTAGAGGTAGTAGGCATCGTCTTCCCTATACCCGAACAGCGAGGCAGTGACACTCCCCCCTGCCCTCAGTTCGGCAATTTCCCAGCCGGGGCTCGCATGGAGGCGGCGAAACAACTCCTCCCGGTCGTCGGTCATGAACTGCCCTTTCTCCCCTTCGGACAGCCGGTGGATGCCGATAAAGCGGTCCATTGCCGATTCGCGATCGGTGCTGACCTCGAGATCGGGTGCCCCGATCATCTCGGTGAAGCGGCGCTCCTTGCGCCGGACCTCATGTCGCTGCTTTTTGGACAAGCCATCGAGGTAATCGCCTTCAACGACGATGACGGCGGCGGCCTCGTGCTGGTCGGTCTCGATGGTCGCTCCGGCTGCCTCGAAGCCAGCCTGAAGTGCTTGGAACGAGTCCGGAGGCAATGAGTCGAGGACTACGGCGCCGACCGAATCCCTGATCTCGAGAAGGGAGGGCACGAGGTTCGCCGCCTCGGTGCCGAGCGGGCTGTGGTAGTCCGTGACTTCTGCCTCACCGGCAATCGTCACCACTCCATCGACCGCTACCAGCGGCAGATAAGCCTCCCGGCCAGAGGCGGACAGAGGACTGCCCGTCCCAACAGTCGCCATCCAGTCCGCGACAAAAGGCTCACGCGGGAATGGGCCGACATGTTCGTCATAGGGATCGTCCGCGGGAAATCTCCACCCGGCGTCCGAAGTCACAACACCAGCCTCGACTCGAACATGCCCACCGGTTCGCCGCCACCCAGCACCGGCGGGCTCAGCACCGGTTCGAGTGCGGCCAGCACCGCGGGCACCGGCAGCATCACAGAAGCCAGGGCGTGAGCGACTGCCATCTCGGCGACCTGCCCGACGCCGTCCCACGACTTGGCGGCTACCCCGAACTGGTCCTTGACCGCGGCTCCGAGACAGCCCGCTGCTCCTCGTTTTGCTGCGGCATGAAACGCGGTTGCGATGAGGGACTCCCCGTTTCCGGTCCCCGAGACCAGCGCCGGATAGTTGTGCATCGCCGCGAACACTTCGCCGAATCGTTCCTCCCCCGCCATCCGGGCGTACATCGTCGCCATGGCCCTCACCGTGGTGCGAAGCACGGGGGCCCCGCACCCGTCGACTCCAACCGGGTCGACCGGGAAGCCGCCGAGTTCGCTGACCAGAGCCCTGATCCGCTCCTGGATGGGATGATCCGGTTGGAGGTAGGTCTCCGTCGGCCAGTTGTTGGCAACACACGACCGCAACCACGCCGCGTGTTTCCCCGAACAGTTGTGCCACAGCCTCCTCGAAGGGGTGTTGACGGAAGCGACCAGATCCCTGGCGCGGACACCGATCGGGAACGAAGGCGGACAACGCAGTGCCGACTCCCCGAGGCCTGCCTCGTCCAACATCTGTTCCACCACCGCGAGATGGACGGGATCTCCATCGTGGGAGGCGCAGGCCAGGGCGAATTGCAGGCGGCTCAGCCCCGCTCCTGCCTCTTGTGCGACGAGAGCCTGAAAAGGCTTTGCCGATGACCTCAGGAAGAAGACCGCGTCGATATCGCCGGACGACGCAACCAGGTCGCCCGACGTGGCGGCAACAGCCAACGCTCCATAGTGTGTTGTCTCGGTGAGACCGGAGCGGGTTCTCACCGCGAGGATCCCATCGGGGCTACGTTCGCTGGCTTCACGGCCAACCGAGCGGCTCGCCTCCGGGCTCACCTCTAACCGATCAGCCGGCTGGAGTGGGCGTGCCGTGCTGGCTGCGGTAGCGCCCGATGATCTCTTCCTGGATCTGGTCGATGACCTGGAACAGCTGCTTTCGCTGCAGGGAGAGCCGGCTCTCGAACTCGCGCAATTCCTCGAGTGCCTCGGCGATCTCCTCTTGTGTCAGGTCGGGCAACTGGGCCAGGACTCCGTCGTCCATGATCTTGTCGATGAGACGCTTGCCTGTCGACTCCGGCAGGGGAGGCATTACTTCGATATAACGCAGTGTTGGCTCGTTGCCGAGGATCATCCCTTTGGCGAGGATCTCAGGAAGGGCTTCGAGAAGTGTGCGCTCCTCGGTGCCTGTCCTCCGGCTCAACTCGAAATCGAGGAGATCCATGCGGCCGTGAAGGAGCCGACGGTAATACGAGACCTGGCTTTCGACGTCTTCGGTCGTGTCCCTGCGCTCTCGCAGTTCGGGCAGATCGATCTCCTGGAGATCAGAGACAAACTCGGGCTGGAGTACCCGGTCGATGCGTCGTCGGCTTTCTTTCACAGTCACAGGTTACTTGCACGCTCCTGCCACCGTTGGATACGGGTTGACCGCAGGCGCGCCACGGCCTCCGGGGTGTATCTCGAAGTGGAGGTGGGGGCTGCCGCCCACCGCATTGCCGGTGTCTCCGTTGAATCCGATGGTCGCTCCTTGGCTGACGGTTTGACCGCTCGACACGTTGAAGCTCGAAAGGTGCGCGTAGTAGTAGGCGACGCCGTTGCTGGCGGTGAGCCAGATGGTCTTTCCGCCGAGACCGCTGCTACCGGTGCTGACCGTTCCTGCGGCGACTGCGTACATGGGCTCATTCCATGCCGCGAACATGTCGACACCCTTGTGGGTGCGACCGCCGGATCGGGGGAAGCCCCACGAATCGATAAACGAGGTCCGGCCCGGAGTGAACGGACAGACGAACGAGCCCACCTGGACCGAGCCCGACGCTCGCTGACGAGCCCTGGCGGCGGCTTCTGCCTGCTCCTTGTCATATGTCACCTGGAGCTCTTTGCACTTCCCGCTCAGCTTGGAATAGGCGTTCTGCTCGGCGGCCATTGCCGACTCCTGGCGGTTCTTGACATCGAGAGCGACCGCTTCGGCATCCTTCAGTTCCGTCCGCGTGGAATCGAGGTCTTCTTGGAACCTATTGAGCTCCCCGCGTGCGGCGAGGTACTCATCGATTGACGACTGTCCCCCGGTCGCCACCGATGTCAGGAATCCCGATGTCGTCATCACCTCATCGACCGACGAGGCGGACAGGATGATCCCGGGGTTGGAAAACCCCCCTCTCATATAGAGCTCGACGGCCTGTTGTTCGAAAAGAGTCTGCATGTCTTCGAGTTCGACGCTGTGCGACTGGACCGATCCTTGGACCCGCTCCTGTTTGTCCTCGACCTTGGAAACCTCGAGCAAAGCGCCCTCGTACTCGATCGCCGCAGCCTCGAACTCTGCCCGGGCAGCCCGGTATTCGTCCAGCTGGGCGCGTGAATCCTCACAGGCAGCATCTACCTGTGATTTGGTGACTGCTTGGGTCGTCTGAGGAAACAGTCCGGCGACCAGGATGGCAGCCAGGATTATCAGCAGTGCGCGCAGGTTTGATCTCTCAACTGCCATGCCCAACGGATGGTACCTCCTGTAGGTCCTATGAAGAAGTCATCCGGGACTTGGTTTTATTGCCCGGTGCCGCGATACACCCGGACTTCGACGTCCTGAATAGTGACCAACCCGTCTTCCATCATCTCGTCGAGCACCGGCATGATCTCCTCGATCTTGTCAGCGGTGTCGACACACTCGATGAGAATTGGCAAGTCTGACGACATGCGGAGGAGGTTGGCAGTGTGCAGCAAACTCGATTTGCCGAAGCCTTCGAGGCCACGCAGGACCGTCGCCCCGGCCACTCCCTCCTCACGGAGCATTTCCATAATCGCCTGGTAGAGCGGACGGCCTTCGTAGTTGTCCGCTTCGCCGATGAAGAGTCGGAGCAGCTTCTTGTCAGCGTCATTGTCCATGAGTCGCCTCCTTCAGACCGAAACGTAATACCCCAGTCCAGAGCGTGCCAGGAAACCGGATCGCGAGCTAGCCGTGGCCGCGCAAGGTTTTCCCCGCCGGACCGCCTGAATCAGAGGACGATCCTGATCAAGGGGTAGTAGATCGCGGCGGCGAGGAGCACTCCGTCCACCGAGGCGACCGCTCCAGGTGAGATCTCGGTGAGGCTGACGCTTCCCAGCCTGAGCATCGAGCTGAGGCCACGGCCGGCGACGAGGCTGACTGCGACACCGAGGCCGACCAGAAGGTAGCCGACGATGTCCAGGTCCCAGAACGCTGCAGCCCCGGTGGAGGCGAGGACCGCGGCCAGGGCGGTCACCGAAAACGGGTCGAGCAGCGGTATGTGCTGCATTCGGACCGCGATCGCCCCGAGGGCGACAGCTGCGACCACCGTCACCACGAACACGTCGACCGCCCGATCGCTCGGGCTGAACGCAGACCTCGACAGGATCAGGGATGCCGCCGCCAGGGCGCCGATCAACGATGTCAGCAGCATCGGGCTGTAGGTGTCGATTTCGCGGTAGTTGACGAATGCCACCGCCCATCCCAGACCCACCAGAACGGCGATTGCAATCGTGAGCCCGTAACCCGAAGAGCCCATGGTGTGCGCCGCGATCACAGCTCCGGTTGCGCTGACCACGATCGGCAGCGTCGGGAGTTCGCGGCCCCTCGCCCGGAACATCAAGTTGAGATCGGCGGCCCAGATGGCAATGGCGAGGACGAGGAAAGCGCCCCAAATCGCCTGCCCCTGCAGGTTGGCCAGGAACGCGAGGATTGCCAATGCAAGCGGAAGGAACCCGACCAGATCTGCCACTGCGATCGCCTGGGCGGGTTGGGCGCCGCCGGATACGGGGGGAAGGAGCACAACCTCGTCGTCGGCCCCGACCGGGGTGTCGGATGAGGCCGGGTCGCCATTGATCCAGACCCGGGCGCTTTCGACCCCACGTCCGAAGTCCTGGCCGTACCTCTCCACGGCAGATTCGACCACCGCACCGACGGTGTCGGCATCGATCTCGACCTGCGTTTCACCTGCGATCTCCCGCAGGTTGGCAAAAAGGCGGAGTTTGGCCATGGCCCAAGCGTAAATGACTCGTCACCTTCATATGCGCCTCTCGGGGAGAATTAGGTGACGGCGGCAAATGGGGTGCAGTTCGGGGCGATGGTCAGAAAGCGTGGAGACCGTTAGCCTCACACTCATGGAAGATGCGGTATTGGTTGCCGTCGAAGTTCCCCTCGAGGGGGACGAGCGGCACAAGAACTGGGCGAAGATCATCCATTCCGTCGATTCGAATAAGACCTCTGGCTGGGCCTATGAGGGGGAATTCATCGCCACGGGCGGGATCCAGGACGTGCCCGCAGGTTCGGTGTTACTTGTCTACGGGGAACGGGGCTCGCGGGGAAATCCCCAGATTTCGGCTTCGGTTTTCACGGTGAATCCCGATGGGACGCTCTCGTTGGAGGCCGAGGCCAAAGGCAAGGCGTGGGCCCGCACGCTGCGCGATCCCGTTGAACATTGCCTCGGCATCGACCGGCCCGTCTATGACCTGTCCCATATCCCCGACAGCGTATTGCAGGAAGAGCTGACCGCACGAGGCTGGGATGTGAGCCGGTGAAAGCAATTGTCGTCTCACAGCTCGGCGGTCCCGATCAGCTCGAATATGTCGACCAACCCGACCCGACACCGGGAGACAATGAAGTTCTCATCGAGGTCGAGGCGGCCGGGGTCAATTTCATCGACACCTACCACCGCACCGGCCTCTACGACGTCGGGCTCCCATTCGTTCCCGGGCTCGAAGGCGCCGGGGTTGTGGTCGAGGTCGGCGCCGCCGTCGACGACCTGGCCGTCGGAGCCAGGGTTGCCTGGGTCAACGCACAGGGAAGCTACGCAGAGAGAGTGGCGATCCCTTCCGATAAAGCGATCCCTGTCCCCGATTCGATTTCGTCCCAGACCGCTGCGGCCCTTCTGCTCCAGGGGCTCACCGCCCACTACCTGGCAACCGACACCTTCCCGCTCGACGCCGACACCACCTGCCTGATCCACGCCGGGGCGGGCGGAGTCGGCTTGCTGCTCACCCAGATCGCAAGGATCAAAGGCGCCCGTGTGATCACCACCGTGGGGGCACCGGACAAGGCCGAGCTGAGCAAGGGGGCCGGGGCTTGGGAGGTGATCCTGTACCGGGACGTCGACTTTGCCACCGAAACCGAGCGACTGGTTGGCCCGCACGGGGTCGACGTCGTCTACGACGGTGTCGGTGCAGCCACGTTCATGAGGGGGCTCGACGTGCTCCGCCCCCGGGGTCTGATGGTCACCTTCGGCAACGCCTCGGGGCCGGTCCCGGAGATATCGCCACTGCTGCTCTCGAGAAAGGGGTCGCTATTCCTGACCCGGCCAACGATGGCGCACTACCTGCAGAAGCCCAACGAGCTGACTGACCGCGCCGCAGAGCTATTCGCCTGGGTGGAGTCCGGGGAGGTAGAGGTCAGGATCGGCGACGACTACGACCTCAAAGACGCCCGGGATGCCCATATCGCCCTGGAGGCAAGGAAGACCACGGGGAAGGTACTCCTTCACCCGTGATCTCCTCACCGGCCACTAGATGAAGATCGTCTGGGCTCCCTCGGAGAGGTCGATGAAATCGGTGGCGCTGATGATCCCCTCCACACGCTCGTAGAGATCATCCTCCCCGAGGTGCATCATGTCCGCCGACATCCGGCACGCCCACAGGTGGCCGCCGGCATCGGTGATCATCTCGAGGAACTCAGGCACCTCGGGGATATCGATCCCTTCGATCTGCTTCTTCATCATGTGAGTCGCAAAAGAGGTCATCCCCGGCAGTCCCATGAGCATCGGCGGCATGTGCGTCGCCGGGTTCCCCACAGGTGTGAACTTGAGATGGCCCATCGTCTCCTTGTTGATGATGTCGAAGCCCCAGAACGTGAAGAACAGGTGGGTCTCGATGCCCTCACCCAGTGCGGCGTTAGCGAGGACCAGCCCCGGGTAGGCCATGTCCAGCGAGCCCTTGGAGCAAAGGATGGCCATCTTGCGGTCGGTCTCGACATCGTCGAACACGGGGATCGGTGCGGTTTCGGTCAAAGTCATTCTCTCTACCTCGTAATCAGACGCAGCCGACCGGCTTGGGCAGGCCGGCCACGTAGGCCATCTTCTTCGCCGGCTTCTTCGGGAAGAGCTGGAACAGCTCCTTGGTGGGAATCCCGCCGACAGCGGTTATTCGTCGCAAGGTCGGAGTCTCCCCGACGTCCTTGAAGTCCTCCCGCAGGAAGCGGATTGCCTTCCAGTGCGGTTCCGTGAGCTCGATGCCGATGTTGGCGGCCAGCTGGGTGGCGAGTTGTTCGGACCACTCGTCGTACACCGTCATGAAACCTTCTTCGTCGACGTGTACTTCTTTGTCCGCGATCGTCGCAAGCGTCATACCTTTACCTCCGTGTCCATGTTTGTGTCCTTGCCGGCCATCGACATCAGGGTCGGGACCGGAAGCTTTCGACCGAGATGGTTGATCGATGTTTCCTCCAGTAACGACATGGGGCCGACCACCGGGTACGGGTACTTGCCGGGGAGCGGCTGGACCTCGTAGTTGAAGTCGATGAGCATGGCCTTGCCGTCGCCGGACTCCACGAAGCAGTTGGTGTGGCCATCGAAGCGGTGGGTCATCTCCTCTCCTCTGGCCAGCTCCATGAAGTTCTCGGTGAACACGTCAATAGCGAAGTGGGCGACGGAACCTGCTTTCGATGTGGGGAGGTCGGCCGCGTCGCCAATCGCAAATACGTTGGGCCACTGCGACGAAACGAAGGTCTCCTTGTCCACCGGGACGTAGTTGAGCTCGTTGCCCATTCCGCTCCTGGCGATGAACTCGGCACCCATGTTCACCGGCACTGTCACCAGGAGGTCGAAGGGAATTTCCCTCTCGTCATAGGAGACCAGCGTCTTCTTTTCGTTGTCGACTCTCTCGATGTAGAAGTCGGATTCCATGGTGATCTGCCGGTCGTCGAGCATGGCGCCCAGGCGCCCGGCGGCTACCGGCTTGGTGAACGCCCCTTCGAGGGGGGTGACGTAGACGAGTTCGACCCGATCGCGCATCCCGCGCTCCTTGAAGAAGGAGTCTGCGAGCAATACGAACTCGAGCGGCGCCACGGGGCATTTGATCGGCATCTCGGTGATGTGCACCACCAGCCGGCCGCCTTCCCAGTTCTCAAGGCGCTCGGCCAGTGCGGTTGCACCGTCGAGGGTGTAGAAGTCGAAGACGCTCTTGCGCCACTCCTCCCCGAGCATCCCTGGCGTCTGGTCGGGCCGGGCGGTCGCACCGGTGGCGATGACCAGGTAGTCGTAGACGAGTTCTTCTCCACCTTCGAGCACCACGACATTGCGACCCGGATCGATCAATTCCACCGCGACCTGGCGGAACGCCACATCCTTCGGTAGGAACTTCTGGATCGGCTTGACGATGTCAGCCGGGTCGTATCTTCCAAACGGCACAAAGAGATAGCCGGGCTGGTAGTGGTGCTCTGAGGCCCCGTCGACAACAACGATCTCCCAGTCTTCCGGGGCCAGCCTGGGGCGAAGTTTGTTGACCACGGTGGTTCCCGCCGTTCCAGACCCGAGCACTACGAGACGTTTCACGAAACTCCTTAAAAGGCTTGGAACCAGCATGGGTCAGGCCGGGAGAACTGACCAGAGTCCCAGTGCCGGCGGAGGCGGGACTTAAGTCACTTCTCTACCAGCCCGCCAGGCCATATAGGCTCCTGGAATCAACGACCAACCCATCACCGACCTCGAGTACCTGACCGACGACCCGCCGAACGCCTCGACCCCCCTGGCCATGCTCGACGGACGACGGCTCGGGGCCGGGTCGATGTACCAGCGGAACAACTTCGCGGTCCCCAGATCAGCGGCCCAGGAGATCGAAGTCAGGACCGGGCTCCGGGCGTTCTCCCTCAACATCGAAGAGCTCGGCCGGCTGCCACGGGTCGACCTCGACATGATGCTCGAGTGCGCCGGGAACGGCAGGGCTCTGATGGAGCCGGCCCCGGAAGGAGTCCCGTGGGTTCTGGGCGCAGCTGCACCGGCGCATTTCAGCGGGGTCCGGCTGCTCGATGCCGTCGGTGTGCTTGCCGAGACCGTCGCCGAGCTCGTGTTCACGGGCAGCGACAGCGGCGTGGTCGAACCCGAAGGCACTGTCAACTATCAGTTCTCCCTGACCCCCGACCTCTGGGACCGCGCCCTGCTCGCCACCCATCTGAACGAACAGCCGCTGCCGTTCGAACATGGCGGCCCGGTGCGCCTCGTCGTGCCCGGTCAGTATGCGATGAAGTCGGTGAAATGGCTCCGCGCCATCGACGCCGTCGATGCGCATTTCACCGGCCACTTCGTCAACAAGTACCGCTACTTCGGTGACAACGTCGAGCCGGAGGCGGCGCCGGTGGGCGACATCGTGGTCAGATCGCTGATTGCCGACCCTGCAGACGGCTCGACGTTTCCCGCCGGGAACATCGTCGTGAGAGGGCTGGCGTGGAGCGCAACCTCAGGGATCAGCTCTGTGGAGCTCTCGGTCGATGCCGGGGAGACCTGGGCTGCGGCCACAGTCCAGCCGTCCCGGTCTCAATACGGGCCGGCCACCTGGCAGGCAGAGACGACGCTGACACCGGGGATCTACACGATTTCAGCCAGGGCGACCGACTCGACAGGGGCGGTCCAACCCGAAGACCCGCGCTGGAACCGGAACGGCTACGCAAACAACGTGGTCCACCGGGTGACCGTGACGGTCGCCTAGAGCGCCCGTCGGCATACCTGGCGTTGCATACCGAGACCCGATATCTCGAGCTCGACCATGTCTCCATCGTCGAGGTACGTGCCGGTTGCCAAACCTACTCCAGGCGGAGTTCCGGTGGCAATGAGGTCGCCCGGCTCGAGCGTGAGGATTTGGCTGAGGTACCAAACCAGGTGGTCGACCCCGAAAATCATCTTCCCGGTGTGTCCCGATTGTCGGAGCTCGTCGTTGACGCGACACTCGAGGGTGAGATCGTCGACGTCGATCTCGTCGGGTGTGACCAGCCACGGCCCGGTCGGACAGAAGCTGTCGTAGGATTTGCCTGCCATCCATTGACCGCTCCGGTCCAACTGCCAGTGTCGCTCGGATACGTCGTGGACGATGGTGTAGCCGGCGATCACCCTGCTTGCGGCCGCCTCGTCGGGCAGGTGGCGGGCCACCTGCCCGATCACCACACCCAACTCCACCTCCCAGTCCACCTTGTCCGCCCCCGGCGGAAGGAGCAGGTCGTCGTATGGGCCCGAGTAGGAGGATGTGGCTTTGGAGAACACCACCGGCTCCGAAGGCGGTTCGATCCCGGCTTCAGCTGCGTGATCGACGTAGTTGAGGCCGATACCCAGGATTTTGTGCGGTCTGGCTATGGGCGGGGCGAGACGGACGGAGCCCACTTCCACAGCGGCCAGACTGTCGGTCGATTGGATGGAAGCGACAAGGGACGGAAGTGTGTCGAGGCTTTCCCGGCCGAGGTCGGGAGTCAGCGGGGAGATGTCCAAGATGGTGTGGTCGTCGGCCAGGACACCGGGGCGTTCCTCGCCGAGTGGGCCGAAGCGTACAAATCGCATGCCCCTTACCCCCGCCCCTCCAGCGGATCCTCCACGCAGCGAGTGAGAGTCCAGGCCTTTTCATCGAGGTGACCGCTCCCAGCGAACCTGGGGAAAAGCCATGTCATGGACAACGCACAGGGGTCGTGATGCGGGGTAAGCGGGAGACGTCGATCGGGCAGACGCCAGGAGTGTCGACTTCGATCACAGTCTTCGCGATATCGCCATAGGCGGAGCGCCAGGCGACAGCGCCCTTCGCAGTGATTATCGAAGCCAGGCCAGGATCGATGCCGAGGTGGGTTACCTGCTCGATATGGAAGGGCGGGGTCGGAGTGGTCGTGACGATCAGACATACCCCGGCGACCCGTAGCGTGGCAGTAGGCCCCATGGAATAGGACTGGCCGGTCCCCCATGTGCCGCCGGATGTGTACCGACCGTCGGAGAGGCCATGGACAACGCCGGTGATCTCCACCGGCTCGCCGTGGAACCGATCGGTCTTGCCACCCAGATTGGCAGTGACGGTGCCGCCGATCCCTACCTGGTGGGCAGCGGCGGCCACTTCGGCATCGGCGATTATGCACAGGCCGCCTTCGGCGCCTTGGGCGAGTAGCTCCCGGAGGAGGGCGGTGCCGTCCCCGGATGAGCCGCCCCCGATGTTGTCGGCGATGTCGGCGAGCACTACCGGCTTCTCAGCGGCCATCGCGGACGCGACGGCTTCGGCCGGTCCGGGAAGGCTGATGTTGAAGTCGTCGGCAACGGAGTCGATGCCGGTCATGACCCCGGCGATCACCTCGTCGGCAGCCTGGGCGTTGTCGACGCCGGTGGTGGCGAGAACGCTGACCCCGGCCCGCGCGGTGTCGGAGTAGGCGAAACCTCCGGCGATGCAGACCCGTTCCACCCCGAGGCGCCTGGCGCCGTCGTGGGCCTGCCGAAACAGAGTTTTCATCGGGTGGGCGTCTGTCCACTGCGCCAAAGGCGTCGTCAGCAGCGGATGCTTGCCGATATAGGTCTTTACCCTCTCCCCCGCCAGGAGCCGGCCGAGCCACTGGCCCGCCTCCACACCCCTCTCATACATGTCGACGTGGGGGTAAGTGTCATATCCGATCACGACGTCGGTGTTGTCGACGAATGCCACTGAGGGGTTGGCGTGGAAGTCGACTACCGCCACCACCGGAATGTCGCCAACAACCGAGCGGACGGCGTCGATGACTTCGGCTTCCATATCGGGCCTCCCTTCAGCCACCATCGCACCGTGGAGGTTGACCAGCATTCCGTCGAAAGGGCCGGCCTCGTCCAGTCCGGAGATGACCATCTCGAGAATTCGGCTGGCGGCTGCGTCCGTCACCGTGCCTCCCGGCCACGCTCCCCCCGAAAAGACCGGGACGAGTGAGATTCCTTGCGTGTCGAAGAACCCGCCGATGACGGTGCGGGTGCCCCGGTGGCGGTCGGTGATGTCCTGGCCGGTTTCTAACTCGAAGTTGAGGAAGGCTTCGAGTGTGGTGGGCAGCGAGGAGTAAGTGTTGGTCTCGTGCCACACCCCGACGACGCCCACCCGGTTCACTAGATGGTCGCCTTCATGGTGGCTTCTACTCGCTCCAGCGTCTCGTCTATGTCAGACTCCTCGTGGGCCGCCGACAGGTACCAGATACCCCGGTTTGCCACCCACACGCCGTGGTCGACGAGGGCGTTGGTGAAGTCGTTATAGCGCTCTGTGTCGAAGCGCCCGAGCGATCTGTAGTCGGTGACCGGCCCTTCCCCGAACCCGGCGTGGAAGGCCATAGGAACTCCCTGGACGTTGAGATCGACGTCGTTGCCTCTGGCCAGGGTTGTCAAGCCGTCCATCAGTCGCTGGCCTCTGGCCCTGATCCGCTCGTAGGGAGGGTCGTTGAGGAGACGGCGCAACGTGGCGACAGTAGCGGCGCTCGCCATTACCGAGGCGTTGAACGTGCCCGAGTGGTTGACCACTCCCGTGCCGAACCTCTCCATGATCTCAGCGGGGCCGGCCACGGCCGACACCGGCCATCCACCGGCCATGGCCTTGCCGTAGGTAGCGAGGTCGGGGACAACCCCATAACGCTCGACGGCTCCGCCCCGGGCGACCCGGAAACCCGAAATCACCTCGTCGAAGATCAGCATCGCTCCACGAGCATCACATGCCGCCCGGACCCCCTCCAGGAACCCGGGTCGGGGCTCGATCGACCCGGAGTTGAACATGATCGGCTCCATGATCACTGCGCCGATGTCGTCGTCTTCGTCCAGCACCGCCTCTACTGCCGCCAGGTCGTTCCACGGCAGCATCACGAAATCCTCGAAATGCGTTACCTGCCCCTCCGACGCCGCCACCGCCCGTCCGTCTTCCACCTTTGCCAATACATTGTCGAACCATCCGTGGTAGTGGCCTTCGAATCGGACGAAACGGGTCCGCCCGGTGGCCGCCCTGGCCAGTCGGAGGGCAGCCTGCACTGCCTCGCTGCCCGAGACCCCGAAGCGGACCTGCTCCGGCCATCCCAGGGCTTGCACCATCAGTTCGGCTGCCTCCACCTCGAGGGGGTGTTGGGACCCGTACACCATTCCCCTCCGGCACGCAGCGTCGACCGCATCGAGGATGTCGGCTGGGGCGTGGCCCAGGAAATTGGGACCCTGGCCCAGGAGGTAATCGATGTACTCGTTGCCGTCGACGTCGATCATGCGGCAGCCCTGGGCACGGTCGAAGAAGACCCTGGGGCCGAGGAGTCGGACATTGGAGTTCACTCCACCCGGAAGCACTTGGCGGGCCCGGGTATCGAGTTCACGGGAGCGTTGGGCGTTGTCAGTTGTTGTCATCGGTGGTTTCCCTCGGTCGCGTTCATGTGATGTCCAGGTTGATGGTCTTGAGTTGTGTCATCTCGAGTAGCGTCCAGCGTCCCCCGAGGCGTCCCAGGCCGGACCGCTTGCCCGTGAAGCCGCCGAACGGAGTGTGGGGCTGCCAGTAGGCGGTGGTCTCGTTGACGTTGACTACTCCCGTCTCCAGCGCCTCTGCCACCCGCATTGCCCGCCCGATGTCGCGGGTGAACACGCTCCCGACCAGGCCCGTGACCGACCGGTTGGCGGCTGCCACCGCCTCCTCCTCGTCGTCGAATACCATTACCGGGGCAACGGGGCCAAACGTCTCCTCCGATTCGATGAGCATCCCCGGCTTGATGCCGTCGACGACAGTCGGCTGGTAATAGAGGCCAGTGGGATGCCCTTGGGCGCGGCCGCCGCCCGTGACCACCGACGCCCCCCGGGCGGTGGCGTCGGCGAGATGTTCGTCGAGTCGAGAGGCAACCGCCTCGGAGATGACGGGCCCGAGGGTGGTGGCATCCTCGAAGGGTGACCCGAGCCTGAGGCTCACGGCCTGGTCCACCAGAGCCGAGACGAGCCTTTCGTGCACAGAACGATGGACGAGGATCCGCTCCACCGAATCACAGATCTGCCCGGCGTTGGCAAAACAGCCCACTCCCAGCTTGTTGGCAGCGTCGTCGAGGTCGGCATCGTCGAAGACAATCACCGGGCAGTTGCCCCCCAGCTCCAGCAGCAGCGGTTTTCCCGCCGCCGCATCGGCGACGATCTGGCCGGTCCGACTGCTGCCCGTCATGCCCACAGCCACCACGCCGGGATGGGAGACAATGCCTCCCCCGATCAGGGCGGGGTCCCCATGGAGGAGGTTGAGGGATCCTGGCGGTGCACCGGCGTCGATGAAGCAGCGGGCGATGTGCCACGCCGACACCGGGGTGAGCTCCGACGGCTTCCAAACCATGGGGTTGCCAGTGGCAAGCCCGGCGCTCAAATACTCGGAGGGGATCGTCACCGGGAAATTCCAGGGAGTCAGGATCCCGTAAACCCCCCGGGCCTGGCGAATGGTGATGACACGCTTCGCCGCGTCGGAGGAAGGGATGACCGACGTCTCGAGGCGTTTGACCCCTTCGGCGGCATCCCGGAACATCTCCGCCGCCGCCATCACCTCGGGGACGGCCTCGGCCCGCATTGGCTTGCCCACCTCGGCGGATACGTCCCGGGCGATTTCGTCGACGCGCTCGTCCAGGAGGTCAGCCACGCGGTGACAGATTTCGGCCCGCTCGAAGGCGGTCATGGCGGCCAGGGTGCGTTGAGCCGACGATGCTGCCTCCACCGCCTCATCGATTTGGCTCGTGTCGGACTGGTGGACCGCTGCCACCCTTTCGCCGCTGGCGGGGCTGTTGAGCGCGACGGGGTCACCTGCATTGCCGGGTTTCCATTCACCCCCGATCAGCAATTCCAGCGTCCTCATTTCGGTTCCTCCTCAGGCAGGGGCCGTTCGGCCAAGCGGCGGGCGAACCCAAGGGCCCGCTCCACAACTACCTCCACGACCCGGCGTCCGGCCTCCACGTCGGCCTTGCGGGGGTCGCCCAGGGCGCCGTCGTCGCTCCATTCGTGGAGCCAAACCGGTTCGTCGACCGTTCCCCGCGGAGGATCAGTGAGTTGGTCGACGGAGTAGCGGGCGGCCGGTGGACCGATCTTCTCGGTGCGAACCCGGTCGGGGGCGACGGCGAGAACGACGGAGGTCTCGACCTCGCAGGCGTGCCCGTAGGCGGAGCTGTGAGCCTCCTCAGCGCATGCGTCAGCGGCGACTACGGCCCACATGAGTGATGCCACCAGCATCTGGCGATCGCGGCGGGCGATACGGGCGGCGAGACGTAGCGCGTCGATATTGCCGCCGTGGCCGTTGATTATCAGCACCCGGCGGAGGCCATGGTGGGCGAGACTGTCCAAGACGTCGTCGATCAGAGCCAGATAGGTAGCCGGGCGCAGGGTCAGGGTCCCCGCGAAGCCCAGGTGGTTCTCGGATAACCCGTAGCCGATGGTTGGGCACAGCACGGCGTCGTCATCGAGGTCGGCGGCGAGGCGGAAGGCGATAGCGTCGGCGACTGCACTGTCGGTGTCGAGTGTGAGATGAGGGCCGTGCTGCTCACAAGAGCCAACCGGGAGGAGGGCGAGCTTGGCCGACGCGATAGCGCTGGCAGCCTCTTCGGTGGTCATCAGAGCCAGCTCGTTCATGTGACATCTCCTGCAATGCGGCGCGCGGCTTCCGATAACTCGTCGTAGGCAGCCTTGGCCTCCCGGTCTGAAAAGCGGGCGGCCGGCGCGCTGAGGCTGAGGGCAGCGCGGAAGGGGAGGTTGCGAATGGGCACAGCGACGCACCGGCCGTCGGCCTCATTCTCCCCGTCGTCGATCGCGTAGCCAAGCTCACGGCTCTTGTGGATGGTGGCGATGAACTCCTCGGGGTCAGTGATGGTTTGGTTGGTGCGGGCGGGCATTCCCTCGGTGGCCAGGATCGAGCGGATCTCGTCGTCGTCGAGGAGCATCGAGATGGCCTTGCCCAGGCCGGTGGAATGAATCGGCTCGTGGTCGCCCCTGCGGGCCACAAAACGCATGCTCCGGCGACTCTCGACGATCTCGAGGTAGACAACCCGCGACCCGTCCAACACCCCGAGATTGACCGTCTCCTCGAAGCGGTCCCGCAGCTCTTCGATGATGGGGCGCGCCCGCTGCGAGATGAGGCGGAGATGGCGCACGTCAGAGGAGAGGAAGGCTGGCCCCAAGCGGAAGGTGCCGCTGCTGTTGTCGCGTTCGACGTAGCCGCGGGCTTCGAGAGTGGAGAGGTAGCGAAAGACGGTGCTGCGTGGCGTAGCGGTGGCACTTGCCAGCTCGGCCAGGGTCGCCCCATCGTGACGCTGGCGCAGGAAATCGATGATGTCGAGCACCCTTGTCACCGACCGCACAGCGTAAGGAGATTCGCTCACAGCTTCACCGCCTCCCCCGTGTCCGCCGCCTGCTCCATGGCCAAGGCGACCCGCACTGCCTCGCTGCCGTCACGGGCGGTGCATATCGGCTCGGCTTCGTTCCGCACGCAGCGGATGAAATGGTCGACCTCGATCCCCATCGCCCCATGCATGACCCCGTGGACAACGGGCGAGTAGTGGACATCGTCGTTGGCGGGCCCGTCGGCAAGAACTTTTAGGTACCCGGTTGTCCCCTGGCTCACCTGGAGCACACCCGTCTCGCCGATGACGGTGAAACCGGCGATTCCGTAACCCGGGGTGCGAGGGGGGAGGGACCAGCCCATCATGGCGGTGCCGTGGGCACCGTCGACGAATCTCAGGCCTACCGAGTAGAGGTCCTCGACGTCGTATCCGTGAGCCGCCACCACGCCGGAGCTGCGAGCGGCCCAAACCTCGGCGATTTCACCGGCGTAGAAGCGGGCGATATCAAACTCGTGAACTCCGTAGTAAAGAGCGATTGAGGTACGACCGCCCAGGATGTCCTGGTCGGCCACGAGACCGATCCGTTCACTGCGGATCGCCTGAACCCGGCCGATTTCTCCGTCGGTTATCGCCCGGTGGACAGCGGCGTAACGGGGCTCGAAACGGAGGATGTGGGCGGCGAGCACCGGCACACCGGCCGCCTCTGCGGTTTTGCGAATCCTCTCGGCCTCGGCGACGGTGTGGGCGAGGGGCTTTTCGATCGCCACGGGCTTGCCGGCACCGATCGCGGCGAGTGCGACATCGGTGTGGAGGTGCTCGGGGGTACAAACCACGACACCGTCTACCTCCGGATGTGACGCCGCTTCCAACGGGTCGACCACGGCCTTTGCTCCATACTGTCGGGCGAGGTCCTCAGCCACGTCAGACCGAACATCGGAAACGATGGCCAGATCGGCGCCGCCGTGCTCGGCGATCACCCGCGACCAGCGCCCGCCCATGAAGCCGAGCCCGACCACGGCGATCCGTACGTTGCTCAACTGCCACCTCCTGCCACTGGCAGCGAGGTTCTCAGCCGTTGCGGCACCTCGAGGGCAAAATGGCAGGCTGATTGGTGCCCGGGAGCCCACTCGACCAGCCCGGGCCGCTCCTCCTCGCAAATCTTCTGGGCCATGGGACAGCGCAGCCGAAACTCGCAGCCCGTCTCGACCAGTGTGGAAAGGGGCGTACCCGAATCAATGCGGACGACAGTCCGCTCGGACGCGACCTTGGGGACCGCGGCGAGAAGCGCCGAGGTATAAGGGTGGAGGGGTTCGGAGGTGATATCGGCAGCGGGACCGACCTCGACGATCCGCCCCAGGTATAGGACTGCGATGCGCTGGCTCATGTAGCGCACAACACCCAGGTCGTGGGAGATGAAGAGGTATGCCAGCCCCCGTGCTGTCTGGAGATCCTTCATGAGGTTGAGGATCTGTGCCTGGACCGACACATCGAGGGCGGACACCGCCTCGTCGGCAACGACCAGCGATGGTTCAACCGCCAGGGCGCGAGCGATGCTCACCCGCTGACGCTGGCCTCCGGAAAGTTGATGAGGAAACGACCCGGAGTGCTCCTCGCTCAGACCGACGTCCCTCAGCAAGGACCTCACTCTGTCCTCCACCTTCGAGGCAGGGACGATGTCATGGATCAGGAGGGGCTCGGCGAGAATACGCCGCACCCGCATCTTGGGAGGTAGGGAGGCGTAGGGGTCCTGGAAGACAATCTGGGCACGCCGACGCAGGCTGGCGGTGTTGTCCGTGGTCACCGGTTCGCCGTCGAAGACGACATCGCCTGAAGTCGGCTCTACGAGAAAGAGCACCGTCCGACCCAGCGTGGATTTGCCGCTACCGCTCTCTCCCACCAGGCCGAGAGTCTCACCTGGGTACAGGTCGAAAGAGACGTCCTCGACGGCGCGCACGACGCCACCGCGGCGGCGGCCGAGCCCCGACTTCTTCAGCGGAAACTCCTTGCTGAGATGGCGCACCTCGAGCAACGGCCGGGTCATGTCGCCACCGCTTCGGCCCGTTCTGGTGCCCAGAGGTAACAGGCGGCTGTGTGGACTGGACCGACCTTGTACCGGGGTGGAGCCGCCTCCCTGCACACCTCCATCACCAAAGGGCAACGATCGGCGAAAGGACAGCCGACCCGGTCCTCACTCGGGTCGGGCAGATCTCCGGCAATCACCTGGAGGCGATCGGCGGGGTCCTCCACGCGAGGCACCGACTCCAAAAGCGCCCGGGTGTAGGGGTGGCGGGGCCGAGAGATGATCTCGCGGACCGGTCCGTATTCGCACACCTCCCCGGCGTAGAGCACCAGCATCCGGTCGGCGTACTCGGAAACGAGGGCGATGTCGTGAGTGATGAGGACCAGGCTGATGTTCTCCGCTTCAGTGAGCTTGACCAGCCGGTCGAGGATCTGTGCCTGGGTCGTGGTGTCGAGAGCTGTGGTGGGCTCGTCGGCGAGGAGCAGGCGGGGCCGGGCGGCAAGCACCATCGCGATCATCACCCGTTGGTTCATCCCTCCTGAAAGCTGGAACGGATACTGGCGGCTGATCCGATCGGGGTCCTCGATGCCGACTGCCATCAGGACCTCACGAGCAGTGTCGCGTGCGGTTCTCCGGCTGGCCTTGGTGACGTGGCGGATGGCCTCCCGGAGCTGGAATCCGATGGTGAGGACGGGGTTTAGCGAGACGGCCGGGTTCTGGAAGATCATCGCTATCTCCTGTCCCCGGAGCGATGCCATCCGCCGGTCAGAGGTGCGAGCAAGGTCCTCCCCGTCATAGAAGACCGCTCCCTCGGTGATCCGCCCCGGCGGTTCGAGCAGCTGGATGACGGCCGCAGCGGTGACCGACTTGCCGGAACCGCTCTCGCCGACGACACCGAGGGTCTCCCCTGGAGCGAGCTCGAAATCGATACCCCGCACAGCCTTGACCCTTCCGCCCGACGTCGGGAACTCCACCCGCAGGTCCCGAACTGCCAGCAACGAGCCAGCACCGGGTTCGGACGAAGGGGCAGCCGGCGCCTTGGGCCGGAGGCGACGAAATCCTCCCCCAACGTTTCGCGAGTCGAACACCGCTGCCAAGCCATCGCCAACGAGGTTGATCGAGAGAACAGTGACCAGGATGGCGAGGCCAGGGAGGATGGGCAACCACTGTGACACGACCATGTTACGGCGTCCGTCGGCGAGGATCCCGCCCCACGTTGCCGCCGGCGGCGCCAAACCCAGCCCGAGGAAGCTGAGGGTGGACTCCATGATGATGAGAAACCCAACGTCGAGGAGGGCGATGACAGGCACCACCTGCCACACCGACGGGAACACGTAGCGGAAGAGACGCCGCCAGGGCCCGGCGCCGAGGGCGGTGGCCGCCGCCACGTAATCCTTCTCCTTCTCGGCCAACACCCGACTGCGCACGACCCGGGCATAGACGATCCAGCCGGGGATTCCGAGAACGGCGATCAGCAGCCAGGCGGGGCGGGAGGCCACGACTCCGAGGATGGCGATGGCGAGGAGGATGAAGGGAAAGGCGAGCTGGACGTCGCCGAGACGCATCAGGATCGAGTCGACCCGGCCCCCGAAGAACCCGGCAAGAAGACCGGTGATGAGTCCGAGGCTGGAACCCAGGAGCATGGCAGAAAAGGCCACGAATAATGAGTTTCTGGCCCCGTAGAGAAGTCGGCTGGCGACATCGCGTCCGAGGACGTCGGTGCCGAGGACGTTGTCGACGGTACCCCCTGCCCAGACCGGCGGGGCAAGGATGTTGGCCAGGTCCTGTGCAGTGGGGTCGGCAGGAGCGAGGAGCGGAGCGAAGATGGCCGCAGCGACGATGAGGGTGGTGCCGACCAATCCCACGAGGAGCAAAGGGCTGCGCAGGATGCGGCCTCCGACCCTCGAGGCGGCGGTCTGCGAGGGAGCCGCATGCTCGACAGCGGCGAGGGCGTCGCTCATGCCCGGGCCGCTCCCACCCGCGGGTCGAGGACCGCATAGAGCATGTCGACGACGAAGTTGAGGACGACGAAGACCACGGCGGCGACGAGGATACCGCCCTGGATCATTGGGAAGTCCCGGCTGGCGAGCGAGTCGAGGATGAGCTTGCCGATGCCAGGCCAGTTGAAGATGACCTCGACGACCACGGCTCCAGCGAGAAGGAAGCCGAGCTGCAGGCCGATGAGGGTAACCAGGGGCAGAGACGCTGCCTTGACGCCGTGGACGGCAAACACACGCCACGAGGGCAGGCCTCGGGCTCGGGCAGCCTTGATGTAGTCCTCGCGCAGGGTCTCGATAAAAGACTGTCTGGCTGTTCGGATAAGAACGGGGCTGAGAGTGACAACGAGAGTGGTGACCGGCAGCACAAAGCTGCGCCACCCGTTCATGTCGATAGCGGGGAACCAACGTAAGTTCAAGGCGAAGACAAGCACCAACAACACCGCCAGCCAGAACGCCGGTGTGGCCTGGGCCAGCGCGACCCAAACCAGGACCGCCCGGTCGAAGATGCTTCCTGGGCGCCAGGCGGCCACGGCTCCTAAGACGATGGCCAGTCCAGCGGAGGCGACGATGGTTATCCCGGCCAACGCCAGGGTGTTGGGCAGGGCCGTCAGAACTGCGCTGGCGACAGGTTGGGCGCCACGGAACGATGTGCCGAGGTCACCCTGGACTGCGTTGTAGAGGTATTCGCCATACTGAACGAAAACCGGCTTGTCGGTGCCGATCCGTTCCCGGGTCTGGGCAATGATGTCCTCGGGAGTCCCGGGCGGGTTGACCAGGCGTGCGGGGTCCCCGGTAGCGAAGCGAAGGACCAAAAAGGCAATGGTGACGACGGCGAGGACCACCAGGACCATCTGGCCAAGGCGGATGAGGAGGACTCGCCCCCTCATTCGCCTTGACCGTGATCTGTGTCGACCCTTGGCGTCATCCGATCAGTCGTTGAGACTGGCCGGGTAGAAGTCGGTGCGGAACACATGGGGCTGCACCAGCACCCCTTCGAGTTCGCTGGCGTGAGCGAAAGTGAAGTCCGAGTTGTACAAGGGCACATGCCAGGCCTGCTCCCACATGTGAGCTTGAAGGGCAGCGTAGACCTGCTCCCTCTCTGCGGGATCGAGGGTCGTCCGGCCTTCGTCGATCAGTGATTGCAGTTCCTCGTCGCCGAAGTACCAGGCGAAAGCCGACGAGTAGACAGCGGCAGCCTGGTTGGGGTCGCCAGCCGTGGCCCAGCTCAGGTGGTACATGGATCCGGTGCCGGTGTCACTGAAGGCGTCGTCGATCAGTCCAGCGACGTCGCTGGTGACGATCGTGGCGTTGATTCCTACCGCCTGCATCTGGGCGACTATTGCCTCCACCACCGGGACGGCCCGGGGCAGGAACCCTTCGGCAGCCCAGATCTCGAACGGAGGCCCACCGTCGGGCACACCAGCGGCCTCGAGAGCAGCGACGGCACCTTCGGCGTCGGCGGTGAACGGAGGCGACTGCTCTTCATAGAAGAGGGTGTTAGTCGGCAGGAAGCTCCCGGCGGCGGCGCTGGCACCCATCACCAGGTTTTCGACCAGCGGGCCACGGTCGAATGACAGGTTGACGGCCCGGCGGAAGTCAGCGTTCTCGTCCCAGATGTCCAATCGGCCGGGCCGAATGAAGAGGTTGACCGACTCGATCCCTGTGACGCTGACCACCTCGATGCCACCTTCGGCTTCGAGAATCTCGAGGTGCTCGGGCGGTACCCGGTCGATAGCGTGGGCATCGCCGCTCAACAGAGCGTCGAGGCGGGTCTGGGGATCCTGAATGAACTCCCACACCAGCCGGTCGATGGTGGCCGGCTCCTGCCAGTAGTCGGGGTTGGGCTCCATCGTCTTCACGTTCACGGAGTCCTCAACCAGCATGAAGGGCCCAGTGCCGTTAGGAGTAGTGGCGAGGTCCCCGGAGTCGCCCTCCAGCCATTGAGCCGAGACGATAGGCGTCCACCACAGCTCGGCCAGCATCGGGGCGAAGGGCTCCTCGGTGATAATCCGGATCGTGTAGTCGTCGATGACTTCCACCTCGGCCGGCGACCAGGTCAGTGCGTAGGCACTATCGCCGCTGAAGCCCGATGCCAACTCCACTGATGCCTTCACGTCGGCAGCGGTCAGGGGCTGGCCGTCGTGGAACACTACGTCATCGCGCAGGGAGAACTCCCATGTCGTATCATCGATTTGTTCCCAGGAGGTGGCCAGGCTCGGCTCCGGCTGACTGAGGTCACCGCTCGGGAAGTCCACCAGGTAGTCGTAAATCTGACGCTCGAGCCGCTTCTGGCTCAGTGCAGTCGAGGAGTAGGGCACCCAG
Organism: Acidimicrobiia bacterium; assembly: GCA_041748855.1. Classification (GTDB taxonomy): domain Bacteria; phylum Actinomycetota; class Acidimicrobiia; order Spongiisociales; family ZC4RG35; genus MA-ANB-1. Next base: position 27,846 of record JBGTCK010000079.1, read on the forward strand.
TCTGCCCAGAAGTTCTCCGCCATCAAAAAGCGGACAACATCCTCTTCTCCCTCTCCTTCATCGGTCGTGTCCGTTGGAGCAGGCTCGGTGGTTGCCGTTGGCTCGGTGTCGGTAGTGGCGCCGGTGGTCGTCGTGTCGCCCGTATCGGCCGTACAGGAGGCGATCACCAGACTGAGAACGGCGAGGAGCACGATCGGTCGGTCGATGGCCTCCACCCTAAGAAATCTACGCATCGTCTCCTCCTATTCCAGCTGGTGAAACGGGTGTCTCACTTGTTGGACGATATATACCATTGGTCATTGCAGGTGTCAACGGATCCGCAGGGGGTACCCCCATCAGGCAAGGAGAGGTTCCGGCATCAGCGGCCAGAGCGACCGACAGGGGCGGTTCAACCCGAAGACCCGCGCTGGAACCGGAACGGCTACGCAAACAACGTTGTCCCCGGGTGACCGTGACGGTCACCGGAGACTCAGGCTGAGTGTTGCCCGATTCGCTCCTCAGGGAATCAGGCTTGTGATCAAGGCCGCGACCTGATCGGGGGCTTCGTGGATGGCTTCGAAGACTTCGAACGTCTCCAGGCGGGCACCCGCCACCCCCTCGACGAGACGATCGACGGAATCCTCGGATACTTTGCCCTTCGTGCTCCACACCACAACCGTAGGCGCGGTTATATCGACGAAACGAGAGGGCACGATTGCAGCCGCGGGCGTACTCCGGAAGGCTTGCAGGGAGTGGGTGGTTCCGCCGATCTCCTCCGCCACGCCGCGGACACGACTCTGGAAGACCGTCAAACAGTGTCCACCCTCCTCGCAATAGGGGTGGCGTGACGAATCGCTGAACGCCCCCGAGACTTCGAAAGCGTTCGTCACCGCAGTCCCGAGCCAGGGGATCCGCTCGAACGCCTGGACCAGTCCGGCATGGTCGTCGTAGAAATCGGTGTCGATCACCATGAGGCCGGCGACGAGGTCCGGACGGCTCGCGGCCAGCTCAGCTGCGACCTTGCCGCCCATACCGACCCCAACCAGGATTGCCTGTCCTTCGGACCTGGCTTCGATGACCGGGATCAGGCGCTCGGCCATCCCGCTCACTGTGTGAGCCGGCCCCTCGAAAGGAAATCTCGTTGAGAACCCGAAGCCCGGAAGGTCAACAGCAACTGTCCTCACCTGTCCATCGAGGGAGTTGACAACCGATTCGAACATCGCACCGCCGACCAGGTTGATGTCGTGAAACAGGAACACCGGCGTCTCTCCGTCACCAACGTCGTCGACCCGGAATGTGGCGCCTTCGGTGACCTCGAACTCGAGTCCTCCGACAGCATCGATCCGTGTGTCCTCCACGAGAGGAATCTGCTGGTTGATCACTGCCGCCCAGATGAAAACCCCGAACATGATCAGCAATACAACGAGCACCGCCATACGCGCCGCGATCCGCGACGGACTGTCCTCTTTGGGGGGAGCCTGGAGTCCTTTCATTTGATTAACACCACGTGTAGATGTTTCGGCCCGTGCACGCCAAGGTTGAGGTGTTGCTCGATATCCGCCGTCCTGCTCGGACCAGTGACGATAACCAGGTTGGCCGTGCCTTCTATGCCATCCGGGTACAACCGCGCCCAGTCGGCGAGCGACCTATAGATCCTGTCGACACTGACCAGGGCAACATGGACCGAGGGCAGGGCGCTGACCAGGCGGCTCCGCCCTGAATGATGACGGAGCACGACGCTCCCCGAGTCGGCTAGCCCGGCCGAGGAACCGGTCACCCCGAAGTCGACATCTGCCATTGGCATCCGCCCAAAACCGCCATCCTGGGCGGCGTCGGGGATCACACGGTGCCAGCCTTCCGCCGCCAGTGCCGACGCAACCCCCGGTGCCGGGAGGTTGTCCCAGGTAGCGAAAGTCTCGATGTCATGGCCGGCGGCCACGCCGGCGACCGACCGGGGGACGCTATGGCGGGGCATCGGCCCGTGGACGACCGTGTTGACGAGCTGCGAGCGGTTGCGGAACAACTCGACTAGATCAGCCCCGTCTTCGACGGGAGTGTGGGGACTCACCGGACTCGCGACAGGAAGCTCCGCTTTGAGGACTCCTGCGGACACCCGGGCGAGGAAGGCGTCACGTTTCATTTCGCTCCTTGAACCAATCCGAGAAACTCTGTTTGGCTGGCCGGCGCATGTCGCGGAACCTCGTCCATCCCCGACCGGGTCCGGGGATCCTCCGAATCCAACCTCCGGAGGCGACGATTCCGGAGAGCCGCCGTGCCCAACGCCGCGCCTTTGCCCAACGGCTCGGCTGGGTGGCGGCGGAGCGGTAGCGTCTCATCCCCTTCTCCAGCCAGCCGGGAAGCCTTCCCTCGGCGGCGGCACGCTCGCGGAGTTTGAGCAGCATCGACGGGATCTGGATGCGGACCGGGCACACCTCCTCACAGGCCCCGCAGAGGGTTGATGCATAAGGCAACTCCCACCAGGGGTTCATCCCGTACAAGCCGGGGGTCACGATGGATCCGACCGGGCCGGAGTACACGCTCCCGTAGGCGTGTCCGCCGACTTCCCTGAAGACGGGGCAGATGTTGAGGCAGGCGCCGCAGCGGATACAGGCGAGGATCTCGGCGATGTCGCTGCCGAGGATGTCGCTCCGGCCGTTGTCGATGATCACGACATGGACCTGTTCGGGGCCGTCGGAGTCTCCCTCGCGACGCGGCCCGGTGACCACATTGGTGTAAACCGAGAGACGCTGGCCGGTTGCGGAGCGAGCCAGGACTTCGAGGGTGTCGGCGGCATTCACCCAGGAGGAGACGATCCGCTCCATGCCCATCAGCGCAATGTGGACCTTGGGGACCGACGTGCACAGCCTCCCGTTTCCCTCATTGGTGACGGTGACGATCGAACCGGTCTCGGCAATGGCCAGGTTCACGCCGCTGATGCCGGCATCGGCGGTCAGGAACATCTCCCTGAGATGCGTCCTTGCGATCGAGTTGAGTTCGGTCGGATCGGAGGTCTCGTCAACACCTAGCTTGTCTGCGAAGACCTTGCCGACGTCGTAGCGCGTCATGTGCAGGACCGGGGCGATGATGTGGCTCGGGGTGTCATCGGCGAGTTGGACGATGAACTCGCCGAGGTCGGTCTCCACCACCGAAAACCCTCGCTCCTGGAGATAGGGGTTCAACTCGATCTCCTCGGAGACCATCGACTTCGCCTTCACAACCCGGCGCGAACCGGTGTCGCGCAGGATTCCGGCGACGATGCGGTTGGCCTCTTCGGCATCGGAGGCGAAGTGGACCACCCCTCCCGCCGCGGCGAGCTGGTCGGCGAACTGTGCGAGCAGTCGGTCGAGATTGTTCAGCGAGTGGAGGCGGGCGGCACGGACCCGGTCCCGGGTGGCTTCCATCCCCTCGAAACCAGCAGCAGCTGCCTCCCGCTTCCCGTCGAGGCGCCGCACCCCGTCGTTGACCGCGGCCGCCTCCGGGGTGTCGATCAGATCGCGGGCTCGGCCGAGGAAAGTGACCGGCTGGCTGCTCATGTGCTCCCGAAGTGGCCCTCGAAGAGGTCCATCACATAGCGCCAGGCCGTCTCGAAGTACTCGAACGTGGCCAGCCAGTCGGACTCACCGTCGGCAAAACCCGAGTCCGGCCAGCCGAAATGCTCCAGCGTGACAGTGCACCCCTCCGCATCATCGTCGAAGAAGAGCACCACCCAGGTCTGGTCGGGACGGGTCTTCAGGTTTGGTGGAGCGTTCCATGTGAACGAGAGCATCCGTCCGGGGAAGAAGCTCAGAACCCGGCACCAGTCGCCGCCTTTGTCGCCCGGGGGCTCGTCGGGGTTGAAGAAGATCTCGTAGTAGCCGCCGGGCCGCAGGTCGACCCGGGTGTGCGGGGTCCACCATTTGGCGAGTCCTTCAGATGTGGCCCAGAGCTCCCATGCCTCCTGGGCGCTCACCGGCACATGTGCGAGGTATTCGATCCGGTTCGTCGAGATGTCGTCGGCTTCGGCATGGGTGAGCGGGGCGGCGAAGTGCGGGTTACGGATCAACCCGAACTCGTTTCCGAACGGGTCGATGAAGCTCCCGACGACGATGCCGCCGCCCGTGTCGGTCAGGTCCATCCCGGGCGTGGCGCCCATCTCCACAGCGCGATCGAGGTGCGTCTGCGGATCTTCGGTCCCCCACAGGAACAGTGCTCCGTCGCTCGACGCGGTGCCCGGCATCAGACCGAACTCGTACCCGGCGACCTCGAACCCGACATAGGAGGGCTCGTCGAAGTAGGCCTCGACACCCAGGAACTTGGCATACCAGTCCCGCGCAGCATCGAGATCCTCGACCCTGAACTGCGCTGTCCTCAAACCTCTAAGTGAAATCTTCGCCTCCTATCAACTCAACGAAATGTCGAACGGAGATATCGCTGTTTCGACGCCTCAGCCCGCCCTCCATGTGGAGCAGGCAGGAAATATCCCCGGCGACCAGGATGTTGGCCCCAGATTCCTCGACGCGGTCGAGTTTGGTCCGCATGATCGCTGCCGACACCTCGGGCATCTCGATCGAGAACAGGCCGCCGAAACCACAACATTCTTCGGCTCCTTCGAGAGCGACGATGGTTGCCCCGGCGACCGAGCCCATCAGCTTGTCGACTTCCTCTTTGATCCCGAGCGAGCGAAGCCCGTGACAGGATCGGTGGATGGCGACAGTGCATCCGTCGCATACGGAGTCGAAGCCGGTCAGCTGACGGTCGGAAACCAGATACGACGAGAGCTCCCGGGTCCGGTCCGCCACCCGCCGCGCCTTCCCCTCGTATTCGGTCCCCGCGAGGATCTCCGGATAGTGCTCGATCACCATCGCCGCACACGAGCCGGAAGGGATCACGATCGGGCCATCGGTCTCATCGAAGAGGTCGAGGGTGTATTTGGCCATCTCCCTGGCGTCGTCGGTGAGTCCCACGTTGAACGCCGGCTGCCCACAACAGGTCTGGCCTTCGGCGAACTCCACCTGGCAGCCAGCACTCTCCAGGACACGCACCGTCGCTCTTCCCACCTCAGGAGCAATCTCATTCACCAAACATGTCACCATCAACTGGACGCGCTCATCGGCCATACCCCAACGATACGACCAAAACCCGCGTTCCTAAGGCTTGCGGCATCAAATGTGAGTGCTGGGGTATACAGAAACGGGTAAACCGGATCTCCGCTGACACTTATGTTGTCAGGGTGTTGGAGCCCAAGGCATTGTGGGCTAGGGTCTCCTCTCACATGACGTGCTTCATCGCCAACGAGAACATGTGTGCGGCTCAGCAAGAGCCGTGCAGTCTCCCCGCGTAGCAGCGCAAAACAGATCAGGAGTGGACTCGCACCGGCGACGGTTGCGGGTCTTTTTTTGATTCACCACCAGGCCGGTCATCCAACTCCACGACAAAGGAGAAGGAAATGACGACAACAACCTCACGGCTCAACCAGGTGGATATCGAGACGGTCGGCGCCTTGATCGGCGCCATCCAGGAAGAACCGGCGAAGGCACAGACGGTGTGGAGCGCTGAGGGCCGCTGGGCCGGCGGCTTCCGCTCCGAATCGCGGGTGCGCGACTTCGAGCCGGTCCCGTCCGATGAGCCAGCAGGGCTCGGGGGCGACGACACCGCGGCCAACCCCGTGGAACAGCTCCTCGGCGCCCTGGGCAACTGCCTTGCGGTGGGGTACGCGGCCAACGCAACCGCGGCGGGGATCGCCCTCCAGGACGTGACCATCAGCCTCGAGGGCGACATCGACCTGCACACGTTCCTCGGCCTGAAAGCAGGCAACGCGGGATACAACGGGATCAAGGCAACGGTGAGCATCGACAGCGACGCCACTGCGGCCCAGCTCGAAGAGCTCCACAACAAAGTGGTGGCGACCTCCCCGGTGGGCCACACTCTGTCCCGTCCGGTCCCGGTCTCGATCGAACTCGGATAGTCAGTGGTCTGTCGCCCAAATCGGGCCGTCAGCAATTGGGCGACAGGTCACAACAACCAAGAGGGGCGGCCGGCGCACGGTCGGCTGCCTCTCGCATAGGAGAAACATGAGCGACCATTCCTTCGGGTTCAACACCCGTTCCATCCACGCCGGCCAGCGTCCCGACCCCGAGACCGGGGCCCGTGCCATGCCGATCTTTGCCACCACTTCGTTCGTGTTCGAAGACGCCCAGCACGCCGCCGACCTGTTCGCTCTGCAGACGTACGGCAACATCTACTCCCGCATCGGCAACCCGACCACTGCGGCTTTCGAGGAGCGCATGGCCTCACTCGAAGGCGGGCTGGGGGCGGTCGCCACTTCGTCGGGCCAGGCGGCCCAACTGATCGCAGCGCTCACCTTGTGCCAGAAGGGTGACGAGATCGTCGCCTCCCGATCGCTCTACGGGGGAACGTTCACCCAGTTCGATGTGACCCTGCGCCGGATGGGCGTCGACGTGACGTTTGTCGACATCCACGACCCCGACGCGATCGAGGCGGCCATCACCGACAAGACCAAGCTGGTCTATGGGGAGACCGTCGGCAACCCGCGGGCCGACGTCCTCGACATCTCGACAGTGGCCGACGTCGCCCATCGCCATGGTCTGCCGCTGATGGTCGACAACACCTTCGCCACGCCCTACCTCTGCCGGCCGATCGAGCACGGCGCCGACATCGTCGTCCACTCGGCGACCAAGTTCATCGGAGGCCACGGCGTCGCCATCGGAGGGGTGATCGTCGAGAGCGGCGACTTCCCCTACGACAACGGCAACTTTCCGATCCTCGTCGAGCCGTCCCCGGCCTATCACGATCTCCAGTTCTGGGAGAACTTCCGGGAGTACGCCTACCTGACCCGGGCTCGGGTCGAGCTGGTCCGCGACATCGGTTCCGCCCCCTCCCCGTTCAACAGCTTCATCCTCCTTCTCGGCCTGGAGACCCTCTCGCTGCGGATGCGCCAGCATGCCGAGAACGCAAGGACCGTGGCCACCCACCTCCGCAACCACCCGGCGGTGGCGTGGGTCAGTTTCCCGATCTTCGACGACAACCCGTACACCTCGCTCGCCCGCAAGTACCTGCCTGAAGGGCCCGGTGCCGTTTTCACCTTCGGACTGAAAGGCGGGTACGAGGCCGGCATCCGCTTCATCGAGGGTGTGGAGCTGGCCTCCCATCTCGCCAACGTCGGCGACGCCAAGACCCTGGTGATCCACCCCGCATCGACCACCCACCAACAGGTGCCGACCGAGGAGCGCGCCGCGGCGGGGGTCACCGACGACATGATCCGGATCTCGGTGGGAATCGAGGACGTGGCCGACATACTCTGGGATATCGATCAGGCCCTGGGAGGTGCGAAATGACGACCGCGCTCCACGACGCGACGGCATCGGAACGTCTCAAGATCATTCAGACTGCGCAGAGCGCCGCCCTGGTCGGAGTCTCGGCAAACCCGATCCGATCTTCGAACTTCGTCGCTTCCTACCTGGTGCGGACCCCGCTGCGCACCTACCCGGTAAACCCCATGTACGAGGAAGTGCTGGGGATGAAGTGCTTCCCCTCGCTCGCCGACCTCCCCGAAGTCCCCGATATCGTCGACGTCTTCCGCCGGCATTCTGAGATCCCCGGCGTTGTCGAACAGGCGATTGAAATAGGGGCGAAGGTGGTCTGGTTCCAGCTCGGGCTGCGCCACGACGAGGCGGCACGGATGGCTGAGGAGGCCGGCGTGTTGGTGGTCCAGGACCGCTGCCTGAAGATCGAGCACGCCCGCTTCTCGGGCAAGCTGCATCTTGGAGGCTTCGACACGGGAGTCATCTCCTCGAAGCGCCGCCTTCCCATCTGATCCGGTAAAACGGGTTCAGCCGCTCGCTGGGGTCAGAACCCGTAGCCCAACCTCGAACCGGCCACGAGGATGAGTGCTCCGACCGTTCGCATCAGATTGAGGAGCGCGTCATCTTCACTGCCGGATTCGAAACCGGACTCGAAACTCACACCCTCCATCCCGAAACCCATCAGGTCGGCCTCACTGCACCCTGCTGCCAGCACAGCTAGAACCGGCAAAAGCTTGAGAGCGAGCTTGCGGGTCGTGTTCATGATCTGGCCTCCTGTGACAGCAATACGTCGAGTCTCACAAACCGATGCCGGGTTCTCATCTCTCCGATCCCTTGACCGTCCCGGAGAGAGCCTGCCCGTCTTCGGAGACAACCAAGCAGACGCCTTGTCGGTCTCCAATGGCCCAGGTGTCCTCGGTCGGCACGATCCAATCCAAACGGTAGACGGACTGCTCCTCGGGAATACCCACGTAGGACTCGAATGCAGCGGTACAGGTCTCTTCTGCCTCCCGATCGAGATAGTCGTCGCCGGGGAATGCGCCATCCTCGAATTGGGCGGCGAAGGAAACCTCGACCTGGCGCTCTCCGGTACACGACACCTCCGACCAATCGGCCAGGAGGCCACCCTCAGTCTCGAGGTCGTAGCAGGGACCGGGTGGCACATCTGAGAAACTGGTGAATTGGTCGGTCGCCTCCTGGACTGTCGGAAGCACATGATCGTTGATGATCCTCCAGACAACGAAGGCTCCCACGACGAGGAGCACCAAGACAATTACCGTCACCACGAGGCATCCGGAACCCCGTCGTTTGCCCTGTGACGGAATGATCGGAGGGGTGGGGGCAGGCGCCGACCCGACATCGGGCGACGCTGCCGGTGTCGACGAATCAGCCTCGGGGTGACTACCGCCATCGGCGAGCCGAGCCCCGCAATGCTGGCAGAAAGAACCAGACCCCGGGTCGCCGCCACAAGAAACGCACACTCCAGCCACGCAGCGAACATATCAGAACCATGGAGCGGATGTCGCCCCGCTACCAGGATTCATGCGGCCAGCAGTCCCTCGGCCCACCAATCGGGTTTGCCTTTTCGGGCCCTCTCTGTGAAAGTGGTGTTTACCGCTTTACCCCTTACTGACCGAAGACCATCGTGCGCACCGCTGAATCCCTCTTCATCCCGACCAAAGGCCCCCGCCTCACCCGCCGTGTGGTCCAGCTGGCTATCGGACTCGTCGCTTTCGGTCTCGGAATCGCGCTGATGCTGCAGTCCCGCCTCGGGGTGCCTCCCTGGGACGTCCTCCATCAGGGGCTCGCCGAGCGTTTCGGTCTCACCGTGGGGATCTGGTCGATCATCATCTCGGCCGTGGTGCTGCTCCTCTGGCTCCCACTGCGTGAGCCCTACGGCATCGGCACCATCCTCAACGCGATCATCATCGGACTCGCCATCGACGGCTTCGCCCTGGTGATCCCCGAACCGGAGGCGATGGCATGGCGCATCACCCTGCTCGTGATCGGGATTGTGATGATCGGCTTTGCCTCGGGAATGTACATCGGCGCCCACCTCGGCCCCGGTCCACGCGACGGGCTCATGACCGGCATCGCCAAACTCGGGCCATCGGTGCGACTGACCCGGACTTCGATCGAAGTCGTCGTCCTCGCCCTGGGCTGGATGCTCGGCGGGACCTTCGGTGTCGGCACTGTCGCCTTCGCGTTGTTCATCGGCCCCATCGTCCAGTTCTCCTTCCGGATCTGGCCGCTGGAAGTCGTCGCCGAAGACGGTTCCACGACCACCAAAGCCCGCTGAACGGGCTCTGCGAAACCGCTCGCGAAAATACTTTGCGGGAAAGACTCGCCGAACCACGCGGCGACATTTAGTGTCGACAGCACTTCCCCGACGTCCCCGGATCTGGCGTTTCTTCCCCTCGAGATCGGCCGTATTTGGCTGTTCCCGGACCTGATCAGACCTGTGGATAAGTGGTCCTTGACCAATGACATGTTTGTAATTACAGTGTTGAAGCCCATACAAGATGTCGTGGTACCGGAAACGCACACCACAACATGTTGTGGTTGGGGGCAATGGGAAGACAACGATACCGGACCTCGAAATCGAGCTGAGGACGGCGATCACGGTGCATCAGGAGGCACATAAATGACCAAAGGCTTGCGAATCGACCGCCGCTTCACCAAGAACGGTGAAGACCCCTACGACCAGATCGATTGGTCCCGTCGCGACTCCCGCATCACCAACCCCGACGGCTCGACAGTGTTCGAGATGGCCGGCGCCGAAATTCCTGCCGCATGGTCTCAGGTCGCAGCCGACATCATGGTTTCCAAGTACTTCCGCAAAGCGGGAGTCCCCCAGTTCGACGACAACGGGGAGCAGATCTTCGACGAGAGCGGCCAGCCCGCCACCGGTCCCGAGCGCTCCGCCCGCCAGGTCTTCAACCGTCTCGCCGGCACCTGGCGTCACTGGGGTGAGAAGGAGGGCTACTTCGCCTCCACCGAAGACGCCGAGGCCTTCGAGGACGAGCTCAAGTACATGCTCGCCACCCAGATGGCCGCACCGAACTCACCGCAGTGGTTCAACACCGGCCTCAACCACGCCTACGGACTCACCGGGCCCGCTCAGGGCTTCTGGTATGTCGACGGCAAGGACGAAGAGCTCAAGGCATCCCCCGACTCCTACAGCCGCCCCTCCCCCCACGCCTGCTTCATCCTCTCGGTCGGCGACGACCTGGTGAACCCCGGCGGGATCATGGACCTCTGGGTCCGGGAGGCACGCATCTTCAAGTTCGGTTCCGGTGCCGGCTCCAACTTCTCCTCGATCCGCGCCGCCGACGAGCGCCTCTCCGGTGGTGGCAAGTCGTCAGGCGTGATGTCGTTCCTCAAGATCGGCGACCGCGCTGCGGGGGCGATCAAGTCGGGCGGCACCACCCGCCGCGCCGCCAAGATGGTCATCCTCGACGTCGACCATCCCGACATCGAGACCTTCGTCGACTGGAAGAAAGTCGAAGAGGAGAAGGCCCGCGTCCTGATCACCGCCGGCGGCCTCCCCGCCGACTTCAATGGTGACGCCTACGCAACGGTCTCCGGGCAGAACTCGAACAACTCGGTGCGGATCACCAACGACTTCGTCAAGGCAGTCGAGGAAGACGGCGACTGGGAGTTGATCAACCGCACCGACGGATCGGTCCGCCGCACCATCAAAGCCCGTGACCTGTGGTCCCGGATCGCCGACGCAGCATGGGCCTGCGCCGACCCCGGCCTCCAGTTCGACACCACCATCAACGAATGGCACACCAGCCCAGCAGGCGGACGGATCCGGGCATCTAACCCATGTTTTACCGGAGAAATGCGGGTGGCGACCGACAAGGGTCTGATTCCCTTCAAGTCGTTGGTCAAGCGAGTCGCCGACGGTGAGTCGTTCGAGATCTACACCCACGACGCAACCAGCGCCGATCAGACGTCGGAAACGATCGACCTCACGACGCCGACCCAGGTGATGGTGACCGGGACCAACCAGATTCTCCGCCTCGAGTTCTCCGATGGCAGAGTCCTCCGATGCACCCCCAATCATCGCCTGTGGACGGCAAATCAGGGGTGGGTGCGAGCCGATGAGTTGTCCGAATCCGATGAGGTCCGGCTCCTCGACCGGGAGATCGACTTCGGAATGGCCTCATGGGCTATCCCGGTGTCGACGGATGCGACCGAGTACCAGAAGAATTCAAGTCGCAAATATTCGGTGAACCTGCCCGAGAAGTGGACCGAGGATTTCGCCCACTACCTGGGCTGGCTGGTCGGCGATGGGAGTATCAGCGATAACGCCACAGTCACGGTCTATGGCTCGACTGAAGAACAGCAAACCGCGATGGTCCTCCATCGTGAGCTGCTCGCCGGCATTAACGGTGGGTTCGCCCCGAAGCCAACCCGCATGGAAAACGGCACGTATCAACTCCGCGTCACCCGCAACGCAATCCGCGGCTTCATCGAGGCCCTTGGGGTCTCGAAGTTGAAGGCGGGCGAGAAGCGGGTACCTTGGTCCGTCTTCGAGGCGCCGAAGCCAATCGTTGCGGCCTTCCTTCGTGGCCTCTACGACGCCGACGGTTGCGTCTTTTATGGGGATACGACACGGTATGTGGGGTTAGCCAGTGCATCCAAGGAGCTTCTCCAGGACGCACAACAGTTACTAGACACCTTCGGCATCCACGGCTCGATCTACACGTCGAGCAGAAAAGACGCTCCGACGTTCGAGTACACGACTGTTGGCGGAGACCACAGGACCTATTCCGGCCGCTCGGAGATCAACGACCTACGGGTCATGGGGTCCGATCTGGAACGATTCTTTGCCTCAATCGGATTCGGGCTAACCAACAAAGATGACATCCTTCATCAAGTCCTGACCGAGACCACGAGATACGCAACGCGGCATTGGGTCAGGCTCAAGGAGCTGTCGGAAGACGGTTGGGAGACCACGTACAACCTCACCGAGCCCAAGAACCACAGCTACCTGGCTGCCGGTGTGCTCGTCAGCAACTGTAGCGAGTACATGTTTCTCGATGACACCGCCTGCAACCTGGCCTCGCTCAACCTGGTCAAGTTCTACGACGACAAGTCCCAGGTCTTCGACATCGAGGGCTACCAGCAGGCTGTCCGCCTCTGGACCATCGTCCTCGAGATCTCCGTTGCCATGGCCCACTTCCCCTCCCGGGAGATCGCTCAGGGCTCCTACGACTACCGGACCCTCGGGCTCGGCTACGCCAACCTCGGCTCGCTGTTGATGCGTCAGGGAATCGCTTACGACTCCGAAGAGGGGCGTGCCATCGCCGGTGCTCTCACCGCAGTGCTCACCGGCTACTCCTACGCCACTTCGGCTGAGATCGCCGGGGTCACCGGCCCGTTCCCCCGCTATGAGGAGAACCGGGAGGCGATGCTGCGGGTTATCCGCAACCACCGCCGCGCCGCGCACAACCAGACCGACTTCGA
>JBGTCK010000080.1:0-33266 GCA_041748855.1 Acidimicrobiia bacterium
CGACGCAAGACGGATCACCTCACGACGCAGCTCACCATCAATCCGACGCCGCTTCCGAACCACCGAACCCACAGGACCCATAACAACCTCCAATCAAGGCCGTCATCCTCGCCGCGTTGCAACGATCAGTTGAACCCGCCTGCGGAAAACGCACCTTCCTGCACAGTGCAAACCCGCGCTCGGGGGTGCGCACCTTGCACAGTGCACAGGGATGCGGAGAACGCACCCTCGTGCACAGTGCAATCCGCTAGTACTCGTCGTCGGGGCGGCGTTGTTTCGATGGCTGGACCCGGGGAGGCTCCCCGGGCATCTTCGGGTAGTTAGGCGGCCACGGTGCCTCCCCGATCCCGTTCTCCTCGTCACGGAGCACCCACTCCATCAAGGTGTCGATCTGGCCCACTGATTCGTCGATGCCGTCGGTGAGGTCCCCAACCGCCTGATACCGCTCGGCGGCGAATCGGTCCATCGGGAAGTCCTCGATCTCGACGTCGGGCACCTCCTCCCAGGTCAGCGGGGTCGAGACGTACCCGGTGGGGCGGACACCGTATGCAGAAGAGACCGACTTGTCCCGCGCGTTCTGGTTGAAGTCGATGAACACCCCGTGCCGCTCCTCCTTCCACCACTTGGTCGTGACCAGGTCCATCCGCCTCTCCAACTCCCTGGCAAAAGCCAATACCGCCCGCCGGGTCTGAAAGAAATCCCAGATCGGCTCGATCCGCACATAGACGTGGATCCCGCGGCTCCCCGAGGTCTTGGGCCAGCCCACCAGGCCAAGCTCGTCGAGCAGGGTTTTCGCCCCCATGGCAGCCTCCTTGACCTGGCCGAAAGTGATCCCCGGTGTCGGGTCGAAATCAAACCTCAGCTCGTCGGGATGATCGGTGTCGGAATCCCGAACCGGCCAGGGGTGGAAGTCGAGACAACCGAGCTGGGCAAGCCGCACCACGTCGGCTGCGGTTCTCGGGACATTCATCCGTCCTGGCCGTTGCGACGGGAACATGATCTGGACGGTGTCAAAAGGAGCGTTCTTGCTGGCTCGCTTCTGGTAGATCGGATCGACGTCGACGTTTTCCATGTAGCGCTTCAGCATCGTCGGCCGGTCTCTGATCCCCCGGATGGCTCCCTCACCCACCGCCGCGAAATGCTCGGCGATGTTCAGCTTGGTCCAACCACGGTCGGGGAACACCACCCGGTCGGGGCTCGAAATCCTCACCTCTTCGTCGCCCGCCGGCACCATCATATGGTCAGCCATGCTTACCTACAGATCTGATGTCATTCATGCACGATGAGACCTTAGAGGTGAAACTGCCATGAGCCTCGTCGAGACAGTTCGCAACTCGGTGATCGGCAAGGACACCGCCGTCCTCACTCCCTTCGGCTTGAAACGGCTCACCTATGCCGACTACACGGCATCGGGGCGGTCGCTGACATTCATCGAGGACTACATCCGCTCTCGCGTGCTCCCGATGTATGCGAACACCCACACCGAGACCTCCGGGACCGGACTGCAGACGACCCGGTTTCGAGAGGATGCCCGCAAGATCATCCGTGAATCGGTGGGCGGGACTGCCGGGGAGCATGCGGTGATCTTCGCCGGGAGCGGGGCCACCGGTGCGGTTGACCGGCTGATCGGGATCATGGGGCTTCGCATCCCGACCGCGATCAATGAGAAGTACGGGTTGGAGGAGATGATCCCGACCGCCGAGCGGCCTGTGGTCTTCGTCGGACCCTACGAGCACCACTCCAACGAGCTCCCCTGGCGGGAGACGATCTCCGACGTGGTCGAGATCCCCGAAGATGCCGACGGCCATGTCGATCTCTCCCTCCTCGAGGAGCGACTCATCGAATACGCCGACCGTCCGCTCAAGATCGGGTCGTTCTCAGCCGCATCCAACGTGACGGGGATCATCTCCGATACCAGCGCCATCGCTTCGTTGCTCCACGACCACGGTGCGCTCTCGTTCTGGGACTTCGCCGCCTCCGCTCCTTACGTAGGGATCGAGATGAGAAGCGCGACGGATTCTCCCGACTACAAGGACGCAATCTTCCTGTCACCCCACAAGCTGGTTGGCGGGCCCGGCACGCCGGGGGTGTTGGTGATCCGCAAGGAGCTGATGCGCAACGTAGTTCCCGCGGTCCCCGGGGGCGGGACTGTGCAGTTCGTCTCACCGGAGAGACACACTTATCTCGCCGATCACGAGCACCGCGAGGAAGGAGGGACGCCGGCAATCGTCGAGTCGATCCGGGCCGGTCTCGTATTCAAGCTCAAAAACGAGGTCGGCGTCGACGTCATCAGGGAACAAGAGCACAAGTTCATCCGGCGGGCCATCGAGTCCTGGTCGGCCAACGCCAACATCAGGATCCTCGGCAATCCCGAATCAGACCGGCTCTCGATCGTCAGCTTCGTGATCAACCACCAGGAGAGGATCCTCCATCACAACTTCGTCGTCGCCGTCCTCAACGACGTGTTCGGCATCCAGGCACGTGGTGGCTGCAGCTGTGCAGGCCCTTATGGCCACCGCCTCCTCGGGATAGACAGTGAGACAAGCACCAAATTGGAGTCGCTCATCGCCGGGGGGTGTGAGGTGATCAGGCCGGGATGGGTGCGGGTGAACTTCAACTACTTCATCCCCGAAGAGGAGTTCGACTACATCATCGAGGCGGTGCACATGACCGCCAACGAGGGATGGAAGCTGCTCCCGCTCTACGAGTACGAACCGGGCACGGCGCTGTGGAGGCATCGTGACGGTCTTCCCGAACCTCCGGCGTCTCTCCTCGACCTGAAGTTCGATGGGAAGACCCAACTACCGGCGTCGCTTCCGATCGATGTCCTCGGTGACCACCTCCGAGAGGCAGCGCAGATACTTGCCAACCCCAGCGACGCCCACCCGGCCGATGTAGAGCTACCCGCAGACGCCGAAGCTCTCCGCTGGTTCCCCGGTCCCAGCGAAGGCGCGCCCAAGCGAGCGTAGCGAGCGGCTGTCCTCCCGCTTGCGCCGAGGTTGGTTCCTGCGCCCGACGAAGGAGGGCGCAGGTAGGAGGGAGAGGTCCCTCGAGCCGGGAGCCCAAGCAGCGTTGGTGGGATCGCCCCACCCTCCCCGGCTCCTACGTCGCCGGTACTCCCTCCGCCAGCGGAGGGAGAGATATCCTCCCGCGTTTCTGCTGTCCTCCCGGTTGCGGGAGGAAGGTTCCTCCGCCCGGCGAAGGAGGGCGGAGGTAGGAGGGAAAGGTCCCCTCGGGCCGGGAGCCCAAGCAGCGTTGGTGGGATCGCCCCACCCTCCCCTCCGACCAAAGGTCGGAGGTACTCCCTCCGCCAGCGGAGGGAGAGTCGCGTATGGAGGTACTCCCACGACTGGGATCCTCCCGCGTTTCTGCTGTCCTCCCGCTTGCGGGAGGAAGGTTCCTGCGCCCGACGAAGGAGGGCGGAGGTTGGAGGGAAAGGTCCCTCGAGCCGGGAGCCAAGCAGCGTTGGTGGGATCGCCCCACCCTCCCCTCCGACCAAAGGTCGGAGGTACTCCCTCCGCCAGCGGAGGGAGAGACGCGTGTTGCGGTACTCCCTCCGCCAGCGGAGGGAGAGATATCCTCCCGCGTTTCTGCTGTCCTCCCGCTTGCGCCGAGGAAGGTTCCTCCGCCCGACGAAGGAGGGCGCAGGTAGGAGGGAGAGGTCCCTCGAGCCGGGAGCCCAAGCAGCGTTGGTGGGATCGCCCCACCCTCCCCGGCTCCTACGTCGCCGGTACTCCCTCGTTACTTGTAGAACGGGAGGCGGCGGATCACTTTGAGGGCCTTGCCCAGGATCTGGTTGTACTGCTCGTAGCTGATCCAGGAGGGGGGAGCGAATGAGGGGCCGATCAGTTGCACGGCGACGTTCTGAGCCTCGGTGTACTTGAGTAATCCCTCTGCACCGTGACGGCGGGAGAGGCCCGACGCTTTCATCCCGCCAAGCGGGGCGTCGTAGGCCGACCAGGTGGCTGCATAGCCGTCGTTGACCCCGACCAGCCCGGCTTCGAGGCGGGATGCGATGTCGATGCCCGCCCTGATGTTCCGGGTCCAGACGCTGAAGTTGAGCCCGAGATCGGAATCGTTGGCCCGCTCGATCGCAGTTTCGGCATCGGGGACGCCATAGATGCTCACCACCGGGCCGAAGGTCTCGGTCCGGCACAACAACATCGACTCATCCACATCGGTGAGAACTGTCGGCTCGTACATCAACGGTCCGATGTCGGGACGGGCCTTGCCCCCGGCCAGAAGACGGGCACCGTTCGCCACAGCGTCCTCGACATGAGCGTGGACGTTGTCGAGATGCTCCCGGGTGATGAGCGAGCCCATGACGCCCTCGAAGTCGTACCCGGTGCTGAAGTCCAGGTCGCGGACCGCCGCGACAAATCGGTTGGTGAACTCTTCGCGGACTCTCTCGTCGACGTAGATCCGCTCTGCCGCAATGCAGAGCTGTCCCGAATTGGCGAAGGCTGCCCTGACGATCCCCGGCACCGCGCGGTCTAGATCCGCGTCGGCAAGGACAATGGCGGCATTCTTGCCGCCCAGTTCCATCGACGCACCGATCAACCGCTTTCCCGCCTGGCCGGCGACGAGCCGGCCCACATCCGTCGAGCCGGTGAACATCACATAGTCGACACTGTCGATGAGCGAAGGCCCGATCAGATCGCTTTTTCCGGTGAGCACCTGGAGCAGGCCCGGGGGCAGACCCGCTTCATCGAGAAGCGAAGCTGCATAGAGGACCGAGTACGGAGTCTTCTCGTCGGGTTTCAGGATCGTCCCGTTGCCGGCGAGCAGGGCTGGAATCGCATCGGAGATCCCGAGGGTGAACGGGAAGTTCCACGGGGAGAAGAAGCCAACCACGCCATGGGGATGCCGGTACTCGTATGCCCGGGTGAAGCCGGGGAAAGAGACCGCCCGACGACGCCGCCCGAGGAGCTTCGGCGCGGTGTTCACGTAGTAGCGGGTGGTGGCCACCGTGTCGTAGATTTCCTCGAACGCCGGGATCCGCGCCTTACCGGCCTCGAGCTGGACCAGGTCCATCGCCTCATCGGCGCGATCGACCAGCAGGTCGTGGAAGCGAGCGAAGATCCGTCCCCGGGTGGTCGGCGACAGCTGTTTCCAATCTTCCTGCGCCTGGCGAGAGCGATCTACAGCCCTTGCGACGTCATCGTCCCCGGCCTGATGGATCGAACCGATCCTGGCGCCGGTCGCCGGTGCGAACACCGCTATCTCCTCACCCCCGGCGACAACGTCGGCCCGGCCTTCGAGCGATCGGAGTAAGTCTGCGCTGATGTGAGGGGTGAGTTGGTCTGCGGTCAGGGTCACCCTGAGAGCCTAGAGGAGGGCAGGACTTCGGGATGCGGGGAGGCTCCTCGATTCATTGCCGCTTTCGGAGAACGGTCCGTATCCTGGCGGCATGGCCCGAATTCACCAGATCAACGTCTCCGACGGTGGCGTCCCCAAGCTCCCGGTCGACCGGGCAGCAGTAGGCCTCGACGGGATGGAGGGTGACCGCCAGGCCGACCGGAAACACCACGGCGGGCCCGACCAGACCCTTTGCCTGTACTCCCTCGAGGTCATCGAGATGCTCAAGGCCGAAGGACACCCGATTGCGCCGGGTTCGACCGGGGAGAACCTCACGATCATCGGTCTCGATTGGGCCACCATCGCATCCGGACAGCGCTTCCGGGTAGGTGAGGGCCTGGTGATCGAGATCACCGACGCTACCACCCCTTGCGCCAAGAACGCACAGTGGTTCGCCGACGGCAGGTTCAGTCGGATGTCCGGTACCAAACACCCTGGAGCCTCCCGGTGGTACGCAAAGGTGTTAACGCCAGGGGTTGTGGCGACGGGCGACCCGGTTGCCCGGATCAGCCCTTGAGGAAATCGACGGTCCGCTTCCAGGCAAGGTCGGATGAATCGGGGTCGAATGTGGCTCCGTCGGGGTCGGCGAAACCATGCCGGGTGCCCGGGTAGTGGTGGAATGCCATTTCCAACGACTCCAGGCCCATCGTTGCTTCCATGAATGCGGTCTCGTCCTCGGTGATGTATTCATCCGATTCGGCGAGATGCACCAGGTACCGAGACCTCGATCCGGCAAAGTCGATCTGTTGGGTCCCGTAGAAAGAAACCACCCGGTCGATGATCGAATTGAGCCGCACCGACGCCCACAGCGCCATGGAGCCACCCATCCCGAAACCCACGGCGGCGATCGTCGGCTGCGACGATTTCTCCGCGAGCAATTGAGCTGAAGACAGCACCAGTGAAGCGAGGCGATCGGGATTTGCCTGACCGAGATGGTCCACTGCGTCGGTCTCCGAATCAGGGAGCTCCCCAAAATTGATATCCGGCACCAGGACTGTGTAGCCCTCGTCGGCGAGACCGTCGGCCATCAGCTTCACCGCAGGAGTGAGGCCCCAGAACGAGTGAAGGAGCAGCACCCCCGGTCCGGGGGTTGGTCCGTCCTGGATGAAGTACGCGAGATCTCTGGCCACGGTGACGAAACTAGTCCTCGACCTGACCTAAGCCGGTTCCGCTCCCGCCTCGGGGTCCTACCCTGCCAATAATGAATTCGGCCGTCGCCCCGCTCAAGTACGGATCGTTCCGCATCATGTGGATCGCATCGGTCCTGTCGGCGCTCGGCACCTTCATCCAGTCGGTCGCAGGCTCGTGGCTGATGCTCGACCTCACCGGCTCCAACACCTGGGTCGGGCTCATGGTCGCCTCGTCGACGCTCCCTCTTCTCTTCCTCGCCCTGATCTCAGGGGCCCTTGCCGACATGTTCGATCGCACCCGGCTCATGCTCATCGCCCAGACGATCATGGGCGGATCGGCGGTGGCGATGGCGGCACTCACCTACACCGACCGCATCAGCCCACCCCTTCTCCTCGCTCTCGGGCTCCTGTTGGGAATCGGCGTGTCCCTGAACCTCCCCACATGGCACGCACTCCTCCCTGATCTGGTCCCGCGCGGGATGATCGCGTCGGCGGTGGCGGTCCAGTCGGCGGCGTTCAATGTTGCACGCGCCGTCGGGCCGGCGATTGGCGGCTTGATCCTGGCTTCACTGGGCGCCGCAGCCGGATTCGGGATCAACGCCCTCACGTATGCTTTTGTGATCGTCGCGGTGATCATCGTCGGGAAGAGGTTGGAGCCGGCCGACCGGGAGATGACCTCGTTCAGCACCGCAATCGCTCTCGGGATCCGGTTTGCCCGGTTCACCCCGGTCTTCCGGCGGCTGCTCGGCCTGGTCGCGCTCTTTGCGGTTTTCTCAGCTGTCATCCAGGCGGTGCTGCCCAATCACACCAGGAGCCTCGGGGGTGAGGAGCTCGCCTATGGCATCCTGCTCGGATCGATGGGGGTAGGTGCGCTCTTCGCGGCCTGGTTCCGTGAGAAGTTCCTCGACCGGTTCCCGGACCGACCCTCCCGGGTCACCATCAGCGGGTTCGGTCTGGCCGGGATTGGCGTCGGCCTCGCCCCCAACCTCTGGGTGGCCGCCGCCGCCATGCTGGTCTCGGGGTTCTTCTGGGTGCTCACCCTCACCAGCCTCAACGCCACTGCCCAATTGATCAGCCCGTCGTGGATCAGGGGTCGGGCGATGTCGCTCTACAGTCTCGCTTTCGGGGGCATCCTCCCTCTCGGTTCGATCCTGTCCGGAGTGCTCGCCGACGCCACCAACACCGCAACGGCGATGGTCGCACTTTCGTCGGCAGCCCTCCTCCTCGGCGTGCTCTCCCCCATCCTCGGTGTCCCCTCGATACGCAACGTCTCGCCACCGGAGTTCTCCGACGACCGGCTCCCGATCTCTCACGACGTCACCGTCGCCGGCGAAACCGTCATGATCCTCAACGCATGGCAGATCGACAGGGCTGACCTCGTGGAGTTCACCAGCTTGATGAACGAGGTGCGTTTGGTGAGGCTCCGCACCGGTGCATACCGCTGGCAGCTGATGCGCACCGCTTCTGATCCTCTCCGGATCATCGAATTCTTCGAGATCGGGTCGTGGGAGGAGCACCTGGCACAGCACGGACGAATCGATGACGCCTCGGCTGAGGTGCTCGCCAGGGCTCGAGCGTTCGACACCACCGGTGGACCGACGACCAGGCACCTGATCGGCGTCGACCCTCGCAATCCCGGGCTATTCGTGGAGCTGATCCGTCAACACGAAGAACTGCACATGACAGACGGGTCGATCCCGGACTTCGATCAGGACTCCTGAGCGAAGGCCATCTCCCGCTGGAACTTCTTCCAGTCGGAAGCCTTCGTCGACCACAGCACGTCGGTGATCACCGTCACGACTCCAATGGCGACCAGTGCCCATGTCGCCCAGGCGGGTACGCCGGCGGCAAGGGCGGCGCCGACCATCAGAAACGGGATCAGCTTGGTAGTCGTCGCGCCCGCGGCATGCATCCATGCGCGGGATCGTGCGGGGGTCCTCAGGTAGCTGGAGTAGTCGGTCTTGACCCCCGGTTGGGGTTGGGACATCTCCCCGATGAACCAGTAGGTGAATTTGATCCCGACCGCCAATCCCACAAAGAGGTGAGCGAGGCCGTGGGTGGTGACCAGCAGCACCCCCGTGCCTGCGAGGAGCCAGAGCCCGCTCCAAACCCCTTCCACCTGGTAGGCGAGCGACACCAGCGCCAGGCCGACCACCGTGCCGAAGACCATCAAGGAGGTCCCGAGCGCGAGGGGAACGGTGAGCAGTGCCCAGTTCTGGAACGCCTGCTGGTCGATCTCGGCCACCTCGTCGACAAACCGATCGAGCCCCGGGTCTCTCTTGATGGCGCCGACCAGTTTCCAGAAGCCGGTTCCACCCAAGCCACCGCCCGCTTCCACCGAACGGCGAGCGTCCCTGATGATGCCGGAGGCGGTGACAATGTCCATGCGGTTAAAGCTACCGTCCGGGTTGGTGGTGTGGGAACGAATCAAGTGAAACCATTTCCCTCTATTCGGTGTTCTCCTGTCTGATGGATGATTGTGTGGCCTGTCGCAGAAATACAGACGGGGCCTCTCCGGCCCTCGACGCCCCTGGCGGCGTCGAAAGTGCTCGCCGCAGCTCCCCGGCTGCGACTGCGCCCTTCTCCTTGCCAGGTGACGCCGATGACTCGGAGACACCCTCGCCCTATTCCAACGACAGACCACTAGTCCTCGACCTGGCCCGCGATCTCGACGCTGCGTTCCCGCGTTTGGTCGAGCACATGTCTCCACGCCTCTACTGGGGCCTCCGTCGCATGACCGGTGATGGGCACCAGGCCGAGGACCTGAGCCAGGAAGCCCTGATCCGCGCCTATCGCGCTCTCTCCGGGTATCCGCCGGAGCGGATAAGGGAGCTTCGACTCGAACCGTGGGTTTGGACCATCGCCATCAACACCGGGCGCAACCATCTCCGGGACCGTGCGCGACGCCCGACGCTGGTCGCGGAGGCTACGGAGCCCGGCGGATACGACCTCGAGCCACCTGACACTGCGGCATGGCAGCGGCGGCTCAACACCCTCAACCGGATTCAACGCCAAGCAGTTGTGCTCCGCCATGTGGTCGGGTTCGGGATCCCCGAAATCGCTGACATCACAGGTCGGCCCGAAGGTACCTGCAAGGCGGATATCCATCGCGGCCTCAAGAAGCTACGAGAGATCATGGAGAACGAAGATGAGCATTGAAGAAAGGCTGGCAGATCTGATCGGTGGCCCCGCCCCCGGAAGGATCTCGGACGAAACCGCCCTGGGCACCGGCCTTGCCGACGGGTTCGACTTCTACGAGACGGCGGTGGGCCGGGTGGTGGTCACGTTCAACCCTGAAGGCGTCTCCTCGGTAACCCTGGCGGAACAGGACTACGAGCGCTATTTCGAGGAGAGATTCGGCAGGTTCCTGCTCCGGGCAGAGCCGCCATCAGCATGGGGCAAGCTCATACCCGATCGACTCGAGGCAGGATCGCCGGGAAAGTTGCCCGTCGATCTCCGCTCGGTGACCCCGTTCCAGGCTCAGGTGCTCAACCAGGCGGCGCGAATCCCCCGGGGCGAGGTCAGACCGTACGGATGGCTCGCCCGCCATGTGGGCAACGCCGGGGCGGCGCGAGCAGTGGGGTCGACGATGGCAAGAAATCCAGTCCCGCTCATCATCCCGTGCCACCGCGTCGTCCGCTCCGATGGCCACATCGGTGCCTACTCGCTGGGTGGGCCGGACCGTAAGTGGAAACTGCTCACGACCGAGGGAGCGGCGCCGGCAGCGCTCGAACAGCTGGCCGGGCGCAACGTTCGGTATCTGGCGAATACCAGCACGGGAATCTTCTGTCATCCGACTTGCCGTGCGATACGCCGATCCAAGGACGAGAACGTTGTGGAACTCCGGTCGGCAGGCGATGCCAACACCCAGGGGTTCCGGGCCTGCCAACTCTGCGAACCCGCCTGATCTCCCATAGGGCGGGTGTCCCCCGCGAGGCACTACCCTCCCGTCTTGATGCCTGAAACCACTCCAGAACAACTCGCCGTCAACACGATCAAAGCCCTCACCATGGACGCTGTCGAGGCAGCCAACAGCGGGCACCCGGGGATGCCGATGGGGATGGCCGACATCGCCGTCGTGCTCTGGTCGAAGTATCTCAAGGTCGATCCTGACAATCCCGAATGGCCCGACCGCGACCGCTTCGTGGTCTCCAATGGGCACGGTTCGATGCTTCTGTATTCGCTCCTCCATCTCTCCGGATTCCCGCTCAGCCTCGACGAGATCCGCAATTTCCGTCAGTGGGGATCGCACACTGCGGGTCACCCCGAGATCGACCAGGCAATCGGCATCGAGACCACCACCGGGCCCCTCGGACAGGGGTTTGGCACCGGAGTCGGGATGGCGATAGCCGAGGAGCACCTTCGCGCCCGGCTCGGCCCGGACCTAGTCGACCACCGCACCTTCGGGTTCGTCTCCGATGGCGACTTGATGGAGGGGATCAGCGCTGAGGCCTCTTCGATAGCAGGGCATCTGGCGCTGGGACGACTCATCTACTTCTACGACGACAACGACATCTCCATTGACGGCTCGACCGACATCACTTTCTCCGAGACCGTCGAAAAGCGGTTCGAGGCTCTCAACTGGCACACCCAGACCATCGACGGCCACGACCGCGCTGCAATCGCCGAAGCGATCGAAGCCGCTATCGCGGTCGAGGATCAGCCTTCGCTGATCGTCTGTCGGACCAACATCGCCCACGGGGCGCCCAACGCCCAAGACACCGCGGCGTCACACGGATCTCCGCTCGGAGACGAGGAGATCGAGGCGACCAAGGAGCTCATGGGGTTCCCCACCGAGCCGAAGTTCTTGGTCGACGAGAGTGTCTACACGTTCTTCGACGAGGCGATGGACCGGGGCAGGGCGGCCAGAGCCGCATGGCGGGAGCGCTTCGAGAACGCAGATGATGACACCAGGCAGCTCTGGGACAGCCTGTACGAGCCGGGTCAGGCAAATGTCGAGGGCCCGGGGTTCGAGAACGGGTCTTCGATGGCGACCAGGGCGTCTTCGGGCGACCTCTTCGCAGAGATTGCGGAGAAGGTCCCCGGGTTCATCGGCGGTTCGGCCGACCTAGCGGGTTCGACCAAGACCGTGATCGAAAAGGGCCGGCTCTTCTCGGCGGACGATCGGAGCGCGCGCGACCTCGCCTTCGGGATCCGGGAGCATGCGATGGGAGCCGCCGTCAACGGGATGGCGATACATGGCGGTCTCAAGCCCTACGGTGCAACCTTCTTCGTTTTCAGTGACTACATGCGGGCTTCAGTTCGACTCTCCGCGCTGATGGAAGCGCCGTCGATCTGGGTATTCACCCATGACTCGGTCTTTCTCGGTGAGGATGGGCCCACGCACCAGCCGATCGAACATCTCGCGTCACTGCGGGCAATGCCCCACCTCTGGGTAATCCGACCCGCCGACGCCAACGAGACTGTCGCCGCCTGGAACATCGCCCTCGACCGTCACGACGGACCGGTTGCTCTCGTCCTCACCCGGCAAGGGCTGCCGACGATGGATGCAGTTCCTGGTGGTGTCCACAAGGGCGGGTATGTCGTCCGGGATGGAGATGATGTGACGATCGTTGCCACCGGTTCCGAGGTCCACGTCTCGGTGGAAGCGGCGGAACGTCTCGAAGATTCGGGGATTTCGGCGCGGGTCGTCAGCCTCCCCTGCTGGGAACTGTTCATGGAACAGGACTCGGACTACCGGGAGGCCACGCTCGGGACTGCCCCCCGGGTCTCGGTCGAGGCCGCTTCGACTTTCGGGTGGGCCGCTATCGTCGGCGACACCGGTTTGAGCATCGGCATCGACCGCTTCGGTGCCTCCGCCCCGGATACAGTCCTTGCCGAGAAGTTCGGTTTCACCGGAGGGGCGATTGCCGCTCGGGTCAAGGAGTTCCTGGGCGGTTGAAACCCCCGGTCGTCGTCATCGGGGCGGGGATCGCCGGCGTCGCATCGGCGTACCGGCTTGCCACCACCCACGGGGTCGATGTGACGCTTGTCGATCCGCGGCCACCGCTGACTCTCACCTCGGACAAGTCCACCGAGTGCTACCGGAACTGGTGGCCCAACGAGCCGATGGTGGGACTGATGAACCGCTCCATCGACCTACTCGAGGAAATGAGCGAGCAATCAGGGAACGCCTTCGGGCTGTCCCGCCGCGGTTACCTCTTCGTCACGGCGCGCGAGGAAACCCTGGGAGCCTGGCAGGCACAGGCGTCGGAGATCTCCTCATACGGAGGCGGCCAGGTCCGGGTCCTTCCCAACTCCGCGGGATACCAGCCGGCACAGCCATACGGATACGCCACAGAGCCCGACGGGATTGACGTCTTCACCGGGTCGGGGCCACTACGCGACCATTTCCCTTACCTGTCCGACGAGGCGGTCGGAGCCATCCACGTCCGCCGCGCCGGCTGGTTCAGTGCCCAACAACTCGGTTCCTGGATGCTCGCCAGGGCCAAAGAGGCGGGAGCGTCACACCTCGTCGACGAAGTGACGGCCCTCGAAGTCGTGAGCGGGGAAGTGCGCGCTGTGACTCTGGCGTCCGGAGCGCGAATTCCGTGCAGCGCTGTGGTCAATGCTGCCGGCCCTCTCGCCGCCGATGTCGCAGCCATGGTCGGCCTCGACCTGCCGCTCCGCTCCGAGGTCCATCTCAAGGTCGCCTTCAGGGACCACCTCGGGGTGGTACCCAGAGAGGCACCGATGCTGATCTGGAGCGACCCCCAGCGACTCACCTGGGATGACGACGAGCGGTCCGCTCTGGCCGGGTTGGGCCGGACCGACCTCCTCGGTGAGATGCCGGTGTTCTGCCATGGCCGCCCTGAGGGAGGTGCCGACTCCCCCTATTTCCTGGCGCTGTGGGAGTATCACGGCGAGGTGCGCCACCCGGTGTGGCCGGTACCCGAAGACGAGCTCTACCCCGAGGTGGTGGCGCGAGGCCTGTCGACGATGATCCCCACCTTCGAGCGCTATCTCGACCGGCTCCCCCAATCGAGCGTCGACGGCGGCTATTACACCAAGACCGCCGAGAACCGGCCTCTCATCGGCCCTGCCGGCCCTTCCGGGTTCTATCTCGCATGCGCCTACTCCGGGTTCGGAGTGATGGTGGCCGCAGGCGGTGCCGACCTGGTCAGCCGGCATATCACCGGCAGTCCGTTGCCCTCCTATGCCGACGACTTCCTCCTCGCCCGCTACGACAAACCCGACTATCTCGAAGCAATCAGCGGTAAGGTCGAATCCGGACAGCTCTAGCCGCCCGATCGACGTATTCGCAATCTCACACACGGTTTCCCCCCGCCGCGTATTACGATGGATTCAGACGGCGTCCCGTCCGTTTCCACTTTCGCCAAGGTTTCTTTGGTGAATTCGGTAACCGATCTGGCTTTAAGTACCGTCTAACCCGTACCCGACCAAAAGGTGGCCGAGATGGCCCTTAACGAAAAATTTGAACTGGTGGAGTCGATCGACCCACAGGTGGAGCAGCTGATGGAGGACCACCTCGCACGGCGCAACCATTGGTACTTCCATGACATCGTTCCCTGGGAACGCGGGGAGAGCTTCCGTGACAAGCCCTGGGATGTCTCCCAGTGCACCATTTCGGAGAACGCGCGGACCTCCCTGGTGCTCAACCTCCTCACCGAGGACAACCTCCCCTACTACCACGCCCTCATCGAGAAGAACATGCCCAACACCTCGGCGTTCAACAAGTGGAATCATCTCTGGACAGCCGAAGAGGGCCAGCACGCCATCGGGATTCGCAGCTACCTGCTCACTTCTCGCAACTGCGACCCGGATGAGCTGGAAGACGACCGGATGGCCACGATGACCAATGGGTACAGCCCAACGTACGACGACCCGACGGAAATCTTTGCCTACACCGCGGCCCAGGAGCTAGCCACCAGAGTCAGCCACCGCAACGCCGGCAAGATCACCGACGACCCGAATGCCTACGAGCTGATGAAGAACATCGCAGCCGATGAGAACCATCATTTCATCTTCTACAAGGGCGTTATGCAGGCAATGCTCGACCAGAGCCCGTCGACCGTGCTCGAAGGGATCTATAAGACCTTCTCCAACTTCGAGATGCCCGGCGTGGCGATGCCCAACTTCCTTCGCAGGTCGCTGGCAGTGGCGAAAGCCGGTGTCTACAACCTCCGCATCCACCACGACCGGGTGCTCATGCCGCTGATCAAAGACTGGAAGATCGCAGATCTCACCGACCTCAAGCCGCGAGCGGCCGAGTTCCAGGAGAAGATCATGGCGATTCCCGCAGAAGTCATGAACAAGGCGGAGCGCTTCGAAAAGCGGATCGGCACCGTCAGCTACATCTAGTGCCCTGTCTGGCTCACCACACCGTCGGAACAAAGGGATAGTTTCGCAACTCGCGGTCTGGGGTGATCAATGGACACCCATTGATCAGAGCCGTCGCCGCGATGATCCGGTCCGCGGGATCGCCGGGCGCCTCACCAGGAAGCTGCGATGCGAGAACCGCAATCCTCTGGTCAACGGGCGCGATCTGAATGATTCCGACCCGTCCAGCGTCTTCGACCCACCGCTCGACCGTTCGATCGAGGGCTATGCGTCGCTTCGACACCAGCATGCCGACCTCCCAGGCCGAAATCGCACTTACCAGGGCAGTCTTGGCCGACGTGAACAACTCCCGTCCGGGTTGCGACATCTTGCTCATGTCTGAGCTGACCCACAGCCAGGCTGCAGTGTCGAGAACGATCAACGGGAGGCGTCCCATTCGGTCAGTTCTACAACTGGTGCCGTGAGGTCGACGCCTTCGAAGACGACGACACTGCCCTTCAGAGACCCTAATGATCCGGTGACGGGTCGAAGCTCTGCCACCGGCTTGCCGCGTCGGGCGATCGTGACAGTCGTTCCCTCCGTTTCCACGGCGCGAATGATTTCGGTGGCGTTCTGACGAAACTCACCGATGTTGATCAAGTTGGACATCTAATAGCGCATTTTAGCATCCACAAGGGCATTAGCTCGAGTTTAGGGTGAGATGATGGCCTGGACCTCTGCAGACATCCCCGATCTCTCCGGGAAGACCGCCGTGGTCACTGGCGCAAATGCCGGTCTGGGTTTGGAGACCGCTAAAGGTCTGGCCGGTGCCGGCTGTCACGTGGTCATGGCTGCTCGCAACAGGGAGAAGGCAGATCGCGCGTACACCGAACTGACTGCCCTTAACCCCGACGCCTCCCTGGGGATAGTCGAACTCGACCTTGCCTCGCTCCAGTCAGTCGAGACTGCGGCAGTCACAGTTTTCTCCAACCATCCCACTCTCGACATCCTGGTCAACAACGCCGGCTTGATGGCGATGCCGGAGGGCAAGACCGAAGATGGGTTCGAGATGCAATTCGGCGTGAACCACCTCGGGCACTGGGCCTTCACCGCCCAACTCCTGCCGGCCCTGCTCGGAGCGCCGGCGGCACGGATCGTGACTGTCACCAGCGTCGCCCACCATTTCGGGAAACGGGTAGATCCCGATAACCCCCATCTCGAAGGTGAATACGACCCGTGGAAAGCCTACGGCCAGGCCAAGCTCGCCAACTATCACTTCGCCCTTGGTCTGCAACGACAGTTCGACGACGCCGGACTACAGGCCGCAAGCCTCGTGGCCCATCCGGGACTGTCCAACACAGACTTACAGGCCAACACGGTCCGACAGGGAGGAGCGAGCGGCACCGCCGAGTTCTGGCACAACCTGGCGCAACGGACCGGGATGTCTCCTGCCGCCGGGGCCCTCCCCCAGCTTCGAGCAGCCACCGACCCCAAAGCAAAGGGCGGCCAGATGTACGCCCCGAGATTCATCAACTTCGGCGCTCCGGTCCGCAGACCGATCCTGCGCCGATTCGGGATGTCGGAATCGATCCGGGTCCTCTGGGAGGTGTCCGAAAGGGAGACCGGCCTGTCGATCGACCTGGCTTGAGTGCGCCGGGATCAGCTGAATTTGGTCTTGGGCTTCTCCTCGAGGACTTCATCGATGTAGATGTCGAGCTTTTCGTTGTAGAAAGAGACCAGGCCCATGATCCGCTGCGATTCCGGCAGCGGGTTGTCGTAGCCCCACACCACGTTCTCATGGATCTCGCCGTCTACTTCGACTGACCAATAGCGGGCGGTGCCCTTGTAGGGGCAGTTGGTTGCCAGGTCGGTGGGACCGAGCAGGTCCATGCGAACGTCGGTCTTTGGCAGGTAGTACCTGGTGGGAAGGTTGGTCTCGAACAGGAACGATGCGTTGGTGCTGTCCGCCACCGTCTCCCCGTCGATTTCGACCCGTACCCGGCGGCTCGAAGGGAGAATGTCGATGCGGGTGTAGGGATCGCGAGCGTGGAAGAAGACCTCTTCGTCCTCCTCGAACCAGTGGTCCATCGACGCCCAGTCGAAGGCGACATGCCCGACCAGCTGGTCGATTTCGGACTCCGCGTACCCGTAGGCCGTCCCTTGCCTTCCTCCGGCCTTCACTTCATAAAGGGTGGCGACGCCGCGGCTCGGGCTCTTCTTCGTCTCCCCGGAATCGGTCAACGCGCTCATGTCGATGTCGGCTTCCGGGAAGTAGTAGGTCGGGTAATAGGGGATCTCCCAGATCATCAGCACCCGATGGGAATCGGCGACGAACTCTCCGCCGAGCATCGCTCTGACTCGTTTGCCTGCGCTCTCGACCTTGACCCTTCCGCGCTCGCTCATCTGAACCGTCCTTTGAAATCGCTGCCTCATACAACGTCTGGCGGGACGGGCAGATTCCGTTTAGCTGAGACGCCTCACATCATGACCCGGGTCAATGCGGCCAGATTCTCCGGCTCCCGGCCCTCCCAGTAGGCGTCGAAGCGACCGGTGAGCGATTCTGGCTCCTCGGCAAATACCCGCCTGCCCAGGATGCGAGCAGCCGTCTGCAGATCGGCCCGTCGTTGGTTGGCGAGGGCTGCAATCAATGACCGCTCGACCGGGTCCGGGCAGAGGTTGGTGTCGGTCTCGAGCCGTTCGATCAGCATTGCGAGGTCATGGTCCTGGCCGAGGAGCTCGCCAATGCGTTCCAGAGTTATCGCCATTCCCACCACGACTTCGGGCCAGAGCGGGGTCAACAGCTCCATCTGGTGCCGCA
Source organism: Acidimicrobiia bacterium (assembly GCA_041748855.1). GTDB lineage: Bacteria > Actinomycetota > Acidimicrobiia > Spongiisociales > ZC4RG35 > MA-ANB-1. Next base: position 17,587 of record JBGTCK010000080.1, read on the forward strand.
GATACTTGACGTTCTTGCGCCACTCGTGGAACCGGACCGGGTCGACATGTTTGTAGGCGTCGACCATCTGGCTGCGCCCGCTGCCGTACGTCTCGAACAATCCGGGCCCGATTGCGGTGAACTCATCACGGATCCCCACCCCGTAGATGCTGCGAGCCGAATCGTCCACAGGCCAGTTCGAGTAGCGCCCGTGCGCCTTTTCCAGCTTCTCGACGACCGACAAGACGATTTCGGGGTCCTCCATGACCCTGGTCTCCACCCGCCGCCGTTGATTGTCGAGCCGACCCCGGGTCTCTTCCAGAACTCCGTCAGCAAGCAGGTGTCCGTAGATCCGATCGAGCAGGTCCATGCTTTCGACGTGTGCTGCGGTATCCCGCACCGGTGAGATCAGCCGCGCCGTATCCCTCATCCAGCGATCCTCGAAGTTGAAAATCTTCTCGCCCAGCTCAGTCTTGATCAGCCGGAGCACCGACCTGATCCTTTTCGTCGACCTCCTGGCTTCGTGGACGGCTTCGCTGAATGCGTTTTCGCCGGCGAAGAACCCGGAGGCGGCCACTTCCATCTCGTTGAGGGTGAGGCGCTTCAACCCGACGGGGAGGGCTTCGAGATCGCCCAGCCGGAAGTCGGGAAGAGGAGTAACCACAACCTGGTTAGATGTTGGTGTGGTTGCGGCAATGATGGTCACAGGATCAGGGTAATGAGCGGTCTTCGGTCGGCCGGTCTTCTCCCGTACCGGATTCGGGACGGGATCGAGGTGATGCTCGCCCATCCAGGAGGACCATTCTTCAGTCGTCGTGACGACGGGTGGTGGTCCCTGGTGAAAGGCCTGGTCAAGGAGGGTGAGTCCGACGAGGAGGCCGCCCGCAGAGAATTCCTGGAAGAAACCGGGTGGCCCGTGCCTGATGGCCTATGGGCGCCGCTGGGTGAGACCCGGCTCAAGTCGCGCAAGATCGTCGTGGCCTGGGCGCTCGAAGCCGACCTCGAACCAGCCGCCCTGGTTCCCGGGCATTTCATGATGGGTGATCGCTCCTATCCTGAGATCGATCGCGTCGAGTGGTTTGATGCCGAAAGGGCACGGGCGAAGCTGAACCTGGCGCAGGCAATCTTCATCGAGCGCCTCGAGCTCCATCTGCAAGATCTCATGAGAAAGGACCGAGTATGACGGACATGCCCCAAAATGAAGCCGAATGGCGGGCGAAGCTCGCACCTGAGCAGTATCAGATCCTCCGCGAAGCCGGAACCGAGCGGCCGTTCAGCGGCAAGTACAACGACACCAAGACCCCGGGCAGCTACAAGTGCGCGGGCTGTGGGACCGAGCTCTTCTCCAGCGATGCCAAGTTCGAGTCGGGCTCCGGATGGCCTAGCTTCTACGAGGCTCTCGATCCGGACAAGATCAAGGAGGTCGAGGATCGTGCCTATGGCATGGTTCGCACCGAAGTCCGTTGCGCCACTTGCAACGGCCACCTGGGGCACCTGTTCCCCGACGGTCCGCAACCCACCGGGATGCGCTACTGCATCAACTCTGCTGCGTTGGACCTCGAGCCAGCCGAACCCGCCTAGGCAGCATCGGCCCGGTATTTCTCCAGAAGCGAGATCAGCTCGTTTTCGTCAGGAGTGACAGGCAGATCGGCAATGTTGGCCTTCCCGTGGAGGAGCCCGCTCGAGGTCTCCTGGCCGGTCAGTTCGCGGAGAAGCCGCATCACAGGTGCGTTTGAAGAAGCAACCTCGAAACAGAAACTCGGAACGCCGTCGTAGCGCGCCACTGCAGTCAGCACGTCGAAAAGCGCTCTTCCCAGACCCCTTCGCTGGAACCTGTCGACGACCGTCAGCGCCAGCTCGGCACAGCCTTCTTCGGGTACAACGAAATAGCGCCCCACCCCGGCGGGCTCGCCGCCGATGGTTGCCCCCCAGGCCACGTGGGTGCGGTGGTCGATTTCGGTCAGATACTTGAGCTCCTGTTTGCTCAGGTTGTGGATCCCGACACCGAACCTTGCGAACCGGTTCGATTCGGAGAGGCCAGAAAGCCCTTCGACGAGGAGGGGGGCATCGATCGGGAGGATGGGCCGCACCTCGGCAATTATGCCGCTCTTCAGCTCGATCTCTACCGTCTCCGGCAAAGGTGAGGTATCCATATTCAGCCCATTTCTGAAGGTGCTTGCTCCTGCAAGCATAGCGGGAACAAACATTTGTCTCGGATTCACCGTCCGGGCAACGAAAGGCGACCTTCGGCCAGATGCCGCTCCAGACCGGCCCACGCCGGTAACTTCAGTGCATGACCCGCCGCCGTCTCGCCACCGTCACATCTGAATTCGGCTCAGGAAAGCGCGAATCCCATGACTCCTCTGCTTTCTATGACCGGTTCAGCGCCCCGCGGATTTCCGACGATTCCCTGGTGGCGCCCCCGGCCGCTATCGACACGCTGTTCCACGGCGACGCCGCTGCCATGACCGACAGCCAGGTGGCGAACAATTCCGTAGCCCTGGTCGTGACCTCGCCGCCTTACTTCGCCGGCAAAGAGTATGAGACTGACCTCGCTGAGGGACATGTCCCGGCCAGCTATGTCGAATATCTCGACATGTTGACCTCCGTGTTTGCGATTTGTGTCGACAAGCTCGAATCCGGGGGACGCATGGCAGTGAATGTGGCCAACCTGGGACGAAAGCCCTACCGCTCGCTGTCTGCAGACGTAGTCCGAATCCTCCAGGACGAGCTCGGGCTTCTCCTGCGCGGCGAGATCATCTGGCAGAAGGCCAAAGGTGCCGGCGGGTCGTGTGCCTGGGGTTCTTACCGGTCGCCCCAGAACCCGGTTCTGCGCGACATCACCGAAAGGGTTGTCATCGCGTCCAAGGGACGATTCGACAGGGCAATCAAGCGTGATCAGCGAAAGGCACGGGGGCTGCCCTCGGAGGCGACCATCGACACGGACGAGTTCCTCGAAGCGACGCTGGACATCTGGGAAATCCCTTCCGAAAGCGCCCGGAAGATCGGTCATCCCGCACCGTTCCCCACCGCACTCCCTCGCAGACTCATCGAGCTCTACACCTACCAGGCCGACCTCGTCCTCGACCCCTTCGTGGGCTCCGGAACGACGGCGGTGGCTGCTATCGAAACCGGGAGGCACTACGTCGGATTCGACACCGACGACAGCTACCTCGCAATCGCCCGGGAGCGTATCGCGGGCGCTATCGGATGAAAATCCTCGTTGTTTGCTTGGGCAATATCTGTCGGTCGCCGGCAGCCGAGGCGGCAATCCGCAGCGCGGCTAACGCCGCCGGGGTCGAGGTCGAAGTCGATTCGGCCGGGACCGGGTCGTGGCATGTCGGGGAGCCACCGCACCCTGAATCGGTTGCTGCAGGAGCGAGAGCGGGCCTCGAGATCACCGGCAGAGCCCGGAAGTTCAATCCTGTCGACTTCGACCGATACGACATGATCCTGGTTATGGACAAGTCCAATCTCAACGATCTCATGGAGATGTCACCCTCGAAGGAGGCCCAGGCCAAGATCCGGCTGTTCCGGACGTTCGACCCCCACACCGACCAGGAGGAAGTCCCCGACCCGTGGGGCGGGCCTGAAGAGGGTTACGACGAGACGATTCGAATTGTCACCGCTGCCGCTCGAGGCCTGGTCGACGCTCTGAGCTAAACCCCGCCGTGGAGCAACCGGTAGCCCTCACGGAGGAAGCCGAGCGCTGCTTCGGATGGGTCCGGTGACGCCGCAAGTTCGGCATAGCTGAGACTCGACCCGTTGAAGGCCTCATCGCTCCAGTAGGCATCGGAACGGTCGATTTCGCCCCACGCAGCCACGTAGACATAAGGCTCGGCGTGCTCCCCATCGCCCGGCGAGAACCCATAGCTGGCCCGCTCCCCTCTCTCTCCGTCGCCGGTCTCCATCGCTGCATCGAAATGCTCGGGCCAGATCTGAGTTTTTGAAGGGTTGTCGGAGGCCGTGCTGCCCTCCCGGAACGAGTCGAGCACCTGGTAACCGAACTCGAACCAGGCACCGATGAGATGAGAGTCTGCAGCGTCCACCGACAGTGCGACATCAGGGCCGATCGGGGTGAGGGGGTCCTTGAAGTCCTCGAACCACACTTCCTCGTATGGCTCACCGAAGAATTCGGCTGCTGCCCGCAGGGTCGAGACCTGCCGGGTTGCGACGTTCTCCCCACCTTCATGGACGAGGAGGGTTCCGTCGACGCGGGCCACCCGCCCTGCGAACTTGGGGGTCCCGAAGCCACCCGGGGTGGCGCGTAGGCCCATCCTTCCCTCCGCCCGGTGACGTCCCGGGCTCAGCACGAAGTACGCGATCTGATGCAGGTGATCTCTCGTCGTGACGAAGGACTCGGACAGGGGCTGCCAGAGGTTTGATTCACTCACTCTGCTTCTCCTGCATCGACAGGTTTCCTCCAGAAGGTTGCAATCTGGCCGGCACCAATCACCAGGCCGACAGCCACCGCAGCCGCACCGACCCAGCCGTCGAGGTCATCGGATATGCCGAGGACGCTGTCCAACGAATATGCGCCCGGCCCGATCACTGCAAGCGCAGCGCTAACGACGGCAAGGGTGGCCACATACTCGTAGCCCTCGTCCGGGCGATGGAAATTGAAGAACCCCGCAAAGCGATGGATCGACCAGAACGCCACGAACATCGTCGCGACCACGCCGATCACGGCTGCGGTAGTGAGCAGACCGGCGACGAGGGCGAGGCCGACAAGAATCTCGCTTGCCGCCGACAGACGGGCATTCATCCCGGCTGACGCGAACCCCTTCGATGCGAACCACTTTGCGGTGCCCTCGAGTGTTTTTGCGTGGTTGATCCCGTGGGCGATCATCACGATTCCGAGCCACAACCTGACAACCAGCATTGCGATATCGACTTGTTCCATGAGTTCCACGCTCCTCCTGGCGAGACCACGCCTGCCTCTATCGAGAAAAGCCCCCGATGCGGAGCGATTATGCCCGAAATTTGTGTCAGCGGCTCATACGGCGATACCGCCAGGCGAGGCCGGCTGTAGCCGCCGCGCCGAGGCCGGTACCCATCACCACCAGGGGGTTCCTCCCCGGTGATTCTGCGGTGGGGGACGGGTTGGCCGCTGCGGTGACCACGTCGACTTTGGGGGTGGTCGAGCTCGACTCGACTACGGATGCGTGCACCGGTTCGGTCGAGGCCACGGTTGGGATCGGGTCGGCCATGGTTGTCGTCAAGTCGGGCAGAGTGGTGCTCGGGCCCGCATCCACGGTGGCCGACGATGATGTGGCGGAAGTGCTCGACGATTCGACGACCGCGGCGGGGACCGTCGTCGGCGGAGGTGTCGGCGAAGTCGTCGGGGAAGCACCCACCCTTGCGGCATGGACATCAGCGGTGAGTGAGGTAGTGACCAGCTGGTTGAGGATGGCCCCCGGGCACGATGTGACGCTCATAGCACGATGACCGGTGATCGTTGTTGTCGTGACCGCAGCTCCGGCCGGCCACAGGTTCGAACCCTTCGAGGTGAATGTCACCTGGGATCCCGGCGAAGTAGCGACTCCATGTTTGTCGGCGATCCAGGCGAGAAGGCCGACCAGTGAGCCCAGAGCCGCCCCCGAGGGGTTGACTGAGCTGAAATCGCCGATCAGGCAGACGAGTTGGCTGAAGCCCTGGTTGCCGCCGCTGGCATCTCCGGCGACGGCTCCGGCGATACTGCCCGACCGTCCCTCCCAGATTCCCCCACCGGAGTCGATGAGGAAGTTGTAGGCGATGTCGTTCCATCCCAGTGCGGCACTGGTGTGATAGTCATAGAAGCTCCTCAGAATCGCCGGAGCCTGATCGGGGGTATGGCCGGACTGGGAAGCCGAGTGGTGGACCAGGAGAAATCTCACATCCTCAGCGGGAAGGGGCCCCTTGGGCGGCCGGTCGATGGCCCAGGCCGACCGGGGATTGATCGTCAGACCGCGTGCTGGAGCCAGATTGAGGAGGAGGGCGCTTCCCCCCACGAGACCCAAACCCGCGCCTTGTATGAACTCACGTCGCGACCACCGGCGGGTCATACCAGAATTCAGGGACACGGATAAAGCTTAGGTTTGGCTCCCGGATTGTTTACCGTTCTAACCGAATGAAGGTGTCAACTTGAAAAGCGCTGCCGAAGCCGGCCTTGCCCTCATCGTGGTCCTGGTCCTTGGTGCCGGGTTCTGGCTCTACGGAGGCGGTGAGTTGGGCGGCGATGGGGCAGCCGCCACTACGACCACGATAGTCGTCGATCCGGAGGCGGCAGGGCGAGGGCTGCAACTGGCCAACGACGCGGGTTGTCTGGCCTGTCACACAGTGGACGGGACGCCGGGCACCGGGCCGACATTCAGCGGGGTCGCCGGAGCCAGCCGCCCTCTGGAGTCGGGCGAGAGCGTCATTGCCGACACTGCATATCTCTTCAACTCGATAGTCGACCCCGGGGCGCAGTTGGTCGCAGGGTACGACAATGTGATGCCGGGAGACTACGCCGACCAGCTCACCGAAGCCGAGATCAACGACCTGGTCACCTACATCCAGTCCCTGGCGGGCTAAACCACCACTCCCCTCCGTTTCTGTGTGCCCCAACAATCACATATGACGACGCCATTATTGGGAATTAGATCTCAAACTTGATATAACCCCACTCAAGTTGTACCATTGTCCTTGACTCAGAAATCCAGGCTGAAAAGGACTATTTTCATGGCAAAAGCAGTAGGAATCGACCTCGGGACCACCAACAGCGTCATCGCGGTGCTCGACGGGGGCGAACCCACCATCCTCGCCAACGCAGAAGGCGCCCGCACCACCCCCTCCGTTGTCTCCTTCAAGGAGGATGAGGTGCTGGTCGGTGAGTCGGCGAAACGTCAGGCGATCACCAATCCCGATCACACCGTGCGCTCGGTCAAGCGTCACATGGGGACTGACTGGAAGGTCGACATCGGCGACAAGAGCTACAACTCCCAGGAGATCTCGGCCCGCATCTTGATGAAGCTGAAGCGCGACGCCGAGTCCTTCCTCGGCGACACCGTCACCGACGCAGTCATCACTGTTCCTGCCTATTTCAACGACTCCCAGCGTCAGGCGACCAAAGAGGCCGGCCAGATCGCCGGTCTCAACGTGCTGCGCATCATCAACGAGCCCACCGCTGCCTCCCTCGCCTATGGCCTCGACAAAGCAGCCGACCAGACCATCCTCGTCTACGACCTCGGAGGCGGGACCTTCGACGTTTCCGTCCTCGAGATCGGCGACGGTGTCTTCGAGGTCAAGTCGACCTCGGGTGACACCAAGTTGGGTGGAGACGACTGGGACGAAGTGCTGATGGGCCATCTCGTCACCAGCTTCAAGAACGACCACGGCGTCGACCTGAGCAAGGACCGCATGGCCATGCAACGTCTCAAGGAAGCTGCGGAAAAGGCCAAGATCGAGCTGTCGAGCGTGGTCGAGACCGAAGTCAACCTTCCCTTTGTCACCGCCACCGACGCCGGGCCGCTCCACCTCCAGCAGAAGGTGACCCGATCGGAGTTCGAGAAGCTCTCCGCCGATCTCCTCAAGCGGACCAGGTCGCCTTTCGAGCAAGCGATCAAAGACGCCGGCATTTCGGTCGACGAGATCGAGCATGTGGTGATGGTCGGAGGGTCGACCCGCATGCCTGCGGTCCAGGCACTGGTCAAAGAGCTGACCGGCAAAGACCCGCACAAGGGAGTCAACCCCGACGAGGTCGTGGCCGCAGGAGCCGCAATCCAGGCAGGGGTGCTCAAGGGTGATGTCAAGGACATCCTCCTGCTCGATGTAACCCCACTCACTCTCGGCATCGAGACCAAAGGTGGGGTCATGACCAGGATGATCGAGCGCAACACCACGATCCCGACCAAGCGCTCGGAGATCTTCACCACCGCCGAGCCCAACCAGCCTGAGGTGGAGATTCACGTTCTCCAGGGTGAGCGGACGATGGTCGCCGACAACAAGAGCCTCGGTAAGTTCCGGCTGACCGGAATTCCCCCCGCCCCGATGGGTATCCCCCAGATCGAAGTCACTTTCGACATCGACGCCAACGGGATCGTCCACGTGAACGCCAAGGATCTCGCCACTTCCAAGGAGCAGGCGATGACGATCACCGGCGGTTCGGCTCTCGCCGACAACGAGATCGACCAGATGATCAAGGACGCCGAGAAGTACGCAGAGGAAGATGCGAAACGACGGGAAGCTGTCGAGACCCGCAACCAGGCTGACCAGCTGGTCAATCAGACCGAGACCCTGCTCGCCGAATCGGGTGAGCAGATGACCGATGATGAGAAACAGGCTGTCGAATCCTCCCTTGCCGAGTTGAAGGCGAACCTCGAGGACGACTCGACCGAGACCGAACTCGTGAGGAAGTCGATGGACGCCCTCATCGAGACCAGCCAGGCCATGGCGACCCGCCTCTACCAGCAGGCTGCACAGGCCCAGGCTGCAGAGGGTGAGGGTGAGAGCGCCGAGGATGACGACATCGTTGAAGCCGAGATCGTCGACGAAGACGATGACGACGAGCAGTCACCCGAATCGAACGCCTGAGTAGGCACCGATGACGGACTCCGAAACTCCAGCGCTGGAGGAAGTGCCGACCGCCCACGATCTCGGCATAGAGCTCCCGGAAGATTCCGGGGAGGCGATAACGATGCTCCTCGAGCTGGTCGCGGAATCTCGAGACGAATCGACCTCGTATCTCGACGACCTGAAGCGGGTCGCTGCCGATTTCGACAACTTCCGCAAGCGAACGATGCGGGAGCAGTCGGCGGTGCTCGACCGGGCAGCGGAGCGAGTTATCCAGAAGCTGCTTCCGGCGCTCGATTCCTTCGACGCAGCCCTGTCCATCAAGGTCGAATCCGATGCCGGCAAACAACTCATGGCAGGCATGGAGAGAACCCGGGAACAGCTCCTGAACGCCCTCGCCGAGGAGGGTCTCACGGTGGTGCCCACCGTCGGCGAGAAATTCGATCCGGCGGTCCACGAACCGGTCGGGGCCCCGACCGGCAACGGGCAGCCCATCGTCAACGAAGAGCTGCGCCGCGGCTATGCGCTCAATGAGAGGCTGATCAGAGCGGCGTTGGTGACCCTCGAATCACAGGAATCATGAATCGGGACTGGGTCGACAAGGACTTCTACAAGGTTCTCGGGGTATCCCCCGAGGCAACCGCCGAGGAGATCAAGAAGGCCTACCGCAAGCTTGCCCAGACCCACCATCCCGACGCCAATCCTGGCGACAAGGAGGCCGAGGAGAAGTTCAAAGAGATCTCCGAGGCTCATGCCACCCTCTCCAACGCCGAAAAGCGCAAGGAATACGACGACGTACGTCGTCTGGTTGCGACCGGCGGATTCGGTACCGGTGGCGGAGGCTTCGGCGGAGGTGGCTTTGGCGGCTTCGGTGGAGGCCAACAGGTTCGCGTCGAGGACCTGAGCGATCTCCTCGGCGGATTCGGCGACATCTTCGGTGGCAGCCGCGGAGGTCGCGGCGGACCGAGGCGGGGAGCCGACATGGAGGCTGACCTGACCATCGGCTTCGACGACGCCGCCCATGGCGTGACCACGACCATCTCGGTGCGCGGCGCCGCCACCTGTTCGAAGTGCGGCGGATCGGGTGCCGAGCCGGGCACATCGGTCACCACCTGCCCGACATGTGGCGGGCGGGGGACGGTTGCTCAGAACCAGGGGTTCTTCTCCTTCACCCAGCCCTGCCCCGACTGCGGGGGACGGGGCCAACAGATCGAGAAGCCGTGCAGTCAGTGTCGTGGGTCGGGCTCGGAGATGAAGACCAGGGACATCAAGCTCCGTGTGCCGGCCGGGGTCAAGGATGGTTCGACCCTGCGACTTCGTGGCAAAGGCGCCCCGGGATCGATGGGCGGCCCCGCCGGCGACCTGCTCGTCCACATCCGGGTCGCCGCCAGCAAGCTGTTCGGCCGAAAGGGCAACCACCTCACTTTGAAAGTCCCGATCACCTACACCGAAGCTGCACTCGGGACCAAGCTCGAAGTGCCCACCCTGAACGGTGGCGTGAAGCTCAAGGTCCCGGCCGGGACCCCATCCGGGAAGACCTTCAGGGTCAAGGGCCGGGGGGTTCAGCCCGAAGCCGGCCGGCCCGGAGACCTCCTGGTGACAGTCGAGGTTGCTGTGCCGACCAAAGTTTCCCGTGAGGAAAAGAAGCTCCTCGAGGCTCTTGCAGAGGAGAATGGTGAAGACATCCGTGAGTATTTGAAGGATTCGAGATGAGCAAGTCGATGAAAGCCGTGTTCGTCATCTCGGTCGCCGCAGAGCTGGCGGGCATGCATCCCCAGACGTTGCGGATCTACGAGCGGAAAGGGCTGATCGATCCCTTCCGCACCCCCGGCGGCACCCGACGCTACTCCCGGGACGACATCGAGCGCCTCCAGCTCATCCAGGACCTGACCAGTCAGGGCCTCAACCTGGAAGGCGTGCGCCGGGTCCTCGCACTGCAACAGGAGAACCGTCAGTTGAAGCAGAAGGTGGAGCGCCTTCGCGACCGGGTCGACGAGTTGGAACGGCACAACCGCCGAATCACCGAAGAGGTCACGCGTAGCTTCCGCCATGAGATAATCCTTCGCAGCAACTTGCGGCCACCAATTGGAGGGGCTCATGAGTGATGGATATCACGGACCCGTCCGAATCATGACCAGCGACGGCGTTCTGCTGACCACGGGAAGAGTTTCGCTGGAAGCCGACACCGAGCACGGCAACTGGACCGGCGTGCTGGAGACCCTGAATAACACCGCCGTCGCCGGAAAAGCACTGATGGTGATCCTGGAGACCCTCGAAGGAAGTCGGGGCAATGCCCAACTGATACCCCTCTCCGAAAACGGCGACCGCGCCCTCTCCAAAGTGGTAGGCATAGGCCCCACCCGACCGTTCTAGCGACCAACTGTCCTCCCGCTGGCGGGAGCTTGACCACAGTTGGTGGGAACTCCCCACCCTCCCCGGCTCCTTCGTCGCCGGTACTCCCTCCGCAAGCGGAGGGAGAGACGCGTGTCGAGGTACTCGCGTTTCTGGCTGTCCTCCCGCTGGCGGGAGCTTGACCACAGTTGGTGGGAACTCCCCACCCTCCCCGGCTCCTTCGTCGCCGGTACTTTCCCGTTCTTGCTGTCCTCCCGCTTGCGGGAGGAAGGTTCCTGCGCCCTCAGCGACCGAAGGGAGCGGCTGTTCCCCCAGCGACCGAAGGGAGCGGCTGTTCCCCCAGAGACGAAGTCGAATGGGGGAAAGGTTCCTGCGCCCGACGAAGGAGGGCGGAGGTAAGGGGGCATGAGACTCTCCAAGTTGAGATCGGACGCGTCTCAGGAGACGTTCAATCAGCGTTGATGAGAACCAGCCCTCCTCCCCGGCTCCTCCAATCATGGTGTTACCTATGTCCCCGAACACCCATTACCCATGTCCGGTTCAAACACCCTTCGGGCGGTGGGAGACGCGTCCCGCGGAGCGCGCCTCCTACTCCTCGATTCCTAGTTTTCGTCGCAAAGAATTCGGTTCGAAAGTCATCACATGTTCAGAAGAGGCCCATCGGTCGAACTGACGGAGAAGAGCGATCAGATCTTCACGTCTCGTAGGATCAGCCGCCGCCTGGACAGGAGTCAGGCCACCAAGGGCAGGCACCGACTCGGTGAGCCAGCGGTCTTCCAGGCGCTCCACGATCTCGGCACGTTCCTCTGGAGGCAGCTGCACGATGGGTCAGAGTCAATCCGTCGAGCATCACATCGATCCGCATGACGCGCTCGGGGCCTTCAGAAATACATATCTCACCTTGCATGCCGAGGATCTCGAGCAGGGCGTCTTCGACCTCAATCTCCTGATCTGCGGCGATGGCTGCGAGGGATGTTTTATCGAGACAGTGCTCGAGGACGTCGATGTAGCTGTGGTGGCCAGCGTCGATGTGCCGGACTGCTTCTCTGTAGACCGTCTCGTACAGGTCCATAATTCGGAGCGTAGTCCTGAACGCGACAGCGCACCCGGATAAGACAAAAAGGTACGACACTTAGGTTCGTTAGAACCATCCAGCGTGGCTGGCTTTCACCTTTAGATGCCAGCTCTTCGGTAAGTCATTGATCCGAGCGCACTGTCGAAGTCGAGTTTGCCGAATCCGATCCATCCTGTCAACAAGGAAAGAACGCGCCCAGTTGACGGCGGACGCACCCCAGCACCTTTGGTGGGAACTCCCCACCCTCCCCGGCTCCTACGTCGCCGGTACTCCCTCCGCAAGCGGAGGGAGAGACGCGTGTCGAGGTACTTCCCGTTCTTGCTGTCCTCCCGCTTGCGGGAGGAAGGTTCCTGCGCCCGACGAAGGAGGGCGGAGGTAGGCGGGAGAGGTCCCCGCGGGCGGGGAGCTTGAGCACCGTTGGTGGGAACTCCGCACCCTCCCCGGCTCCTACGTCGCCGGTACTACCTCCGCAAGCGGAGGGAGAGACGCGTAGTGCGGTCGTCGGGCGAGTTACAGCCTGGCTACTGATCTGCCTACTGCTGTGGCTACCCGGCTTACCGTCTCCATCGTCTCTTTGAAGCCTTGGACGGTGAGGCTCTGCGGGCCGTCGCTGAGGGCGATCGCCGGGTTGTTGTGCACTTCGATCAGGAGACCGTCCGCACCTGCGGCGATCCCCGCTGCGGCCAGGCTGGGTACCAGCGACCGGCGGCCTGCGGCGTGGCTCGGGTCGACGATGACGGGGAGGTGGGTCCGCTCTTTGAGGACGGGGACGGCGCTGATGTCCAGCGTGGAGCGGGTGGCAGTATCGAAAGAACGAATCCCCCGTTCGCACATGACGACCCGGGGATTGCCCGCGTCCATGATGTACTCGGCGGCGAGGAGGAATTCCTCGATGGTCGACATCATGCCCCGCTTCAGGAGCACCGGCCTGGGCTGTTCGCCCGTGGCGGAGAGCAACCGGAAGTTCTGCATGTTTCGTGCCCCGATCTGAAGCATGTCGACGTGGTCGACCATCAGAGCGATATCTTCGGGGGCGACGACTTCGGAGACGACACCAAGGCCGGTCAGGTCGCCATACTCGCGAAGGAGTTTGAGACCGTCTTCTCCCATTCCCTGGAAGCTGTATGGGGAGGTGCGGGGTTTGAATGCCCCGCCCCGGAGCATGACGGCGCCGCCCTCGGCAACACCACGGCTTACCTCGTCGAGTTGTTCGGGAGACTCCACCGAGCACGGGCCGGCCATCACCACGATTGCGTCCCCACCAATGGTGATGTTTCCCACCCGCACCTTCGAGGGACCGGGCTGGGAGCCGAGTGCGACCAGAGGGTAGGAGGGGGCGTCGAGGCTGATGGACTCGACACCGTCGAACTTGGTCAGTTCGTCTGCCAGAGTCACTGAAGGATTGCCGATGATGCTGACGACGGGATTCTGCCCGGAGTCGCCAACATGGACCCGGAGGCCCTGACTTTCGATGTGGCGGATGATCGCAGCCTTGTCAGCCAGCGAGCACCCCGCTCTCAGTGTCGCAATCATCCGTTCAACTCCTCGACCAATTCCACCGGACTGCCGCCTGAGGTGATCGCCTCGACGATCGCACTTCCCACGATTATCCCGTCGCAATGGGGTGCCAGTGCCCGGACCTGTTCTCTGGTCCTGACCCCGAAACCGGCCAGCACCGGAGCGTCGGCATGGGAGCGCACCCGGTCGAGATACTCTCCGACCGCCGCACTGTCGGCGACGGCACCTCCCGTGGTCCCGGTCATCGTGACGGCGTAGACAAAACCTTGACTACGGGAGCAGAGTACCCCGAGTCGGTCGGGAGCCGTCAATGGAGTAACCATCTGCACCAGCCCGATCCCGGAGTCGACTGCAGATCTGGCCACAGCGTCGGACTCCTCCAGTGGAAGATCGGGAACCACCAGGGCGCACACACCGGCCGCAGCGAAGCGTGGCATCACCTGCTCGATTCCGAAGGAGAGGAGTGGATTCAAATAGCTCATCACGATCAGCGGGGTGGGGTCCTGGTTGCGGCCTTCGAGGGCGACGAGCACCTTTTCGAGTGTCGTCCCCCCGGCCAGGGCCAGTCGCGACGACTCCTGAATACTCGCACCGTCTGCCATCGGGTCGCTGAACGGTATCCCCACCTCCACCGCAGGCGCTATCGGCGTTAGATCGTCGAGCCACTGTACGAAACGATCCATGTCGGGATAGCCAGCGGTGAGATAGGGGACAACGGCCGGGCCCGGTTCCCGGAGCGCCGCAGAAAGTCTTTCGACCCCGGTCATCGCCGCAGGCCGCGCAAAATGTCGATGTCCTTGTCGCCGCGCCCCGAAAGCCCGACGAGCACGACGGCACCGGGGTTCTCTTCGAGGTAGCGCCGGGCCCCGGCAAGGGCGTGGCTCGACTCCAGAGCAGCCAGGATCCCCTCGGATCGGGCCAGGTCGTCGAGGGCAGCAAGCGCCTCGTCGTCGGTGGCGTCAACGTAGGTGGCACGACCCGAATCAGCCAGAAATGCATGTTCGGGGCCGACGCCCGGGTAGTCGAGGCCCGCACTCACCGAGTGGGTCTCGAAGACCTGCCCGTCATCATCCTGGAGGAGATAGGAGTGCGTCCCGTGGAGTACCCCCGGGGAGCCGCGCACGATCGTGGCGGCGTTGGCACCAGCGTCGGGGCCGGTCCCGCCGGCCTCCACTCCGAGCAGTGCTACCCCGGCGTCGTCGATGAACGGATGGAAGAGCCCGATGGCGTTCGACCCACCACCGACACATGCGATGACGGCATCGGGGAGCCGATCGTTGATCTCCTCGAAACGTGCGCGGGCCTCGCGGCCAATCACCGACTGGATCTCGCGGACCAGCCACGGATACGGGTGAGGGCCGACCGCCGACCCCAGCAGGTAATAGGTGCCTTCAGGGTCGGCAACCCAGTCCCGCATCGCCTCGTTGATCGCAGCACGTAACGTCCTGTCCCCCGACTCGACGGGTATCACCTTCGTGCCGAGCAAGTGCATCCGCTCCACGTTCGGAGCCTGGCGCTCGATATCCACAGCACCCATGTACACGGTGCAGTCGAGCCCGACCCGGGCACAAGCAGCAGCCGAGGCCACGCCGTGCTGTCCCGCCCCGGTCTCGGCGATGACCCGCGATGCCCCCATCTCGCGGGCGAGGATGGCCTGACCGAGAGCATTGTTGATCTTGTGGGCGCCGGTGTGGGCGAGGTCCTCCCGTTTCAACCAGATCTCGCCTCCCCACATCTCCCCGAGGCGGGGTGCGAGGGTCAGTGGGGTGGGGCGACCAACCCAATCCTTCAATTCTGCAGCCAACTCGGCCTGATAATCCTCATCGCCGAGTAGACGGAGTGCCTCCTGCTCCAGCCTGGTGAGCGCTGGCATCAACACCTCGGGCACGTATCGGCCCCCGTATTCGCCGGCGCGTCCCGTCTCCCTCAGCAGATCTCGCTGTTCGGTGTCCATCACACAACCTTCCTGGCGCCGTTACGCGCCATCGCAACAAAACTCGTCATGAGACCCGGATCTTTGACACCCGGCGCCGATTCAACCCCCGAACTCACGTCGACACCGCCCGGGCGGAGGGTGGCGACCACTCCCGCGACGTTGTCCGGCGTCAGACCGCCGGCCACCACCACCCGGTCGAGGTTGCCCACAGCGGCCACCCGGCCCCAGTCGGGCGCCGCTCCCTTTCCCCCGTGTCCGGCGCTCTCGACCAGCACCCGGCCGCTACTC
>JBGTCK010000081.1:0-5745 GCA_041748855.1 Acidimicrobiia bacterium
CAAAAAACCCACCTGCCAGACCGGAGGTGGGTATCGGGTAGTGGTGTGAGCTTCTGCTCAACCGCTGGATGCCACCTCAGGCGCGTCCCAGCCCCACCACCAGGTGTGCGTCGACTGCGAGAGGTGATATCCGGACATGTGACGGACACCGTACGCCTCTCGCTGCGCAGAGTCAATCTCGGCTCTCCCCCGACCGACGCCTTCGTCTCCGGCTATCCGGAGAAGGCCAGCTCTCCCTGCTCAACCGCGACCTTGATGGTTTCCCCCTCCGAATACCGCCCTTCGAGGAGTCCCCTGGCGAGGGGATCAGCGATGCTGGTCTGGAGGAGCCGCTTCAGAGGCCGCGCCCCATAAACAGGGTCGTACCCGCGCTCGGCGAGCAGGTCGAGCGCGTCGTCGGAGATGGCGAGGTCGATCTTCCTCGCCTCGAGACGGCGCCTCAGGTCCTCGAGCTGGATGTCGACGATCTGGCGCAGGTCCTCCCGGCTGAGACGATCGAAGACGATCATGTCATCGATCCGGTTCAGGAATTCCGGTCGGAAGTGGATCCGCACCGCATCGAGGACCCTGGTCTCCACCACCCCGGCCGGAAGGTCTGGCTGGATGTGCTCGGAGCCGAGGTTCGACGTCATGATCAGCACCGAATTGGTGAAATCGACGGTGCGACCCTGACCGTCGGTGAGACGGCCGTCGTCGAGGAGTTGGAGCAACACGTTGAACACCTCGGGGGCGGCTTTTTCCACCTCGTCGAGGAGGATCACCGAATAGGGCCGGCGTCGGACCGCTTCGGTGAGCTGGCCTCCTTCGTCATAGCCCACATATCCGGGTGGGGCCCCGATCAAGCGGCTCACCGAGTGCTTTTCCATGTACTCGGACATGTCGATGCGGATCATGGCCCGGTCGTCATCGAACATGAACCCGGCCAGGGCCCGTGCCAACTCGGTCTTCCCTACTCCCGTGGGGCCGAGGAAGAGGAACGAGCCCACCGGCCGGTGCGGGTCGGAGAGACCGGCCCGGTTGCGCCTGATGGCGTTGGCGACTGAAGAAACCGCCCGGTGCTGTCCGACCACCCGGTTGTGAAGGTGATCCTCGAGTCGAATCAGCTTCTCGGTTTCGCCTTCCATCAACTTCGACACCGGGATGCCAGTCCACCGGGCAACGACCTCCGCCACATCCTGTTCGGTGACCTCCTCAGAGAGCATGGAACCGCCCTCGTGGAGCCGGGCGAGCTCGGCCTCGTTGGTGACGAGTTCGGCGTCGAGCTCGGTGAGCGTGCCGTAGCGAAGCTCGGCAGCCCTCGCCAGGTCTCCCTGGCGTTCGGCGCGCTCGGCCTCGACCCGGGCGTCTTCGGTTTCCTGTTTCAGAGTCCGGATCTTTCCAATCACGTCCTTTTCGAGATTCCACCGCCCGCTCAGGGAGTCGATCTCTTCGGTGAGGTCGGCGATCTCCTGTTCGACACCCTCGAGTCGTTCGATCGAAGCGGTATCGGTTTCCTTCTTCAGGGCTTCCCTCTCGATTTCGAGTTGAATTCTGCGTCGGGTCAGCTCGTCGATCTCTTCGGGCATGGAGTCGATCTCGATACGGAGCCGCGAGGCCGACTCATCGATGAGGTCGATGGCCTTGTCGGGCAGAAACCGGGCCGGGATGTAACGGTCGGACAGGACGGCGGCGGCGACGAGGGCGCCGTCGGTGATACGCACACCATGGTGGACCTCGTAGCGCTCCTTCAACCCCCGGAGAATTCCGATGGTGTCTTCCACGGACGGAGGCTCGGTGAGGACAGGCTGGAAGCGCCTTTCCAGGGCAGCATCCTTTTCGATGTGCTTGCGGTATTCGTCGAGGGTGGTGGCACCGATCATCCGCAGATCGCCTCTTGCCAGCATCGGCTTCAGCATGTTGGAGGCGTCCATGGCGCCCTCTGCCGCCCCGGCACCGACGAGTGTGTGCAACTCGTCCAGGAACGTGATGATTTCGCCCTGTGAGTCCTTGATCTCATCGAGCACAGCTTTCATCCGCTCCTCGAATTCACCCCGGTATTTGGCTCCGGCGAGCATCGAGCCCAAGTCGAGAGCGACGATCCTCTTCGTCTTCAGACCTTCGGGAACATCCCCGTCGGCGATCCTCCGGGCCAGGCCTTCGACAATTGCGGTCTTTCCCACTCCCGGTTCGCCAATCAGGACCGGGTTGTTCTTGGTCCGACGGGAGAGGACCTGGATAACGCGGCGGATCTCGTCGTCGCGCCCGATCACAGGGTCGAGTTTGCCCTGCCGGGCGTCGGCCGTCAGATCGCGGCCGTACTGCTCCAGCGCCTGAAGGGTCGACTCGGGGTCCTCAGAGGTGACCCTCCTGCTTCCCCTGATCTCTGCGATGGCCTCCAGCAACGAGCCCGCATCGATGCCCCGGCTCCTCAATGCCTCCCCGGTGGGGCCGTCATCCTCGGAGAGTGCGAGGAGGAGATGTTCGACCGAGAGGTAGTCATCTCCAAGCGCGATACGGTGCTTTTCAGCCCGATCGATTGCCTTGTTGAACCGGGGTGAGCCCGAGGTCTCGGCGTCGCCATAAACCCGTGGTGCGTCGTCCAGAATGGATTCGAGTGCCCGTCGCACCTCGAGAGGGTTCGCCCCGAGCCGGTCCATCGTGGGGTAGACGATCCCTTCCTGCTGAGAGAGGAGAGCAAGCATGAGGTGCGCAGGCTCGATGGCCGCGTGGTGGTGTTCCCGGGTGAATTGGGTGGCGTTGAGCAATGCCTCCCTGGCCCTGGTGGTCAATTTCTCCGGGTTCAACATTCTGGTCCCTCAAATAGAAAACTTGAGTCTTATTGTATCAGATCTGTCAGCCGGAACCCAAGTTGATGATCGAGACGGTCGTCATCCCGCGGTAGGCTTCTCAACTCACAACCAGCGAGGAGAAGAGTTGATCAGAGAATTCCGGGATTTCATCAACCAGGGCAACCTGATCGAGATCGCTGTCGCTTTCGTTATGGGTATTGCGTTTGCATCGGTTGTCACCAGCCTCACCGAGGACATCATCAACCCGATCATCGGCAAGATTCTGACCGTAGACAGTCTCTCCAGTTGGGACGTATCCGGTATCCGGATCGGCGCATTTCTGGTCGCGACCATCAACTTCGTCATCGTCGCCTTCGTCATGTTCCTCATCATCAAGGCCTACAACCGCAGTGCTAAGGCTGAGGAAGACACCGAACCGTCCGAAGAAATCCGCCTGCTCACCGAGATCCGTGATTCTCTTCGATCCAGAGGTGGCAGTTAGCACTTCATCGAGATCGCTTTACAACCCGTGCTCCGTCAGGTACTATGTAACGCATGGTACCCAAAAGTACCGGACAGCAGAAGACCAATCAGGACCGCAGGACTCAGCTCCTCCACGGAGTTCTCGACATGTGCCTCATGTCGATCATCGAGGAAGAGCCGTCCTATGGATACGAGATGGTTTCCAAGCTGCGGAGCCGGGGGCTGGATTTGGCAAGTGAAGGTTCGATCTACCCGCTTTTGTCCAGGTTGCAGAAGCACGGGTTGATCGAGAGTTACCTGGTGCAGAGCTCCGAAGGGCCTGCCCGGAAGTACTACCGGATGTCGGAGAACGGCCGGCAGGTACTCGCCCAGTGGCGCAGCGACTGGGACGGGTTCAGAGATTCGGTGGATAGTGTTCTCAGCGGAGATGGACGATGACTGACCGAGGTCGGACACTTGGAGAGATCGAGCGGTACTGGCTCGAAGCCGGCCTGCCCAGGGATGTAGTTGCCAACATGGCCCAGGAACTGGACCAGCACCTGAGCGACGCGGAGGTCGACGGAAGGTCCATCGCCGACGTGGTCGGGGCCAAACCGGGAGAATTCGCCGAAAGCTGGGCAATTGCCTACCGGGGGCAACGGAGGGGAACCGCTACGTGGGAAGAGGTCAGGTCCGGGGTGACCGCCAGGTCGAGAGAGAACCGGCGCGATTTATGGATGTACGCAATAGGAACGGTGGCAGTGCTGGCGGCAGCCGCATTTGCCGGACAAGGAGGTAGCGACGTGGAAGATGAAGTATGGAGATGGCTATGGACCGTCTTTGCAGTGGCGATGGGGATTGGTGAGATCTTCACGGCAGGCTTCTTCTTGCTGCCGTTCGCAATCGGCGCCGCAGCGGCAGCGATCCTGGCATGGATCGGTGCAGCAGTCATCGCCCAGTGGCTCGTGTTCTTCGGGGTGACAATTTTCTCGATGGCGTTCTTGAGACGGTTCATCGAGCGTCAAGACGAAGGTGAGCAGCCGGTCCTCGGTGCCAACCGGTGGGTGAGCACACTCGGGATAGTGCTCGAGGACATCGACCCGGACTCAGGCTCGGGAATGGTCAGGGTGGAGTCGGAGGAGTGGAGAGCCACCGCCCCTCAGCCGATCAGTAAGGGAACCCGGATCATCGTGACGCAAGTAAGCGGCACGAGACTTGTGGTCGAGCCTATCGAGAGCGCATAGTGAGCCAGAGAATTCTTAGCAAAGGAAGGAAAAATAAATGACTCCAGTCATAGTCCTCTTCGTCATCCTGGCGGTGGGGCTGCTACTCGTCGCTGCCGCCGGTTTTCGGGTGGTGCGACCATACGAGAAGGGTCTGATCGAGTTCCTCGGTAAATACCAGAGAACCGTCGATTCCGGTCTGCGATGGGTTATGCCGTTCGTGAAGCGGCTGACCAAGGTCGACATGCGTGAGCAGGTGATCGACGTTCCCCCCCAGGAAGTCATCACCAAGGACAACGTCGTGGTCACTGTCGACGCGGTCATCTACTACGAAGCCACCGACCCGGTGAAGCTGCAGTACAACGTCGGGAACTTCATCCTCGCCATCACCAAGCTGGCCCAGACCAACCTGAGAAACGTCATCGGTGACCTCGACCTCGACTCGGCGCTGACATCTCGTGAGTTGATCAACAGCAAGCTGCGCCAGATCCTCGACGACGCCACCGACAAGTGGGGTGTCAGGGTCGTTCGTGTCGAGATCCAGAGGATCGAGCCGCCGGTGGACGTGACCGACGCCATGCACCGTCAGATGAAGGCAGAGCGTGACCGTCGTGCGGCCGTCACCGAGGCTGAGGGCCTCAAGCGGGCTGCCATCCTCAAGGCTGAGGGTGTGAAAGAGTCCCAGGTGCTCGAGGCGACCGGTCAGGCCGAGGCGATCAAGACGGTTGCCGACGCCGAGAAGTACCAAAAGCTCACAGTTGCTGAAGGTGAAGGTCAGGCAATCGAGCGGGTCTTCCTTGCAATCCACAACGGGAATCCAACGCCCGACCTGATCGCCATCAAGTACCTCGAGGCACTCGAAGGTGTGGCAGATGGCCAGGCCACCAAGATCTTCCTCCCGCTGGACACCTCCGGTATCCTCGGCAGCGTCGCAGCCATTGGCGAACTGTTCAAGGAAGCAGACAACGAAGCGGTCCGACACACCACCTAGCAAGCAGAACGCATAGCAAGCAGAAGAAGACCCGCCTTCGAGGCGGGTCTTCTTGTTGGTCACCGCTTCCTGCACAATGCACCAGGGTTCGGTTTCCGCATCCCGTTGCACAGTGCACGACATGTTCAAACTGCACAGTGCACCGGGGTTCGGTTTCCGTAGGCGGGTTCAACTGATCGTTGCAACGCGGCGAGGATGACGGCCTTGATTGGAGGTTGTTATGGGTCCTGTGGGTTCGGTGGTTCGGAAGCGGCGTCGGATTGATGGTGAGCTGCGTCGTGAGGTGATCCGTCTTGCGTCG
>JBGTCK010000082.1:0-4099 GCA_041748855.1 Acidimicrobiia bacterium
TGAGTCCAACCCGCCCCCCACGTACCCGCCTTCAACTGCGACACCACACAACCCGACATCCCAACATCCGAAACCTGATACGAACCCGAACCCCGATACAACAACAAATCATCACCAACAGCACCCGCCGACGGACACGCTCCGGACACTCCTGTCACGTAATGAGACTTGAGTGACAGCATTGTCCGGAATTGGTTACCGGTGAATTCAGCCGACTTAGAGGAACCGTTTGCATCCGTTCCCGTCACAATCAGCCCGGTAGGAGCGCCCGAAGGATACGTGCCTTTGATGCTCACATCGCTCACCGTCTTGAAGCCGAGCAGCGAGGCAAAGGTCGCGGGAGAGAACGTCTTGGTCCAGAAGTCCCAGGCTCCCGGGTCATCAACTGAACGGAGATATGGAAAGGGCGACCCGCCCCAGGCATCTTCGTTGTTCTCTGTCGCGCCACCGCTAGACGAGAAGTAGTAGGCCTGAATTGCCCTTCCCGAGGAAGCGGCGTGCGTCGCCGCCTGCCCCTTGGTGGCATCTACAGCTGCTAGCCATTTCGCACCATAATCCACGCTGCCGATGGTCTCGTTCTCCTTGGCCAAACCAACGTACTTCTGATCGAAGGTTGTGGCGTAGAGATGGCAGGAGCAGACGTCCATTCGGGCCTGATTGGTCTCAAGGGCACGCCAGACCCAAGCCTTGTAGAGTGCATAGGTCCGCCCCGCGATCGCCTGGGCCCGAAGCGCCTGAGTGGGCCATGCCGATGGCATCTCGGCGAGCCCATATAGATATTGCTCGAGATCCAATTCGGCAACTAGGTGGATGCGGCCAGCAGTCGCCGGCTTTATCAGTAGCTCACCACGCCCGTAGGTATTGCCGGTAGCTGGCAAGTGCACCGCGACGTCAGGCTGACCGGACCACGCAATCGAGCCCTCACAGTCGCCTTTCGATCCGACGGGTTCTCCCAACGGGTTGTGGAACTGGCACTTGCCAACCTCGCCGCTCACCCATCTAACTGACCATTGCTCACCCACTGGTGCCGTAAGACTGCAGTCAGATCCCAGACAGAGAGTGACCTGACCGCCTACTGGTGTGAAACTGATGATCGATTTATCTTGGAGCAAGCCAATCCAAAGCGGGTCGGCATGACCCGTTAGGCTGCCGGTACCAACCGAACCGATCGAAACCCCGGTGTAGAAGTGCTGGATGATTTCGGTTGCGCTCATCCCGCCCTCGGCGAGCGCCTTTGCCCCGTATTGCGACATTCCGATCCCGTGGCCCCAGCCACCTCCCGACACGGTCACCTCGGTGTCAGCTCCAGCAGGGAGAGGCATGGCGACAAGCGCGAAAAGGATCAATCCCGCTGTCAATCCTCGAAGTTTCACTCTGAAGGTATCGGAGGAATCTGAACTGGATTAAGTGATTCTGGTTGACCGGATGGTTGCAGTATGCGGGACAATCCAAAGTTAGCCTATCCTGTCCTCCAACGGCATGACGACGATTCTTCTCATTGGATTGGTGACCGCCTTGGGCGCGGCGATTCGCGGCAACTGGTCGCCATGTGGCGAATCTCTCCAGGCTCAGATCCATCCTCTCGGTGAGAAGTCGCGTGGAAACGTCTGGGGCATCACGATGGCGGCCTTCACAACCGGGTCCGTCCTAGCCGGTGCCGGACTAGCCGCGATCACGGGGGCACTCGGTGGAGTTCTGTTCGACTTCGGCCATGCGGCGATCTGGATTGTTGCTCTGCTGGCGGCTGCTGCGGGGATCTTGGATCTGAGTCCTCTGAAGCCGTGGACGCCCCGTCGCCAGGTCAATGAGAACTGGATCGGGCGTTACCGGGGATGGGTATATGGCGCCGGGTTCGGATTACAGCTTGGCCTAGGATTCGCTGTTTTTGTTATGAGTTGGGGCTACTGGGCGATGCTGGGTATCGCGTTCGTCACCGGATCCCCACAAGCTGGAGCCCTTCTAGGGGCGACATTCGGTTTAGGTCGCGGGCTCCTTCTACTTCTCTCACACAAAAATACGACCCCGGATCGGCTGAACCATTTTCACAACAAGATGATGGAACACAAGGTGGCTGTGTTTCGTTCGACGGGAGCCGTGACGGCGCTTACAGCGCTGCTAACCCTCCTCTAAATTCTCTCTTTCAGCCGAGGTTCGCGGGCGTGCTTCCTATTCACCCTAAAGCATTAGACGACCCTTCCGATCTCTGGAGGGATGATCTCTGCACTGAGCTTCTTGCGCCCGCCCTTTTATCTGGTCTCACCAGAAACGTCAACCAAAGTTCGTTTCGTTGGAACTCTCGCGCTCTATCCAGCGTTGCCCGTTCGTTACTCAGAAGGAATACCTAGTCGGCCTACAGTCGCGCATCGCTTGAGGTGCTCCGACAGTAGAACAGTCAAAGAGAGGTTCGTTGCTTAAAACAATCCGACTTTCAATTCCAGCAATAGCGGCGCTCTTAATCGCCGTTGCCCTGCCGGCCGCGGCCGACCCACTGGGAGCACGAGCATTCGACGGAGAGAATTGGGCCGAGGGACTCGTGGACTTCAGACCTAGTGACGCCAGCAACACCAAGGTGGTTAAGGGCGACCTATCCGATTCTGGGCTCGAGATCACGATTCCGAAGGGGAGCTTTCGTGGACTTGGTCCGTTTGACCGACTTCCGTCAGGAACGGACGAAGTGTGGTACCGGTATCACATCCAACTCACAGATTTTGACGCCAAGTCGTCAGGGAAGCTGCCGGGCCTCTCTGGTTTGTACTCTCAAACCGCTCGCGGGTGTAATCCGTCCAAGCCCGATTCGCCCGGTTGGTCGGCTCGCGGTCTGTTTGGTGCAACCGGCTCGAACGGTGCTCCCGACGGGCAAATCCCTATAGGCACCTACCTGTACCACCTCGACCAACCAGGTATTTGCGGCGAGTTGCTCTACTGGGAAGACAGCAGCCTTCGGCCGGGAAGATGGCAGTGCATAGAGGGATACGTGAAGCTCAATGAACCCGGAACCAAAGACGGAGTTGTGAAAGGATGGCTCGATGGGGTCGAGCGCTTCTCGCGAACCGGCCTCGCCTTCCGGCGCGCCAACGAGGGTTGGGTGTCTATCCGAGAAATGTGGTTAAACGTTTACTACGGCGGAAAGGAGCCGACGAGCAATCAACTGAATCTGAAGATCGACGAGGTAGCCATATCAAACTCCGGCAGGGTCGGTTGCCTTGACCGGGCCACCAACCTGGTCGCATCGTTCGATGCTTCCCCCGCTGCGATTGCCTCATTCCAACCCGAGACTGGCCAGTGGCAAATGAACAGTTCAAATGGATCGGGCTTTTCTGCGATGCCGGTTGCAACCTACAAATCCGGCGACACATGGAGCGACCACCTCATCGGTGACTTCAACGGGGACGGCCGGGATGACATTGCGTCATATCACCCCTCCGACGGGACGTGGTGGGTCGTGGAGAACAGCAAGCCCAAGTTCAAGACGGCAAAGTGGGCGACCTTGAACATGAGCCGTGACTGGGGAGCCCACGTTTCCGGCGACTTCACCGGGGACGGCCTGGACGAGATCGCCTCATTGGACCTATCTGACGGAAAATGGTGGGTATCAAGATCAATCAGTCCAGTTGACAGATCACCTCAGTTAGCGAGTCTCACATGGGCGCAAGACTCATTGCCGCCTCCACCGTCGCAGATTTCCCCTGCGAGCCAGCTCGTCATCGAGACCGAGATTTGGGCAAGCGCCTCCGACTCCTTCGACACCAGCGACTGGGGTTCAGTCAAACTCAAGGGGGGCTGGTCAGATCAGGTTGTGGGGGATTTCGATGGCGATGGGAGAGACGATATCGGCTCGTATCACCCGGAATCGGGCTCGTGGTGGGTTGGACGATCCGATGGTGAGAGCTTCATCCACGAGGAGTGGTCTGCGTACGAAATCAAGACGGGATGGTCACACCAAGTAGTCGGAGACTTTAACGGCGACGGAAAAGACGACATAGCCAACTACCACCCCGCCCGAGGAGGATGGTGGGTCAGCCTCTCCGACGGAACACGATTCAAAACACAACGCTGGACAACCTTCGGCATCGACACCGGATGGACCAGCCAAGTCGTC
>JBGTCK010000083.1:0-28059 GCA_041748855.1 Acidimicrobiia bacterium
CGGCCCCTCGGTGGCAGCAACGGCCTCGCGCTGCGTGGGGTTCAGATCTGCGAAAAGGGGCGAGTCCGCTGGAACATCATCCGGGAACCACTCAGACTGCATCCGGGCTAACTGTACCGGCCTCCACCGACTGAATCACAAACGTGTGATCAGAGTTTGTGGGCGGCGAGATCGACGTCGACTTCGGCCTCGGCAGCCAACTCGGGCTCACCCGGCCGGCCGTCCCCCTCGATGGCGCGGCGCTTCAGCGGCAGCGAGTAGCAGAAGCGAGCACCGGTCGGGAAGCGGCGTTCGTACCAGACGTCACCGCCCATTGCCCGGGCCAGCCGTCGGGCGATCGGAAGGCCGAGCCCAATACCGGTGCTTTCCCGAGCATCGCCCTTGGAGACCTGCTCGAAGTTCTCGAAGACCCTCTGCCGCTCCTCGTCGGGGACACCGGGCCCATTGTCGGCGATGATCACCATGTACTGGTCACCCATTACAAAGCCCTCGACCATGATCTGATCGCCCCCGTACTTTCGTGCATTCTCGAGCAGGTTCCTCAGCGTTTGCTGGACCCGTCTCCGGTCGGCCTTCACCCGCACCCCTTCGGGGAGGTTGACCTCAGCCACCTTCCCGCTCCCGGTCGGGAAGACCATGGCGGAGACGTCTTCGATCAGCTCACCGAGGTCGAACAACTCCGGATAGAAGCGCATCCGGTTGGCCTCGAGCCTGGGGATGACGAGCACATCTTCGACGAGGTCGCTCAGGTACACGGATTGGACGTTGATGATGCCGAGAAACTCGTCGACTTCAGATTCAGGAAGCTCCCTCCAGCTGTGCACGAGGGTGTCGGCAAACCCTGCGATGGAAGTGAGTGGTGTCCGCAACTCGTGGCTGACCATCGCCACGAAATCGTTTTTGATGGTGTGTGCCTCCTCGGAGAGGCGAAGAATCTCCTTCTCCCGGGCACGCCCGGCTGAGGTGATGCGGAGCGCAACAACAACCGCGACCACGCCCACGAGGCCCACCAAGCCAAGCAGGGAAGGCACC
This sequence comes from Acidimicrobiia bacterium, assembly GCA_041748855.1. GTDB lineage: Bacteria > Actinomycetota > Acidimicrobiia > Spongiisociales > ZC4RG35 > MA-ANB-1. Next base: position 1,033 of record JBGTCK010000083.1, read on the forward strand.
AGGTCGGAGAGGTTGGGCAAATCAACCATCACAACAAGACTATCGGGCTACGGGACCGGGTTATTGACAAGAAACTGGATACATGTAGACGGACCTAACTGGCCGTGCTCGCTTTATTGCTTCCGATGAGGCTGCGGATCGTGCTGGAGAGGACGCCCTGACGGAGGTCGAACTTGTCGAGGTAGGCGTCGACGCCCACCCGCCAGGCCTCCTGTTTCTCCTCGGGGGTGGCGACGCCGGAGACCATGACGATCGGAATGTCGACGTCGGCGCCTCTGAGTGCTCGCACCAGATCGGTGCCGCTGGAGCGGGGCATCGAGTAATCGACGACCAAGGCGTCGAATTCCTCCTCGGCCATGGCCAGCACCGCCTCCCGCGCTCCCCCGGCGACTGTGACCTCGAAGCCGGCCCCGTTGAGAGTGGCGGAGAGAAGCTGTCGGACCCCGGCGGAGTCATCCACCACGAGGACTCTGGGCTTGCCGTCGATCGAGCGGGGACGTCGCCCGGCGTACATCCCGAGGTAGTTGGGATCGAGCACAACGAGAATCTGGCCGGCGCCGAGTAACGCAGCACCGGTGACATGTCCCGGCCCTTCCAGGATTGGGCCCAGGTTCTTAACTGCCACCCGGCGGCGGTCGACCAGCTCGTCGACGGAGATGGCAACCAGGCCGAATCGGGTGTTGACCACGACGATCTCCTGTTCGTCGGTCTCGCCCTCGTGCCCTACCGCCTCTGCAAGAGAGACATACGGCACGTCACCGGAAGCGAAGCGAATGATCCGTCCCGACGGGGTGGCCTGGATCTGAGCCTTGGAAAGGGGCATCGAGGCTTCGACAGATGCTTCGGGCAGCCCCCAGAATTGGTCACCGGTGGCCACGATCACAGCGTCCTGGAGGACCATCGAGACCGGAAGCGTCATCACCACGGTGGTCCCCTTATCTCGTTGCGCCTCGATGCGGATCACCCCGCGCACCTGCTCCACAGCTTCGCGGACCGAGCTGAGGCCCTCTCCCGATCCCGAGAACTCGCTGGGCGGGTCGACAGTGGAGAAACCGGGATGGAAGAGCAACGGAGTCAAGTCGGTGGGAAGCGGGGTCATGTCCTGCTCCTCGGCAGTCCTGGCCACAAGGGCCCAATCGATCCCGCCGCCGTCGTCGGCCACCGAGATCTCCACTTTCCCGTCAACCGAGCGGATCCCCACAGTGATCGTCCCGGTGGCCGCCTTGCCCAAGCTGATTCGGCGCGCGGCGTCTTCCAGCCCATGGTCAACGGCGTTGACCAGCAGGTGGCGCAGCGGCTCACGGAGCAGGTCGACGATCTGACGGTCGATATGGATTGGCTCACCGATCAATTCGAGGCGGACGTCCTTACCGATCCGCCGACCCAGATACCTGACGAATTGGTGGAAGGTCGAAGTGACCTCGACGAAGCTGACGTCGGCGAGAGAGACAGCCTGGTCCTGGATCTCGCTGATCGAACTGCTCAGCTTCTCCAACTGGACCCGCCATGCCTTGCGGAACATCTCGGGGTCGGCGCCTTCGATCGAGACCAGGGAGAGATCGGCGAGCGCATCGGCGTCGAGGGAGACCTCGACAACCCGGTTGATCAGACGGTAGAGATCGCCGGTGTCGACCCGGGTCACCCCGCCAAGCAGGGATTCGGAGACAGATGAGAGGAGCCCTCCGAGCGAACCCGCCTCGGGTCCGGGCAACGTGAGCACCTCGGTCGATACCCCGACATTGAGCCCCTCGGCGAGCCGGCGGATCAGTTTGGGCAGTTCATCGCTGTCGTCGTCAACGGCTGACGGGAGCCGGCCTGCGGTCGCCTCCATCGCAACCACCACATCGCCCTCCGGGGCTTTGCCATCCTGGACGCCACGCCAGAGCTGTTCGAGACAGGTGGCGGCTTCCCGGATGCGATCGTGTCCGAGCAGGCCAGAAGAACCCTTGATGGTGTGTGCGTCCCGAATCAGGTCGGGAACATCAGCCGCAGCAAGAGTGCGGTCACGCAAGGCTCTCGCCCCCGAGACCAGTCGATCGGATCGCTGTTGAAGCTCCTCGCGAAAGATGCGGGTGAGCTCCGGAGTATTCAAGTCCAAGTGTTCTTCCTGGCCGTTTTTTTCCTTATCGGCACGGCAAAAAAAGTCTTGACTGGAACCGGGTTTTTCCTCCGCCTATTCCCACTCGATGGTGGCCGGCGGCTTGCTCGAGATGTCGTACGCGACCCGGTTGATGCCGGGCACTTCGTTGATGATCCGGCTCGACATTTTCTCCAGCAGCTCATACGGCAACCGGGCCCAATCGGCGGTCATTGCGTCCTCCGAGGTCACCGCCCGGATGACCAGCGGATAGGCGTATGTCCTCCCGTCGCCCTGGACACCAACGGTCTTGATCGCCGGAAGCACCGCAAATGCCTGCCAGATCTCCCGGTACAGCCCGGCCCGCTTGATTTCTTCGGTGACGATGTGGTCGGCTGACCGCAAGATGTCCAGACGCTCTTTGGTGATGTCTCCGATGATCCGCACCGCCAGACCGGGGCCGGGGAAGGGCTGGCGCCACACGATGTCCTGGGGAAGGCCCAGCTCCTCGCCCACGGCCCGCACCTCGTCTTTGAACAGGTCGCGCAGCGGTTCCACCAGCTCGAACTTCATGTCCGCAGGCAAGCCACCGACGTTGTGGTGGGTCTTGATCGTGGCGGCAGTCGCCGAACCGGACTCGATGACGTCGGGATAGAGCGTGCCCTGAACCAGGAATCGGGCGTCGCCAATCGACGAGGCCGCCTCCTCGAAGACCCTGATGAATTCGGTACCGATGATCTTTCTCTTGGTCTCGGGCTCGGAGACGCCGGCCAGCTTTTCGAGGAAGCGGTCCTCGGCCTTCACATGGATCAGATCGACCTCGAAGTGGGAACGGAAGGTCTCCTCGACCTGGCTGCCCTCCCCCTCCCGGAGCAGCCCATGGTCGACAAAGATGCAGGTCAGCTGGTCACCAACTGCGGCATGGACCAATGCGGCCGCCACTGCAGAGTCGACCCCGCCCGACAACCCGCAGATGACCCTGCCCTCCCCGACCTGGTTGCGGATGATCTCGACCTGGGATTCGATGATGGAGTGGCTGGTCCACTCGGGAAGGAGTTCGCAGACTTCGTAGAGGAACCGTTGCAGGATCTCGGTGCCGCGCGGGGTGTGGACTACCTCAGGATGGAACTGAACGCCGTACATCCTCCGCTCACGGTCTTCCATCACCGCCACTGCCGCACCCGGCGTCGATGCCACCGAGACAAACCCGGGAGGTGGCCCGGTCACCTCGTCGCGGTGCGACATCCAAACCTGCTGCTCTTTGGGCAACTCGGCGAGGAGAAGGCTATCGGCCACGACCTGGAGCTCGGACTTGCCGAATTCTGCATTGCCGGTGTTGGCCACCTCTCCGCCGGCGACAATCGCCATCAATTGGTGGCCGTAGCAAATGCCGAGCACGGGTATGCCCAGATCGAGGATCGCCGGGTCCATGCGGAGGGCGTCTTCGGCATATACAGATGCCGGGCCACCGGAGAGAATCAAACCCGCAGGGCGCCGGGAGCGGACCTCCTCCGCGGAGATCTCGCGAGAGACGATCTCGGAGTGGACGTGGGCTTCGCGTACACGACGCGCTATCAACTGGGCGTACTGGGCCCCGAAGTCGAGGACCAGGACAGTCGCAACGTCGTCGGCCGGCTTCACTCCTCCGTTCACCACCCGGCCCGTCGGTCTGCCATTGGCGGGAATCACCCCATCCCGACCTGTTGGCTGCGCTGCAATGACTTCCCTTCCGTCTGCAGCGAAGGGGCAATCATCACCTCGGCCTTCTGGAACTCCTTGACATCGGAATAACCCGTGGTCGCCATCGACATCTGCAGGCCACCGAAGAGGTTGAGCTTGCCGTCGTTCTCGTGGGCCGGGCCAACGAGGATCTGCTGCAGTGTCCCCCGGTCGCCGACCCGCACCCTGGCCCCCCTGGGAAGCGTCGGGTGGAAAGTCGCCATCCCCCAGTGGTATCCCTTTCCGGGGGCTTCCGTGGCTGAGGCCAACGGCGAACCGATCATTACTGCGTCGGCACCACAGGCGATTGCCTTGGAGACGTCGCCACCGGTGCGCATGCCGCCATCAGCGATGACATGGACATAGCGGCCGGTCTCATCGAGGTAGCGGATCCGGGCTCCGGCAGCATCGGCGATTGCGGTGGCTTGGGGCACACCTACACCGAGCACTCCCCGGGTGGTGCACGCAGCTCCGGGGCCAACGCCGACCAGCACGCCAACCGCGCCGGTGCGCATCAGGTGCAAAGCGGTCGAGTAGCTGGCACACCCTCCGACGATCACCGGGACCGGGCAATCGGCGATGTATTCCTTGAGGTTCAGCGGCTCGGCCCGGGTGGAGACATGCTCGGCGGAGACCACAGTTCCCTGAATGATCAGGATGTCGAGCCCCGCATCGAGGGCGGACGGTGCCCATCCTTTGACCCGCTGCGGCGTGAGGGAGGCAGCGGTGACGATCCCTTCGCCTTTCATCTCCGAGATCCGTTGGGCGATCAGTTCGGTGCCGACCGGAGCGAGGTAGATCTCCTGCATCCGCAGGGTGGCTTTTTCGTTGTCGAGCTCGGCGATTTCTTCGAAGTACGGGGTCGGGTCTTCGTATCGGGTCCACAGGCCTTCGAGGTTGAGGACACCGAGACCACCCAGCTTGCCGATTGCGACCGCGGTCTCGGGGCTGATCGCCGAGTCCATTGCGGAGCCCATCATCGGCAGGTCGAACTTGAAAGCGTCGAGCTGCCAGGAGATATCGACGTCGTCAGGGTCTCTCGTCCGGCGTGAAGGGACAATTGCAATGTCGTCGAAGCCGTATGCCTGCCGCCCGGACTTGCCGATGCCGATTTCTATTTCCACTGGTCCTCCGCAGAACGTTTGGCCAAGAGTAACAGTGACTACCCGATCCGAATCGGTAGGCTCCCGCCACGTGATCCGGACGTGGACCCTGGTCGACTTCGTCCTCGTCATTCTCGGTGGGTTTCTCGGTGCTTCGGTTTTCGCAGCGATCGGGATTGCCGCTGACAACGACGAGCTGTTCATCGTGCTCGCCCTCACCGGCCAGTACGTCGGTCATCTCTTCGTGCTCTGGCTGGTCAACCGGTCCAAGCCTTCCGAGTCCCTCGGCTTCGAGGTGCGGGGACGCGACTCTGCCTACATATTCGCCGGCCTCGGCCTCCAGCTGGGACTGTCGATCATATTCCTGCCCCTGGTTCTGCTCCTGTTCCCCGATGGCGGTCCGGCCCAGGAGATCGGTGAAGTGATGGCGGGGCTGGAGTCAGGTGGTGCCCGCCTCGCATCCCTGGTGGTGTCAGTGTTGGTGGCACCGATCACAGAGGAACTCGCTTTCCGGGGAGTCCTGATCAAGGCGCTCGGCGACCGGTCGAGGCGGGCGCTGATCGTGATTAGCGCGCTCATCTTCTCCCTGTTTCACGTCCTCGGGCTGGCCACCGGGAACCTCCTCGCCGCGGCAGCCATCGTGCTCCCCCAGCTATTCATCGTCGGGATGGTGCTGGCGTGGGTGACGCTGCGCACCGGCCGCCTCGGTCCGGCGATATTCCTCCACAGCGGCTGGAATCTTCTCGCCGCTCTGGTACTCCTCCTGCCGCCCGAACTGCTCAACGGCGGCTGACCGAAACGCCTCTAGGCGATGCCGACCGCCTTGCGGATCGGCACCATCTCGGCTTCCGCCCGCTCTCTGGCCATCGCACCATTCTGTGACATCAGTTCGGAAACATCGGAGATGCTCAGCGACTCGTATGCGCTGGTGATCGGGCGCAGGCCCTCGGCGATTGCCTCGGCCACGGCGATTTTGAACGCCCCGTAACCGGCACCGCCGTATTCGTCGACGAGCTCAGGGATGGGACGGCCCGAGAAGAAAGAGAAGATCTCGAGGAGGTTGGAGATCCCGGCCTTCGCAGCGCGGTCGTAGGCCACCTCGGTCCCGGTATCGGTAACCGCAGACTTCACCTTCTTCAGGATTTGATCGGCAGTGTCAGTGAGCAGGATCCGGGACTTGAGGCTCGGGTCCGACTTGGACATCTTCGACCCGGGGTCGGTCAGAGCCATCACCCTGGCCCCGATCTCGGGGGTTATCCGCTCCGGGACCGGGAACACCTCGCCGAAACGTGAGTTGAACCGGATCGCCAGGTCGCGGGTCAGCTCCAGGTGTTGGGCCTGGTCGTCGCCTACCGGAACCGCATGGACCTTGTGAATGAGGATGTCAGCGGCCTGGAGGACCGGATAAGAGAGAATCCCCAGGTTTTGCCCGGCGCGATCTGCCTTCTCCTTGAAATGGGTCATCCTCTCCAACTGGCCCAGGCCCGTCATCGTCCCCAGGATCCAGGACAGTTCAGAATGCTGGGGCACATCGGCCTGGAAGTAGAGCAGCGACCGGTCGGGGTCGACCCCAACGGCAAGGAGCATGCGGGCGGTCTCCAGACGAGCCGCGAACAATTCGGCCGGGTCGTAGGGCAGTGTCATGGCGTGGAGGTCGACGACGCAGTAGATGGTCTCGTACTCATCCTGCATCGTCACCCAGTTCTTCAATGCACCCACGTAGTTGCCCAGGTGCAGTTCACCTGTCGGCTGGATGCCGGAGAACACTCGTTTCGATTCACTCATTCACTACCTCATTTACTCACAAAAAAAAACCGCCGGGGAGGTGCCACCGACGGCTTCAACAAACGCGGCGGGCACACTACGTAGAAGTCCACCGCCAGAGGTTGCCATGCGTTCTCATCAAGCTGAACTCTACCCGACGCCCGCCGATGGTTCAACGCGCCCTTGTCGCAAACACACCCACCAGCTCGACGAGAAACACTCAGGTCACGCCCTGGGAGGCGAGAAACTCCTCCTGCTCCTCGACGAGACCCCGCGTCCCTGAGATCTCCATTCCCCTGACCCGTGCCGCCTCACCGCTGTCGAGGAACCGGGTCGCAGAGAGCGCAGAGTCGGAGAGGTCGACGTCGGTCAGGTCTGCCCCGGCGAAGTTTGCGCCTTCCACATCGGACCCCGAGAGGTCCGAACCCGCCAGATTCGCACCGCGCAGGTCGCTCAGTGACAGGTTGCACCCTCTCAGGTCGGCGCCGGAGAGGTCGACACCCCGCAAGTCGCAGTTCTTCAGATAGAGGCGGGTCAGGTTCTTACTTGCCGGTGCCCATCCTCTGAGGTCGAGACCGAGCATCACCCGTCCCCGGTACTTGGCATAGCTACCGGCAGTCAGAAAGCGCTCGAGCTGCTCGGGCCGCACAGACCCGGTGGTGAATCGCTCGCTTCCCGTGGTCGGATCGGCATTGTTGTGATACGACGAGTTCTCCTCCCACCATCCGGGGCGGTCTTCGGCGAGGACATCGATCCGCTTGATCCACTTGATCGACTTGTAGAAGTAGCGTTCCGTGGTCACAACCCTGACCGGGCCACCATGCCCGGTCTCGAGGGCCTCGCCGTCGACTTCGTGGACGAGCCAGGAATACTCGAGAGCAACATCGAGGGGAAGGGAGGTGTGGTGGTCACGGTCGCTATAGGCGGTGAACGAGACGAATCTGGCCGACGGAGTGACCCCGGCAGCGTCGAGGACCTCGCGGAGGGGGACTCCGGTGAACTCGGTGTCGAAGCGGGTCCAGGAAGTGACACAGTGGATATCGAACCTGATCGCCTTTTGCGGAAGGGCCAGAAAGGCTGGAAGATCGAGATCTAGCGGGTTATCGACTTGGCCCCGTACCGCCAGCCTCCAACTATCCGGGGAGGTGGCCAGTTCTGGAGACGGTGCCCTCTCTCCGACAATGGGGAAGCGCCTGGTCTCGATCTGACCAGGCGGGAGCCTCGTCACCCGGAGTCTCCCCTTTCAGCCGTTGCCGGCGAGAGAAAGTCTGAGACGAGTTCGGCGGGATCGCTGACCGCAAGCAAGACCGCAGCGCCGAAATCGGTGACATGGTCGACAACGTCGATCTCGAGTTCGACGACCGAGCCTTCATTGAGCCCCCGCATCGTTGTCGCCAGACCTACCGCCTGCATCAACGACAGCCCATCATCAACGGTGACGAACGGTGCAACTGCCTGGGCGATCCCGATAATCTCGCTCGGGTTGCCGAAGTCGGCCACCCGACTCATCATCGACACCATGAACTGGCGCTGGCGCTCGTTGCGGAGGAGGTCGGATGCCCCTTCGACGGTTCTCCATCCGTCTTGGGTCAGTTCCTGGGTCTGCCGGGAGCGGAGCCATGCCAGCGTCTGCTCACCATCGGCAAGTGTGCAGCCTCCGGGGAGCGCCAGGTTCGCCTTGGAGTCACGAACGGGCCGGGGGAGACAGATCTCGTAGCCGCCAACCGCATCGACGGCACCCTGGAACCCTGCGAGGTCGACCATCGCAAAGTGATCCACCTGAACCCCAATCAGGGCTTCGACCGTCTCGACGAGCACGGTCGGGCCGTTCATGGAGCCACAGCCTTCGAGGGCCTCATTGACACGCTGTTGGCCCTCGTCACAGACCTTGTCGACCCAGAGGTCACGCGGTATCGACATTATCGCTGCGTTATCGGGATCGTCGCGGGGGCGGATCAACACCATGACCACGTCCGCACGCTGGCCTTCGAAATCGCCGAAGCCGTCTTCATCGTCGACGTTCTCGCGGGAATCCGATCCCACGATCAGGGCGACATCGAGCCCGTCCTCACCCGATGACGGGATGGTGATCTCGGGATCGTTGTCGTCATCGCCATCGTCGGAGTCGTCCTCAGCGCCCGTTTCCTGGCCCGATTCGGCCGGTGGTTCGATAGTCACACGCTGAACATCTCCCCAGGTAGACGCGGCGATATAAGCCACCGCTCCGGCCAAGAGGACGGCGGCGACTGCGACAACCAGAAGGATGCGTTTACGGTTCAAGAGGGTTCACCACGCATATTGAGTGTATACCCGAATGGCCCCCTGGGCACACTGATAGCGCTGGTGGACTGTCGGTCAATTAGGGCGCGCGTAGCTCCGAGTCATCGAGGTCATCTGGCAAGAAGAAGCGCGCAGTCGCAGCCGGGGAGCTGCGGCGAGCACTTCGACGCAGCCAGGGGCCTCGAGGGCGGGAGAAACGCCGTCAGTAATTGGGCGACAGGCCACTAACTGAGACCCACCAGCTGTCGCACCATGTGGGCCGTGGCACCCCACAGGGTTGCGCCGTCGAGGATGTAATACCAGGCCTTCCACGACTGCCACGGCACGTATGCCCAACGCTCCGGAGCGGCGAGGTCGGCGAGGCGCGGCTGATAGATCCGCTCTACTTCACGTTCGGAGCGAATCAGGTTCAAGGGCGTCGAGATCCGAGCCACCACCGGCACCACCATCAGCTTGAACTCCACCGTGTCGATGGGTTCGAGAAAGCCGAGAACCGTCACCTGTTCGGGGTCGATGCCGACCTCCTCCTGGGCCTCCCTTATCGCAGTGCCGACCGGACCTCCGTCCCCCGGGTGAGGGCGGCCGCCAGGAAAGGAGATGTGGCCTGCGTGGGTGGGCATGGTGTCAGGGCGCTTGGTCAAGACCACCCTGATGTCTGCGTTGTCGTCTTCGTAGAGCGCTACCAGGACACCGGCTTGGGGGAGTTCGCCAGGCTCGGGGTGGGCGTCGGAAAATTGCAGCTGGTCCCACATAGATGAAACAGGTTACGGCTGCGGATAGGCTGTGTTGGTGCCTTCGGCCCGTATCGAAACCAATCGCCTGCTAATACGCCGGTTCTCCAAGAGAGACACCGCAGCGCTCAACGATGCGATCCGCATCTCCCTTACCGATCTCAATGAGTGGCTGCCCTGGGCTAGGACCAACTATCAGAGTGGTGACGCCGGGGCCTTCATCCGCGACTCGCTCCAGGCGTGGAAAGAAGAGCGGGCCTGGGACTACACGATAAGGGACGCTGACGAGCCAGACCGTCACCTCGGCAACATCTCGATGTGGACCGTCTCCAAGCTGGGCAAGATCGCCGAGCTGGGCTACTGGGTCCGCTCCGACGAGGTCTCGAAGGGCATCTGCACCGAAGCGGCCAATGCGGTCCTCGCCGAGGCGTTCAGCTCGGAAGGGTTCCACAAGGTCATTATGCGCATCGCCGTGGGCAACCACGCTTCGACCAGGGTTGCGGAGAAATTGGGCTTCACCCGGGAGGGCATCCTCCGCGAGGAGCTCCTGATCAGGGGCAACTGGGTCGACCACTCCCTTTGGTCCATCCTCGACCGCGAGTTCAAGGCCCTGCGCAGGGGCAATATCAGAAGCACTGGCTAGGCCTTTGTCAGGCTTGCGGGTGATGACCGCCAATGTGCTCCAGGACGCCGTCGACTCCGCTCAACTCGGCCACCTGATCGACCGGGTGGAACCCGACCTGGTCTTCCTCCAGGAGATGACCGAAGAAGCAGCAGGTGTGCTCGCTGACCGCTTCGGTCATCATTTCCTATATCCCAGCGAAGAATTCGAAGGGAGAGGAGTCGCTTCAAAACAGGAGGCAGAGTGTGGCTCGATCGATCTCCCGTGGCGGGCGGGGACCTGGGCCAAGATGGAGGTCGAGGGGAAGACACTCGTTGCCGCTGGAGTCCACATGTCGAACCCGATCCAGTTCCCCTGGTGGCGATCGGTCCGGGAACGACGCGACCAGGTCGACGCCGTACTCGAATGGGCTGATCGCCAGGATGCGGATGCGCTCATCGTTGCCGGAGACATGAACGCCAGCCCGATCTGGCCTCTCTACAGTCGGCTGGCGGATCGCTTCGACGACCTCGCATTGGCAACTGCGGATGAGGAGGGAGGGAAGCCCGAGCCCACCTGGGGATGGCGTGCGGGCTGGCCGAGGATGCTCCGCATCGACCACGTCTTCGGGTCAGGGGTGAGAGCGATCGCCACTCAGGTAGAACCGGTGCGAGGCTCAGACCACCACGCCCTGGTCGTCGACATCGAGATCGAATAGACCACCACGCCCTGGTCGTCGACATCGAGATCGAATAGAGACACTCTCCCTCCGCTCGCGGAGGGAGTACCGGCGACGAAGCGAATCTCTCCCTCCGCTCGCGGAGGGAGTACCGGCGACGAAGGAGCCGGGGAGGGTGGGGCGTACCCACCAACGGAGCTTGGACGCGCTGTAGACGCGAGCCGCTGTCAACTTGGAGAGTCTCAGTCCCCCTTCCGGCCATCCCATCAATGGAATGGCCACCTTCTCCCGTTCGGCTCCGCCTCCGGGGGAAGAGCCCCTCCCTACGGTCGCTAGCCGCCAGCGGCTTGGGCGATGACTCTGGAGGCGTCGGCGACGAAAGTGGCGATCGTGGGGTAGAAACCGATAGCGACGGTGAGGCCAGCGGAGATGAGCAGGGCGAGACGGAGTGACACCGACGGTGGGACCGCGACATGGTCGGATGCGGGCTCTGGAGGATCATCGAGCCACACCGCTTTGATCACCCTGGAGTAGTAGTAGAAGGCGATGACGACGTTGACGGCAGCAATAATCGCCAACACCACCGTTGCGGTCCCGCCGGCCAGGATGACGGAACGGAACATGGCGAACTTGGCGAACCAACCGGCAAGGGGTGGTATCCCGGCGAGGCTGAAGAAGAAGATGCCGATCAGCAACCCGAGTCGGGCATCGAGGCGGCCCAGCCCCGCCCATCCGTCGATTTCGCCGGTGCCGGTCCTGTTGGCCGCAGCGATGACGCAGGCAAACGCACCCAGATTCATGACTGCGTAGATCACCAGGTAGATGACTGTCGCCGAAAAGCCCTCTTCGAGATCGCTGCCGGCGACCGCCGCTGCGGCGAACGGGACCAGCATGAAGCCGGCCTGGGCCACCGACGAGTAGGCGAGTAGGCGGACGATGTTGGACTGGCGAATCGCGGATAGATTCCCCAGGGTCATCGAGAGTGCGGCAAGCAGCCAGAGCGCGGGCGCCCAGATCCCGCTCAAGTCGGGCAACGCCAGGTACATCACGAGCAACATGGCGACGAACCCGGCAGCCTTGGAGTTCACCGACAGGTACGCCGTGACCGGCGTTGGTGCGCCCTCGTAGGTATCCGGTGCCCAGAAGTGGAACGGAGCGGCGGCGATCTTGAAGGCGAAGCCAACGATGACAAACAACACCGCCACCACCACAGCCGGCTCACCGGCCATGCCCGAGGTGGCCGCGGCAATACCGCTGAAGGTGATCTCACCGGTGAGCCCGTAGAGCAGCGACATGCCCCAGAGCAGGATTGCGGTCGAAAGAACACCGAGGATGAAGTATTTGAGCGAGGCCTCATTCGACTTGACGTCACCTTTTCTCCACCCGGCCAGGAGATACAGGGGCCCGGTGGTCAGCTCGAGTGCGATGAAGAGGATGATCAGGTCGCGCGCCGACGCCATCATCATCGAACCGAGAACCGAGACCAGGAGCAGGAAGTAGTACTCGCCCTGGTAGAACCGCTCCGACTCGATGTAGTGGTGGGACAGCAGCAGCACCAGGTAGGCGGCGACGATGAACAGGCCTTTGAGGACGAGGGCGAACTCGTCGACTACGAAGCTCCCGTCGAACATCGACCTGGTCCCGCCTTCGACGGCGAGGATGATCAGAGGCATCGCAGCCAGGGCCGTCCCGGCGACCGCCACCGTCGCGGTCCAGTACTTCTTGGGGCGAGGCAAGAGCAGGTCGAGGGTGAACACGGCCAACAGGGTCGCCACGATCACCAGCTCGGGAGCGAGCGCCAGGTAGTCGATCTCGAAGTTCATCCGATCACCAGGTCAGCCAGCAGATACATCGATCAGCCACCACTCGAAATCGACGCGGTGACATCAGACCCGAAGACGGTGTCGATCAGCGAGACCACGGTGTCGGTGGTCGATTCGAAGATGATCTTGGGATACACGCCAATGACCACGATGAGGATGATCAACGGAACCCAGGCGGTCATCTCCCAGCGGTCGACGTCATGGAACTCGTGACCGTCCCACTCTGCTTTCGGCTCACCCAGGTTCACCTTCTGCAACATGTAGAGCATGTACCCGGCGGTGAGGACGGTTCCGATTGCGCCGAGGACCATCGACGTGCGGAACACTCCGAGCGGCAGTCCGTCCAGCGGGTTGTACGAGCCAACCAGGGCCATGAACTCACCCCAGAATCCGGCGAGGCCGGGAAGTCCGAGCGATGCCATGGCGGTGAAGGCGAGAATCCCGCCCATCACAGGCATCAGCTTCATGTTGCCGCCCAGCCGGTCCATTTCCCGGGTGTGGTAGCGGTGTGACATCGATCCGGCCAGGAAGAACAGCAGTCCGGTGATGAGTCCGTGGGCAACCATGCCGATGATGGCCGCATTGATCCCGATGTCGGTCAGGGTGGCGATGCCGAGCATGACAAACCCCATGTGCCCCACCGAGGAGAAGGCGATGAGCCGTTTCATGTCGGTCTGGGCGAGACATGCCAGCGAGCCGTAGATGATCCCGATCACCGCGAGGATGGCGATGGCGGGAGCCCAGTTGGCGGCCTCCTCGGGGAGGATGGGGATGGAAATCCGGATGAAGGCATAGGACCCGAGCTTCAGCAGGATTGCGGCAAGCAGCACTGAGCCCACCGTCGGCGCCGCGGTGTGGGCATCGGGCAGCCAGGTGTGGAAAGGCCACATCGGCACTTTGACCGCAAACCCGAGGAACATCGCCCCGAAGACGAGGAAGGCGAACGTGCCGGTGAACGACCCCATTGCTCCCAGCTCCGTCAGCTGGACGATGTCGAAGGTCCGCTCCCCGAATTCACCCGACTTGAAGTAGAGGGCGAGGAAGCCGAGCAACATGAACGCCGACCCGAACAAGGTGAACAGGAAGAACTTGATCGAGGCGTAGAGGCGGGTTTCGATCTCTTTGGCAAAGCCCGGGATCTTCCTCGGAGTGCGATCGCCCCAGACCCCGATCATGAAGTACATCGGGAGCAACACGATCTCGAAGAAGATGAAGAAGAGGACCAGGTCGAGTGCGACGAACGTCCCGTTCATCCCGGTTGCCAGGATCAGCATCAGGATGAGGAAGGCCTTGGGGTTGTAAGGCTCCTCCCAGTGGTTCCACGAGTAGATCACCGCAAGCACCATCACGAATGTGGAGAGGACGAGGAGGGGGAGGCTGATCCCGTCGACACCAAGGTGGTAGTTGGCGTTGATCGCGCCAATCCACGACTCATTCACCTCGAACTGATAGGTGTTGTAGGTGCCACCACCGAACTCGAACAGCCAGATGAGGACGAGGGAGAGGCCAAACGCCGCGAGCGTCACCAATAGGGCGCCGCGCTTGAGGATGTCTTCTTTGTCCCCGGGGACTAAACCGAGCAACAAGGCGCCGGCCAGGGGCAAGAAGACGATGAGCGTCAATCCCCAGCTGTCAAACCATTCCATGTCTAATCCCTCTCTCTAACTCAATATCACGAATACAACTGCCAGCACGATCGCCCCTGCCACGAAGAACGACGCGTATTGCTGGACACGGCCGGTCTGCAGCTTGCGCAAACCGCCCCCGGCGCCGTCGGCCACGACCGACAGCCCGTTGACAAATCCGTCCACGCCCCTCTGGTCGAGGATCGCGTAGACGAACCCGCCCAAACCTCTGGTCAGCGCCCCGGCGGCGTTGACGATCCCGTCGATGACATAGGTATTGATCCAGTCGACGGACCGGGCGACGGGACCCATCGTCGCACCCACGATTCCGAGGGCGGCATCGTCTAGGTAATACTTTCTCCGGAGGAGGGGGTAGAGCACGGGGATCTCGAGCGAATCGCGCTCCTTCTGGGTCTTCGTGTCCTTACCCCAGATCATCCAGCCCAGGGCGATGCCGAGCAAGGCCGCTGCCAGCCCGGCGGCGGCAAGACCGAAGTTGATCCCCTCAGGATGGTGGTCGCCCATCGCCACCACCCGGACTGCGAGCCAATCGGTGAAATTGCCGATTCCTGGAATCGAAACACCGGGGATATTGAGTAAACCGAATAGCGCCGAAGGAATAGCCAGGGCAATGAGCGGCCGGGTCATGAGTTTCGGAGACTCGTGTGGCTCACCGTGTCCCTTGTACTCGCCGAAGAAGGTGAGGGCGACCGCCCTCGTCATGTAGAAGGCAGTGACGAACGCACCGGCGATGGCGATCCACATCACCGCGGTGTAGCCCTCGTATCCGAGCGTGGCCAGGATCTCGTCTTTCGACCAGAAGCCGGAGAGGGGAACGATCCCGGCGAGGGCGAGCGAGCCGACGACGAAGGTCCAGTAGGTGGTGGGCATGTACTTTCTCAGGCCCCCCATGTCGCTCATGTTGTTGGAGTGGACCGCGTGGATCACCGATCCGGCGCCGAGGAAGAGCAGGGCTTTGAAGAAGGCATGGGTGAAGAGATGGAAGAGGCCAGCGGTGTACCCGCCGGCGGCGACGGCGGTCATCATGTAGCCGAGCTGGGATACCGTCGAATACGCCAGCACCTTCTTGATGTCGTTGGCAACGAGGGCGAGCAGGCCGATGGCAAAGAGGGTTATGGCACCGATCGCGACCATATAGACCCGGGCATCCTGAGCCAGGTTCTGGAACAGGGGGAACATCCGGGCCATCAGATAGATACCGGCGGTGACCATGGTCGCCGCGTGCATCAGCGCCGACACCGGGGTCGGGCCGGCCATGGCATCGGGAAGCCAGATGTGGAGCGGGAACTGGGCGCTCTTCCCCATTGCCCCGAAGAAGAGAAGCAAGCCGCCGACAAACGCCACTGCCCCCAGTTCGGCGTTCTGATTGACCGACGCCTCGCTCAGCGCAGCGAAATCGAAGTTGCCGATGGCGATGCCGACCAAGATGGCGCCGAGGATGAGCCCGACATCGGCCACCTTGTTCGTCAGGAACGCCTTGTTACCAGCCCTGACGTTGTCGAGGTCTTCCCAGTAATGGCCGATGAGCAAGTACGACGCCAATCCGACGCCCTCCCACCCGATGATCATCTGGATCAGGTTGGGCGAGCCCACGAGCACCAGCATTGCGCCGGCGAAGAGCGAGAACGAGGCGAAGAAGTTGTTGACCCTGATGTCGCCCTTCATATAGCCAAGCGCATAGATGAAGACGACCAGGCCAACGAAATTGACCAGGAAGTACATCATGATCGAGAGGCCGTCGACGACCCATCCCAGTTCGAAGACGATCCCGCTTCCGATGCGGGCGATCTCGAAGGTGGTCTGGTCGAGCACCCCACCGGTCATGTTCATCACGAACAACACCGTGGCCCACACCAGCCCGATCGCCAGCGCTCCTACCGCGAACTCGCCACCCTCGTACTTCATCCTCTTACCGAAGAAGAGGATGAGGAGGAAGGCAACAAACGGCAGCACCAGCATGATCCCTGCGGTGTCGGCCCACCAGCCCCCGTCGCCGGCGTTCACGGGGCCCGCTTCGGCTGCCAACAGCGTCAGATTCCTAAACATGACTCACCACCGCATCAGGTTGAGTTCGTCGACGTTGGCGGACCGGCGGTTGCGCAAGATCATCAAGACAATGGCAAGGCCAATTCCCACCTCAGCTGCCGCCACCGTGATGATGAAGATCGCAAAGACCTGCCCCGTTGCATCCGCCGAGCGGATCACCGACTCGAATGCGATCAAGTTGATGTTCACCGCGTTGAGCATCAACTCCACCGAGAGCAAGATGAGCACGATGTTGCGACGGACGAGAAGGCCGTACACGCCCAAAGAGAAGAGCGCGGCAGAGAGAACGAGGAATTGGTTTACGAGCATCCGGCACCATCTGTCTGGCTCATACCGATGACCTCTCTTCCTCTTCGAGAGGGGTCAGGTCGCGACGGGCGATCGTGATTCCCCCGACGAGCGCGGCGAGGAGGATGAAACCCACGGCCTCGAACGGGATGACAAAACGTCCCAGCAGAGAAACAGCAAGGGTCTCGGTCGGTGTTGGCTCCCCGACCATCGCAATCGGGGTGTCCCCAAAAGCCGACACGGCGGACCAGGCGAGAAGCACGAAAAGAGAGACTGAGAGAATCGCCGGCCACGTCTTCTTGTCGACGTCGAGGCCCTCGTCGAAACCGGTTGGGGCACGGGTGATCATGATCCCGAACAGAAACAGCACCACCACCGCACCGATGTAGACCAGGACCAGAACCCAGGCGACGAACTCCGCGGAGAGCAGTAGGAACAACGCGGCACTGCCCGCCAGTGCCCCGACGAGGAAGAGGGCGGAGTGCACGACGTTCTTGGCGGTGACCACCCGGAACCCCGAGACGAGGACGACCAGTGCGAGAAACAGGAAAACCCAGTTGACGGGCTGCGAGATCCAATCCCCAAAACTCATTACTTCTCCAAACCCGGGGCTTCGGGGACGGTCTTCAGCCAGTCCTGGAGCTTGTCCATGTCGTGCAGCATGTCGCCCATCTTCTCCTCGGAGTACTCGTACTCGGGAGACCAGAAGAGGGCGTCGAAGGGGCAGACCTCGACACAGATCCCGCAGTACATGCAGAGGGCGTAGTCGATGTCGAAGCGGTCGAGGGTGTTGCGGACTTTGATCCGGCCACCCGGCTCCGAGGGCTCCTTCTCTTCTTTGTGACCTTCGATGTAAATACACCAGTCAGGGCACTGACGGGCACACAACATGCACACCGTGCAGGCTTCCTGATCGAGGGCGATGACCCCACGGGCGCGGGCCACCGGTGTCTCCTTGACTACGGGGTAGTTGACGGTGCGGAGGTGCTTGCCCGGGAGGAAGATCGTCTTGAACATGGTGCTCAAGGTCACACCCAGTCCCTTGAGCATTCCGCCACCGGGAATCGAGATTCGTCGTTCAGCCATTAGAGAAGCACCTTGAATGCGGCGGTGGCCATGATGTTGACCACAGCGATCGGGACCAGCCATTTCCAGGCGAGCGTCTGCAGCTGGTCTTCGCGGAACCGGGGGAAGGTCCAGCGGAACCAGATCATCGCAAATACCAGCACGAAGACCTTCGCCATGAGAATGATCGGCCCGAGATAGGCGAGCTGTTCTTCGCTCAGGCCGGGGAGCCAGTAGCCGCCGAGGAACAGGGTCACAGCGATAGCCGACATGGTGAACATGTTGGCGAACTCGGCGAGGAAGAAAAAGAGGAAGCGGAACCCTGAATACTCGGTCAGGTAGCCCATCACCAGCTCCGACTCGGCGATAGGCATGTCGAAGGGGATCCGGGTGAGCTCGGCGAGGGCAGCGATCATGAAGATCCCGAACCCGACGAACTGGAAGATGATATAGGGGTATCCCGCTGCGATCTGGGCTTCGACGATCCCGCTCATGCTCATGGTACCGGCAAGGATCACCGTGCCCACCACCGCCAGAACCAGTGGCAGTTCGTAAGCGATCAGCTGGCCGGCGGCCCGGAGTCCACCCATCAGCGAATACTTGTTCGCAGAAGACCATCCAGCCATCAGCACCCCGATGGTGCTGATCGAAGAGATGGCAAGGGCATAGAAAACGCCCACAGACAGGTCACGGAAGATCAACCCGGGACCGAACGGGATAACCACAAAGAGGGCGACCGTGCTGGCCAGGACCCAGATCGGCGCGGTCTTGAACACCGTCCGATCGGCGTCCGCCGGGATGAGGTCCTCCTTCTGGAAGAACTTGACACCGTCGGCGATGAGCTGGGCCCAACCCCAGCGACCACCGGCAAAGTAGGGTCCGACCCGGTTCTGCATCTTTGCCGAGAGCTTCATCTCGGCGAAGCCAATGACCATCCCGATCAGGGGGATCATCAACGCGACCAGAAGGACCTTGCCGAGCAATGCCACCCAGAAGTTGGAGAAGAGGTCGAGGATTACCTCAGGCACGCCGGCCGCCCTTTCCCGGATCCCTGCGAGTGCGCCTCATCGGTCGACGTCTCCGAGAACGAAGTCGAGACTTCCCATGATGGCGATGATGTCGGGGACCAATACCCCCTCGAGCGCCCAGGGGAGGATGGAGATGTTGGAGAAACTCGCCGAGCGAATCTTCAGCCGGTACGGCCCGCCCCCACCGTCTGAGACCAGGTAATAGCCCATCTCCCCCTTCGGGTTCTCGGCTCGCACATAGGTCTCCCCAGGGGGGACCTTGATCACCTTCGGCACTTTCGCCTGCAGCGGGCCGGAGGGTATGCCGGCGACTGCCTGTTCGATGATCCGGCACGACTCCCTGATCTCGTCGAGTCGCACCTTCCACCGATCCCAACAGTCCCCGTTGGCGCCGATGGCCACGTCGAAGTCGAACTTGTCGTAGGGCAGGTACGACTCCACCTTGCGGAGGTCGAACCCGACGCCGGATGCCCTCAGGTTGGGCCCGGAGACACCGAAAGCGGCGGCAATCTCGGGCGGGAGGATGCCGATCCCCTTGGTGCGGGCCAGGATGATCTCATTCCCGGCGACGAGGTCCTCGAGTTGGTCCACGGCCTCGCGGATCCGGACCATCGCCTGAGTGGTCTCCTCGAAAAAGCCGGCCGGAAGGTCCTGGATCCACTTTCTTGTGGTCGAGCCGGACCCGTAGGCCGGCTTGACCCCGCCGATCCGGTTGAAATTGGGGTGGAAACGTCCCCCTGTGACGCTCTCGAGGAGGTCGAGCAGTCGCTCTCTCTCCCGCAGCGCAAAGAACAGCGGAGTGGCCGCTCCCAGCTCGAGTGGATAAGAGGCCATGAACACCATGTGGGAGGAGATCCGGGCCATCTCGGTGAGAATGAGCCTGATGTATTGGGCGCGGTCGGGGACCTCCAACTCCATCAGTTTCTCCGCGGCGACCATGAACGGAATCTCGTTGGCGTAACCGGACACCCAATCGATGCGGTTGAGCAGTGCAGTGATCTGGGGATACGTGCGGACTTCGGACAGCTTCTCATAACCCCGGTGCATGTAGCCGATCACCGGTCTGACGTCGTAGACCCGCTCCCCGTCGACCCTCGCGACCAGGCGAAGCACACCATGGGTCGAGGGATGCTGGGGGCCGATATTGAGGGTCATGTCCTCGGTCTCGAGCTCGACCGAGACGGAGGCTTCACTCATGTGCCTGAGGGTGTCTGCGTCGATCACCATCTCACGCCTCGGGATTCTCGGTGGACGGCTCGTCGGATGACCCTTCGGGTTCTTCTGAGTCCTCTTCGGGCATGCCCTCGACGTCGACCTTGCCCGGCCAAGGCTTCACCTCGCGGCTGAGGAGGGGAAAGCTCTTGCGCAGGGGATTGCCCTCGAAGGCATCAGGGAGGTACAACGGGGATAGGTCGGGATGACCGGTGAAGTCGATGCCGAACATCTCGGCTGCTTCCCGCTCGTGCCAGTTGGCGCCGGCGTAGACCCCGATCAGCGAGTCGATCACGGGTTGGTCGGTGGGGAGATCGGCGGAGAAGGTCACCCGCCTGCCCTCGGACAGATCGGAGACCGTAGTCAGCATCTCGATGCGCTCCTCGAAATCTTCGTCTTTCAGCGGATCGCCGACCTCGACCTCCTTGGCCCAGTCGATGGCAGAGAGGAAGGAGAAGAACACCAGGTCGAGTTGATCGCGGGCAGTTTGATGAACTTTCACCCAGTCTCCTGCCGAGACCTTGACCTTGACGGTGTCGAAGGTGATTTCGGCCGAGCCGCCGACGGCAGCGGCGACCTCATCGGCATAGCCCTGCAACGGATGATCGGCCTGTTCCACCTCTTCATCGTGCTCCACCTCGTCGGCCTGCCCGGCCTTATCGGTATCAGACGGGCTCGAGGTCACGCTGATTCCACTTCGTCTTGATGTCTTCGCCCTGGATCTTCTGCTGGAGCAGGACAATCCCCTCCATCAGGGCCTCGGGGCGCGGGGGGCAGCCGGGAACGTAGATGTCGACGGGGATCACCTGATCGACGCCCTTGGTCACCGAATAAGAGTCCCAATATGGGCCTCCGCAGTTGGCGCAAGAACCCATCGAAATCACGTACTTGGGCTCCGGCATCTGGTCATAGAGCCGCTTCACCGATGGCGCCATCTTGTCGGTGACCGTGCCGGCGACAACCATCAGGTCGGCCTGGCGCGGTGAGGCCGGAAGCGGGATGATCCCGAAACGCATGAAGTCATACCGGGGCCCGGACGCAGCCATCAACTCGATCGCACAGCACGCGAGCCCGAATTGGAAGAGCCAGAGCGAGTACTTCCGTGACCAGTTGAGCAGCCAGGTGACCGGCTTGGGCATACCGAACTGCTGAGCTACTCCCATTTCAACACGCCCTTCTTGATTGCATAAGCCAGGCCTTCGAGCAGCGTCAGCATGAACAGGAACATTGCGACCATCCCGAATACACCCAACTCCTCTGCGGCGATCGCCCACGGGAAGATGAAGACGGCTTCGACGTCGAAGATGACGAAGAGAAGGCCAAAAACGTAATACCGGACGTAGGTCTGGCTCCATCCGCTGCCTACCGGGTCGACACCACATTCGTAGGTCATCCGCTTTGCAGGAGTTGGGTTGGACGGGCGGAAAACGGAAGCGACACCCAGCATGACCATCACCAGGACCGCACCCACTGCGGCGAACGTTCCGACTGTCAGATAGCTTTCGAAGTAAGGGCTCATTAATCCGTTGTTAGGGGTCCGACCGGCGCCGAGTATACGCATGACTCGACATAGGTCGAAGTCAAGGATTCGCTAATCGGGATAAGGCAATTCGGTGATTCGGTTTAGCCTGTGCCGGATGACGGCGCCTCCCTCTTATGACTCCAGGGGCCTGGTCAACCTGGTCTCGGAGATCGAGACGAGGTTCGGCGGCATTCCACCGGCGCCCCGGCTGGCCCCGAGCCTCGCCACGGCCATCCCCGACGCAACGAGCTACGTCGTCGTGCTCTTCGACGGCCTGGGTATCGCCCAGCTTGCCCACCCCGGGGCGGTTCGACTCAGCGGGAGCCTCAGCGGAACCCTCGAGGCGGGTTTTCCCACCACCACCAGCACCTCACTCGCCACCATCGCCTCGGGTTTGCCCCCCGGACAACACGGTGTGGTGGCCCACCTCACCTGGATGCCCGAGCACAAAAGGGTGGTCAACACCCTGAAGTGGGTCGACCTTGCCGGCGATGCGGTCCACCATGACTACGCCGGCCTTCTCCCCCGGCCGAACCTCTGGGAGCGTCTCCGCGGCCTCGGTGTCGAGCCGATCACCGTCCAGCCCGGAGATTTCGCCGCCACCCCCCTGACCAGGGCCCTCTACAGAGGGGCCCGTTTCGAGGGGATCTGGGGCGTGGACGATCTCATCGACGCCACCGTCCAACTCGCAGCCGGGCCGCGACGGCTCATCTTCACCTACGTCCCTCAAGTCGACTTCGCCGGGCACGTCTTCGGTCTCGAATCCGCCGAGTTCGGCGAGGCGTTGTCCATCGCATCCAGGGTCTGGGACGAGATCGCCCGCGGATTGCCGCCGGGGGCCGTTTTGTTGGGCACTGCGGACCACGGCCTCATCGATTACGCCGAAGACCAAAAGCTGCTGATCCGGGAGCCGCGCTTCGAAGGCCTCCGCTTCGCCGGCGACCCGAGGGGGATCCACCTCTGGTGCGACGGCGATGACACTGCGGCGCTGGTGGAACTGACCGGCGGCAGCGTTGTCGAGCCCTCCCCCCTCTTCGGGGCGGACCCGTCACCGGACGCGCTGGCACGTTCGGGCTCCGGGGTCCTCATGGCGCCCGAGGGCCGCGTTCTGCTCCCCCGCGGCTTCGACAAACGCCTCCGCGCCTATCACGGCGGCCTAGACCCCCGAGAAGTGGAGATCCCCCTCCTCGTTGGCTAGCCCGCACCTTCATTGGCCTGCACAGTGCAGGAAATCTCTGCGAGAATAATTTGCACTACGCGGGTAGTACTAATACATTCCATATTCGTTCGGTAGCTAACGATATTGGAGAATTCGGATGAAACGGTTGGTTGCAGTCCTGGTTGCAGGTGTACTGGTTCTCAGCGCCTGCGGGTCGGGCTCAGATGATGCGGAAGGCCCCCTCGTCATCTATTCAGGTAGAAGCGAAGAGCTGGTCCAGCCCCTGTTCGACCAGTTCACCGGCGAAACCGGGATCGAGGTCGAAGTGCGATACGCAGGCTCGACCGAGTTGGCTGCCACCCTCCTCGCCGAAGGCGAAACCACCGAGGCAGACGTCTTCTTCGCACAGGACCCGGCATCGCTCGGTGCGGTCAAGGACATGTTGGCCGAACTGGACGATTCCACCATCGACCTCGTCGACGGCAAGTTCAGCGATGTCGACGACAAATGGGTGGGCACTTCGGGCCGGATCAGGGTCTTCATCCACGATTCTGCCACCAGCAAGGACCTGCCCCAGACCATCGACGACGTCGTCGACAACCCCGAGTGGGCCGGCGACATCGGTGTCGCACCGACCAACGGCTCCTTCCTGGCGTTTGTCGCTGCCATGATCGTCGAGCGGGGCGAAGATGGGACTCTCGACTGGCTGCGGCGACTCGCTGCGGCCCAGCCGGTCTCTTTCGAAGGGAACAGCCCGATAGTCGCCGCTGTCGATGCCGGGGAGATCGGAAGTGGGCTGACCAATCACTATTACCTGCTCCGGCTCCTCGATGAGGGCGCTGGAAGCGGTGCGGAGAACTGGTACATCCCGGCCGGAGACGTCGGGACTCTGGTAATGCCCGCAGGTGCCGGAGTGCTGTCGGCTTCCCAAAGGCCAGAAGCCGCGGCACGGTTCGTCGAGTTTCTGCTCTCCGACTCCGCCCAGGAGTACTTCGTGAACGAGACCAATGAGTTCTCGCTCACGGGAGCGGCGAGCGACCCCGATCTTCCGTCACTGGATGAGATCAACGCGCCCGACATCGACCTGTCGAGCCTTGCCGACCTGTTGGAGACGGCGACACGACTCGTGAGCGAAGCCGGTCTGGTGTGATTTGACGGTCGCAGCACCTCCCGCGAGGGAAAGGGCGCGCCAGCAGCGCGCCCTTTCCCGTGGGTGGTGGACCGCAGCCATCCTGGTGCTGATCCCGGTGGCGATCCCACCGATCAGCCTCCTCTGGCAGGTCTTGAGCCGGGGCAGCGGGGTGATGCTTCCGACCGACCGGCTGTTCGAACTGTTCCTCAACACACTTGTCCTCACCGCTGCCGTCACGGCCACCGCCCTTGCCATCGGGACGACCACCGCCTGGGTCACGACGAGGACCACGATCCGGTTCCGCCGCGGTTGGATGATCCTCGCCGCACTCCCCCTCGTCATCCCCTCCTATGTGGCGGCGCTGACCATCATCGGCGCCACCGGCCCCGGCGGAATGTTCGAAAGGGTCTTCGGGATAGAGGTCCCAACTCCCTACGGGTTCGTCGGCGCATGGCTAGCTCTCGCCATCTTTCTCGCCCCGATGGCCCATCTCATCGTGACTCCCGGCCTCCAGTTGATCGACCCGGCCACCGAAGAGGCAGCTGTCGGACTCGGCTCCTCCCGACTCAAAGCTTTCTTCACCGTGACCGTCCCCCAGTTGCGTCCGGCCCTCGTCTCGGCAGGACTGATGGTCGGGCTCTACACGCTGTCCGACTTCGGGGCGGTATCCCTGCTCCGCTTCGACACCTTCACCAGGGCCATCTTCACGCTGTATCAGGGCCAAATCGACCGGCGCCCTGCCGGCACACTTTCCGCGATTCTCATGGCCGTTGCCATCGTCATCCTCATTGCCGAGCGGCGCACCAGAGGACGCGCCCAGTACCACAAGACCAAACCACCACGCCGGCGACAGCACACCGACCTGAACAGCCGACAGCGTTGGCTCGCCACCGGGTTCCTCGGGACGATCGTCACCGTGAGCCTGGTAGTTCCGGTAGCGGTTCTCACCTACTGGCTCACTCGTGGCCTCTCTGCGGGTCAAACGATCCCCTCGATCTGGCCCGAGATCGGACGGTCCCTCACGGTTGCAATAATCGCCGCCACCGCCGCTGCGGCGATCTCGATCCCGGTCGCCATGGTGACCGCGCGCCAGAGCTCTCGTATGAGCGGCTGGGCGGAATCGACGGTCTGGGGCACCTATTCACTTCCCCACATCACGGTGGGCGTTGCGGTGGTCGGATTTGCCCTTGCCTGGGCCCGGCCGCTGTACCAGACCCTGTTCCTCCTGATCGCCGCGTACGTGGTGATGTTTCTGGCGCAATCGATGAGCAGCACCCAGGACTCGATACGGCGTTTCAACCCCTATCTCGAAGAGGCCTCTCGAGGCCTCGGCCACAGCCAGATTTCGACTCTGTTCCGGGTCACCATCCCCCTGATCGCCCCCGGACTGCTCGCGGGTGGTGCACTGGTGTTCATCGGGGTGATCAAAGAGCTGCCGGCGACGCTATTGCTGAGACCCAACGAGTTCGAGACTCTGGCGGTCCGTATCTGGAGCACGACTAGCGAAGGTTTCCTGACCAGGGCAAGCTTGTCCGGTATCGCCCTGATCGCGGTATCAATAGTTCCTCTGTTTCTGGTGA
This sequence comes from Acidimicrobiia bacterium, assembly GCA_041748855.1. Classification (GTDB taxonomy): domain Bacteria; phylum Actinomycetota; class Acidimicrobiia; order Spongiisociales; family ZC4RG35; genus MA-ANB-1. Next base: position 26,488 of record JBGTCK010000083.1, read on the forward strand.
TGACACGTGAACTCAGCGACTGACCAACTTGCAATCCGCGCTCGGGACCTGACCAAGACCTACGACGACGCCGTAGCTCTCGATGGGTTCAGCCTCGACGTGTGGATGGGCAGCGTCCTCACCCTGCTCGGGCCGTCCGGATGCGGGAAGACGACTGCGCTCCGGGTGATCGCCGGATTCGAACGGGCCTCCGGAGCAGTAGAGATCAGGGGTCGGAGGGTCCTCGACGCCGATACCTTCGTGCCCCCGGACAAGAGACGGGTCGGCATGGTCTTCCAGGACTACGCCCTCTTCCCGCACATGACGGTGCGCAAGAACATCGCGTACGGTCTTCCCCGGGGTCGGAACACGGGCCGGGTGGACGAAGTCATGGAGCTGGTGGGGTTGGGGCGCCTCGGCGAACGGATGCCCGGCGAGCTGTCAGGTGGCCAGCAGCAGCGGGTTGCATTGGCCCGGGCCCTCGCCCCCGAACCCGACGTCATCCTCCTCGACGAGCCCTTCTCCAATCTCGACGCCGCCCTGAGGGACAGGGTGCGCCGGGAGCTGAAAGTGATCCTCACCGAGGCGAGGACCACCGCAGTCTTTGTCACCCACGACCAGGAGGAGGCACTCGCAACCTCCGACATCGTTGCGGTAATGCGTGACGGCAAAGTCCTCCAGGCGGACACGCCCGCCCACCTCTACACCAACCCGGTGGACGAATGGGTTGCCACCTTTCTCGGTGATGCCGACGTGCTCGAAACCGACGCGGTCGGAGGCTTCGCCGACACCGTGTTGGGACGGTTCACCACTCCCCTCTCCGGCCCGGTGGCGGTGATGACCCGTCCCGAGGACGTCCAGATCTCTGTCGGGGAGACCCCAAATGCGTCGGTGGCACACATCGAGTACTTCGGACACGACCAGCTGATCACACTGGCCATGGCTGGCGGGGTGAGGGTGCGCTCGCGGATCGGCTCCCGCCCCAACTATCGGGTGGGCCAGCAGTGCCGGGCCCGGGCGATCGAGGCCCGGGTCTTCAAGCGGAGTGCCTAGGGCCCTCTACCTCTGACACCTCGGGCGTCGGAGGGGCGGTCTCCACTGCCCGGCCTCGCGCGACTTTCCAGACCAGATAAGCCAGGCCGAAGAATCCCGCAGCGAGGACCGTGTGCACCAGCTGAAACGGCAGGCTGCCCGACCCGGTCCAAGTGACCACCATGCTCCGCAGCCACAGCCCTAAGGTCCAGATGCTGAACAGATAGAACAGCGGCGTCGCCCGAGGCCGCAGCGACGGAACAGCCAGCCCAATGGCGGTGACCAACCCGAGCAGCAAGGACCCTCCGATCCGGAGCAGGTCGGTCCAGCCGTCACCGTCCGCCAACAGCCCGATTCGCCCACCCCAGGCAACACCCGTCCACAGGAGGACACCCGCGGCGAGCAACAGCGGGTTGCGGTTCATCCCCCGATGTAGCTCATTTGAAGGCAAGGTGCTGGTCGTTCATCGTTATCACTCAAAATATACTGTGACCTGGGGAAATGCGAATTGCACGCTTGTGATTACTGCGCGTTATTTCGCGCTGTATTCCGTCCTCTCGC
>JBGTCK010000084.1:0-114032 GCA_041748855.1 Acidimicrobiia bacterium
GACAACCTTCGGCATCGACACCGGATGGACCAGCCAAGTCGTCGGAGACTTCAACGGCGACGGAAAAGACGACATAGCCAACTACCACCCCGCCCGAGGAGGATGGTGGGTCAGCCTCTCCGACGGAACACGATTCAAAACGGGAAAGTGGACTGACTGATCGCCAGACAGACGCCTGATTCTTCTCTATAGAATCAGGGCGATCAATCGCCCCACCCCATCTGAGACCGATCCGGCTGCGCCCTCCACGACCAGGTCCGGTTTAGCCGGGCGTTCATAGGGAGCGTCCACACCCGTCATGTCAGTGATCTCTCCGGCCCGCGCCCGGGCATACAAACCCTTGGGGTCACGCTCCTCACACACCTCGAGCGGGGTATCGACAAACACTTCCAGGAACCTGGTTCCACTTTTGTCGTGCCGTTCTCGCGCTACAGCTCGGTCTGCCTCATAGGGCGCAATTATTGGCAGCAGCGCAACCATGCCGGCGTCGGCCATCAGTCGGGCAACCTCGGTCACCCTCCGCACATTTTCGGCCCGATCCTCCGGCGAGAACCCGAGGTCGGCGTTGAGACCAAAGCGGAGGTTGTCGCCGTCGAGTACAAAGGCGATCCGTCCCCGTTCGATCAGGGCCTTCTCCACTGCATAGGCGAGGGTCGACTTGCCTGACCCGGAGAGGCCGGTCAGGAGGACAGAGCATCCCGGCCCGCCGGTGAGGGTAAATCGCTCGTTCTCGGCCACCTCGCCGTGATGGCGGACGACGTTTTCGCTCACGTCGCCTTGCCGGTGATCATCCCGGCCGCGACTGTGGTGTGACTCGACTCGTCGATGAGGATGAACGACCCGGTTTGACGGTTCCGGCGGTAATCATCGACGAAGAAGGGAGTGGTCGTCCTCATCCTCACCCGGCCGATTTCGTTGAGGGCAAGCTGGGTCGGACCCTCTTCCCGGTGCAGGGTGTTGACGTCGAGCCGGTACTGGAGATCGTTGACCATTGCCCTCCCCCACCTGGTCGTGTGCTTGATCTCATATTTGGAGCCAGCCTGCATCCCCGGGCCCTCAGCCATCCAACAGATCATGGCGTCGACGTCCTGGGTCGCCTCGGGCTGGTTTCGCGGGCGGCAGATCATGTCTCCCCGGGAGATGTCGAGGTCGTCTTCGAGGGTGAGGACAACCGACATTGGTGGTGCGGCCGATTCGAGCGGCCCGTCGAAGGTGTCGATACTGGCGATCCGGGTGGTGAAACCACTCGGTAAGACCATCACCTCGTCGCCGGGCTTCATCAGTCCCCCAGCCACAGTTCCCGCATAGCCGCGGTAGTCGTGGAATCCGTTGCGGTGGGGCCGGATCACGTACTGAACCGGGAACCGCACATCGATCATGTTGAAGTCGCTGGCGACGTGAATCTCCTCGAGGAGTTGGATCACTGTCGGACCGCGGTACCACTCCATCTTCTCGGAGTAGTTGACGATGTTGTCGCCAAGAAGCGCTGAGACGGGGACGAATCTTAGATCGTGGATGTCGAGCTTGGTGGCGAACTCCCGGAACTCCTCGACAACCTCGTTGTAACGGTCCTGGCTCCAGTCGACCAGATCCATCTTGTTGACACACAAGACGAGGTGGGGCACACCGAGCAAAGACGCCAGGAAGGAATGGCGTTTGGTCTGTTCGACCACACCATTTCGGGCATCGACGAGGATCAGTGCGATGTTGGCGGTGGACGAACCGGTCACCATGTTGCGGGTGTATTGGATGTGGCCCGGGGTGTCGGCGAGGATGAATTTGCGCTTCGGGGTGGCGAAGTAGCGGTAGGCGACATCGATGGTTATCCCCTGCTCCCGCTCGGCGCGCAGGCCGTCGGTGAGGAGAGCGAGGTCGACATAGTCGGTACCTCTCCGTCGGCTGGCATCTTCGACCGCGTCCATCTGATCCTGAAAGATCTGTTTGGAGTCGTAGAGCAATCGGCCGATCAGCGTCGACTTGCCGTCGTCGACCGACCCGGTGGTGGCGAGGCGGACCAGTTCGGTTGTCATCAGAAGTAGCCCTGGCGCTTTCTGTCTTCCATGGCCGCATCTGCGGTCCGATCGTCGGCACGGCTGGCGCCGCGCTCGGTGATCCGGGAGATCGCGACCTCGGCAATGATCTCGTCGAGGGTGCTCGCCGGTGACTCGACTGCCGCCGTGCAGGACATGTCGCCGACAGTCCGGAAGCGGACCTCGGCCTCGAATACTTCCTCGCCGTCCATCCTCTCGATGTAGGCCGAGTCGGCCATCAGCATGCCGTCGCGCTCGAAGACCTTGCGGAGGTGACTGAAATAGATGGTGGGAAGCTCCACTTCTTCGTCACGGATGTACTGCCAGACGTCGAGCTCGGTCCAGTTGGAGATGGGGAACACCCGGACATGTTCACCCTGGCGGTGCCGGCCGTTGTAGAGGCTCCATAGCTCGGGTCGTTGGTTTTTCGGGTCCCACTGGCCGAAACCGTCCCGGAACGAGAACACCCGCTCTTTGGCACGAGCCTTCTCTTCATCGCGGCGTGCTCCACCGAAAACTGCGTCAAACTTGTTCTGCTGGATGGCGGCGAGGAGGGGTTCGATCTGAAGGCGGTTCCTCGACGCGTAAGGGCCGGTCTCCTCTGTCACCCGTCCGGCATCGATCGAGTCCTGAACGGAAGCAACTATCAGCTCGGCATCGAGCTCGGTGATGGTCCGGTCCCGGAACTCGAGTACTTCGGGGAAATTGTGGCCGGTGTCGACATGCATCACCGGGAACGGGAGCCGGGCGGGGTAGAAGGCTTTTACTGCCAGCCGCAGGACCAGGGCAGAGTCCTTCCCGCCGGAGAACAGCAGGACAGGACGTTCGGATTCAGCAACAGCCTCCCGGATGATGTGAATCGACTCGGCCTCCAGGGCCTTGACGTGGTTTGAATGAGAGACGGTCATCGCCCCACAGGATAAAGGTCAGTTGGACCGTTGTTTCCAGAAACATACGCCACGAGACCACCCCCTGATCCTCAACACTTTGACGATGAGCCCTCAGCCTTATCCAGATCGGCCCCGTAGTCAAGCCGACACGTCGAAAGGTTCTCAGTTGTGACGCCGGCAGGGACCGCTACGCTTTGGGCGGGCAAATGGTGGGAGCCGAATCGGGCGGGCACACCCTGACAGGGCGCCCGTTGGGACGCCTCTTGTTAGCTTATTGACGTGGTGACTGGCTGATGAAACCGGGGGACGAATGACTTTCGAAGCATGGATCGTTGCCCTCGTGGTCGTGGTCATCCTGATCGGTCTCTGGAAGGAGATCGGGTCTCCCTCTCTCCTCGTCTTCACTGGTGTCGTCTTCCTGCTCGCGATCGGGGTCATCTCGACAACCGAGGCCTTCTCCGGCTTCTCCAATCCCGCTCCGATCACGGTCGCTGCCCTCTTCGTGGTGGCCCGTGCCGTCTCCAAAACGGGGGCGCTCGACCCGATCACAAAGTACTTGCTGGGGTACAGCGGCGATACCAGGCGGCCGATGTTGCGGCTGCTCACCCCCACTGTGACCATCTCCGGGTTCGTCAACAACATCCCCCTGGTGGCGATGTTGGTCCCCCAGGTGTCGTCGTGGGCGAAGCGTCGTGGCGTCGACTCGTCAACTTTCCTGATGCCGCTCTCCTACGGGGCGATCCTCGGCGGGATGCTCACCGTTATCGGGACTTCCACCAACCTGGTGGTCTCCGGCCAGATGATCGAATCCGGCCTCGAGCCCCTTGGTTTCTTCGAAACCGGGATTGTGGGGCTGCCGATTGCATTGCTCGGCATCGTCATCACCATCATGATCGCCCCGAAGGTCCTCGGGGCGCGCAAGTCGGCGCGGTCGGATTTCGAGGAGGGCTTCAGGGACTACACGATCGAAATGGTGGTGAGTGTCAACGGGCCCGCCGATGGTGCCACCGTCGAAGATGCAGGACTGAGACAACTCGAAGGCGTGTTTCTGGCATCGGTCGACCGCGGCGAAGAGTCCATCGCCCCCGCCACCCCGACCACGACCCTGAGGGGTGGCGACATACTCCGCTTCGTGGGACAGATCGAGAACATCCTCGACCTGCAGCGGCTGCCCGGCTTCTCTTTCGCAGAGCAAACCCATGTCGATCAACTCGACCACCCATCGGTGCACTACTTCACGGTGGTGATCGGAGCCGACAGCGACCTGGTCGGCCACACCCTGAAGGAGTTCGGTTTCCGGCGGAAGTACCAGTCTGCGGTGATCGCAATCCATCGCGCCAGCCAGAGGCTCGAAGCCAAGCTCGGGGAGGTGGAGATTCGGGTTGGCGACAGTCTGGTGATCATCGCCGACCCCGGGTTCGCCGACCGCTGGCGAAACCGGTCCGACTTCCTGCTCGTGGCGCCAATGGACGAGTCGATTGCCCCGGTCGCCCCAGGGGCGGGCATCACCCTTCTCACGTTGGGGACCATGATCGTTCTCGCTGCCGCCGGTATTGTGCCGATCCTCATTGCCGCGCTGGTTGCTGCGATCTTCCTGGTTGTAGTTGGTGTGCTCACGCCTGACGAGGCGCGCCGCGGGGTCGACCTCGAAGTCATCGGCTTGATCGCCTCGGCATTTGGCCTCGCCGCTGCCGTTGAGTCTTCGGGGCTTGCCGACGCCGTTGCCGACGGGATGGTCGGCCTGCTGGGCGGTTTCGGCCAATACGGGATACTGCTCGGGGTGATCCTGGTGACACTGACTCTCACCGAACTGGTCACCAACAACGCCACGGCACTCTTGATGCTCCCCATCGCCATCGCGGCCGCACCGATGTCAGGGGTCGACCCCCGGGGGATGGCCGTGGCCGTGGCGATCGGTGCCTCGGCGTCGTTCCTCACCCCGATCGGATATCAGACCAACACCATGGTCTACGGGCCCGGAGGCTACAAGTTCAGTGACTACATGCGGCTCGGGGCACCATTGACGATCCTCACGATCATCGTGTTGACGCTGATGATCCCGATTGTCTACCCGGCCTAGCCAATCTCGATCAGTGCACGTTCCGCCCGGTTGAGGTCGTCGACCCCTTCAGGACCGCAGGCGACGATGTCTTCGACTCTCACCCCGAACTCGCCGGGAATGTAGATTCCGGGTTCGACCGAGAATGTCATCCCGGACTCGAGGCCCAGATCGTTGCCTTCGACGATGTAGGGGTGCTCATGGCCTTCGAGCCCGATCCCGTGCCCGGTGCGATGGATGAAGTAACGGCCGTAACCACCGTCTTCGATCACCCGGCGGGTGGCCCGGTCGACCTCCTGGCAGGGCACACCGGGGGCGACTGCAGCCCGACCGGCGGCATTGGCCGCAACGACCAAGTCATGAACCTCCTGCTGTTTTGGTGTGGGGGGACCGACGACAAAGGTCCGGGTGACATCGGAGTGATATCCGTCGATCGTCCCACCAAAGTCGCAGACGACCATGTCTCCCTGCTCGATCTTGCGGCTCCCGGTCTCATGGTGCGGCGAGGCGCTGTCGGGGCCTGAAGCGATGATGGTGAACCATGACCGATCGTGTCCCTCATCGACGGTCATTCGGGCGAAATCAGCGGCGACATCGGTCTGTGTCCTGCCGACGAACTTCACCTCGGAGGGGATCCGCGCCAGCACCCGGTCGGTGGCCTCAGCGGCCCCGCGGAGCCGGTCGACTTCTGCCGGCTCCTTGCGCATCCTCAGTTCTCTAGTGAGATCAGAGGCAACGCTCCACTCGACCGCAGGCATACGGCTCTGGAAATCGAGGAGAAAAGACGACCACATCGTTTCGCCGACAGCAACGGTGCTCGGCGATCCAAGGCGCTTTGCGACCAGCCCGATCGGGTCGTCGGTCTCGCCCCATGACGCGATCTCGAAGTCGCCAGGTTCGACCCGGGGCGCTTCGAGGGCGGGCACGAAGAGAGTGGGATCCCCCTCGCGACCTACAACAAAAGCGGTGATCCGCTCCAGAGGCATCGCCGTATACCCGGAGAAATAAGGCAGGTCCGCCCCGGCGGTGAGCAACATGGCATCGACTTCGTGATTTGACATCAGCTCCTGGAGCCGTCGGACGCGAGAGGTGTGGTCAATCATTACACGACGTTAGAAGCGTTGCTCCATAGGCGGGCAGAGTCTAGGCGTTCGGTCCCTTTGGGCACTTCGACCCTGTGTCGCTGTTCGTCCAGCGCGAACCCGGCAACGAAGGCTCTAGAGGTCCTCCCCTTCACCTACCACTGAAGACAACACAGCGAATCAAATCAGTGCTCATCTGGGCAACGGTCAGCGTTCATTCCCTCCTCGTCGACCCAGCCATTTGATAGTTCGCCGGTATCGGGAAACCGCCCGCCAGGCCTTGCTTTCTTTCATCCGGCGAATCTCCTCCTCTAGAGTTTCAATCTCTTGCGCTGCCGAAATGGCATCAGCCTCCATCATCCGCATCCGGATGACTAGCTCGTCCACGGACTGTCGAGATTTCCCGAGCTCTTCTCGTAAGCGTTTGGCCTCTTCTTGGAAGCGCTTCGTGGTGGCCTTTGCTTTGGCGAGATCTTCCGCCAGACTAGCCGCCCTGTTGTTCGCACCAGGAGACTCACGTTCAACACCAAGCAGGCGTGATCTCATGTCTGCCAGGACGCGCACATCCACCAGTACTCCTTTACTGTCGTCTGGAATCTTCATACTCACGTAGTGGGCGCTCTGAGCACGGTGGCTCCCTTTTTCCTCCAAACTCGCTCAAACAACAGATCAAGTTTCATGGTATCCATCCAATGCCGAACGACCTCCTGTTCATCCTCCCGGACCGTGTCATCAACGATCCAAAGGCAGCCGTCGCGACATTTTGGGTGAAGTACAGGACCCGCCGGAAATCGAGCCTTCGGTCCAACATCACCTGGTGGGCCGTCTACGAGGACGAGATCGATGTCCCTCAAATCCTTTAATGCCTCGATGGAATACCACAGGTATTCTCTCGAATCAATCTCGATCGGGGTAAGCGGAGCGTACCGCAGGTCGACATTGTGCACACGATGAGTTTCCAGATCGATAAGCGTGTTTGCATACCAAAGCGGGTCGTGCTCAAGGCTCACAACTCTCGTTCCAGGCAAGGTCTCGGCAACGTGTCCCAGCAAGATCGTTGAGGCGCCAGACCCAAGCTCGACGATCATGACCGGCTTGTTCAGAAGAACCTGCTCGACAATTAGACGAGCCAAATCGGGTGATATCGCAAAACCACCATAGGGAGTTGCCATTTGAGGAAGAGTCCTGAGCGAGTCAATTTCCCGGTGGATGGCAAAGAGCGACTCGATTGCTTGATACGTCGACGCATGGTACTTGGGAAGGTCTTGTCCAAGACTCCGCAGCAAATCCAGGATTTCTGCGAGCGTTTCCGAAATCTCAGCGAGTTCGGCTCGCACCATTGACCTTGGCTCAGCATCGCCGTTGCTCACTAGGACAACTGCTCCAATCGAATTGCCTAAACCACCTTACAAGGGAACAGAGTTCGATTCTCTCGCATGACGTGCCGTCATTTTGTGCGGGCGGTACAATCATTAGCCGGCGCATCCTGCGAGCCGCTTGTTGGAAGATCGGAGTTCCATTTCGTCCCAGAGGAGATGACTTGAGCCATGTGTTTGCGCGTCGACCTTTCATTTGCGGCGTCCTCGGGATAAGGGACACGGCGATCGACCTGCAACTGCTGAAACTGGCACCCTTGGTTGATGAGTTGCGCTTGCCCAATGCCGCGTGCAGGATTTGGATCTCAGGGAAGAGTCGGCGCTCGGTGAGGGACAACAGCAGCTTTCTCTTCGAAACGGGGCGAACAACTGACCGATCCTGGAACGAGGCGGCCAATGAGGGGCACACTGGGGTTCACTTTCAAGGATCGTCCGCCCGGATATTTGCATCGGCAACAGGACTGGCAACCGTCTACTACAGGAGAGTCGAGGAGGGAGTCGCATTCGCATCATCACCCGTTCCTCTCAGTGATTTGGGTTCCCTATCGACTGATTGGGATGCGTGGATCGATATTTTGACCCTTGGATATCCCATAGGTGGGGCGACACCAGCGAAAGAGGTCAGACTGCTTGAGGGAGGCAAGTCTCTTCTCATGGACGGAAGGCGCGTAGCTGTCCAGCCCTTTCGAACCTTCTGGACGGAACTACCTCAACAAGCAGCGTCGGCAAAGACCATCCTCGAAGCAGTCGAGTCCGCAGTCCCTCGTATCTGGCAGGAGAGACCCGTTGTCACGTTGAGCGGAGGATGGGATTCCCGCCTTTTGGCAGCTGTAACCCGGCGGCGATCACGTCGGCCTGTCGATGCCCACACCACCAGCACAGACAACGGCTACGAGCTTGACCTGGAACTGTCACCGCCTGTCGCCGATCGTCTCGGAATACGGCAGCACATCACAAGTCACCCTGACGACTTCCGCCGGCCCGAGAGCTCATTCAGGCAGAGAGTCTTCTACGAAACGTGGATGCATACGTGGCTTGAGCCTATGGCTTCTCGTCTGCGCGACGAGCGGCGACTTGTGATCGACGGACTCGCTGGCGATGTTCTGATAAAGAACCTCTTCGTGACAGATGATTGCCTCGCCGAATCGAACCCCCATCAGAGGATGGAGCACGTTTGGCGTGCCCTTGTTCGAGCAGCTCGCTTACAACAGGAAGGTATGTGGTCCCAACCTGTTGCCAAGTGGCTGTCAGAAAGGGGCAGGGAACGGTTCCTCGCAGCCACGCACCAGTACGCGGATCATCCCGCTGGCCCAACACTCGCTGTTCTCAACACCCGAACGGCCCGCGGGATCAACTTTTCCCCGAGATGGATGTTCGGGCCAGAGTGTGAAGTCCTCACACCGTTCACTCAGCGACAAGTCGTCGAGTCGGCCTTGTCGGTTCCATTGGAGGAGAAGACCGGAGGCGGTTTCTACCGAACCGTCCTTGGTCTCGGAGCTCCGAAAGTCGCTGAGCTACCGTCCACGAACGACCCGATCCGTAAAACCAAGCGTCCCCGAAAACAAATCAGTGCCCTGAATTTGAGCTACCACGCTGACCTCATCCGGGGAAGTCCTGACGCCATCCGATTGCTCCCTGACGAAATGAAGTCGACGTTGGACACTCCGGAAGGCCTGGCTGCCGTCGAAGGAATCGGTCAGCGCATACGCACCATGAAAGGGGCGAGTCTCCTAGCCGAGTGGCAGAAGGAGTGGGGTCACCACTTGAAGGACATTGGATCGGCGCCATGGTGAGCATTAGTGACACTATGTCGGCTCCCTGAGGACGCTTCCATCACGAGTCCTCGCCAATCATCAGAGGCGTACAGATTGACTATCCCTTGACTCCGATCGAGATCGGGACGGCCTCGCGGCTTTCTTTGGCGTGATAGCTGGAGCGGACCAGCGGGCCGGACTCGACATGGGGGATGCCCATTCCCTCGCCGAACGCTTTGTATTCGGCGAACTCGTCGGGGTGTACGTAACGGTGGATCGGGCGGTGCCGGGCCGTCGGGCGGAGATATTGTCCGATGGTGACGATGTCGATGCCCACCGTCCTCATGTCGGCGAGGATCCCCAGCACTTCTTCCCTTGTCTCGCCCATACCGACGATCAGGCCGGACTTGGTCAAACCATCAGGGTTCATTTGCTTCGCCCGCCACAGCAACGCAAGCGACCGTCCATAACTCGCCGAGGTGCGGATGTCGCGCTGGAGACGGATCACGGTCTCGGTGTTGTGATTGAGGACCTCGGGTCGGGCGTCCATGACCGTCTGCAAAGCTTCGCGGTCACCTTTGAAGTCGGGAATCAGCACCTCGATCTCTGTACCAGGAGACTGTCGGCGGGTCTCGGTGATGGTGTGGGCGAAGATCCCTGAGCCTCCGTCATCGAGGTCGTCCCGGTTCACCGACGTGATTACCGCATGCTTCAAGCTCATCTTCTTGATCGCTTCCGCAGCGCGAAAGGGCTCGAAGACGTCGAACTCAGTCGGTTTGCCGGTGTCGACATTGCAAAAGGAACAAGCCCGGGTGCATTTGTCGCCGAGGATCATCAGCGTCGCGGTGCCCATCCCCCAGCATTCGTAGATGTTGGGGCAGTTGGCCTCTTCGCAAACCGTGTTCAACTCGAGTCCGCGCATCATCTTCTTCAGCTCGAGGTAGTCACCGTCGAGTTTCGCCGTCACCTTCATCCACGGTGGGCGCTCCGGCTCGCCCGGCAGACGGCCATTGAGAAGGACGGGTTCGAGGCTCCGACGCTCGGGGCTGAAGGTTCCATTGGCGAGGAGACGATCGACTTCGAACTCTTTCGGCTTTCCCTGACCGCGGACGAATGCGGCATGCTGGGTCTCGCTCTCGACGTATCCGAACACATCGGCAAAGTGCCTCTCCACGACTTCGACCGCCTCCTCGAGGGAGACCTTGCGCCCCGCCAGCTCACTCAGGCTGGTCACGGGACGGTCTTCGATGCCGCAGGGGTTCATCATCGTGAAGAAGTCCATGTCCGGGTCGAGGTTGAGTGCGAAGCCGTGCATGCTGACCCGACGCGAGACCCTGACCCCGATGGCGGCAACCTTTCCGCGCGCAGTCCAGACTCCGGTATAGCCATCTTCCCGCCAGGCTCCGATACCGAACTCGGCAACGCTGCGGATCAGAACCTCTTCGAGCTTCCGGACGAACGGCACGATCTGTTTCGGGTCGTCGAGCCCCACGATCGGGTAGCCAACCAGTTGGCCGGGACCGTGGAAGGTGATGTCGCCACCCCGGTCGACATGGAAGACTTCAGCCCCTTTGGCAGCGACCGCCTGCTGGGAGGCGAGCAGATTGTTTGCATCTCCATTCCTGCCGATGGTGAACACCGGAGGGTGCTCGAGCAGGAACAGGTAGTCGTCGCCAGTTCGGCCTTCGACCTTTCCCTGATGGAAAGCACGTTGCAGGTCCCAGGCCTCGGCATAGGCGAGACGCCCGAGCCAGCGGGTGCGGAGCAGCGGCATTCCGTCTGACGTCAAGCCAGTTCCTGTTCCCAGTCCCATGTCTCGATGTTCTCCTTGATCCTCGCCAGGAACAGGACTGCGGTCGACCCATCGAAGGCGCGATGGTCCCAGGTGAGCCCGAGGTAGCCGATATGGCGGATCGCGATCAGGTCCTGTCCGTCAGCACTGGTCACAACCGTCGGTCGCTTGGCGACCGTGTCGGTCGAAAGGATCGCGACATTGGGCACGTTGATGATCGGCGCCGACATGAACGACCCGAACGGACCGGGGTTGGTGATGGTGAAGGTGGAACCGGTTATGTCGTCGATCTCCAGGCCCGGCCCTCTCGCCTTGTCGGCGATTTCCTTGACCGATCGGGCGAGGCCCACCATTCGAAGCCCGTCAGCGTTACGGACACTGCCGACGACAAGCCCCTTCTCATTGAGATCGACTGCGATGCCGAGGTTCACCGCCTTGTGGAACACCGCCTTCTTCTCTTCGAGGTAGAAGGAGCTGTTCACCACCGGGTATGCCTTGAGGGCGTCGATCACGGCCCGTGAGATGAACGGGAGATATGTCAGCGAGAAGCCTTCGCTCTCTTTGAAGGCAGCCTTGTGGGCCTGTCGTACCCGCTCCACCCGCTCGAAATCGACTTCAACCGAAGTCCAGACATGGGCTGCGGTCTGTTTCGCCTTGACCAGGTTCTGGGCGGTGCGTATCCGGATCCGGTCGAGCTCTACTTCTTCGGCTCCTGAAGCAGGCTGGGGGGCCTTTGCTGCCGGTGCCGGCTCCGCGGCGCGTTCCGACTCGGGCTCTTCGGCGGGCTCGGTTGCCTGGGCGGGCTCTTCGGGAGCCTTTTTCTCGGCAGGCTCCGGCTGCGGCGACGGACCCGACTCCAGATAAGCCTCGACGTCCTTGCGGGTGATCCGCCCGCCCTGGCCGCTGCCGTCGATCGCCGAAAGGTCGACATCGTTTTCCCTGATCAGCTTGCGGACCACCGGGGAGAGCAGCTGGGGCTGTTTCTCGGACTCGTCCGGCTCGGCGAAGAAGGCAGCGATCTCGGACTTCGTCGGGTCTTCGGACTCCTCGGCAGAAGGCTCCTCCGATTCCTCGGCGTCGGACTCTTTCGACTCCTCTTCAGCCGGCTCCTCGGCGGGAGTCTCGGTCGGTTCGGGTTCTGAGCCTCCCTCGGTCTCGTCTTCCTCCGCGTCCGTATCGCTGGCTTCGACGTCGGGGGTCACTTCCTCAGCCCCCGAATCGGAGGGCTCCTCGCCCTCCTCGCCGATGACAACAAGCGGGGTGCCGACCTCTACGGTGTCGCCCTCTTCGACCAGGATTTCGAGGATGGTCCCCGCCGCCGGGGAAGGCACTTCGGTGTCGACTTTGTCGGTGGATATCTCGACGAGGACCTCGTCCTCGCTGATGCTGTCTCCGACCTGTTTCGCCCATTTGAGAATGGTGCCTTCGGTTACCGTTTCGCCCAGCTGGGGCATTGTGACTGTGGTTGACACTTTTTCGCTCCTCTAGTGAAGACTACGGCCGGCAGCAGCCATCAGGGTCTCCCCCACTGCTTCGGACAGGGTTGGGTGGGCATGGATGAAGGCTGCGGCCTCCGAGGGTAGGGCCTCCCACCCCACGGAGTACATGAGCTCGTGGATCAACTCCCCCGCGTGCGGACCGACGACGGTAGCCCCGATGATCGGACCGTCCTTCCTCGACACGACCTTCGTGAAGCCCTGGTTGTGGCCGATGATGATCGCCCGCCCGATGCCGTTGAAGGCGTGTTTCGCGGTCTCGACTTCGATCCCCTCAGCCTCCGCCTGCTCGGCAGACATCCCCACCTCTGCCACCTCCGGCTGGGTGTAGGTGACCCGGGGAATTGCCTGGTAGTTGACCGGCTCGGGGTTGCCGGTGGCGATGTGGGTGACGGCGGCGATGCCCTCGGCGAAGCCAACATGGGCGAGCTGGGGAGTGCCGGCGACGATATCGCCCACGGCGTAGAGGCCGGGCTCGGCGGTGAGCATCGTGTCGGGATCTACTTCTACGAAGCCGCGGTCGACCTTGGCCGCCGTCTTGTCGAGTCCGACATCATCGGTAAACGGTCCCCTGCCCACCGCGACCAGGACGACATCTACCTCGACACTCTCGTCGCCGAAGGGGATGGTCACCGAGTCACCGATCTCTGGGGCTTCGACCCCGACCCCGACGTGGAACTTGACACCCCGTTTCTGTAACTGCCGCTGCAGCATCTTTGCCGCCTCGGGGTCGGACCCGGGAATGATCTGATCCATCATCTCGAAGACGTGGACCTCCGATCCCATGTCCGTGAGCAGCGAGGCAAACTCGCATCCGATCACACCACCGCCGACAATCGCCACCCGCTCGGGGCGGTCCGGCCAATCGAGGGCATGATCGGAGGTGACGATTTTTTCGCCATCGATCTCATAGCCGGGGATGGTCCGGGGGTAGGAGCCACTCGCCAGAATCACCGAACTCCCCTCGATAGTCTGCTTCTCGCCGTCGGAGTCGACCTCGACCTTTCCGCCGCCGAGAAGCCGGCCATAACCGTTGATGACCTCCACCCCGCGCTTTTTGAGCAGGCCGGCGAGACCGTTGACCAGGCCCTCGACGGACTGATTCTTGCGGTCTTTGGCTGCCGACCAGTCAAGTGTCGGCTGTTCGGTAATAACCCCGAAGTCGGCGGCGTGGGCAACCGTGGTCATCACTTCGGCGACATGCAGATATTGCTTGGCGGGGATACATCCCCTGATCAGACAGGTGCCCCCCGGCCTTTCCTTTTCGACGAGGGCGACGGACAAACCGAAGTTATGGGCGTACAGGGCGGCGGCATACCCGCCTGGCCCGCCGCCGACGATGACTATGTCGTACAACTCTGACCTTTCGATGAAATCTCGCTACGAGACTAGTGGCCTGTCTCGTAAATACTTGTGGCGTCTCTCCGGCCCTCGTCGCCCCTGACGGCGTCCAAAATGCTCACCGCAGCTCCCCGGCTGCGCCTCCGCTTTTCTCCTTGCCAGCTGACGCCGATGACTCGGAGACACGCGCACACTATTTACGCGACAGACCACTGTGGCCCCCAGGCGGTACTCTCTCCCGGCATGCAGACTCGTTGGCTTCTCATTGCTTCAGCTGTCCTCGCGGTGGTGATCATCGCGGCCGGGGCGGCGTGGATGATGGCGTTCTTCCTATGACCGAGCGTTTCGAAATAACCACCACAGATGGTGAAACGCTTGAGGCGCGGTGGGATTCCCCCGAAGAACCCCGATTCACGACGGTGTTCTGCCATCCGAGTCCCGTCGATGGCGGTTCCATGATGGCGCCCTTGATGATCGCAGTCACCCAGAAGCTCGTCGCCAGGGGCCATGCGGTGCTCCGCTTCAACTTCCGCAGCGTCGGAGCGAGCACCGGTGACTACGGAGGCGGCCAGACCGAGCTCATGGACGTCGACGCTGCGATTTCGGTCGCCAGGGATCGGTCGGATTCGATCGGCATCGCCGGCTGGTCTTTCGGTGCCGCCGTCGCAATGAACTGGCTCATTGAGAACGAGTCCGAGATTCCCTATGCCGGTATCGCTCCGCCCACCAAGCTGATCAATGGCACGCCTCCGAAAGGTACACGCCGGATCATCCTCGGCAGCCGCGAGCAGGTGATTGACCCCGAAGCCCTCAAGACATTCGCCATCGACAACGGCATCGACCTGGTCATCACCCCCGGCGACCACTTCTTCCACGGAAGAGGAAAACGCATCGGCGACCTGGTGGGCGAGGGCCTGGAGGAGCGCTACTACTGACCCCAGTTCTGGCCATTCAAAAAGCCCGAACCAGTCGACAACTGCACCCGCCAACACTTCTGCTGAAAACCACAAAAACCCCGATACACAATGTCATCACGCCCATCATCATTGAAATCACCAGACACCACACCAAAGTCATCAGACTCCGGAGAGAAGTAAGCACCATTCCCCCAATTCACCCCATTCAAAAAGCCCGAACCAGTCGACAACTGCACCCGCCAACACTTCTGCTGAAAACCACAAAAACCCCGATACACAATGTCATCACGCCCATCATCATTGAAATCACCAACGATGACTCCGAAATCCGTTGTCTCGGAAGAAAAGTAAGCACCATTCCCCCAGTTTTGAGGCGCTGTATAGCCTGACCCTGTGGACAACTGCACCCGCCAACAACCTTCTGACGGAGTCCCACAAAGCCCCCGAGTGACGATGTCGTCACGTCCATCACCATTGAAATCGCCCACAGCGAGTCCGTAAGACGGGAGCAGTGAGGCCTGGTAGACATCGAGCTCGGCTACGACTCCACCCATGGCTTTTTCAGTAATGGCCACTCCACCCGATTCTGAGATGCTCTTGAATGCAACTTGGGTTCGACTGTCATAACCCACACCAGCATGCTCAACAAAGTAGATCCGCTCGCCTTCCCAGACAGGGGACTCAATGCTACGTGAGGTAGTGTGAAGCGTGGCTACCGACCCGCCGGAGGTCGGCACGACGCGTATCGAAAAAGTGGAACCACTTCTCACGACATAGGCGATTTGGTCACCAGAAGGCGAAAACGTAGGGTCCATGCCGTTGGGCCCTCGAAGTGTGGAAGAGCCGCCAGAAGCAGAAATAGTGTAGATCCCGGTTGGGTTTTCAAAAGCGATCAACGCCCCACTCGGCGAGTACGCGGGTCGCAGCGCTCCGTTGAGACCAGCGATGTTGGTGACCGTCCCCGTCGACACACTAACCCTCGCTAGCCGACAGCACGACGACGCGCTATACGAGCCTGTGTGGTTCCGACTGAACACAATTGAATTCCCGTCGGGTGACCATGCGGGGTCCAACTCGCTATACGAGCCCGGAGTGAGTTGTGTGAGCCCGCTTCCGTCGATGTTCACCAAGAAAATTGCGTACAACCCGAGCGATCCGTCACCAACGACAGCTGAGAAGGCGATTTTGCTCCCATCCGGAGATATTGCGGGTGAAGTCAGCGCGTCTCTGGTGGCTAAGCTCGTCGGACCTGCACCGTCGTCGTAGACCACATCGAAGCGGCCATCCGATGAATCTCGCTCGAGATAGGTGAACGGTGAATCAATCGAAGCCTCTGCGGGAGCAGCCACAAGGAGTAGCAAGCCAACGGCGACGGACATGAGGCTACGTCTCACGATGCCTCGATCGACATGCTTCGAATAATCTCGTTGGCCCTGGCTGCGAGGGAGACCCGCCGCCCGAACGAGCCGAGAACCACATACATGCAGAAGGCTCTCCCCGAGTAGGTGAAGAAGACCTGAGTACCGGCCTGACCCGGAATACTTCGCTGAAGCTGAAAGGGGTTGAACATCGAGTGGTGGACCTCAGGAATAGCGTCGACCACCGGGTACAAATCCGAACCCACAGCTTCTTCGCCAAACTCGATTAGCGAGACAAAGACGTCCCCGTCTCGTAGCCTCTCCACCACGCCTCCGCCATAATCGGCGCGATCGGAAGGCAGCGGAACCGTTGCAGCATGGAGAACGGGGAGCACCGTCGCTGTGTCTTCTGTGCGTCCAGCCTGGCGGATCCTGCACTCCCAACCACCGGGAACATCTACTTCGATACCGCGCATCCCGACGCGTGGCCGCTGAGGAGGAGCGCCGAACTCATCAACGGGCACTGTCGGCTCCGCTACAGAGGTGGGACATCATCCCTGACCGTCGATCGGCTTGGTTTCTGGCTCCGGATAGAGACGAGGGTCCCCGGGTTCGATGCCGGCCGCTCTCAACTCTTCATCGATCCGGCTTTCGCGTTCGATTCCCGTCCGATCCTTCTGAGCGCGTCGTCGATCCCACTTCGAGTCGTTAGTGGAGTCGACCAAGAACTCTTCGAGCGCTTGATATGTTGTGGCTGACCCTTCACCAATGATTCCTCGTCTGGGATCGATTACCGCGAAATAGGGGGCACCGGGTACTTCGAAGTCAGCCCACCCCTGTGATGTCATGACGACATCGGCCTGACCCCGCACCAGGCTCTGGGCACGTGTTGGACTCTCTTCTTCTTCGCCGAGTGTCGCGATCACAACCCGGTGTCGGATGCCACCGAAATACCTCTCGGACCCATCGAGGTTCTCCCAAAAGACAGAGCACGACGAACAAGTAGTACTCAGGAAGGCAACGAGCAGTGGCTCCGTACCCACACTCGTCGAGACAGCCACAGGTTCGCCGTCTGGATTGACCCCGACCAAGTCTGGCGTTGTCCCCTGCGCTGCCCTGGGGCCGGCACTGAGCGTCAGCTGGCCCTCATGGCTATGCCCTCCGCCGTCAATCTCAACTCCGGCGCCCAGGGAATCGAGTTTCCGCAGTATCTCGGCGTGGCTCCGGAGAAGACCGACGACGAGAAGCGTGAGAAGCCCGACCACGACCCCGAGAGCAATAACGAACCCGAGTTCGAGTGTCATGCGCTGTGCTCCAGGCACGGGGCGGTTTGATTTGCAGTGAAGTTGTCGCTCAGCGTCGTCGGCCCACAGCTGTCATAGAGCTGGTACGGCGGAACGCAGGTGACAACCCGACATGTCACCGGACCAGAACACGAAATGTGGGTATTGCATTGGCCGTAGCGAAATTGTGCACAACAGACCCGTCGCTTGTCACATGTCCCGGTGTCAGGGCAACCGCAGCTGCATGGCCAGCAACTCGAGCTGCAGAAATTGCCACACCCGCTCGTGCAACTGCATCTCGGATGACAATCGATGTAGTACCTGCTCGAGGGTTGCCCGTTCACCAGGCAGTAGCTGGACCCAGAAGCCCTCCACCAACCTCCAACGAAGTGGCCCGGGGGGCAGTTGTTGATCCCACGGTGAATCGAACAGCAAAAGGCGCTGTAGCCGTCGTTGCAGCCGGGAGCGGGTCCGCAGACGGCTGCATAGGCAGTCATCGGACGCAAGACAAAAGTGGCCGGAGCAACGACCAAAGCTGTCGCAGCCATAGTCAGGCGGGAGAGAAAATCCCGGCGTCCCTCATCTCGTGGTTGCGTCCACCTGACAGCGCGTTCCATTAGCTTGGTCATGACCTCAAAGCACCATACAACCGCGCACCATCCCCGATGACGACCCAGCTGAGCGCGGCACCAAGTCCGACCAATGTGAGTATTGCGACCAACTCCGTGAACGATCCTTCGAAAAGGCGAGTTGGCCCGGAGAGAGCGACGCCCAAGGAACTGACAAGGGCGACGGAATCAACGACCACGTGGCCCCAGTATGGGGGGGTGTCGGGGGTACCGAGACACCCGCAGCTTTCCATCGGGACAGATTTCAGCTTCGCGAGCAACACCCAGCCGAGGAATGTCGCATACAAGATTCCCTGGATCAGGAAGAAGGCACCAATCCCGCTGACAAGCGCGCCCAGCCCAACAATCACTTCCACTGCGCCGAGGAGTCTTCCCACCTGGTTGTGAATCGGAAGCCCCATTGCCCGAATCGCCCGAGCCGTGTCCACTGGCGCGATCACCTTGGCGACCCCTGTAACGATCAGGAGAACCGAAAACATCGCCGCGGTGGTTCCGTACACAGTTGGAGAGTAGCCCGACGACACTTGACTGCAATCACCAGCAAGTCGGTGCGAAGTAAACCTGACTCGGCCCCCTACGCCGGTTTGAAACCCCGGTTTCTTGCTTCCTCTTCGGTGTCGGGGCCGAAGGACTGGACCTGTTTGGATACCACGAGGTTGTCGGAGTCGATGCGGGCCTGCAGGGCTTCGGTCTGGTCGGCGTCGTCGGTGTCGTACACGGTCATCGTGTCTCGGACTCCGACGAAGCGGAACTCCTCGAAGCGCTTGACCCTGCTCACTCTTCGGAGTCGGAGTCTTCGGTGATCTCTTCTGGATCGTCGACGATGCCCGTCTTCACTTCAGACGAGCACATCGGGCAGACCACCCTCGCGACCTCACCGACATGGAACTCGAAACCGCACTCGGGGCATTTGATCTTGGGGACCGTGCGCTCCGGTGGTGGTGGAGGCGGTGCCTGTTGGCCACCCTGCACTCCCGGCGCTGCCGGGTAACCACCCGGCGCCGCCGGAGGTGGAGCCCCGCCCTGGTCCCGAATCATGTTCACCGACCCGCAAGCTGGGCACGAGTAGCGCCCCGGACCTGGAGCATCGAATTGGGTACGGCAAGCGCCGCATCGCACCATCATTCCTGTCTACCTCCATCAGGGTCGACGGCCTCGCCGACCGCCCCGATTCTCGTCAAATAGTCTGCTTCATATCGAAGCACATCTGCGACGTCACCGGAAGTGTACGTCACTCCGTGCTTCTCTTCGATCTGGCCGACGATGAACTCAACCGAAGACTCGTGGCCCCCGGCCACCGTTTCCACCGGGTTCTTCCGGTCCTCCTGTCCCAGGCCCTGGAGATAGAAGACCTCCCACTCGATGATCCGCCGGATATCAGTGCGTTTCAGACCGGTCTTGCCTTCGGCAGTCAGTCCCGCCTCGATGTGCTTGACCGCGTCCTCGATCACATAGGTGAGCGGTTCGTACCCGGGGCGGCGAGTCGACTCCTGCCAGACCACCAGGGCCGCAATCAACAAGAACAGACCCACCAGCAGGCCGATGAAGACGATGAGGGTGAGACCGGTCACCTGCGAAGGCTAACCAACGCCTCCCGGCTACCTGCCGTCGTCAGAAAGCTGCGACAGGCAGATCCATGAGGTGGCCATCTTCGGCAACGGCGCGCTTGCGGCGTGCCGCCACATTCGGGGCCACATCGGCCAGGTACCACAGGGCCGACTCGACTTTGCCCTTGTAGAAGGGATCCTCATCCACTTTGGGAAGAGCGATCTCGGCGTGGCGCAACATCTGCCAGGCGACCACGACCTCCGACATCGACTCCAGGAGAGGGGTGGCATGGAGGCCCACCTTATAGATCTCCTCCTTGTCGCCGTCCATCGAAGCCACGAGGTTCTCGACCATCACCCCGATCTGGGCCTGCACATCGTCGAGCATCGTCCCGAGGATCTCTCGCTCGGCAGCAAGCACGTCGTCGCCTTCGCCGCCCTTGACGAACTCGACGATGTCGCCTGCGATCGAAGCAAGAGCCGTTCCCTTGTCCCGGGCGATCTTGCGGAAGAAGAGGTCGAGGGCCTGGATACCGGTAGTGCCTTCATAGACGGTGTCGATCTTGGCGTCGCGGATGTACTGCTCGATCGGATAGTCCTGGGTGTACCCCGACCCTCCGAAGATGGTGAGTGCGTCGCCGAGAACCCGGTAAGCCACCTCCGAGGAGTATCCCTTGACCAACGGAAGCAGCAGGTCGTTGCGTCGCTCCCAGGTGTCGTCCTCCGGATGGAGCTTTGCCTGGTCCTGGACCCATGCCGTGTAGCTGACGAGGGCCCTAAGTCCCTCGGCATAAGCCTTCTGGGTCATCAGGGACCGTCGCACGTCGGGGTGGGCGATGATCGGCACCCGAGGTGCGGACTTGTCGCCCGCCTCGGTGAGGTCGGCACCCTGTAGCCGCTGCTGGGCGTACTCGAGTGCGTTCAGGTATCCGGTGCTGAGCGTCCCCATCGCCTTGGTGCCCACCATCATCCGGGCGTGTTCGATGACCCGGAACATCTGGCGGATCCCCTGGTGGTTGTCCCCAACCAGATAGCCGACAGCAGGTTGGTCCATGCCGAAGGTCATCTCACAGGTGGTCGAGCCTTTGATCCCCATCTTCTTTTCGATGTTGGTGGCGAACACCCCGTTGCGCTCTCCCAGGGTCCCGTCCTCGTTGACCAAGAACTTGGGAACGACGAACAGGGAAAGCCCTTTGGTTCCCGGCCCGGCGCCCTGAGGGCGGGCCAGCACCAGGTGGATGATGTTCTCGGTAACGTCATGCTCACCGCTGGTGATGAACCGCTTCACGCCTTCGATGTGCCAGGTGCCGTCGCCCATGTCAGTGGCTTTGGTGGTTCCGGCGCCGACATCGGAGCCGGCATCGGGCTCGGTGAGCACCATCGTGCCGCCCCAGCCCTTGTCGATCCAGAGCTTGGCGAACTCCTTCTGTTCGTCGGTGCCCTCTTCGAAGAGCACGCGGGCGAAGAGGGAGCCTCCGCTGTAGAACTGGGCGGTGGTGTTGGCCGCGAGCAACATCTCCTGGGACGCCCAGAAGAGAGTGTTGGGCACCGGGAACCCGCCCAGCTCCTCCGGCAAGGAGAAGCGAGCCCAGCCACCTTCTTTGAAAGCTGCGACGCTGGCTTTGACCGATTCGGGAATCTCGACCTCGCCGTCGATCAGCTCGAGGGGAATCCGGTCCTGGTCGATGTAGGAGGCGGCGAACTCTTCGCGAGCGAGGCGCTCCACTTCGACGAGTGTGTCCGTGGCGGTGTCGCGATCGAGGTCGGGCCAGGGACCGCTGCCGATGTAGTCCTGGATTCGGTGCACCTCGAAGAGATTGAACTCAGTGTCACGGAGATTCGACTTGTAGTGGCTCATCGCTTCCTTCTCAGTTTCCTGACTCCATACTATTTGAGTATCTACTCTAATTTGAGTGTGCGCTCAAAGGAAATGAGATTACCCTCAATCCGATGCGCTACAAGGCCGGCCTGGAGACGAGGGACAGGATCCTCGAATCGACCCGTACCCAGATCGCAGAACTGGGCCTGGAAGGCACCACCATCAAGACCATCTGTGACGATGCGGGGGTGCTCCCGGGGAGTTTCTACAACCTCTTCGATTCCAAGGAGCAGGCAATTCTCACTGCGGTCAGGGTCGCCATCGACGCCGTTGATCCCGACCCCGACCATGCCGGGACCGACACCCTCGACGACCTCATCAACGCCTACATCAGATTCGTCGACGAACAAGGCGACCTGGCCCGGGTCTACATCCGCATCGCCGTCGCCGCCGGCCGGTCGAGCCCCGAATTGAGAGGCCGGGTCCTCCGTCACCACGAGGGCAGAGTGAAACGGTTCTCCGACGCCTTGCTGCGGGAGCGGCCCGAACTGGGGCAGGAGGAAGCCGACAACCGCGCAGAGGCGCTGGTATCAGCCCTCAACGGGGTAACGCTGCACAGGACGATCGACACCGACTTCGACGTGGGACACTTCGCCCACATCCTGAAACGGGTCGCAACGGCCTGAGTTAAGGTCAGTCGGATGGAACTCGCCATCCAGGTCCGCAAAGATTTCGACTACGTCCTCCGCTCCGCTCATTGGGCCGAAGCGAACGGTCTCACCGCTCTTGCCCTCCCCGACCACTATATGCAGCGGGGGTCCGATCCCGAATTGCCCGGATACGACCACATCGTCCACCTTGCTGGCCTCGCCCGGGAGACCACCAGTCTCGAGTTGGTCTGTCTCGTCGCTCCGGTCACTTTCCGCCATCCGGCTGTCCTCTACAAGATGGGCGTGACCATCGATGAGATGGCGGGAGGGCGGTTCACGCTTGGTGTTGGCACCGGCTGGCTCGAGGAAGAGTTCACGATGTACGGGCTGCCCTACCCGGAACGGGCCGAGCGGTTCGAACTGCTCGAGGAGGCGATGGAGTACCTCCGGGCTGCGATAACACCCGGCACCCACGGCTTCGAGGGGGAGCACTACCAGCTGGCCGAGTTCGACCCCCATCCTCATCCTCAGAATTTCCGGCTGCTCATCGGGGGCGGCGGCAAGGTGAAAACTCCCCGGATCGCCGGACGCTACGCCGACGAGTTCAACATCTACGCCTGCCTCCCGGAGCTCTACAAAGAGAAAGCCGATACCGCGCGGCGTCACGCCAACGAGGCGGGCCGGGATCCCGAATCGATCCTGTTCACGACGGCAAGCCCCGCCCTGGCTGCGAAGAAGGAATCCGACTATCGCAGCTTGCTCGCAGGGTTCGCCGAGATGACCGGCCAATCCATCGACCACATCGAGGAGACCTACACCGAGCGCGGCTACCCGCATGGGAGCGGATCGCGGCCGGCTGAAATGCTTGCTGCCCTCGAAGAAGCCGGCTGCCAGCGGTTCTACGCCCAGGCTTTCGCTGCCGACATCGACATGTACGAGACCATCTTCGACGCCTACCGGGGCTGAGCACCGGACGAGATTCTCCGGACTCTGCCCCCAGTGGGACGGAGGGCGGTTAGGTTTGGAAGGATCAAGCCAGGAGCAGACTTTTGAAGTACTCGTTGATGACCGAGCCGCACATGGGCGGCACCTATGCCCAACAACTCGAAGCGGCGAAGTGGGCTGAAGAGTCGGGCCTCGTCTCCTTTGCCCGATGCGACCATTACCTGTCGAATCGCGACCCGGTTCCCGATGCCACCGACGCCTTCGCCGTGCTCGCCGGTTTGGCCCGGGAAACGGCGGGCATCCGGCTCTGCGTGCTGGTCTCCCCCATCACCTTCAGGCATCCGGCTGTCATCGCCAAGAATGCGGCCACGATCGACCAGATGTCGGAGGGACGTTTCGACCTCGGGGTCGGGACCGGCTGGATGGAACACGAGCACGAAGCCCTCGGGATCCCCTTTCCCGCATCATCGGAACGGTGGGACCGATTCGAAGAGGCACTCGATTACCTGACAGCAGCCTTCGGGGAAGGCCACTCGTCCTTCAGCGGCACCCACTATTCGCTCGACGCCGAGGTGAAGCCGAAACCCACCGGGATCCGTCTGGTGATGGGTGGCTCAGGCTCAAAGCGGACCCCCACCCTGGCCGGGGAGGTCGCCGATGAATACAACATGTTCACCTGTCCCCCCGACGAAGCCAGGTCGAAGATCGAGGTGATGCGCTCAGCCGCCGTGGGCCGCGCGGTGGAGGCAACGGTGATGGGACCGGTCCTCGTCGGCCGTACCGACAGCGAGTATCAGGAGCGTCTCGCGACGGTCGCGGCATCCCGCGGGATCACTTCTGATGAACTGGAGAAGCGATGGACCGATGCCGGGATGGTGATAGGCACCTCCGAGCAAGCAGCTGAACAGATCGCCGCCCTCGAAGCGGCCGGCGTAGACCGGATGTACGTGCAGTGGATCGACCTCGACGACCTCGACGGAATGAAGCAAACCTTCGAGGCGCTGCTCCAGTGACAATCGAACTTCATCCGACCAACCGCAGAGTGGTTGAGGCTGCCGAGGCCGGTGGGATCAACATCGAGGTCCGCCGCTTTCCCGAGGGCACCAAGACCTCAGCTGAAGCAGCCGCTGCCGCCGGATGCCCCCTATCGGCGATCGCCAAGTCTCTGGTATTTGTAGTCGAGGGCGCCGACGGGGACGAGCCGGTGATTGCCGTGCTCTCCGGAGACCATCGCCTGGATACGTCCAAGCTCGCCCGAGCCGCTGGAGCCACAGGCTCGCGACGCGCAGAACTGGATGAGGTGCGATCGGCAACCGGATACGCCCCGGGAGGGACCGCAGTCTTCGGCCTGGCCAACCCGTTGCGGATTTTCGCCGACAACGGCCTCCGCCGCAACGACCCGATCTGGTCCGCAGCAGGCACCCCCGACGCCATCTACCCGATCGCCCTCGACGACTTCGACCGCGCAGTGCAACCGATCTGGGCAGACCTGGCCGCTGTTCCCCCGGAGGCGAAGCCGAACGGGGGAAAGGTTCCTGCGCCCGACGAAGGAGGGCGGAGGTAAGGGGGCATGAGAGCATCAAACTGAGATCAGACGCGCCCCAAGCAGCGTTGATGGGTACCAGCCCCCCTCCCCGGCTCCTTCGTCGCCGGTACTCCCCCCACCCTCCGGGCGGTGGGAGAGACGCGTCATACTGTTCCCCAGGAGGCCCAGCGACCCGAGGGAGCGGCTGTTCCCCAGGAGGCGAAGCCGAACGGGGGAAAGGTTCCTGCGCCCGACGAAGGAGGGCGGAGGTGAGGGGGCATGAAACCTCTCCAAGTTGAGAGCGGACGCGCCCCAAGCAGCGTTGGTGAGTACGAGCCCCCCTCCCCGGCTCCTCCGTCGCCGGTACTCCCCCCACCCTTTGTTTGGACCGGGGACATGGGTAATGGGTGTTCGGGGACATAGGTAACACCATGATTGGAGGAACCTGTGTCTGGAGCGTTGATGCCTTGGGATGTCAAGGATGTTGTGGGTCGTCGGTTGGAACTGGTCGAGGCGATGGGGGTGCCGGGGGTCAATGTCCGTCGGCTGTGTGAACGTTTCGGGGTTTCAGCTAAGACCGCGTATAAGTGGAAACACCGTTATGAAGCTGATGGTGTTGATGGTCTTGTCGATCAGTCACGCGCTCCGAGATCTTCTCCGAACAGGACCGACCCTGGCATCGAGGCCCTGGTTTGTGATGTTCGCGACGAGTTCCCTGTCTGGGGTGCGAGGAAGCTGAAGAGAGTGTTGGCCCGGCGGGGAGTGAAGGGCGTGCCGGCGGTGTCGACCATCACCGAGATCCTCCGTCGAAACGACAGGTTGAACGGTCCCGCGACGGGGACGGTCACTTGGACCCGCTTCGAGGCCGACCACCCCAACGATCTGTGGCAGATGGACTTAAAGGGCTGGTTCCAGACCGGCAGTGGACGTTGTGAGCCTTTCGATGTGCTTGATGACCATTCCCGGTTCAACCTGCATCTGGACGCTTACGGCGATCAGCAAGAAACCACCATCAAACGGTGTCTCAGCTCGGTGTTCGACGAGTACGGGATGCCGGTCAAGATCGTGTGTGATAACGGTTCTCCGTGGGGGAACACCCAAGCAGGGTTCCGATGGACCGGTCTGGGTGTCTGGCTCGTCGACCTTGGTGTCGGACTGTCATACGCTCGGATCCGCCACCCACAGACAATCGGCAAGGACTGTGATTATTGCGGTGACGCAGCATCGGGCCGGTCTGACTCAGGTCAAAGTGTGACCGTGGTGTCCTTCGTTCGATCTGTCGACCAGTCCAGGTGCTGCGTCACGACGCGTTCCGGCCGGACGGTTCTGACCTGATAGGAGCTTGGCTAATAGCCCCGTCACAGACTTGTCGATCCGCTCGACCGGTCGCTCACCGTCAGAACAGACCTAACGGGAGCAGATCAATCATGACAAAACCAACGGCGAATGTCATTGGCGGAGTGGATACTCATAAGCATGTCCATCACGCCTCGGTGGTTACCAACACGGGGGAGCTTCTAGCCACCGCTGAGTTTGGAGCCAACCACGGTGGATACGGCGAGCTTCTCGCCTGGATGAGGTCTTACGGTTCGATACAGGCCATCGGTATTGAGGGCACTGGCTTCTACGGCGCTGCCCTCACCCAGTTCCTTATCGACTCTGGCCACAAGGTCGTTGAGGTCAACCGTCCCAACCCGTCGGCTCGTCGGGCTGATGGGAAATCCGACCGTCTTGACGCCGAGCAAGCAGCTCGAGCCGTCCTTGGGAAGACAGCCACTGCAGTTCCCAAAGCTAAGACCGGACCGGTCGAAGTAATTCGTATCCTCAGAGTCACCCGATCCAGCGCGGTGAAAGCCCGCAGCCAAGCGTTCAACACGCTTCACGGGATCACCGTTGGGGCACCGTCCCCGCTCCGCGACGAACTCATCCAATTGACTAAACGAACACTGGTCAACCGATGCTTGCGACTCCGGCCCGAAACCGACCAGCTCGTCGGACTCACCAGCGACCCAGACCGGCTGCTGCTCGCTGCCGCCAAAACAGCCCTACGTGACCTGGCACGACGCTGGAAGATCCTCGACGACGAGGTCAAGACACTCAGCCGCCAGATCAAGGATCTGGTCGAACTAGCTGCCCCCGAGCTAGTCGAACTTTTCGGTGTTGGCACCGAACTCGCCGGCCAGTTCCTAGTTACTGCTGGCGACAACCCCGAACGGATCCGCAACGAGGCGGCATTCGCCAAACTCTGCGGGGTTGCTCCACAACCCGCGAGCAGCGGCCGCACCAACGGCCGCCACCGACTCAGCCGAAGCGGAGACCGGGCTGCGAACAGCGCCCTCTACACAGTCACCATCGTCCGAATGCGACACCACCCCGCCACGATCGAATACGTCGAACGACGCACAGCAGAAGGCCTCACCAAGCGGGAGATCATCCGCTGCCTTAAGCGATACATCGCCCGCGAGGTCTTCAAAGCCCTACCACGAGCCGGTCGAGAAACACCCCTCACCAAGGCCGCTTGACAAACATAGGAGCATCGAACGGTTCCACCGCACCCTCCAACTCGAGGTGATCTCCACCCGCGACCGCTGGGATGACCACGCCCAAGTCCAGGAGGCGTTCGACCGGTGGCGCCCCATCTACAACCATCAGCGGCCTCACGACGCTCTCGATGGTGACGTTCCCGCCGACCGTTACCAGCCCTCAACCAGGTCCATGCCCGCACGGATCGAACCGGTCGAATACCCGAGCCACCTCCACGTGCGCAAAGTCAGCCAGCAAAGCCGAATCTCGTTTCAGAACCGAAAGATCAGGATCGGAACAGCGTTCGTAGGCCGATACGTCGCGGTCGCGCCAACCGACGTCGACGGCGTCTTCGACATCTACTACAGAGACCAAAACGTCAGAACAATCACCCTGACATAATGATGAACCACGATTACCTATGTCCCCGAACGAGTGTCACCTATCTCCCCGGTCCATACACCCTTTCGGGCGGTGGGAGAGATGGGCGGTGGGAGAGAGATAGGTCGCTTCCGATCACTGGGCTCTCAAATCGTCGATCTTTGAGCCGATCGTGTCGAGGACCGCTTCATTGTCCCGGTAGATCTCCCAGCTCCAGAAGCGAAGCACAGTCCATCCTCTGGCTTCGAGGAACTCGTCGCGAAGTCGATCGAGGTCGCGGTCATGCTGAGAACCGTCGACTTCGACATTGAGCCTGAGCGACAGGCAAGCGAAGTCCATGATCCTTCCGTAGGCGACGTGTTGTCGCCGGAACTGAACGCCGAACTGCCGCCGACGAATATGCCACCACAGTCTCGTCTCCGCGTGGTTCATCTGGCGTCGGTTGGCCCGCGACAGCCGTCGTAGCTCGGGATCCACCTTTGCCATGCCCAAGGCATACCGAATGAAACCGTTCAGTACAAGACCCGCGACAGCTGTTCCACCAGAGACGAAGTCGAATGGGGGAAAGGTTCCTGCGCCCGACGAAGGAGGGCGGAGGTAAGGGGGCATGAAACTCTCCAAGTCGGGAGCGGTCGCGCCCCAAGTAGCGTTCTTGGGAACCAGCCCCCCTCACTCCGACCTACCGGTCGGAGGACTCCCCCACCCTTCGGGCGGTGGGAGGACGAGCGGTGGGAGGGATGCAGGGCGGATTTAGAGATCTGCATTTTCACTACCGGCATGGTGCAAATACCATGAGAGCGTGAGCGAAACCACCCCCCTCCTCGAAATCAAGAACCTGCACGTGAGTGCGGGCGGCACCAAGATCCTCAAAGGTGTCGACCTGAGCGTGAACAGAGGAGAGGTGCAGGCGCTGATGGGGCCGAACGGGTCCGGGAAATCGAGCCTTGCCGCAACCCTTATGGGCCACCCCAATTTTGTAATCACCGACGGCACCATCCTCTACAAGGGTGAGGACATCACCGAGATGAGTCCCACCAACCGGGGCAAGACCGGGATGTTCCTTGCGTTCCAGCACCCCGAGGAAATCCCTGGCGTCTCGGTGATCCAGTTCCTCCGACAGGCCCTCTCCAACCGGACGGGGACCAACCTCACCGTTATGGAGCTGAGACTGAAGGTGAGCGACGTGATGAAGGAACTGGGTATGGAGTCTTCCTTCGCCGACCGCTACCTGAATGAGGGGTTCTCCGGTGGGGAGCGAAAACGGAACGAAGTCCTGCAGATGGCAGTCCTCGAACCGGAACTGGCGATTCTCGATGAGACCGACTCCGGCCTCGACATCGACGCACTGCGCACGGTCGCAGAGGGTGTGAACCGGCTCACCGGCCCGGACCGGGGCTTTCTGATCATCACCCACTACCAGCGACTTCTCGACTACATCACCCCCGACGTAGTCCACATCTTCATGGACGGCCGCATTCTCGAAAGCGGTGGGCCAGAACTGGCTAAGAAACTCGAAGAAGAGGGATACGATTCGTTTCGGACGGCGTTAACCCAGAAGTGATCGACCTGACCCACCTGAAAGCCGACTTCCCCGTCCTCGAAAACGGGGTCCACTTCCTCGACTCGGGTGCCTCCTCCCAACAGCCGATCCCGGTCCTCGAGGCAATGGATCGATTCGCCAGGACCTCGTACGCAAACGTGCACAGGGGTGCCTACAAGCTCTCGATAGCGTCCACCGAAGCCTACGAGGCCGCCCGTGTCCGGGTCTCCGAGTTCATTGGATCCGCCGACCCTTCCCAGGTGGTGTTCACCCGGGGCACGACCACAGCCCTGAACATGGTCGCCTCGGGGTGGGGAATGGAGCACTTGGGCGAGGGCGACCGGATCATCGCCACCGAGATCGAACACCACTCCAACCTCGTTCCGTGGCAGATGGTGGCGAAGCGAACTGGAGCCACGCTCGAGCACATCCCGATGACAGACGACTTCCGTCTCGACTTCGACGCTTTCGAATCGATGCTGGGACCCGACGTCAAAATCGTCACCATGACCGGGATGTCGAATGTCCTGGGCACGATCCCCCCGGTCCGCAAGTTCGCCGACCTCGCCCACGGTGTTGGAGCACGTCTCGTCGTGGATGCAGCCCAACTTGTCCCACATGCACCGGTCAATGTCGAAGAGATGGGCGCCGACTTCGTCGCTTTCTCCGGCCACAAGATGCTCGGGCCTACAGGAATCGGGATCCTCTGGGGAAAGATGGAAGCGCTCGAAGAGATGGAGCCGTTCGAGGGTGGCGGAGAGATGATCTCCAATGTCACCTTGCATGACGCGACCTGGGCGCCGATTCCCACCCGGTTCGAGGCGGGCACCCCGCCGATAATCGAGGCGGTTGGGTTACATGCCGCCATCGACTATCTCGAATCGATCGGCATGGACAAAGTCTTCGCCCACGACCGCGAGCTCACTGCAATTGCCCTCGAGCGTCTTGGTGACGTGCCCGGGCTCACCCTCCAGGGCCCCGCCGATCTTGACAACCGGGGCGGAGTGGTTTCGATGGTGATGGACGGAGTCCACGCCCACGACCTCGCAACGATTCTCGACGAAGGCGGCGTGTCGGTCCGGGCGGGTCATCACTGTGCCAAGCCGCTGATGCAACGAATGGGTGTTGCTGCCACTGCTCGTGCCAGCTTCTATGTGTACAACGAGGAAGCCGATATCGACGCCCTCGTCAGCGGATTACGCACCGCACGCGAATTGTTTGGAATGTGAGATGGCTCTTCAAGACCTGTACCGGGAAGTAATCCTCGACCACTACAAGAACCCGCGAAACCGGGGACGGCTCGAGAAAGTCGACGCATCCGCGGAAGGGGTCAACCCGATGTGCGGCGACGAGATAACCATCGAGCTCACCATCAAGGGAGACACGGTCGTCGACGTGGCAGTCGATGGCCACGGTTGTTCGATCAGCCAGTCGTCGGCGTCGATGATGACGGATGCAATCAAGGGCAAGAGCCGCGCCGAGATCGAAGAGATCACTTCGAGGTTCCGGGCCATGATGTCACTCGACGAGGACACCGCTTTCGAACTCGACCCGGAGCGTCCCGGTGCGGTCCTCGGTGACATCGAGGCCCTTCAGGGGGTACGCCAGTACCCGGTCCGGATCAAATGCGCCAGCCTGGGCTGGACCACACTCGCCGAAGCCCTCAAAGGCGGCACCGACAACACCATCTCCGTCTAGCGGCGCGGAACCGATCCGTTCTGTGTCAGATCCGAACCGCATACAGAACCATTCCCGACACAGAACGGATTGAGGAGGCGGCAGGACGCGTTCTGTGTCAGATCCGAACCGCATACAGAACCATTCCCGACACAGAACGGATTGAGGAGGCGGCAGGACGCGTTCTGTGTCAGATCCGAACCGCATACAGAACCATTCCCGACACAGAACGGTTTGGGGATGCGGTCAGTCGAAGTCGGTGAGGACCTCTTCGAGACGCTCTCCCACTGTATTGAGACGGTTGCGGCAGAAAGCGAGCAACTCGGCGGCGCGCTGGACGTCTTCGAGCAGACGGTCGACGTCGACGTCGTCCTGTCGGAGCCGGGCATGGATGGCGCGCAACTCCTCCAACGCCTCCCGGTAAGTCAGCTCGATCTCACTCATCTCTGTCCTCCACCGTCATCCACACCTTTCCGTCGAACATCTGAACCCGCACCCGGTCTCCGGATGACAATGCCCCCGCCTCCCGGACCGGGGAGCCGTCGGGACGGGTGACAACGGCGAAACCCCTGCGCAAGGTCGGCTCGACACCCATCGTTGCAATCAGGCTTCCATAGGACTCCACCAGGGCAGCCTGCTGTTTCAAACTCTCCCGTGCTCGTTCGGCCACACCGGTCTGGAGATGGAAGAGCTGGTCGTGCTGGCGTCGCAGCACTTCGGTGGAGCCGGAGAGCTGTGCAGCCATGTGATTCAGATTGGCCCCGGTGCGATCGACCGACTTCAACGACTCGTCACGAATCGCGTCCCGGGCCATGTCGATGCGCCGGGCGTATTCGGCCACCCTGGCCACCAACCAGCCGGCAGCCGCCGTCGGGGTCTTCTCCGCCACGGCGGCCACTTCGTCGGCGATGCTGCGATCGGTCTCGTGGCCGATACCGGTGACCACAGGCACCGGCATCGCCGCAATCTGGCGGCCCAGGCTTTCGCTGTCGAAGGCAGCAAGGTCGAGCTTCGAACCCCCACCGCGAACCAGGGCGACCACGTCAACAGGTTCCCGACTCAGCCGGCCGAGGCCCCTCACCACCTGGTCTGCCGACGTCTCCCCCTGCATCGCCGCTTCAACCGTCAACACCTTGAACCGATAGCCCGGTCCCTTGAGATGGTCGAGGAAGTCGGCGTGGGCAGCTGAGCCCCGGCTGGTGACCAGCCCGACCTTGAGCGGCACGAGGGGCAGTGGCAGCGAGGCATTGCGCTCTAGCAGTCCGTCGGACTTGAGACGTCGCAGCACCTCAGCCCGGTCGACTGCGAGCCGACCGGCGATGAACTCGGGGTCGACACGGAGCAGGCTCAACTGCACCAGCGAAGAACCCCGCCTCATTCCGACGGTCGCTTCGAGCCGCACTTCGATTCCTGCCCGGAGCGAGCCCACTCCCACGGTGTCGAGGTCGCGGTCGATGTCTGCCATCACCCTCCCCCGGGCCGCCACCTCAACCGAGTTCTCCGGTTGGTCGGGGTCGACGAGCTTGAAGAATCCGGCGCCGCGATTCGTCCTCTTGAAGCCCGAGATCTCCCCACGAACCCAGACCGGGCCCGGAAAGGCGGCGATCACCGCAGTCTGCACCCCCGAAAGGAGCTGAACGACACTGAGAGTCTCAGTCATCCAGCGCCCTCGATGCCTCCACTACGCGATTCCACCCTCGGTCATCGACTTGATGTCCAGTGCCACATCGACCTCTTCTGCCGACATGAGCCCGGCTTCGATGACCAGATCGCGCACTGATCGCCCGGTAGCTACCGCCTCCTTGGCGATTCTGGCCCCGTTGTCGTAGCCGATATGGGGGTTGAGAGCCGTGACGATGATGGCGTTGCGTTCGACGAGGGAGCGCGCCCGCTCGGTGTTCGCTTCGATGCCCTTCACACACGCAACAGCGAACGTATTCGACGCGGCGGTGAGGAGGCGGACCGACTCGAGGAGGTTGTGGGCGATCATCGGCATCATCACATTCAGCTCGAAGTTGCCGTTGGCGCCGCCCCAGGTGATAGCGGTGTCGTTGCCGATGACGTGGGCGGTCACCTGCATCATCATCTCCGACATCACCGGGTTGACCTTCCCCGGCATGATCGAAGAGCCCGGCTGGAGGGCAGGGATCCTGATCTCGGAGATTCCCGAGGTCGGGCCCGAACCGAGGAAGCGGATGTCGTTGGCGATCTTGAACAGCGACACCGCCACTGTCTTGAGGGCGCCTGACGCCATCACCGTTGCGTCTTTGGACCCTTGGGCCTCGAAGTGGTCTGTCGCTTCGGTGAACTGGTATCCGGTGCGTTCGCCGACAAGGTCGATGACTGCCGCGGCAAAGCCTTCAGGAGCATTGATGCCCGTGCCCACTGCGGTTCCACCGAGGGCGAGCTCTTCGAGGTCGGGCAACGCCGCCGTCACCCGCTCCACTCCTTTGCGCACCTGGGTTGCCCAGCCGCCGAACTCCTGTCCCAGGGTCACCGGAGTCGCATCCATGAGATGGGTCCTCCCCGACTTGACCACGTCGGAGAATTCGACTGCCTTGGCCGCCAATTCGTCGGCCAGAACTTTGAGTGCAGGGAGCAGCTCCTCGCGGATGGCTGCGATTGTCGCGACGTGGATGGCGGTGGGGATCACGTCGTTGGAGGACTGCCCGTAGTTGACGTGGTCGTTGGGGTGGATCGGACTCCCGAGGATGGCTGCAGCCCGGGCGGCGATGACCTCGTTGGCATTGGTGTTGGTCGACGTCCCCGAACCGGTCTGAAAGATATCGAGCGGAAACTGCTCGTCGTGTTTGCCGTCCATCACCTCGTCGGCGGCCTGCCTGATTGCCGCAGCCATCGCCTGGTCGAGGAAACCCATGTTTCCCGAGACGGTGGCGGCAGAGCCTTTCAGCAGCCCGAGTGCCCAGATGAACTGCCTGTCGAAGCGCAGACCCGAAATCGGGAAGTTGTCCACTGCCCGCTGGGTCGATGCCCCGTACAGCGCAGCTTCCGGAACTTTGACCTCACCCATCGAGTCTCGCTCGGTGCGATACTCCACATTCTCTCCAATCTCGTTGTCTGCTGAGGCTATCGCACCTGGCGTCGCCCCACTAGCCAAGTATGTGCGCGGTCCGGTCGTAGAGGTCGTCGAAGCGCTGACGGAGGCCCGTCTCCTCATCGACGGCCGTCGCCGCCACGAGCAACAGGTCGACGAGGCCGTGAAAATCGCTCAGAGAAATCTCCTCCGGCATCGGGATCGGCTCCCCTCTTCCGGCTTCGAAATCATCGAGATTGCCCCGGTTGTGCCAGTTCCCGAGAGCCAGGCACAGCCCTGTGGCCCGATATCCGTAGACACCGAACGCCGTCGCCTCACAGCCGCCGCCGTCCATGAGCTTTCGCTGGTAGCGGATGCCTGCCTTGGCCCCTCCGTGGGCGATTCGATCGCTCAACTCCGGATCGAAGATCGTCGCCGCGTCACCCACCCGGATGATCGGACCGTCGCCGATCGGGGCGTTGGGAAGCGCACGTGAGGTCTCGATCGACAGCAATCGTGAGTCACGGGGGATGGTGCCCTCCCGCGCGGCATGGGTGGCGCCGACCAAGCCCACTTCTTCGGCTCTGGTGAGAAGTACCCCGTAGTGCCGGAGATCGGGATTGCCCCGCGCCCGGTCGAGGGCGGCAAGAGCGGCGGCACAGCCGGCGAGATCGTCGCAGGCAGGGGCGAGAAAATGGTCCTCCTCCGGTGTTGCCGCTGGAAACCGCCACCTTCCGATGTCGTCGACGGCCAGGCCTTCACTATCGACGCGAATCTCACCCGTCTGGGATTTCGCGTCGTAGTCCACAACAACACCTCTGGCCCCGGCACGTGGAAAATCCACCCCTGCGGATTTGAAATACTCAGCGTTCACCCCACCACGGAACTCGAATCCGACGCGGTCGCCGTTGATCGAGGTGACCACGAACGCCGGGTGGTCCATGTGAGCGACGGCAAATACTGGTGGCTTCTTCTTTCGCCCCTTTTGAGTGACCAGCACGTTTCCGCCGCTGTCGGTCTTGAAGCTGAGGTCGGGTCGCCGATGGACCCAGGCCCTCACCCATTCGACCACCTCGTGCTCCAACCCGCTTGCTGTGGGGATGTGGGTGAGTTGCTCGAGCCAGCGGGTTGCGGCAGACCTAGATGCCATCCCGTCTCCCGATCAGAGGTCGAACGGTGTTTCGGTGAAGAAGTCGGCTGGTTTGGCCGCAGCAGCCTCGGGAGCCTTCTCGATGCCGAGCCGGTCACGGACGGAGTCGTAGCCGCCGGCCTCGAGCTCTTCGGCAAGCTCGGCTCCACCGGAGTCGACGATACGGCCGTCGATCATCACGTGGATCCGGTCCGGTGTCATGTAACGAAGAATCCGGGAGTAGTGGGTGATGATGAGAACACCCATGTCCGGGGACCGCATCTCTTCTACGGCCTCGGAGACCTGTTTCACTGCATCGATGTCCAGTCCGGAATCGATCTCGTCGAGCATCGCCATCTTCGGTCTGAGCACGGCCATCTGGAAGATTTCGGACCGCTTCTTCTCACCACCGGAAAGCTCATAGTTCAGCGAGCGATCGAGGAACTGTTCGGTGTCGAAACGCTCGCTCTCAGTGCGAATCCGCTCCCTGGCATCGTCCTCGCTGACCCCACGCTCGTCCGCAGCCTCGAGGAGAAACTCTTCCAGCCTGATCCCGGGAACCTCGGTCGGATACTGAAAGCTCTGCAGGAGACCGGCACGGGACCGCTCGTCGACTGTGAGTGAGAGCAAGTCCTGGCCGTCGAGGTCTGCTGCGCCGTCGATCTCGTAACCACCCTTGCCGGTGAGGACATGGCACAGTGTCGATTTCCCCGACCCGTTGGGCCCCATCAGCGCGTGCACTTCGCCGAATGGAACTACCAGGTCGAGCCCGTGGAGGATCTGGGTTCCGGGTACCGACACCGTCAGCCCTTTCACTGTCAAAGCTGACTGGCTCATACGTCCTCCATAAGCAAAAACACGGTGCCGTCCTCGATGGCGACTTCGTATGTCGCGACGGGCTGGGTTGCAGGTAGCGACCCCGGTTCGCCCGTTTTGAGGTCGAACTCCGACCCGTGGCGCGGGCACTCGACTTCTGTCCCGAAGACGTCGCCCTCGGCGAGCGAGGCCTGACCATGGGAGCACACGTCGCCAATCGCATACACGTCGTCACCGATCCTGAACATTGCGATCCGCTCATCGCCCACGGTCACCCGGATTCCTCGTTCCCGGGGAAGCGACGAAAGCTCTCCGACCTCGACCTTCACGATGCAACCCGCCCTTCCTCCTGGGCGGTGACGAAGCGGCTGAACACTTCGTCGCTGATCGGTTCTTCGACACTCCCGATCGGGAGGCGGTCGATCACCTCCTGGAAGAACCCGCGGATGAGCATTCGTTCGGCCCGTTCGCGGGGAAGCCCGCGGCTCTGCAGGTAATAGAGATGATCGCCCTCGAGTGGGCCGACCGACGAGGCATGGCCGCACACCACGTCATCGCAGAGGATCTCGAGATTGGGAACCGATTGTGCCTTGGCGTTCTCCGAAAGGACGAGGTTCCGGTTGGTCTCGAAGGTCGACGTCCGGGTGGCGTCCTTCTCGATCCGGAGCAGGCCGGTGAACACGCTCTGTGCGTTGTCCTCCACCGCACCCTTGAGGAAAACGTCCGACGAGGTCCGCTTCCCCTGGTGGGTGATGACCATCCGGTAGTCCAGCGTCTGGTCGGCTTCACCGAAATAGAGGCCGACGATCTCGGAGGAGCAGCCATCGCCGGTGAGGTCGACGCCGACATCCAGCCGGCCCAAACCCGCGCCGAGCCCTACTTCACCAACTCGCGATGTCGAGTCTCTACCGAGATGGATTCGCTGGTGGACCACGATCGTCCCGGTATGGTCGAGCCCCTGCACCGAGAGATACCGCAACCGGGCACCATCGCCGAGAGTGAGATTGACCTCGGGTATCATCAGTAGCGAAACCCCGGGCGCCGAGCGATATAGGACCAGAACACTCGCCTCCGCATTGGCCCCCACCCGGACCACGACATGGGGAAATGTGGCGCTGTCAGGCGTAACCGCCTGGATGTCGATGACGAGGGGACTGTCAACCACCTGGTTCTCGGGGACGTCGATGATGATCCCGTCGGTGGCGAAGGCAGCGTGTGCCGCAGCCAGCTTGTTGTGATCCGGTGGCACCGAGCCCCGAAGGCCGGGATCCTCATCCATGTCTCGGATTCGGGAGACGGAGACTTCATCGGAGTCGACCGAAATCACATGTCCATCGACGATCACGACTTTGCCACTGGCGTCACTTACGGCTTTGAGGAATGGGCCTGGCTCCAGCTGTTCGCCGGGCTGGAACACAGGACCAAGGCCGGAAAATGGCATGTCGAATTCGACATAGCGCCAGTCCTCTTCGGTGCCGGTCGGCTCACTCAGCGCGTCGAAGACGTTGTATGCGGCACGCATCTGCTCACCTCGCCATGCCGGGACGGTCGCGGCAAGACGGTCGAGGTTTTCGTTATCAAAACTGGTCAAGAAGCTCTCCGGTCAACGAAATTGATGGTATTTGCCCTATCCGCGTAGGGCGAATTCACCCGTCATTATTCCGCAATATCGAGTGCCTCGACAGTGACGATCGACTGGGCGTTCCACAGCATCCAACCGAGGTTGAGCCGCTCGGCAGAGTCGATCTGTGCCCTCACGCTCTCCGTGGAGTAGCCAAAGTCCTGGAGCCACGGACGCACTATGACATTTCCAGTGAGTCGCTCCATGCCGTCCTCCAAAGCGAGACGCACCACGTCGGAAGGGTGTTCGTTGGGGTTCTCGAAGCCGAACCAACCCGGGCCGTAATGGCTGGGGTAGATCATCGGGGAGGCGACATCGATCGCGGCAGTGATCTCTTCCCATTGCTGGCCGATCCCACCGTCGTCTTGCGCAGTGGTGAGGAAGCCGAAGATGTCTGCTGCCACCGCACAACCCATGGGGTGCAGGACCTCGACCGACTCCTCGAGAAAGGCGTTGATCGTCGACGTTCTGGTTTCAGCATTCACTCCCTCGTCGAACTGCGCTGACTCGCGGCGGGCATCGGGGAATCGGACATAGTCGAACTGGATCTCATCCACGCCCATCGAGCACGCCTCGATGGCTAGCGAGATGGCATATTCACGCGCGTCGGGGTCGGTGGGGTCGAGGAAGTATTGCCCGTTGGCGCTGTAAGGCTCATTGAGCTCGGAGTCCCAGACTGCCATCGACGGGAGGCTCTTGGCCGCCACCGGGTCCTGGAAGATGACTAAGCGCCCGATGACGTATAGCCCGAGTTCGTCGGCGCGGGCTACCACTTCGGATAGGTTGAAGACCGTAGAAATGGCTCCAGCTTCGATGGCTGTCGGGTCGGTGCTGTCGTACCAGATGCGCCCCGACTCATCCTTAAGGTCGATCATCAGGGCATTGAGCTCGGTAGTCATCGCCATGTCGAGGAAGGTCTCAAATTCGTTGGCCACCGCATCACCTGATATATGGACCGCGCGGGCGGCAAAAGGCTCGATGGCGACCACGTTCTCGCCCGGTCCCCCGTCCCAGATGAAATCTTCCGGCATCCAGGCGGGGCGAAGCACCGTGACGGGGCCTGGTTCGGCACCGCGCAGGCGGAAATGGCCTTCTTCATCAGAAACAGCAGTGGCCGAGCCGGACGTGATCCGCGCCGAGGCGACGCCCTCTCCCTCCGCATTGACGACACGGCCCCGGAGCACCCGGGCGTTGAGGACGACACTAAAGACCTCCCCGGGACTCTCTTCCAGCGTGACCATCCTGGCGATGTGGCCCGGGGCACTCACTTCGAGGACGCGACTCGATCGGTTCCATTCCATCTCAACAATGCCGTCGGGGTCGGTGGTGCCGGCTTGGGCGCCGCTGACGTCGACGACCGCGGCAGAGATAGGCACTCCGGCATCGTCGATCACCTGGAGCGTGTAGGGCGAGGTCTGGCCGAGCAACGACCATCCGGTCCAGGCGGCCCATACGATGGTGAGTGCCACAAGTAATCGAAACTGTGTACGGCGTGACACTGGGTCCGAAATGGTAATGATTCTGTCTTGCTAGGGCACAAAATCGTTTGCCAGATGACCTCCGGATGGTTAGTTTTCCACAAGGGTTGTTTGAGGAGGCCGGCGAAAAAGATGGCCATCAGGGCAGACGATGTGAAACCCGAACGAGGCTCGAGTTCATCCGACACAGTAGGGATCTACCTCGACGAAGTCTCCGAACATTTTCTGCTCACCGCCGAAGACGAAGTCCACCTCGCCCGGGACATGGAACGGGGCAAAAAGGCCCAGCAGGTGCTGGATTCAGGTGACTACGGACCGGCTGACCGCCCGAAGCTGATGCGTCTCATCGCTTCCGGTGAGGAAGCCAAGATGACCTTCATCCGGTGCAACCTCCGCCTGGTGATCTCGATCGCAAAGCGTTACACCGGCCGCGGCCTCGACCTGCTCGACCTCATCCAGGAAGGCAACCTCGGGCTGATCAGGGCCGTAGAGAAATTCGACTGGCGAAAAGGCTTCAAGTTCTCCACCTACGCAACATGGTGGATCCGCCAGGCAATCACCCGTGGCCTCGGGAACAACGGGCGGACCATCCGGCTCCCCGTCCACATGGTCGATGTGGTTCGCACCGTACAGGACACCAAGCAGGTCCTCTACGACAACCTGCACCGCGCGCCAACGCTCGAGGAGATCTCCGAAGCTTCAGGGCTCGACGAAGAGCGCGTGCTCATGGCGATGGAGGCCCCGGCCGAGACGGTGTCGCTCGATAAGCCGGTCAATGAGGAAGGTGACGCCTCACTCCAGGACTTCGTTCACGACTCCGAAGCCGATGATCCCGCAGAGAGTGCAGCTGCAGCCTGGCGACGGGAACGGCTGGTGCGTGCATTGAAGGCACTCGACACCGAGGAGCAGCAGGTCCTCTGGCTCAGGTTCGGGCTCGACGGCGACGAGCCCTGGACCCTTTCCGATGTCGGCAAGGTGGTGAATGCGACCCGGGAGAGAGTGCGCCAGATCGAAGCCCGCGGGCTGGCCAAACTCCGCCATCCCAGCTGTGACATCGACCTGCAGAATCTGCTCTAGCCGGTCCGGCTAGGCCTTCAGATATCTCATAAACAGCATCTCCTCCCCCGCCACCACACGATCGAGCCGCATCCCCACCGGTGGCTTGAGGTTGGACTTGCCCACGAGCCGGTTGGAGTCACCGCCGACCAGCGCTGGTGACACGGTCAGATTCAACTCGTCGATGAGCCCGGCGAGGGCGAACTGACCGGTGAGGGTCGGTCCGCCTTCGAGAAGGACCACTCTGGCCGGGGCCAGCCGCTCGAGGATTGCCGGAGGGTTCAGTTCCAACAAGATCGCCACGTCGGCGGCGTCTCCGAGAAGCGCCAGTCGACCCGGGTTGGCATTGGGCCCGGTGATGACCAACGGTTTGTAGTCGGAGTCTGAGAAGACCCGCTGATCGACGTCTAGTGACATCGTCCCCGAGACGATCGCAAGCTTCGGCACCGGGATCATCCCCTGCTCTGTACGCCACCGCCTCCGGTCCTCGTCGAGCGTCACCGGGCGATAGTCCTCGACAATCACTGTGCTGGCTCCTACGAGGATGACATCCGGGACAGCGCGGAGAGCCTGGAACACTGCGGTGTCTTCGTCATCACCCAACCGTGTGCTCGCGCCGTCGATACTCGTGGCCCCATCGACCGAAGTCACGAAGTTGACCATTACCCAGGGGCGTCCATCCGCCTCTCTGAAGTCTGCCATGGCCATCTCCATGGGTGAGAGTGGCTCTGATTCTGGTACAAGTCTTTGCATCGGCTGCAAGCTACACGGCAACCGCCGTGCGCTTAAACCCGTGAGCCCTTCAGGTACTCCGCCACGCTCACGATGGGACCTTGATAGATGAGGTGCTGCATCGAAGGTTTGTAGCCCATTGCCACATTGATGCTGAGCATCGGATCGTTGGAGTCAGCGTTCTCCGTCTCGATCACCTCGACATCGGGGTGCTCAGCGAGGAATTTCAAAGCCATGGCGCCTTTGAGCCAGCGCCCCAGACCACGGTTGCGGTGCTCGGGATGCACCCCGGTGTCCCACTGGTTCGCCTTCGCCGGATGAAGCTCTTGGAACACTAACGACGTGAAACCGACGAACTCACCGGTTGGC
Source organism: Acidimicrobiia bacterium (assembly GCA_041748855.1). Lineage (GTDB taxonomy): Bacteria > Actinomycetota > Acidimicrobiia > Spongiisociales > ZC4RG35 > MA-ANB-1. The sequence continues at coordinate 40,850 of JBGTCK010000084.1, forward strand.
TTGTGGCGGGCCACACAGGTATAGATGTGGTTCTGCTTGCGGGCCTCCGCCTGCTCGACATCTCGGAGCAGCTCGTCGTCCCACCGTGTGGGTTCCTCCTCCAGGTCTTCGAGGGGTGCGGTGTTCATCACATCCATAACCTCGATCATCTTGGCCCGATGCTCGTCCGGAATCGGCATCGGGAGAAACAGGATCTCGTAATCGCCGGCGCGATCCGAAGCCCTGGCAACCCAACTCTCCAACATCTCGAAGTCGAGGTCAGACACCTTCATCAGGCTGACCCGCTCGTTGTAGGCCATCTTCATCCCGGCGCGCTCGGGCAGGAGTGACTGCTCACTCCCTTCGGGAACGCCGACCGCGATCCGCTTACGCCCGTTTTCGATTGCATACTCGACCGGCCTCAGTGCCAGCGAGCGACTCAATCCTCTTCTTCGATACTGAGCCGAGACGTACATCCAACTCCAGGCGTTGTCGAGGTCCTGGGTCCGGTGGAGGTAGACACCTGCGGTCGCCGCCGCGCGTTCACCGTCCCAGACCACCCAGCGCGGGATGTCTTCGAGTTCTTTGACGTGACGCCACTCAGCGAGTCGCTTCGCAAGCGGAATCGGAGCGTCATCCGGGAACCACTCGCGGTCCCATTCGAGATAGAGGTCATGAAGCGATTTCAGTTTTGCTTCTTCGACCGACCGGGTGTCGATCTGCTCGATGGGAAAATTCACAACAGGCGAAGCCTACGGACCAACGCCTGCACGATGCCGGGGAATTAGCTCCCGTCGGCTCCACTTGTCGACGTTCGGATGTCGGTGGCCATTTCGTCTACAGCTTCGGCGATGGGGTCATCGATAACCACGCCGCGTTTCTTGAGCTTGGGGATCACCTGGTCGGCAATCTCAGCGGCCTTTTCCTCTCCGACCTTTGGTGCCATTTTCTCCTCGAACTTCTTCCGGGCCTCAGACTCGGTGAGTCCCGCATACTCGAGCTTCTTGCCGTTCAGGTAACTGACGACGAATCCGAAAAATCCGAGAATGGCCAGGAGTTTGAATAGAGATTTGATTGCAGGCTCCCTTCGTTGCTTGCTGGTTGCTATGAGACCTCAAACCCCTACGTTACCGGCCTCGGGGAGAAACGATTTCGCGTTCTATGGCGGACCCCTTCACGAAGCCAAGCGCGCCGCCTAGATTCGAAATCGAGATGTTTGGACGGTGGATCACCGGCCTGATTGTGGTTGCCCTGGCGATCGGTGTCTGGGTGCTGTGGCCTCGCGATGACACCAACCCGACCACAACCACCACCGCGGTCCAGGCTGCCCCGACGACAACAACGGCCCCCACCACGACAACCAGTGACACCACCACTACCACCGGAGCCAATCAGGGCCCCGAAATCATCGAAACCGTCACCGAGGCCGAGGAGGTTCTCCGCGATCTGTGGTTTGGCTGGTTCGAGGGGATCTACAACCAGGACGAAGACCGGATCAAAGAGGTGGTAGCCAGCCAGAGCCAACTCGACGCTGCAATGACGGCGTTCGAGTTCGCCACTTTCGTAGCCGCTCCCACACGCGCAGCCATTGAGATATCTCGGTCTGAGATCCTTCACACGGACGCCAATTGCCTCGTTGTCTTTTCCACTATTGACGTCTCTGAGTTCCGTGGTGAAGGGGCTACATCGAGATCTGTGGAGGTACTTCGTAACTTTGGCGGCGAATGGAAGTTTGCGGCGTCGTGGACACACCCGAACGATCTGTGGGAGCAGGATTGCACCGCTCAATTAGAACCGCTCTCTTAGCCGTGTGCCTGGGGCTCCTGCCCGTTCCTTGGGCTGCTGCTGACACCTTCTTGGCATGTTGGGTGAGCGAGGAATTAAATCCGGTCACGCTCAAGCTCGAGACAATCACCCGGTGTCGGCTTTCGGGTGGGGAGATTGTCGACTACGGCGGCGACAGCCAGGTCCCCGCTGTGCTCTCCCCGGCAATGGGGACCGACCTACTTGGTGACTGTTGGTACCTCACCTCAGCGGGGACCAACTGGGTCTACCTGAATCTCTTCGTCAACGGCGACGCAATCCTCGGCTGGGACCCAGATCCATCGACACCGGGTGGGGTCGCCTATGCGACCGATCGTGTTCCCCGGTGCACCTCGGAACCGATTCCGGCATCAGACCCGTCGGGCGCGGTCTGGGACTACGTGACCGCTTACCTCCATCCCCCTCCCCAGCCTGACCTGAGCCCACCCCCTGGCAATGGAGTGACCGGACTGGAGACACATGCCGGGATCGCCATCCCCGAAGACCACACTGCCAGCCTGGTCGCGGGGGGACTGAGTCTCGAGGTCGAGATCGAAGTAGCCGGTGTCGTGGTCGATTGGGGCGACGGTGCTATCGACACATTCCCCGCAGACGCTGCGGCGCTCACCGGGTATCCCGATGGCATCGCCCGTCACATCTACGAGGTGAAAGACGAGTCCGGTTACATGTTCGCGGTTTCATACAACTGGACTGCACGGTGGCGGGTAGTCGGTGAGTCATGGGTGGCCCTCGATGTCCCCGACACCACCACGTCGCTGACCTACCCGGTTGCCGAAATAGTGTCCAAGATCACGGGATAGAGGCTTCGCAGACACTGGTTCGGCTTGAACTCCGTTGGTGGGTACTAGCCCCCCTCCCTCCGACCTCACGGTCGGAGTACTCCCCCCACCCTTCGGGCGGTGGGAGAGACGCGACGTAGCTGTTCCCCAGAGACGAAGCCGAACAGGGAAGGTCCCTGCGCCCCGCACAGCTGTTCCCCCAGAGACGGAGTCGAATGGGGGAAAGGTTCCTGCGCCCGACGGAGGAGGGCGGAGGTAAGGGGGCTTGAGACTCCCCAAGTTGAGAGCGGTCGCGCCAAGAGCGTGGCCCAATCAGCGTTGGCGAGAACGAGCCCCCCTCCCTCCACCCGTCGGGAGGTGGGAGAGATGACGTGCGTCGGATGGGGAGAATAGGAGAGAGCCCCGACACGAAAGGCCCCGGGATGATCCGGAGCCTTTCGCAGGAGGAACTTTCTAGCTATGAGGAGTATCGAACCGCGGACCTGGCTCCTTGAGCGCAATTTTGCCCGGATGCGGTCAGACCTTCGTGGCCAGCACCGACCACATGAGCGGGATCCGGGGGCGGCCGGCAGGGAGACGCCAGTGCCGGTCTTCGTCGAGCACCATCTCCTCCATGCCCTGCCATTCGCAAAACTCGTATTCCTCGACACGGTCGATACGTAGCCCGGCATCGATCAGGGCGGTGAGTGTCTCCCCTATGCCGTGGTTCCAATCGTATGTCTTGGGGCTGGTCACCACGCCCTCACCTGCGTACGTCGCCTCCTCTTCGAACATGGTGGGCTCACCTTCGAAGTACGGGTAAACGATGCTGAGTTTATTTTCAGGGTCCTCCCAATCGAGTGACCACATGAGGGGATGACCCTCGCGCATGTAGAAGGTCCCTCCCGGTTTGAGCATTGTCGCCACCACCTCTGCCCATCCTCTGATATCGGGGAGCCAGTTGATCGCACCTACCCCGGTGTACACGACGTCAAATGTCTCCGGGAGCGTCTTTGGGGTGTCGTACAACTCCGAGACGACGAACCGGGCGGAGGTCCCCGAGTCGGCACTAAGCCGCTCAGCAGCCGCAATCGCCTTCTCGGAGAAGTCGACTCCTGTTGCTGTGGCACCGAGCCGACCCCAGGAGATGGTGTCGGTACCGATATGGCACTGGAGGTGGAGCAGGCTCTTCCCGGTGACATCGCCCACATTGTTCCTGTCGAAAGCCACCACGTCGGAAAGATGGTCTGGATCCGAAGTGAATCGCTGAACTCCGTAGGTCTCGGAGCCGTAGTGGATATCGACCCGGCTATCCCAGTTGGCGCGGTTGGTGGAGCGGTACTCATCGAGGCTCATACCACAAGTATGACCGAGTCTTCGGCATCTCGCGTTTTACAAATCTCAGTCGTCGGTTAGCCTTGCCGACCCCGTCCCAGACCCCGACCGGTAGTGACGAATGAATTCACGCCTCGCAGCCGGAATAGCAATCGCGACTCTCACCACCGCCGTCCTCGCTCTGGCCGCACAAGATGAGGCTGACCTGATACGAAACCCTGAGGTGCTCTCCCAGTCTGTTTCTGCCGCGCCGACGACCACCGCGGTGCCAGTCGACATCAACGACCTGCTTCCAGACGAGAGCCCGACCACTTCTCACCTCAAGACCGAGCCCGTTCCGGTCGTGCCCGTTCCGGTCGTGCCCGATCCAACAACCACCACCTCTTCATCAGTAGCCATCGCTGAGGAAAGCTCCACGACCACCGCACCGCCGGCCTCCAGCAGCACCACCACCCTCGCTCCAGTGACTACGACAGCCCCGCCTTCAGGCGGATTCGACTCGGGCAATGAAAGCTCCTTTGCCTCACTGATAAACTCTCACCGCAACGCCAACGGGCTTACAGCCCTCTCCCGCAACTCGAGTCTCGATGCCGAGGCCCGCGCATGGTCACAACAGATGGCAGCCAACGGGGGCCTCTCCCACAGCAACCTCGGCAGATTCCTGCCGCCGTGGAGCTCGGTGGCCGAGAACGTCGGGGTCGGAGGCTCGGTGTCGTCGATATTCGGAGGCCTGACCGGGAGCTCCGGACACAACGCCAACATGCTCGGCGACTTCACCCACTTCGGGATCGGGGTCTGGGTCGATTCCTCCGGCTCATTGTGGACGACTCACGTCTTCACCAAATAGCGACCATCACGGTTCAGTACCCGGCCCGCACTCCGGCTCCCCGGTGAGTACCGGGTGGCCGGCCGACTCGATGAATGCCGGGATGAGACACGCATCGATCACACCCTGAGGAGAAATCACAACCCGTGCCACCGCTGTGGTCGACCCAGCCATTGACAAATTGGGCCACACGAAGTTGCCAAGAGACCATGCCACGGGACGGTCGTCGATGAACTCGAGCGGCTGGAGCCGGTGAGGGTGATGACCGAATATGGCATCCGCCCCGGCGGCAATCATCGCCTCGGCTCTTTCCCGGTCCTCGGGCCGGGGCTCTTTATCCAGTTCGACTCCCCAGTGAATGGTGACGATAACAATGTCGGCAAATCGGTCGGCGACCTCAACGGCGGCAACCATGCGATCGATGGTGTCGCCGTCGCGCATCCCTGCCCTCGTAGGAGTGGCGAACCAACCCTCGTGCGGAAAGACGCCGCCGAATCCGACGACGGCAACCCGCCAGCCCTTGATGTCGAAGAACGCCGGCTTGCCGGCCGCCGCCTCATTTCGCCCTGCCCCGACCGGGTTCAGCCCGAGGTCTTCGAGATGGCGTCGGCCTTCCAGCATGGCTGCTTTCCCGTGGTCTTGTGAGTGATTGTTGCCGAGGTTGACCACATCGACCCCTGCCTCGATAGCTGCCGGATATGCCTCGGCGTCGCACCCGAAAACGAACTGCTTTGGTTCGGGAGGGCCGTTTGGAGACGGTGAGCACTCGAGGTTGATGATCGAGAGATCGTCGTCCAAGAACAGCCCGTTGAGTCCCGACCAGGCATGGTCGTAGCCGTCGCTGCGCAGGGCACCGATCACGTCCCCATCGAGGTTGACGTCACCGGTGCCGTGTATGACGAGCCAGCCCCTTTGCTCAACCGTGGTCGTGGTTGCCGCCATCGTGGTCGTGGTCGCGAGGGGGGTCGTCAAACGCTGGCTGGTTTCGGATGAGGCGGGTGCCTGGATGGTGGGAGGAGGACTCGATGCGGCCTCACAAGCGCCGATGAGAACCGCCAGTACGATCGCCAGGCCGGTTCGTATCATGTTGGCAATTGCGGACGCTCGCCGATCAATTGGTCAGTCGGGAGCGATACGCGGCGACGTTTTCCCTGGTAGTGCATTTCTCCGAGCAGTTGCGGCGGGAACGGTTGCGAGAGGTGTCAACGTAGGCATCATCGCAAGTCTTCGAGTCGCAGGTGCCGAAGCGCTCGAAACCGCCTTCGATGAGGGCAGTGGTGAGCCCCATCGCGGTAACTGCACCCAGCCAGCGGGCAACACTGTCCCCCGACGCTTCGAAGTGGAGGTGGGGTCCGATGCCGTGAACACTGATTCGCGGCGTCGCGCCAACCTCTCCCAGCACGCCATTGAGAATCCTGGCCGCCTCGGTATCGTTGGCAGCATCAAAGACCCCACGGAGTTGGCGGCGTAACGATCGAATCTCCTTGAGGTCTCTCTCCGTGGGAGAAAGCTCAGTTCCATCCCATCCCGATTTCCGATCGCCCACGAGGGCGACGATATCCTCAGGTGACTCCAGTTTCTCCACACTGCTGATCCGGTCGAGGGAGTTGACCAGGTCGACCGCAAGCTGGACCGGCTCATCGCTGTAATGTGAAAAATCCATTTCACCCCTTACTGTAGGCGGACGACGTGGCGTAAGGGACATCATGCACTATAGACCCGTACAGGGACGCATGTGATTGCCGGGAACCGTTCAGTCTTCGACGAACCGGGGAAGGGTGAGGGTGAATACACTCCATCCGTCCACGAATCGGTAGCTGAGCTCTCCGGACATCAATTCCGCCAGCTGCCGGGAGACATGGAGCCCTATGCCCACAGAATCGTCGACCGCCCGACGCGCTTCGGATTGCACAAAGGGATGGAAGACCTTTTCCCGGTCGGGCGACGGAATCCCATCGCCATCGTCTTCCACAACCAGTTTCACACTCCCACCCTCGCTGTACGTGCGGAGCCGGACCTGCTCACCGCCATACCTGAAGGCATTGCTGACCAGATTTCGCACAATCTGACGGATCCGGGCCGGGTCTCCCAGCGCCACAGCCTCTGCCAAGCGTGCATCGATTACGTCGAGTTGAGCGGGAGAGAGCCCCGCCTCGACCTGACCGACCTGGGCATGGAGGTCAACCCGTACTCTGGCTACCTTCAGTGTCCCCGATTCGGCGCGAGCAGCAGCAAGGAGGTCTTCGATCAGAATCAACACCTCGTCGGCCTGCTGCATGGCTGCCTCGAGCATCGGCCCGCTTTCCTCGGTCATGACTATCGAGTCGTCCCGAGCAAGCTCGATGAAGCCCATCATCGCAGTCAGGGGGCCCCGGATCTCGTGTGACACGCCGGCCAGGAATGTCTCCTTGGCTGCCATCAGATCGCGCAGCTCGCTGTTCTTCTCCTCGAGTTGGGCGGTGCGGACCGCCACCTGTGCTTCAAGGCCGACGGTTAGATTGTGCAACTCGGCCGTCATGATGTTGAAAGCGTCGACCAGCTCCCCGATCTCATCGGTACGGTCGTTCGGCACCACCGTGTCACGATTACCGGTGGCGATGGCCAGAGCTGCGGTCTTCATCTCAAAGAGCGGTCGGCGGATCCGTTGCGAGACCCTCCACGCCAGCGCGGCCGCCAGCAACGACCCGACGACAAGAGCAGTGAGACCGGCCCTCACGTACTCGTCCAGAGGCTCCATCGCCTCTTCACGGTCGAGTTCGACAACAAGTACCCAATTTGCAGGCTCGAGCAAAAATCCCGCTGCCACCACCGGCACACCCCTGTAGTCCACCCCACTATTCGAGAGGAGCGAGCCATTGTTGAGGATCCGGATCACTGAGACGGCGACAGCTGATTCCGGTACAACTCTCGAGAGTGCAGCCTCAGCGTCGTATCGAGTCGGAGTCAGGAACTCGGCTCCACCCTCGACGGCGCGGGCGAGTGTCGTCTCCCCTGTCTCGCCCAGCCCGCTGTAATCACTAGTCATAGCGTTGAGGCGTGCCATTGACTGGGCGACGAGCACAATGCCACGAGGATCAGAAGGATCACCGACTCCCGACCCGACGAGATGCAGGGTTTCGCCATTCCATGCAATCACGTTGCCGACAACCGACCCTCGAAGTGCCCGGGCGAGGTAGTCGGCATTCACACCGACTGGAGACGGCTCAGTGCTTGCCACCAGTTCGAGATCAGCCGAGTACACCGACACCCAGGAGACGTCGCGAGCGACCGCCACATACTCATCGATTGCCCGCTGGACGCCAGCGGGGCCCCTGCCACCCTCACCGCCGGGGAGGCCTCGAATTATCTGGTCCCGGGTTGCGAGCATTTCAGCATGCGTCAGACCTTCGGCCAGAAATTCGTCGGCACGCTCTGTCTGCGCCGCCGCCACCCCCGTCACCCGCTCGAGGGCTGCGGCTTGCAAAACCTCTCGCTGCCAGACGAAACCCCAAACGAGAATGGCAACAAGAACGAAAAAAGTAACGGCAAGAACGCCGCCAACAATATCGCTCTGGAGATTGCTGCGTTTCGATGTCGAAGCCGGTGGTGCCGGGGGGGCTGGCAACTGGTCGGCCTTGACCGGTGGTTCCTTGAGAGTCGTCACGACCTGTGGTTATCGACACATAAGACACTCAACCTGAGAGATGCATGCTCGGGATCGGGAAGGATCAGCGTGAACTCAGTCGCTCCGAGTGTTGGCCCCAAAGGGTAAGTGTAGGGCAGGGAGGTATTGGGATCGATGTTGCTATTGGATCAGGAGCCTGGGTAGCGATTGCTGGAAACCCCTTGCCGCTGTCTTAGGTGCGATTGGCCCCACCCGGAGTCGCCTGATCGACGCCTGGGGCCCTCAGCGGCGATACATCTCCTCCCCGGAGACAAATGTCGCCAACACTGCCAGTTCGTCGTCTACGACAGCGATGTCCGCACTACCCCCCACCCTGATCACACCCAGGTCGGGACGACCGATCGCACGAGCCGGTGTCGAGGCCAGAGCGGCCGATGCCTGCGGGAGGCCCCAACCCAGTTCGACCAGGATGCGCAACGCAGCGTCCATCGTCAGAACACTCGAGGCGATTGTGCCGTCGGCAAGACGGGCCTCTCCCCCGTGCACCGTGACCTCCCTGTTCCCGAGCTGGAAAGTGCCGTCGCCTTTCCCCGCACCTGACATCGCGTCGGTCACGACGAGAAATCGATCAGCTCCCACACCCATGGCGAGCAAGGTTGCTTCTGTGCTCAGATGGACATTGTCGACCACCGCCGAAATGAACACATCAGGCCGAGTCAAGGCAACGCCTGCGACCCCGGGATCGCGATGGGAAAAGGGACGGGAGGCATTGAACACGTGGGTCAGGATCCTTGCGCCCGAGTCGAAGGCGCGATGGGCCACGGCGGCGTCGGCGTCTGAGTGGCCGACCGCGACAGCGGACCCCTCCTGGCCCAACAGTTCGATCAGCTCGAATGCTCCTGGCAATTCGGGGGCAAGCGTCATCTGCCCGACCTCCCCCGAATCGATCAAACGGCGGCAAAAGTCGGAGTCGGGCGTGCGGAGCAGCTCAGGATCGTGAGCCCCCGGATACTCCGGCGAGAGGAACGGGCCCTCCAGATGGGTGCCCAGGAAGGCCGCCCCCTCATAGTGGGCGGATGCGTGGACCTGCAGTGAATCGATGAATTCGCTCTCGCCGAGGGTGAGGAGAGTTGGCTGGAACCCGGTAACCCCCGTGGCAGTCAGGGCACGGGACGCGGTCCGCATTTCGTCCGGACTCGCGTTCGCAAAATCGACACCGTCGTAACCGTGGGTGTGGATGTCGATGAATCCGGGCAGAGCCACGCCGCTTCCTGTCCCGCCAACGCCGACCGCGACGACCGATGATCCTTCCAACTCGACGTCGCCGGGGACGAGGCGCCCATCGACAACGGCTGCGGCTACCCCGAGACGCATCCGGCGGTCTCCCCGGCGCTCAGACGAGAGAGGCGTCCAGCGTTATCGGCACGTTGCCGGCGAGCGCTTGGGAAACAGGGCAGTTCTCCTTGGCATTCTCGGCTGTCGACTGGAAGTCTTCCTCACTGATGTCAGGAACAACTCCTTGGACGGTAAGGGTGATGCCGGTGATGCCTTCGCCGGGGACAAAGGTCGCCGTGGCCGACGTGTCGAGTGACTCAGGCGGGGTGCCGGCTTTGGCGAGCATGTTGGAGAACGCCATGTTGTAACAGGAGGCGTGGGCTGCTGCGATCAGCTCCTCAGGGCTGGTGATTCCGCCATGCTCTTCAGCACGGGCTTTCCAGTTGATCGGCAGCGGCCCTGCCGCACCGGACGAGTCGAGGTTTGCCACACCGCTGCCGGACATCAGGTCGCCCTCCCAGTGGGCTGATCCAGTGCTATCCAGGGCCATTCAATTCTCCTTCGATCGGTTGCCTCAAAGCTAGCCGACCGGTCGATCGTTGCGTATTCCGTGGCACAATTGGCCTGTGATCCACGGCGACAACCCTTTCTCTCCCGAAGGTGACGATCGGTTGCGCCGGTTCCGGGGCCGTCTCGTCTCCCCGGTGACGATCATCACTTCGGGTGACGGTCAAACGCAGACCGGGCTGACTGTTTCGTCACTCTTCGCCATCGACGGCGCTCCTCCCTTGCTCTATGCGGCTGTCGGACCCAACTCTGACCTGTTCGATGTCGTGCAGGAGACCGGAAGATTCGTGGTCCACATCTGCAGAGATGGCCACGAGGGGCTGGCCGAGGTGTTCGCCGGCCTGAGGCCCAGTCCCGGAGGGATGTTCGCCAGCGCAGAATGGGAGCCGTCGGAGTGGGGGCCGACCCTGAGTGCAATGCCCGACCGCGCCCTCTGTTCGCTCCAGACCATCGAGGAGACGGGATGGTCAGGAATCCTCATCGGTGCAATCGATGAGACCTCTCATGCCGATCTCGTCGAGCCTCTCGCCCACTTCAGGGGCAGCTACCGTAAGCTGGCCCGCTGACCTGGTGCCCTGCCTCTAGCCGGGCGTGGCGCACCCCATGCAGGTCGATGTTGCCGGGAGGGCTTCCAACCGTTCGGCGGGAATGGGCCCACCGCACACTTCACACACGCCGTATTTTCCCTGCTCGAATCGGTCGAGAGCAATGTCGATCTCGTCGATCGAGGCGGCGATCGACCTCGCCGTTGCCGTTGTGCTGATTCGCTCGACGGCCTCGGAAGTACCGTCACCCACACGCTTTCCGAACCCGATACCCGCACCCTGCTCCGGGGGTTCTGTCAGGCGTGACAGCTCGGCGGCAAGACGTTCCCGTCGTTTCCTGAGCGATGCAGCGATCCGCTCGAGAGCGAGCGAATCTTCGCCACGTTGTGTGTCATCCTGGCTCACTCGAAGCTGAGGTCGGCAACGACAGGAAAGTGGTCCGATGCCGTCGATTGGATCACCCCGACATCGGTTGCAGTCATGTCACTGGTGTGGAATATGTAATCGATCCGGTACTTGGGGTCGGCGGCGTTGGACGTGAAGCCGTCGCCCGAACCCGCTTCTGCCCAGGTGTCCACCCATTCGGCTGAGATGACCATGCCGATCTGGGCCCAGTCTGGTCTTGCATTGAAGTCGCCCATCAACACTGCCGGGGTCTGGCCTCCCCATTGGTCGAGGATCACGCTGATCTGCTCGGTGTGTACCGGCAAGAGGTCGGCTTCGGGATCTTCGTCGTGGACGTCGGAATCATTGACGTGCTGGAGATGGGTGTTGATGACCAGGACGTCACGGTCGCCGATCGCAACCAGCGCACCCAGCGAGCCGCGCCGCATCGGCGTTCCGACCCGGGGCAGGTAGTCGGTGGCGACATCGATGATCGGGTACCGGCTCAGGATCGCATTCCCCCAAACCGGGTCGGTCGTGCCGAAGAAGGCGACATGTTCGAAGCCGAGTTCGAGCTGGAGAAGGGTCAGCAGGTCGGTGTTCGCACTCAGTAGCTGACCGCGCGACACTTCCTGGAGTCCCACGACGTCGGCCCTGATGTCGGCAATCACTTCGGCGATTCCAGCGACATCGAGGTTCCCATCGATGTCGTACGCGGAGTGCACGTTGTAGGAGACAAATCGGATCGGGTCGGCGACCGGATCCGCCGATTCGGTTTCGACACCCAGAGCAGCGAAGAACGCAAGGACGGGAAGCAGGGCGGCGCCCGCGGCAAAGAGCCAATCGACCCGTCCGATCGAAGGCTGGGACGCTATCGACCCGATCGCGAGGACACCGAGCACCGCAAGCAGCCCGGCCGCGGCGTATCTAACAGCCGGGGCATCAAAGCCGAGGTTCATGTCGAGTGGTACGTAGTAGGCGAGACCGAGCGCAAGGAAGACCGAGGCCCCGGCGATCAGATAGGACGAAGACGCGCCCATCTTCGTCGAGTTGGCGTCCGGCACCAGGCCGGCCCAGACCAACCCGGCGGCCGGGATGGCAAGAAGCGAAAGGAAGTTGTAGACGTCTCCATTCCCTTCGGCGGCGACCACGGTGACAACGACAACGACTAGGCAAACCGCGAACACGGTGCGGTTGCCCGCCAATCGATATGCCAGGTACACGGCGACGATATTGAGGAGGGCGATTCGCAACTGCGCGGTTGGCCCGGAAACTCCGGTCACCGCAGAAGTCCAACCCTGAGACTGCAGAAGTAGTAGCTGGACGAACACGAAGGGAGCCAACCCGAGAAGGGTGTAGCCCGACCTAACCAACACGCCGGACTTCTCCACTCGACCGATGCCGTTGTATGCCCAAGCGATCGCCAACGAGATGGCAACGACGGCGGCCACCGATCTCCAACCCGGCTGGTAGGCAAGGTCGAGGCTGAGCCCCAGGCCCTTGATCGCCGAGTCGATGGCAAGGCCGACAAGGACACCTCCGACCATCGCCGACCTACCCAGACCGAACAGGAGGGGCAACAGCCCGACGAATGCCAGGGTTGCCACCGCTGATGACCAGAAATCGAGGGCCGGGTCGGTTGCGACCTGGTTGACGATGCGCCCCGCGACCAGCAGCAGCGTGGCGAATAGGAGGACACGCTCGAATTGCACCCAACGCAGCATGATCGGGATCAGTGAAGCTAGAAGGAAAGGGGCGAAAGCGATCGGGATCAGGTCGAGCACCCCGATGCCGAGAGTATCCCGCAGGTACCAGCTCAGAGATCCAAAGAGGAAACGCATCGATTGGAGACCGAACACGATCACCAGCGCGGCAAACAGAGTTCGGGCGACGCGGTTCTGCTCGCGCTCCTGATTCATGAGCTGAATCTAGCCTGTCGTTGCCGGGGTCACGGGTAGGACATGGTTCCGGCCGGTGACGGCATTTCTCTGTGATGACCAGGCTTCCGGGACCCGCGGTGCTTTTTGCACTTCTAATCCTCGGGACGGCTTGCACCGCGAGCTCGGGCGGGACGGTGAGCACAGCACCCGGTAGCACGGTCGCATCCCCGACCGCAGGGCCGGCGGTGACAGAATCGTTCGATGAGTTCGTGGAGAGCTCGTTCGAAGAGTTGACGAAACGCCGACCCCAGTTGGTGACTGCCCTCGGACTGGATGCCGTGTACGGGACCCGACCCGACCAACTCGATGACCTCTCCCCTGAGTACGCGCTCGCCACCACAGAGGTCGCCGAGTCGGTGCTGTCCCGGCTACGGAGCTACGACCCGGAAACCCTCTCTCCCAGCCAGCGAGTCACCTATCGGACTTTCCAATGGCACCTGGAGACGGCGATCGCGGCGAACGAGTTCCGGTTGTTGGAGTGGCCGGTCCACTTCCTGATCAACAGCTACAACGAAGATGTCATCAGGCTGTTCGAATCGGTGCACCCACTGACCGGACAGGACGAGGTCGAGTCGTACCTGGCGAGGCTGGAGGCGGTCCCGGCACAGGTCGACCAGGTGATTTCGTGGATGGAGCAAGCCGAGGATTCCGGGGTCGTTCCAGCCGGCTACCTGGTCGACATCACCATCAGCCAACTCGAAGATGATATTTCGGAGGGCGACCCGGACGGCATGGCCCTCCTCGCTGCGTTCGAAGACAGGATCCGTGATGCCAGCCTCGATGAGGAGACTGCCCGCGAACACGTCGACCGAGTCCGCTCCGCACTCGCCACCAGCTTCATTCCATCATGGCAGAGACTGATTGAGCACCTTGGCGGGATCGGCGAACGCCACACCAGCCTCAGCGTTGGCGACCTCCCGGGCGGTGACAGCTTCTATCGGCACCTCCTAAGAAGACACACCTCAACTGACCTATCACCGGAGGAGATCCACCAGATCGGGCTCCGAGAAGCCAGTCGGATCAAGGGTGAGATGCTCGAGCTGTCCATGGCTTCGGGCTTTGGTGAGCTGGGCGTCGCCGAATTTCGCGATCTTGCCGCCAACCGTGGTGGCTTCGTGTCCGGTGACGATGTGGTGAGCGTCTATGCAGGCATCATCAACAATGCGTCAGATCGGTTCGGCCCCTACTTCAAAACGGTCCCGACTACCCCGCTGGAGATCGTCAACGATCCCGGGCGCGTCGCGTTCTATGTCGTACCGGCGTCGGACGGGAGCCGGCCGGGGCGATTCCATGCAGGGTCAGGCGGCGACCAAGTTCCCCGATACACGATGGCCTCGCTTGCCTACCACGAAGCAATCCCCGGCCACCACTTCCAGATCGCCCTCGCCCAGGAATCGGAGCTGGCGTCGCCCCAGCGCTTCGTCACCAGCACGGGTCATGTCGAAGGCTGGGCGCTCTACGCGGAGCGACTCGCTTCAGAAATCGGCGTGTACGAGGACGACCCACTCAGTGACTTCGGTCGGCTCGACTACGAGCTGCTGAGGGCAGCCCGCTTGATCGTCGACACGGGGATCCACCACTATCGATGGACCCGGCACGAGGCGGTTGAGGCAATGACCGAAATCATGGAAGGGCCCCACTTCGATCACGAAGTCGAACGATATGCGCTCTATCCGGGACAGGCGACTGCCTACATGATTGGGATGCTGGCCATACTCGACTTGCGGAGCTCGATGGGGATCTCGACTGATGATCCCGAGGCAATGGCGAGCTTCCACGAAACCTTCCTCGGGCAGGGCAATGTGCCGCTGCCTGTCCTCCCGGAGGTGTTCGGCCGATAGTGGCTCGAGGGCGGTCTGCCTGAGCCGGCCTATTCGACGATGTGACGACCTTCGGCCGCCATGACGTTGGCGAGACTGGGCCTCGGGTGGTGGACAGTGCCCACCAGTTGGGCAGCTTCTGACTCAGTCGTCTCGAGAAGTGCAACAGTCACATAGCCACAAGACCGGCACACCCGCCGCTCCAAACCATGGTTACGCGTTGTGACCATTGCTTCGTGCTCACAGACGCGGCCGGGCAGTTCGTTGAGAATTTTCTCCAGCATGAAAGGGTCCTCCCTGGATGTTCCACTTCCTTCCAGTCTGACCGGACCCCGGGCCGATATCTATAGGTCGCTGGAACCAGTGTCGGCCTCAGTCGGCGTCGACGAACAGGTTCACAACAAATTGCACGATGCTGATCACCAGCGCGCCGAGGAAGGTGGACCAGAAGAACCCATCCGATGTCAGCCCGAGGTCGAGACGGGCAGGGTCGGCCAACCACACGGTTAGAGCAAGCATCAGCGCATTGATCACGAGTAGGAACAAGCCGAGGGTCAAGAGGACCACGGGCAGGCTGAGCAGCTTGACGACGGGTTTGACCACTGCATTGATGACCGAAAGGATCAGTGCGACAACGAGAAAAGCCCACCATTCACCGGTGAAATCGAGGCCGGGGACGATCGCCACGGCCACCCAGATCGCCAGCGCAGTGACGAGAATGCCAATTGCTCGCTTCATGTCGTGGACTCTACTGGCTCGGTTCTGGCCGGTGATGGCAATCATCACCCACATCGACCCACCATCCAGGCTGTCCCGCGCGCGTCGGGCAACAGCTAAGTTTCCAGGCACTATCCACGAAAGGATCTGAAAAATGGGAATTCTCAACCGGTTGACTGGCCTCCTGGGAGGAGGCAAGAAGGGCGGAATGGCCGAAGTCGTGCAGGCTCTCATCGAGCAATTCGGCGGTGTCGATGCTCTTGTCGCCAAGCTGCAGAGCAGCGGCCTGTCGGGCCAGCTCGAGAGCTGGATCGGAACCGGAGAAAATTCCCCCGTTGGAGCCAGCAAGCTCGAGGCAGCCCTGGGCAACGACGCCATCGCCGGAGTTGCCAAGGAGCTTGGAGTCGACCACAAGGTGGCGGCCGCAAAGATCTCGATGGCGCTTCCCAAGGTCATCGACAGGCTGACTCCGGCCGGAAGGATTCCCGAGGGCGGAATCAGCCCGGATGCGCTGGCCAACCTTCTCGGAAGGCTCGAGGAGAGGTAGTGAGTGCTATGGCAGAGAACAAGATTCAGTCGACCGACGGAGATGTCAGCGAGTTTCTCGACAATGTCGAGGACGATCGCAAACGCGAGGATTCCCTTTCGATCCTAGAAATGATGTCGGTCGCGACGGGCGAGAAGCCGCAGATGTGGGGATCCAACATCGTCGGATTCGGCAAAGTCCATCTCAGATATGACAGCGGCCGCGAGCTCGACTGGTTCAAGGTCGGATTCTCTCCGCGGAAGGCAAACATCACCCTCTACCTACCCACGGAGTTCGACGGCCGCGACCGGCTTCTCGCCGACCTCGGCAAGCACACCACCGGCAAAGCTTGTGTCTACATAAAGCGTCTCGAGGATGTCGATCGTCAGACGCTGGTCGAATTGATCCGTGCCGCCTTCGAGCCGGCCACTAGGTGACTTCTGCCCGACTCGGGCGTTTTTCCAGCCTGGTTGCCGCTCTCTTGGATCAAATGCGGCGGAGGAGCACCAGAGGTATCACCCGGTCGGTCCGCGATTGGTACCCCTGATACCCGTCGTAGGCATCGACCACCTTGGGCCACAGCACCGACCTCTCCTCCGCCGTGGCCACCGCGGACTCGACCGGAAACGACTCGCTCCCGACCTGAGCCCGTCCCCGCGGACTGGTCAGGAGATTCTTGAACCACTGCGGATGATCGGGCCGGCCACCGTATGACGCGACGACAACCAGGGCGTCGTCGTGCTCCAGGTAGAGCAGAGGGACGGTGTGCTCCCGGCCTGTACTGGCGCCCACCGTCGTGAGCAGAAGCATGTCGTTATCGACGAGCCGCCTGCCGAGCCGTCCTCCGGTCAGTCTGAACACCGCCGTGTGCACCGAAGACAAACGCCGGACGGTGGCGTCCTTCACGGCGCCGGTTTCGTCGACAGCTGCACTTCGTCATTCTCGAAGTCGGCTCCACATCGTGGGCACAACGTCCGGGCGCGGTCAGCGAGTTCAAGCATCAGGCCGCACTCGATACACGTATATTTCAGGAAGCAGGCGTCGTCTCCCATGTCCTCACCTTATCGAAACGCGATTTGGATGGAACATTCCCCCAAATGCCGTATAAGGTTAAGACATCGGCCGATCCAAAGCCGATATAGTGATATTGATCCGACCAGGCGTCAGCCTCGAAGATCCGACGCTTTTTGGAAGGAGCGAAACACACCATGTCCAACAACCTTTTTGTGGGGAATCTCACATACTCGGTTAGCAACTCCGATCTGGAGACGCTGTTCGGCCAGTACGGCCAGGTAACCAGCGCACAGGTCATCACCGATCGGGAAACCGGTCGCTCGAGGGGCTTCGGCTTCGTCGAGATGGCTTCGGCCGAAGATGCAAACGCCGCTATCGAAGCACTCAACGGCAAGGACCACGACGGTCGTAGCCTTACGGTGAACATCGCACGCGAGCGCTCCCGCTAACCAAGGACAATTGCAATGGAATAGGCCCGGCAATGCCGGGCCTATTTTTTTTGCCGCTGAGCCATTCCAGGGCGCAAAGGTCCCGCCGGGCAGGTCCGAAGGTCCCTACTGGTCGCTGCTTCCCTCCGGTACCTTTAGCCCATGGAGCCCCTGAGCGACAAAAGGACCCTGGACTTGCTTGCAGAAAGCAAGGTCGGGCATGTGGCCGTGATCGACGGCGACGTTCCCTATGTCTCCCCCGTCTCTTATGTGGTCATCGAGAACGAGATCTGTTTCCGGACCGGGCTCGGACGCCGGGTGGATGCCATAAAGACCAACCCGGCCGTTTCGTTCGAAGTCATGCGGACAACTGCCGATGGCGGATGGGAATGCGTGATCGTCAGCGGCGAAGCACGCGAGCGCAACGACAACCTCTTTGCCCAGCAAGTGGTGTCTTCCCTCCTCTCCAAGTACCGGGAAGAACTTGGCTCCCCGTTCTCGAGAGGAAAGAGAAGTCCGATCGCCGAGCCCGCCACATTCATCGCGATTTCGATAGGAGAAATAACTGGACGGACCTCGGGCACGTGGATTTCAATCCCGACCCGTCCCGGTCGTTTGTAAGAGTGAAACAAGAAGTAGGTACGGAGGTAGGAATGAACATGTCAGAACTGGTCGCCGGGGCCATTGTCGCGGCGCCACCGAGCATGAAGCTGGTCGATGTGGCCAAGCTCATGGAGGCCGAAGGGGTCGGGTCGGTCGCCGTCATCGACGCCAACGAAGACTTTATCGGGATCGTCACCGACCGCGACATCGTCCATGCCGTGGCCCGATCCGAGGAGGATGCCACAGCGAGTGAGATCATGACCGAGGCTCCGGACACCATCGAGATCGACACCGAGATTTCTGATGCTGTGGCATGGATGAATGCGACGGGTTACCGCCACCTCCCCGTAACCGAGAACGGCACCCTTGTCGGGATGGTCAGCATCAAAGACCTGCTCTGGGCCGTCGCGGGCACCTGATGTTCGTCGAGCACGAGATCGCGGTCGCGATCCCGATCGAAGTGGTCGAACGCCAGCTGATGGACAAGCTCAGCGCCCTCGAGGGTTTCGGAGAGGTCGTCTATCGGCGGGGGGAGGATCTGCGCAGTCGGGTGGGCCCGGAGACTCCTCTGGCCAAAGAGGTCACCCTCAAATTCGGTCAGCCAAAGATCACCCGCTCCGGGCTTGCCCTCCCCTTCACCTGGCGGGCAACCGGGGCGAGGGCACTCTTCCCCAGGCTGACGGGAGACTTGGAGGCCTCACGATCAGGGCCGTCCGGCTCAACGCTCAGGGTGCGGGCCTCCTACGACCCACCGTTCGGTTCAGTCGGAGATGTGCTCGACCACCTGCTGCTGGAGCGGGTGGCAAGACTCACGATCGAGGACTGGCTGCAGCGGGTGGGCACGTCGCTCGAAAATGCACCGGTAATCTCCTACCCCGCATAGGGAAGAAGTACCTCGACTACGGTTCCCACCCCGCCGACCGACCGGATATCGACATGGCCACCGAGCTCGGAGGCCCGATCGCTTAGATTCTTCAAGCCCATTCCGGCTTTGACCCGATCTGGTTCAAACCCGGACCCCTGATCGACCACCGATATCACAAGACGGCCGCCGAGCCTCTCCAGTCTCACGTCAATCACCTTTGAACCTGAATGGCGTAGCGCATTCGACACTGCCTCGGTGATCATGGGCTGCACCGAAGCGACCGCCTGGTCCGGAAGTTCCAGACCTGCCGGTTCAACCGAGACACCGACCGCAACTTGGTAAGGCGCCGCCAACCGGGACAGCTGGGTGCGTAGCGTGTCGCCGAATGCCCCAGCCTCACCCGGCCGATCCAGGTCGGTGACGATGTCGCGGAGTGAGTCGATAGTCTCGTCGATCCGGGCTACGGCTTCATCCAGGCCCGTCCTCATCGGCTGGTCGATGGCCTCCAACGTGAGTCCTTGCAATTGGAGGCCGGTTCCGAAGAGGTCCTGGATGATCGAGTCGTGAAGGTCGCGCCCGATTCGTTGCCGGTCTTCTAGCACTGCCATCTCCGCGAGCCGGGTGCGAAGGCGGGTTTTCTCGATAGCAACTGCTGCGATGGCGGCAAGAGCCTCGACGATGAGCTGGTCGTCGGCGTCGAAACCTCCTTCCTTCTCCGTGAGGTAGAGATTGCCCACCGCCATATCGCCGATTCCCACCGGAACTCCTAAGAACCGCTCCATTGGAGGGTGGTGTTCGGGGAAACCCACGGAGTCTGGATGATCGGACAGCCGGTCGAGACGCAGCGCCGCTCGTTCCCTGATCAAGGTTCCCAGCACCCCGTGGCCCTGGGGAAGGTGGCCGATCCTGGCCACGGTTTCCGGGTCGATACCCTCATGGACGAACTCGATAAGCGTCTTGTGTTCTCCGACCACACCCAAAGCGGCATATCGGGCCCCGGTGGTGTCACAAGCAGTTTGAACCAAACGGCGGAGGAGATCCTCGAGATCTGTCATCGCCACCAGTGAGGCAACCGCCTCGGTCAGGCTGATAAGCCTCGTCACCGGAATCTGTCTCTCCATGATGGAAAGAGCGTAGGCTGGTTCATGATCCCCGAGTGCGGGTGCTCTCTCTCGAAAGCCATTACTGTCTTCCCCGTGAGCACCAAAGTATTGATTGTCGATGACCATGAAGTGGTCCGCCAGGGGCTGAAATCGATGCTGACGGCCCATCCCGGGGTTGAAGTCGTCGGGGAGGCGAGTTCAGGTGAGGAAGCGTTCCGCAGGACAGGGCTCGATGAGCCTGACGTCGTAGTCATGGACGTGAGGATGCCCGAACAGTCCGGCATCGAGACCTGTCGGGAGATCCTGGCTCGATTCCCTGGTGTCCGGGTTCTGATGCTCACGTCTTATGCCGACGAGGAGGCGCTGATGGCCTCGATCATGGCCGGAGCCTCGGGGTACGTGCTCAAGAAGGTGAAAGGAACCGAGCTCGTAGACAACATCCTCCGCGTTGCCGCCGGTGAGTCGCTCCTCGACGAGTCGATGGTGGAGCGTCTCTTCGAGCGCTTGCGAACCGGTAAGACCGAAGACCCCCGTCTGGCGAAGCTGACCGACCAGGAGCGCACGCTGGTTACCCACATCGCACAGGGCCTCACTAACAAACAGATCGCCGAAGAGATGTTCCTCGCCGAGAAGACAGTCAAAAATTATGTGTCTTCGGTCCTCACCAAAATGAACATGAGCAACCGCAGCGAAGCAGCGGCATATGTCGCCCGCTCAGAGTCGGACAAGAAGGATCCCGAGGAGTGGTGAACGGGTCCTCTACTACCAGTTAGCACTCGGAGCGTCGCCGGGAATCCGCTTCTCCGCTCGCTTGGTGTCGTCGACATCGAAGCGGAGGTGATCTGAGCTGACCCCCACCACTCCATCGATGCGCCGGGTCATCTCCTCGAGGATCCTTGCGTCAGACCTGGTCGGCACGGTCCCGTCGAGAGTCACAACGCCGTCCGCAACCTCGACGCCGAGCCCCGCAGGCTCGAGCCAGAGGATCCGCTCGATGACCTCGGCACGGATCTCGTTCTCGATCTCGTTGTCGTCGCGCGCAAAGACTTTGAGAATGTCGGATCGGCTGAGGATCCCGACCACGCTCCCGTCGGGTTCGACCACTGGAAGCCTCTTCACCCCGCTCGATTCCATGAGGCGTGCCGCCTCGGTGTGGTCGGCATCGACTCCTATGGTCTTGACCTTCTTGGTCATGGCATCCCCGACAGTGATCGCTCGCTCCTCGACGCTCTTGAAGAAGGACATAAGGGTGGTCGCGGGCTGGCGGAGCGACTCTTGATGCAGCACGTCTCCCTCGGTGACGATCCCCACCAAGCGGCCATCGCCGTCCACCACTGGAATCCCGCTTATCTTCCGTTCGATCATGATGTGGGCGGCGTCTTTGAGCGACGCCGACTCCTCGATGGTCGCCACGTCGCCGGTCATCAACTTTCGTATTTTCATGCAGACTCCTTTATCAAGAAAACCTACCCGACCTGACACCTCGCGTGCCACCGCCAGTGGGCCTTATCCCGGAGGGCTTTCGTCCCTAGCGACGCACCACTAGCTTGGAGCCGGTGCCGCCTCCCATGATCAGCAACGCCGAGCGCCGCCGCCGACTGGCGCACAGACATCTCCTCTTGCCCGAGTTACGGGCCCCGAACCTCCCGACCGTCGTCGAAGCGCTGGTCTCCCTGCACTCATCGGACCCGGTGACTGTCTATCTCACAGCAGCTGCCCGGCTCGAAACACCATCAATCGAAGCCGTCGACCATGCGCTGTTCAACGAACGCGAGGTCTTCCGGCACCACGCCATGCGCCGGACACTCTGGGTAATGGGGAAGGAGACGATCGTCTCCGCACATGCGGCATCTACCGCAAAGATCGCCGAAGCCGAGGAGCGGCGTTTTCTCAGCTGGCTCGAAGCCACCCCCTCGATCTCCGAGCCTCGTGCATGGTTGGAAATGGCCACCGAGCGGATCGTCGGCTACCTGAACACGAGCGCTCCCGCATCGACGAGAGAAATCGGCCTCGCCCTGCCCGAACTGGCGGCACCGGTAAAAGTCGCCCAGGGAACACGCCAGGCGACCACAATTCCCGGTCACACTCGTGCACTATCGCTCGCTGCCATGAATGGGGTCGTCGTCCGGACCAGGCCGCAAGGCACCTGGATCGCGTCCAACTACATCTGGGACACGGCCCCGAGATGGGGGTTCCCCGCACTGACGGGCAAGGAACCAGCGCAGGGAGCTGCCGAACTTCTGGTCCGGGTTCTCGATCGGTTCGGTCCGTGCTCGCTCACCGATCTGAAGTGGTGGACCGGTTGGACCCTGACCATGACCCGCAAGGCCCTTGCCGACATCGACGCTGCTGAGGTGGCGCTGGAGTCTGGTGCGACGGGATGGGTGAATGCCGGGGACTCTGTTGGCCCGGTCGAGGATCCCGCTCCTTGGGTTGCCCTCCTCCCAGGCCTCGATCCGACCACTATGGGGTGGAAGGAGCGGGAATGGTTCCTTCCTCCGGATGTCGTTGCACACGTATTCGATCGCAATGGCAATGCGGGTCCAACCATTTGGGTCGACGGCCAGGTCGTCGGCGGTTGGGCGCAACGGCCCAGCGGGGAAATTGCCTTCGACCTCCATCGCAACCTGACCCGGGAGCAGCGTGACCTTCTCGCCGACGAAACGTCGAGGATCGTTGAATTCGTTGGCGATACCCGCTTCAGCGTCAGATTCCCTTCTCCGAATCAGACGCGGCTACTCAGCTGAAAACCCGGGCGGTTCCCGAACCAACCTTGCAATATATGCGTAGGGTTCAGAAATGGAAAGGTTGAAGATGCCAATCAAATCGATGGTTCTCGCGCTCGGGTTGTTGCTGGTCGCCTGCGGGGCCTCCGATGACCCTGGGGACGACCCCGGCACCGGGGGCGCGGCCGACAGAGTCACTATCTCGATCGACGGTTTCGCATTTAGTGAACCCGAGACCCTCTCCGAAGGGGGGACTGTCACCGTGACCAACAACGACAGCACGACCCATACCTGGACGGCCAATGACGGACTCTTCGACTCGAGCGGACTCGCCCCGGGAGAGTCGTTCGAATTCACATTCGACGAAGCCGGCACCTACACGTTCTTCTGCAATATCCACCCGACCATGACCGGAAGCATCACGGTGACAGGATGAGATTCTGATGAGTGGGCCGGTCGAAGAGCAGACTGTCGACGGGGCCGACCTCAGCATGTCAACTATCGAGGTCAAAGAGGGCAGGACGGCTCAGGTCGGCGACATGCAAGTGATGCGAGTGCTCCCCACCAAGCAGAAGCGGGCCGTCGGCCCTTGGTGCTTCGTCGACCTGATGAGCCCTGACGACATCGAAGAGCCACCGCCGCTCGAGATCGGCCCCCACCCTCATATCGGCCTGGCCACGGTGACATGGTTGTTTGCCGGATCGGCCCTCCATTCCGATTCTCTTGGCACCGAGCAACTGATCTCACCCGGTCAGCTCAATCTGATGACGAGCGGCCACGGCCTGGCCCACGCCGAGCTCGGGATCGAGCCAGCCACCGCAAGGGACACCGGCGGGATCATGGGAGTTCAGATGTGGCTGGCACAACCGGAATCGACCAGACATGGCCAGTCGAGGTTCGAACACCTGGAGACCCTCCCCGAGTTCGAGCTCACCGGGAGCCGCGGTGTGGCGTTTCTCGGCGGCCTCGAAGGTGCAATGTCTCCGGCCACATTCGACCATCCGGTGATCGGACTGGAACTGGTCGTGGATGCTCCAACGGTGCTACCCGCCAACAAGTCTTTCGAGTACGCAATCGTCCCGATCAACCGATCGATCCGGGTCGAAGACGCGATCGTGGAACCGGGATCGCTTGCATTCGTGCCGACCGGCAACGAGGAACTGCGCCTCGCAGGACTATCGGAAGGGATCCGGCTTCTCGTCCTCGGCGGGCGGCCGCTCGGAGAGCCCATCAAGATGTGGTGGAACTTCGTGGCTCGCGACCAGGATGAGATCACAAACGCATGGCGCGACTGGAGGGACCACAACGACGAGAGATTCGGACCGGTCCCGTCGTCCCTGGCAAGGATCGACGCCCCCACCCCGCCCTGGATCAGGGAGTGAAACTTGACCCCTGAGGCAACGGACTGGCGGCTGCCCCTTGTCGGGTGCGCCTACCCGTTCGCAACGAGCGTGCCCCCAGCACCACGAAGAACAGGACAATCGGCATCACCGCCATGGTTGCCGAGCCGGATGTGTCGGCGTAATAGCTGACGATCAGCCCGACAGCCACCGACAACACCCCGATTAAGGCGGCAAGCAGCATTATCGATGGGACCCGGCGTACCAGCAGGGCCGCCGTAGCCGGTGGGCCAACAAGCAGACCGAAGACCAGCATCGTTCCCACCGTCTGAAAAGAGCCGATGATCGCCAATGCGATCAGGCCGAGCAACACCACGTGAGCCAGCCGGGGTCGCAGTCCGAGGAGCTTTGCCTTCTGCTCGTTGAACGAGAGCACAAGGAACGGCCTGTACATGACTGTGCTGACGACCACTGTTATCCCTGCGACGAGACCCAACCATGCAATGTCCGATCCGGCAACGCCGAGGACATCACCAAACAGAATGGCAGTGAGGTCGCCCGAGAACGACGGAGTGCGCGAGATGAGGATCACACCTATTCCGAGCATGCCGACAAAGAGCAGGCCGATCCCGGTGTCTTCAGGAAACTCTGTCTGTCGATGGACCAGGTTGATGCCGAGCAGCATTACGACCGCCGCCACCGCCGCTCCGAGCATCGGGTTGAAACCGAAGAGGATCGCTAGAGCGATTCCCGGAATCACCCCGTGGACCAGGGCATCTCCGAGAAAGCTCATTCCCCTGATGACCACCCACGTCCCGACCAGGGCCAAAGCAATCGATGCCAGGGCTCCGCCGAGCAGAGCCCTCTGCTGGAAGGCCAGCTCAAAAGGTTCGGTGATCCAGTCCACTGGGGGCTCAATCTATATTCAGGACCCGAGCGCCTGTGCAATTCTGCTTGCGTTGGTGCGCAACATTTCGATCAGTGTCTCCGCACCGGACCCGGGCTCACCGAGAGATCCCGTGAACAGCTCGACAACTTCGACATCTCCTCCGAGTTCGGCCGCCACTGCGTCAGCGAGTGCGGACGGTTGGGTCGTTTCGGCGAAGATAACGCTCACACCGAGGTCGTTCATCGTCCGAACGAGAGAGGCAAGTGCCTCCGAACTTGGATCGCCGAGGGTTGATCCACCAGGGACCACCGTCCCGACCACTTCGAAGTCGTACCTGTCCGCAAAGTAGCCAAGGGCGTCGTGATTCGTGACAAGCAGGCGGTCGACGGAGTCGATAACGGAAAGCTCTTCCTCGATCTCGGCGTGCAGATCCTCTAGCTCGGACGCATAAGCGGCACCGCGCTCTGTCCACCCGCCGTCGGGGTCGAGCTCGTTCAGCTCGGCAGCGAGGATGACTGCAGCGTCCGCCATCCGCAACGGGTCCAGCCAGACGTGGGGATCGACCGAGTGGTCGTGGTCCTCATCCTCGTCGTGATCGTTATCCCCGTCCTCATCATGATCCTCATCATGGTCGTCGTCATGATCCCCGTCCTCATCATGATCCTCATCATGGTCATCATCATGATCCACGTCGTCGTCATGACCCTCTTCGTGGTCATCATCATGATCCTCGTCGTGGTCGTCATCATGATCCTCGTCGTGGTCGTCAAGCCCGAACGGGATCGGGTCCAGCATCGGCGCGAGTTCGAGCACCCGGCCCCCATCGGCGACGACACCATCGAGCACGGAGGCAAATCCCTCTTCGAGAGCGAGACCGTTTACTACAACCAGGTCGGCGTCGTTCATATCGGCCACCTGTTGGGACGACGGTGAGAACGAATGCGGATCCGCTCCGAGCGGCATCAAGACCACCACAGTCGCCTCGGACCCGGCGACATTTGAAACCAGGTCGCCAAGGGTCGAGGTGGTGACGACGATCGTGAGGTCGCTGTCACCTGAGTCGCTGGAGCCGCAAGCCCCGAGAATCATCGCTGTGGCCACGGCCACCGCAATGAGAACTCTCCATCGTTTCATTTCGCTGCCTCTCATTTGTAATCGATATTGAGAATCAGTATAATCGCTATTGAGAACCATAATCAAACTGGCGGTATCCATGACAGAATCCAATCTCGAAAAACAGATCGCCAACCGCCTCCAGGAAGGGGACATCCGGCTGACTTCGGGGCGTCGCACGATCGTACGTTCACTAGGCCTCGCTGACGGCCCCCGCTCAGCCTCCGACCTCTATGCTTCGATCGGCGACACAGTCCCTCTGTCATCCATCTATAGGTCGCTCGCCGTACTGGAGGAGGCCGGCGTGATTA
The DNA here is from genome assembly GCA_041748855.1 of Acidimicrobiia bacterium. Lineage (GTDB taxonomy): Bacteria > Actinomycetota > Acidimicrobiia > Spongiisociales > ZC4RG35 > MA-ANB-1. The sequence goes on from JBGTCK010000084.1 coordinate 67,342, forward strand.
GCCCCCACTACTCGACGAAGGGCGTCACCAGATACGAGCTCGCCGAATGGCTCATGGGCCACCACCACCATCTCGTATGTATCGAATGTGGCCAGGTGGAAGACATCGAAATTGCCGCAGAGATCGAGACCCAACTCGAGGAGATCGTCGAGAGCATCGGCAAGGAGGTCTCTTTTGCCCCTCGGGATCACGCACTCGAAATCGAAGGGTTGTGCTCGCGATGCAACTAGGAGCTCCCCCTGCGATCACTGCCATGGACATTGTCGTGGGCTACGAAGGCAAGGTGGCGATCGACACTTCATCGTTCACGATTCCCTCGGGGACGGTCACTGCGGTCATCGGGCCCAACGGGTCGGGCAAGTCGACGTTGCTCAACGCCATCGCCGGGTTGATCGGTCTGACCTCCGGGAAAATCGAGGTGCCGGCGCTGCGGGACGGCTTCCAGCGGGTGTCCTACGTCCTCCAGACGACCAAAGTAAACGATGCCCTGCCGATATCGGTTGCAGAGGTCGTGGGGATGGGACGGTTTGCCGGGAAGGGATGGTTCGAACGGCTGAGTCCGGACGATCGGGTTGCCATCGCATCCGCAATGGAGCGCACCGGAGTCACCGACCTGCAAACTGAGCATATGCAGCACCTTTCCGTAGGACAGAAACAACGGGTCTTCGTCGCTCAGGGACTGGCCCAGGAACACGAGCTCTTACTCCTCGACGAGCCCCTAACAGGCATCGACCTCACAGCCGCGCATGCAATCGACAAGGTGATCCACGACGAAATCGAGAACGGTTGCACTGTCGTGCTGACAACACATGATCTTTCCGAAGCCAAGATCGCCGACCATGTCATCCTGCTCGCGGGGCGGGTTGTAGCCTCCGGGCCCCCGGAGTCTGTCCTAACAACGGACAATCTGAGTGCTGCCTACGGGCCCTCACTTCTCCATATCGACAACGGAAACGTATTTGTCGACGACCCGGCGCACCAACCCGTTCCCGGTCGACATATCCATCGCCAGAAGTCGATTCACCCCGAGACGTCTCCAGGGGAGTATCACCAGGAGTAGGACCTCTACAGACTTTCGAAATGGTTCGACTTTCGTTAACCGGTCGTTTACTTCAGGTGCCTACAAAGGCGGTGCGGGTCGATTGGCGGCCGGCGCAACAACAAACTTCCTCCTCCCAAGGAACGGAACGGGGGCGGCCCCAGGGTCGCCCCCTTTCTCGTACGTCAGCGTTGCGTACCGCCCTGGGAAGCCGGGGTTCTCATAAGGCGCTTTCCTCCGACGCCAACCGTCTGGCGGTTATGACGCAGCTCGAGGCAGTCGAGCTTTCTGGAACCTCGGTTCACGGGCCGACGTTGTACACGTGTGACAAAACCAAGGAGTACGCCGCTCAGAGCGGGATTCGCGTCCTCTGTGATTCCCGGCGCCGGCCAGCTTCTCACCGGGGCCCGCGGGTTCGGTTGGATGCTGGTTTTGTCGACCGCCTCCGCCACAGCGCTCGCTGCCTGGGGCGTGTTGACGACGGAGTCGACCGGGATGCTCAAGATCGCCACCAATCCCGACCTGCTGCTCGTCCTGGTTTCGATCAACATCATCGTAGGGATGTTTCGCATCCTCGCTGTGACGGATGCATGGCGGAGGGCGGGAGGTCACTTTGTGCGGGCCTGGCTCGCCGCATTGGTGGTGTTCACAGTTGTCCCCCATGCCACGCTGGCATATGTGGGCCTGGAGACCAGGTCGACAATCATCGAAGTCTTCCCCGGCGGGGGCCCTGGTTTCTCCCCGGTGCAGATATCGACCACAAGCAGTACTACTACTACTACCACCACCACAACAACAACCACATTGCCCGACGCCGGCCCACGCGTCACCCCGTGGACAATCCCGACCACCTCGACAACCAGTTCGACCACTACCACCACCCTCCCAATGGGCACCAACCGTCTCACCTTCCTCCTGCTCGGCGGAGACGCCGGGCCGGGAAGAGCAGGACTACGAACCGACAGCGTGATGGTTGCAACCATCGACACGGTCACGGGCTCGACCGCGCTTTTCGGGCTCCCGAGGAACATGGCGGGGCTCTCTTTCAGCGACGGAACCCCTTTCCCCGGCCACAGCCAGGGGATCCTCAATGAGGTCTACTCATACGGGCGGGCGCACCCGGAGATGTTTGCAGGCCCCGATCCGGGGATCACAGCCGTTTCCAACATCGTCTCGGCAACACTCGGAATCCCCATCGACTACCACATCCTCGTCGAGATGCAGGGTTTCGTTGAGCTCGTCGATGTGTTCGGCGGGGTCAACGTGAACCCCCGGAAGACCTTCACCGCTCCGATCTATGACGATGACCCCAGCGACTACGAGATGGTCACGTTCAACCCGGGAGAACAGAGGCTTACCGGCGCCCAGGCACTTGCCTACGCCAGGAGCCGGACGGCCAGCAACGACTACGTGCGCATGGAGAGACAGCGATGTCTGATGACCGGACTACTCGAAGAGGCCGGTCCGTACAATCTGACCACAAAACTGGTCTCGCTGCTCGACGTCATCGAGCGGCGGGTCTCGACGAACATCCCTTCGAACCAACTTCCATATCTCATCAACTTCGCCCCGTCCATCGAAACGGGCCAGATCACGTTCATCGGCTTTGACACGGACTATCGGAACGGCCAGTACACAACTACGGGTTATGCAATGGCCGACATACCCCGCATCCAGGAAACCGTGGGCCTGATCCTTACCGGGGAATGGGATGAAGACCCCGTCAGTGTGAGTTCGAGCGAAGACGTCTGCGGCTAACTTCTGGCAGACCGAGGGCCCGGTGGAAGTGGGGCCTTCCAGACCGATCGGAGGGCTGAGTCTGCGACCGGCCGGCAATTTCGAAATTGAGCGAGTCTTCCGGGAAGAATCCGGCAAGGCGCGCGCCAGTCTGATCCGTGCGCTTGGCGACATCGACCTTGCTGAAGAAGCGGTACAGGATGCCTTTGTTCTCGCCCTCGAGCAGCAGTCGCAGTTGGCGAACGCGACGGGCCTGAAGTGGCGCTGGCGCTGATCGAGACACTCGAATTCGAAAACTACTACCTATGGCACGCTTCCAGGGCTGAGATGCTCACCAGGCTGGGCCGCGACGACGAGGCGGTCGGCGCCTTTCCGCGAGCCATGCATCTCACCGCCAACCTGGCCGAGCAGACTTTTCTGAACGAGAAGGTGAGGCAGATGTCGGGTGCTGCGGATGCGGGTTAATCTGGGCACAGGTTGAACGACGAGCCTCTCCCCCGCTTCCGATCGCATCCATGGCACGGGTTGGATACCGGACCCGATCCGCCGGGGCTGGTGACCGCCTATATCGAGATCACGCCTTTCGACGTCATCAAATATGAGCTGGACAAGGAGAGCGGGCTGCTCAAGGTCGACCGCCCCCAGCAAAGCAGCAGTTCGCCTCCGACTCTCTACGGGCTCATTCCCCGCACCTTTTGCGGGCCTGGTGTTGCCGCGCTTAGCGAGCATGCCGGGTCGGCGGATGGCGATCCACTGGATATCTGTGTTTTCTCAGAACGTCCGATCAACAATTCGGACATCATCCTTCAGGCAAGGGTGGTCGGTGGGATCAAGATGATCGACAATGGTGAGGCCGACGACAAGATCGTGGCCATGCTGGCCAACGATCCGATCTATGCGAGCGTGGCCGATCTCTCAGACCTGTCCGAGCCACTCCTGCACCGGCTCGAGCACTATTTCCTGACGTACAAACAGGTTCCTGGCCAGGACTTGAACGTCTCGATCGAAGGGCACTACGGCCGGGAGGCGGCTTACGAGGTGGTGAACGCCGCTATCGCCGACTATCTGGAGACATTCGGACCGCCATCCGGCTAGGGGGTTTCACCATCCGAAGGAGGACCGGGGAAGAACGTGTTGGTCCGGGCGACATAGTCGGCGTATCCGGGCCTCCTCGAGGTGATTGTCTTCTCGAGGAGGGTGACGCCGGAGAACCGCATGAGCAGGAACGACATCACAAGTGGCGAGAACAGTGTCCACCATCCGCCCGCCGCTACTGCCACCAGGTAGTGCCCCCACCAAACGCAGAAGTCGCCGAAGTAGTTCGGGTGCCTCGTATACCGCCACAGGCCGCTGTCCATCACCTCGTCTTCCGAGCCGGGCCGTGCCTTGAACCGCGCCAGCTGATAGTCACCCACTGACTCGAAGAGGATGCCCACACCCCAAATCGCGATTGCCAGAAAATCGAGCCAGATCAGCCCGGAGCCGGAGGTCTGCGCTGCGACCACCGGGATTGAGATCACCCACATGAGGACTCCCTGAAGCAGAAAGACCGTGAAGAGACTCTTCCACCAGAACGACTCCGGGCTCTTCGCGCGGATCTTCTGGTACCGCTTGTCCTCATCCTCGCCGAAATTGCGCCAGACGAGATAGCCACTGAGACGGAGTCCCCAGACCGTCACCAGCAGTGCCATCAGGAGCGAGCGCGGGCCTGTGGAATCCGATAACAGGTAAGTCACCCAGGCGACGAGAACGAACCCGAACCCCCAGACCATGTCCACAATCGAGGCGTCATTCAACAAGACGCTGATGAGCCAGACCACCACCATCAAAGTCAGGACAACGAGTCCGGCGACAAGGAGAAGATCAACCATCGACCCTGCCTCCTGCCGACACCCAATCATCGACTTCCCCCCAAAGCCGATACAGCCATTCAATACGTTCACTGCGACCCTGCGGGATCAGAGCTCTCTCGACGCGCCACATCTTGACGGTGACCTCTGCTCCGATAACTGCTCCCGTCCAGACGTCGCCGAGTCCGGAGAATCCCTCGAGGCCGCGGTGGGCGAGGACGACAACATCGGCATCGGTCGCATCGAGGATGGCGAGTGTCCCGGCAGGCCGCGGTGGCATGACGCTCTGAAAAGCCCTCGTGAGCTCAGCAACGATTCCTTGCTTGTTTCGCTGACGGGCCACCACGCGGGCATGCTTGGCCTCGGAAAACCGTGTTCCCTCTGGGAAGATGACAACACCTTCGCCGGATGAAATGCCCGAAGCCAGCGCGCGCAGCGATGCCAGCTCGGATTCGGAGTCGGAGGTGGCACGGTCGATGAAATGGTTCGGCAGTCGATTCCCCGCGATGTCCAATGCGGGATCGACCAGCAGTTCTCGCTTCAGAACATAGCGGAGGTTGATTTTGTTCCGCTGGGCGATGAAGACCACCGGAAGCAGCGAGTCGATCAGGGAGGCATGGCGGGCAAGCACGATCACTGGTGGGGGGACCGCAGCATCTGAGCCTTCGGCACGGAACCGGACATTGAACACCAGAGTGAAAGCCCGGTAGTTCCATGTGGCCCACCAAACCTGGAGACGGTAGGTGAGCGCCAATGACCGGCGCCTCCCCAGCAGCGAAACGAGCGCTAGGGCGAGAATCGCCCACACCTCTCCAACGAGGTAAATCCACGTGAATGCAACTATCCGCGTTGTAGCCCCAGGCCTTCGTACTATGACAGCCATGACCGTATCCAAAATCAGCGCTGCCAACAGGAGGATCGGCAAAAGCAGACTCACCAGCGCTGCCGTGGTGAAGGCGAGGCTGACCGTCACCAATCGCCTGCTGATCGGATTTTGCGTCAATTCAGACATCCGGGCATCAGTTCGGCGCCGAACCAGCCTCGAGATGAAACGAGGTTTGAATTGGGCGGGGTGATCATCGGCACGGGAATGTATGTGCCGGACAATGTGGTGACCAACCATGACCTGACACGGATCATGGACACGACCGACGAATGGATCACAACGCGCACCGGGGTCAAAGAGCGGCACTTCGCCGAACCAGGTGTGGGCTCCTCAGATCTTGCCATCATTGCCGGCCGCAACGCCATAGTCAGTGCCGGCATCGGACCCGAGGATGTGGACGCATTGATCACAGCAACCATGACTCCGGACTATATGGCACCCGGGATCGCCGGACTCGTCCAGAAGGGCCTCGGGCTTGGCCACGTCGCTGCCTTCGATCTACGACAGCAATGCAGCGGGTTCCTCTATGGATTGGATCTGGCAGATTCTTTACTCACTGCGGGCCGGGCCGAAACCATCCTCGTTGTCGGTGCCGAAGTCCATGCCGGGTTCCAGCCTTGGAGCGAGGCATCATGGGAATCGGTTCTCGGATCAGATAACGAGGTACCGGCAGCCGACTACGAGCGGAACACGAACTACCGGTCATGGAGTGTCATCTTCGGTGACGGTGCCGGAGCGATGGTCCTCCGCCGTTCGGCTGCCGAAACCGAGGGATTCATCGCCACTTCCCTGCACACTGATGGGAACAGCTTCGAACTCATCATGGTCCCGGGAGTCGGGTCCAGGTCGAGGCCGTATGTGAATCATCAGATGCTCGACGATGACACCCACCTTCCCGTAATGGATGGCGGCGGCTTGTACCGGCGCGCGGTGAGGCTGATGCCGGAAGCGGCGCGTGCGGTCGCAATAAAGGCAGGAATCGGACTCGACGAGATCGACCTGATCGTGGCGCACCAGGCCAACGACCGCATCCTCGAAGGGGTCAGGAAGCAATTCAAGATGAGTCCCGAAAAGGTCCCGTCAAATATCGGCGGCTACGGCAACACCACCGCAGGCACCCTGCCGATCCTGTTCCACGAACTGCGAGAGGCGGGAAGAGTAGGTCCCGGCACTCTGGTCTGTTTTGCCGCGTTCGGTGCCGGCGCTCATTACGGTGCAGCGCTCTATCGCGAGCCGGCCTCTCCTACCCGATGATCGCCGCCCTCTTCTTCACCTGGGCCGCCACAGCATTCATCCTCACTGTCAACGCCCTGCGGCGGCCGGTTTCCCCCGGGAAAGGGGTAGCACCGCTTTGGCTTCCGGCAATGATCGTGTCCGAACTGGCACCCTGGCTGCTCCTGGTCCGGGCCGCGATTGCCAGCCTGTTCGTGGTGTCTGGTGCGCTCCGGCTCGGAGTCGGCCAGGCTGGTCTGGCTCTTTTTGCACTCTCCGAAATCGGACTCCTCATCCTGATGAGGCGCAGTTGGCGCGCAGCACGGGACACAGGCTCGAAGCCGGGCATATTCGACCTCTGGCGGGTGCGAATCGGTGTTCCCGAGGGCGTGGCTGTCACCGAGGGCGCTCTCTACGCCGAGGGGCTGGCGATGAATATCTACAGCCGACCAGGCCTCGAATCGGCACCTACTCTCATATACCTCCACCCGGGGTCTTGGATGCGCGGCGGCCCGGGCAGACAAGCGCGACCACTGCTCTACGACCTTGCGAGCCGGGGATGGGTCGTGCTCGACATTCGCTACCCCCTCTCACCGGCAGCCACATTCCCTCAGCATCTGATTGGCGTGAAACGCGCCATCGCCTGGGCAAAGGCAGATGCCGGCCAGCTGGGAATAGATCCTGGCCGAGTGGCGATTGCGGGCGCCTCTTCAGGAGCTCATCTCGCCGCACTTGCTGCCCTAACCGACAACGTGGCGGGGCTGCAGCCGGGTTTCGAGGACATCGATACCTCGCTGTTCGCCTGTGTCCCCCACTACGGGATCTACGATCTCCTGGTCCGCAACGGAACAAGGCACGACTGGCCATTCATCGCCTCCCACGTCATGAAGTCCTCGCCCGCAGCGTCACCACAGCTCTATCGACTTGGATCACCAATCGACCTTGCCCACCGCCAGGCACCTCCCTTTCTCGTGGTCCATGGTGAATACGACTCGCTGGTACTCCCGGCCGAATCGATTCACTTCGTCGAGGCGCTCCAAGCGGAGAAGGTCCCGGTCAGATATCACGAAGTGGCCGGCGGACAGCATGGATACGATGCAATCGCCTCGCTACGGGCCCGGGCAGTAGGTGCGTTGGTGGTCGACTTTCTCGAAGCCAGGGCGAGTGACGCCGTCAACCAGAGTACGCAAACGCAGGGCCACTGACAACGATCCCTCTTGATTCGGGGATCGAGGCGGTGAGCTAACTCGGCCGCCCCATGCTGCAATCTGTCTGCATGACGGGAGCGGACGGAGTTGCTCCCCGACCAGACTCCGCCCGGGTTGCCACCACCCCGGCAAGTGAAGACGCGGTGTCGTCAGGGGGTGGCTCGGAAGCGATAGCCCATGCCGCGTACCGTTTCGATCGACTCTTCGCCGAGCTTTCGTCTGAGATAACCGATGTACACATCCACGATGTTGCTTCCTGGGTCGAAGTCGTATCCCCATACATGGGAGAGCAATTGCTCCCTCGAGAGTACCTGCCCGGGGTGGCGCATCAGGGTCTCCGCCAGAGCGAACTCCCGGGCGGATAACTCCACCTCGCTGCTGCCAATCACCACCCTCCGTGTGCGCAGATCCAGCCTGATTTCACCCGATTCGAGGGAGGTCACATTCGAACGGTCTTCCCCGTCCCGGAGCCTGAGCCTGATACGGGCCAACAGCTCGTTGAACGAGAACGGCTTCGTCACATAGTCGTCAGCTCCCCCTTCCAGACCCGCCACTGTGTCGCCTACCCCTTTGCGTGCTGTCAGGATGATCACCGGCATCCCGGTTCCTTTGCGCCGGATTTCTGTCAGTACCTGATGTCCGTCCATCCCGGGCAGGCCCAGGTCGAGGATCATGAGGTCGAAGTCTGCGTCACGCGCTGCGGACACCGCCGAAATCCCATCCTCGACGACGAAGGCAGTGAATCCCTCCGACTTGAGACCCTTCTTCAAGAATGAAGCGATCCCCGGTTCATCTTCAGCGATAAGAATTCGGCTCATGACTCAGCCACCCCCGGACGAGGGAATCGTCAAAGTGAAACGGGCGCCGCCTACCGGCGGAGTGTCGACGCTAACGGTACCCCCGTGGGCTTCGGCTATCGCGGCGACGATGGCAAGCCCCAGGCCTGCACCTTCGGTGCGCGCCTGTCCCGACTCGGCGCGCGAGAACCTCTCAAATATTCGTTTGCGGTCGGACTTGCCCACACCCGCGCCTTCGTCTCGAACCCAGAGGACGACGTTCGAACCCTCCACCTTGCCACCGAGATAAACGGCCGTGCCCGCCGGAGTGTGTTCGGCAGCGTTGCGCAACAAGTTCATCATCGCCTGATTCAAACGGTGCCTGTCGGCACGGAACTGAGCCGGGTCGGCTCTCTCCACATGCCACGGACGCGAATCGAGAGCGCCCGCCTTGACGGCGAGTTCGCGGACGAATTCATCGAGATCGATCGGTCCCGCCTGGATGAAGTCGGGCTGCTCGGCTTTTGCGAGGTCGAGCAAATCATCGACAATCCTCGACATGCGGTCGAGCTCGTCGGTGACGACTTTCACAGTCTCCTCTCGGTCATCGGGGTCATCACCCATCACTTCCAGGTTGCCCCGAATGACGGTTATGGGGGTGCGCAGTTCGTGGCCGGCATCATCGATGAACCGTCGCTCCGAGGCGAACGCATCATCCAGCCGATCGAGCATCGCGTTGAAGGTGGTTGCCAATTCGCCAATCTCGTCGTCACCATCGACTTCGATACGTCGGGAGATGTCGGTGTCGGTAATGGCGCGTGCGGTCTCGGTCAGCTCGCGTAGGGGTCGAAGGATCCGACCGGCCGCCGCCCAGGCAAGCACCGAAGCCAGAACGAAGATCGATCCGTAAACCGCGGCGCCGAGCTGGATCGCCCGGTCCACCGATTCGAGCCGGCTGGACATGAGGACGGCGACCACAAAGACGCCACTCAGCTCCTCGTCTGAGGCGAGCGGAACGGCCAGATACCGGATCTCGCCCAGCTCGGGATCATCGATGACACCCCGCTCGCTTTCTGTGATCAAACCCCACCTGTCCGTCTCTTCGAGGTGCGAAAGCGAGCTGCCCAGCACATCGGTCGCATTGAGGCGGCCATCGACAAACGTAAGCAATGCCTCGCCTTCAAGCGGGACGTTTCGCCGAAAGAAGGTATCGAATATGGCCTCGACGTCGGTGCCGAAGGGTTCTCCAGTCTCGGGATCGTTCCCCTGGGCGAGCTGGCGCACCTCCCCGATCTCCTGATCCATCCCGGCCTCGGCGTCGGCACGTTCCTGTGCGAGGAGGAAGGTTCGCTGCAAAACGAGCGCTGCCACCAGTGAAACACCGAGGAGGACCACGTACCACCCAAGGATGCGGAACCGCACCGACCCAGAATTGCGGCGTGCGCGGGTCTGCGCTCTAGGTGCGGGGCTCGGGATCATGGCTGGAGCCTACGACGCATCAGGACATGGGGAGAAGGGCAGCTCCCCACGTCCTGGGACTTGTGTCCCGCAATTGCCTCAGTCTGACGAGTCGAGACTGTCGAGTGAGTCCGAGTCGTCGAGCGAGTCCGAGTCGACAGAGTCATCCACTGAGTCGTCCAGCGAGTCATCCACGATTGCGGAATCGGGTGAGTCATCCACCGAATCGTCGACGGATGCACTCGCCAGCAGGGTGTCGTCGGATGAATCAATTGAGTCGAACTGAGTGACCGGGCCCGGCACCACTTCGAAAGACAGTGTCGTAGATGTGGTGCTCAGGTGTGCTGACCCGGGCCTCTGGTCCTCGACATTGATCGCAGGAGGCACATCGTTGGAACCGCCGGGGCTCGCCACAGCGAGACCGGTGAGGCCCAATGCAGCCACTGACGCAGCGCTCACTACTACCTTCCAATTCTTGACTTGATCTCTAGTTTGCATTGTCTATTCCTTCTCTCTCGAGTGCGTTACATATCCATGATCAGGGGCAATCGTGAGATCATCCTGAAACAAGGATGAGACTCTTCTTATCGGCCCAGAGCGACCTTTCGACCCAGCGCTGAGCGACATCGATCCTGGCCACGATCTCCGATGGCCACTCGCGGCGTTGCACCCGGAATGGGCCGGTGGCCTGTCCCAGGATGACTGCCGCGACTCGCCTTCTCAGATCGACGGGGTCGAGGGTGGACTCCCAGAGCTCCTGGAGGTGACTTGCGTACGCGAGCACCCTCTTCGGGTTCGGGGCACTAGAGGCCAGCAAAGTCAGATGGCCCAACATCATCGCCGGATCATCCCCGGGCCGGCCCCAGCCATAGGTATCTACGTCGATCAACCCGGTGGCCTGACCGTCATGAACCACCACCTGGGCCTCATAAAAGTCACCATGTACCGGAACATCGGCAACACGCTCGTCAGGGCCGATTGTTGACATGAGTTGGCTGAGACGGTTCGCCTCGGTTGGTACGACCCGGGATAGGAGGTCGACGACACGCGGCAGCTTTTCAATCGGAGACTTGGTCACCCTGTCATCGAGTGGGTGCGGAAGATCGTTGATCAAGGCCGCGATGACCGATGGAGCGGGCAACCTCGCCTTCTCGTCCCGCAGGATCCGACGCAGATCGGCACCGGGAATCGCAGGCAGCACGACCACGCCGAGGTCGCTCGAGTGTCCGAGGCTGTCGGGAACCGGCATGCCCGCCGAGAGATGCCGGTGCTTCTCATGTAGAGACTTCGCCGCCTTCGGGCGGACCACCTTCAGGAACAGCGAATGAGGCGAACCGACGGCTTCGACTACACCGCGCCGACCGGGCCGGTAGGCGCGAAACCGTACCGACCTGACAGAGGTCCCGATGCCCATGTCTTCGAAGAGCCTCGAGACAGTGGCACGATCGAGGGCGGAAGACAGGCCGGGCAGGTCGGGATCGTTGGGGACCACCCAGACCCCCACGACCCCATTCGGTCCCTCGACGCGGGCGGCGCCATCGGGGATGCGGCCGGCGGTGGCCACGATCTGATGGTCCCCTGCCAGCAATCCGCCCTCAGCCGTCACCCGGTACCGGACGGTCAACTGCTTATTCGGCCACCACGAGGACTGTACGGCTTTCAACCCGGTGAGGGTCGAGCCAGCCGCTTCGATGACCGCTACCACCGGCGCCGGGATCCGTTGGGTCATGAGCGTCTCGCTGCCTGGAAGTACGGGGTCGACAGCGCCACGACCAACAGAGTTCACAGGAAACATGACCTGATTATCCCTGCTGCCACTAAGACCTCGATAAGAGGTGCATGAGAGTTCTCTCATGAAGGTGCAACGCCGCCTAGCAAAGCGGCCTATTCCATGATGCGGCGGGCGTGTTCCAGCAGGGTGCGGAGTTCATCGACATCGATGGCCGACAGGCCCCTAAACCCGATGCTTGACGCACCTACCTTTACCGTGCCCAGGCGGTCGGCATATTTTCGGGATAGATATTCACCATCCTCGACCGCATTCACGTAGAGGCTGAGGTGGTTCTTTTGGAGGGCAAGGCCGATCTTGAACCAATCGACAGTCCCACTCGAGTTCGCGTACGTAAAATCTCCGTATCCGACGATCTCCTGGTCGGTGCCGCCCCAGAATTTCCCCTCCCACAACACCCGCGGCTCGCCAGAAAACACCATGGAAATCACGCGATCTATCGCCCTGAAGTCGTCGCGGGCCTCCTCAGGGAGTGAGTCTATGTGGTCTTCGACTGATCGGTCGGTGACTCTCATCCAGCTCTCTATTTACCCCGGCCCTGAAACATGTGACGGTTGCGGATCAGACGCCAGTCACTTTGTGCCGTGCATCGACTTGTAGCGATGGACAGCAAGCGGGGCGAAGATGGCAATGATCACCACCACCCATATCAAGGTGTAGAGGACTGAGTTCTGCAACGGCCAGACGGTGGGCTCGGGGGTGCCCGGGGGAATGTTGCCGAACAGTTCGCGGGTGGCCTGGGTCACTGCCGACACCGGGTTCCATTCCGCAAACACCCTGAGCACTGTGGGCAGCCTTTCAGAGGGGACAAAGGTGTTGGCGATGAATGTCAGCGGGAAGATCACCATGAATGAAGCGTTATTGATCACCTCGACGCTCGGCACCAGCAGGCCAACGTAACCCATCACCCAAGAGAAGGCGTAAGCGAAGAGCAGCAGGAGCGTGAAGGCGAGAATCGAGTCCCAGATATCGTTGCGCATACGCCAGCCCACCAACAGCCCGGTGAGAGCCATGATGATCAGCGACAGCACGTTGTAGACAACGTCGCTGGCAGTCCGTCCCACCAGCACTGCCGACCTTGACATCGGAAGCGAACGGAATCTGTCGATGATTCCCTTCTGCATGTCCTCGGCAATGCCCGCACCGGTGAAAGTCGCCCCGAAAATGACGGTCTGGGCGAAGATCCCGGCCATCAGAAACTCCCGATAGTTGCCGCCCGGGATGTCGATCGCGCTGCCCAGGACGTAGGCGAACAACAGCACGAACATGATCGGCGAGATCAGCACGAACACCAGAATCTCGGGGACCCGCTTGATCTTAATGAGATTTCGTTTGGCGATTACCGCCCCGTCGGAAAAAGTCTGCGCCAGCCCGCTCATGATTCACCACCTTCTGCCACGTCGGCGCCTTCGAGTTCGACCTCAACGTCATATTCAGCGACATGACCCGTGAGCGAGAGGAACACGTCATCCAGAGTCGGGCGCCTCAGGCCGACGTCCTGGATTTCCACTCCTGCCTGATCCAACTCACGCAGGGCACGGGTGAGGGTCCGGGCACCGCCGGTGATCGGCACCATCAAGGTTCTCGCCCTGCCGTCGGAATGGGCCTGGCCGAGGGCCATCGAGCTCAGGATCGTGGCCGCCTCCTCAACCTGATCTTCATTGGCCAGAGTGACCTCGATGCGCTCCCCGCCCATGGTCTCCTTCAACTCGTCCGAAGTGCCTTCGGCAATCGACTTGCCGTGATCGATGACCACGATCCGGTCGGCGAGGCGATCGGCCTCCTCGAGATACTGGGTGGTGAGGAGAAGAGTCGTCCCCCGACTCACCAGGTCTTTGATGACGCTCCACAGGTCGGTGCGGCTCTTGGGATCGAGGCCCGTTGTCGGCTCATCGAGAAAAAGCACGGGCGATTCGGCCACCAGGGCACCTGCGAGGTCGAGGCGGCGCCTCATACCTCCCGAGTAGGTCTTCACCGGGCGGTCTGCGGCGTCGGTGAGGTCGAATTGGTCCAGCAATTCTCGCGCCCTCTGACGTGCTCGCTCCCGGCCCAACTGATAGAGCCTGCCGATCATGTCGAGGTTCTCAAAGCCCGACAGATGCTCATCGACTGCAGCATTCTGCCCGGACAGGCCGATCACCTTGCGCACCTCTTCGGGGTTCTCCAGCACGTCGACACCCGCAATGCGGGCAGTGCCTTCGTCAGGGCGAAGAAGTGTCGTAAGGATCGACACCGCCGTCGTCTTGCCGGCGCCGTTAGGCCCGAGGAGAGCAAGAACGGTGCCTTCGGCGACATCGATGTCGAGTCCGTCGAGGGCGACGACGTCGCGGTATTTCTTGACGAGACCGCGTGCTTCGACGATTGAACTCATATTGGTTAGAACCCCTTTGGTCAAGACCGGCGATTGTACGGCAAGCCTGTGACAGATCTTCCGTGATTAAAGCAAGGAGAGATAGCCCTCGATCAAGGCTATTTCTCTGTGCATCCTCTCGATCGCAGCACGGTCGGCGTATTCACCAGCGGCGCCGGTGCGCTCAGCCTTCTCCCCCTCGAGCAACCGTCTGACATCCTCGACTCCGATCGACCGGCGGGCGGCGTCGCCTGCATAGACCCCGACAGCGTCGGTAGAGGGCGAAAGCGGCACCGCCTCGGCGTTGGCGATCGAAGCCTGCAGCGAGCGAATCACACTCACCTTCGCTGAGTCACTCGCTTTGAGCGCGGACATGAGGTCGGATCGAAGGGTGGTCAGCAGCTGCACGATCGGAGGCTACCCCTGTCAGGTAGTGGCTGCTCCCTAACTAGTTCTTGGAGGAACCAGCGAAGCGCGGCCCTCCGGCCACCCTGGCAAACAGCGCCATGGTGATGTTGAGAAGAGCGTGGACCACCACCGGAGCCCAGATCGAACCGGTTGCAATTCGCAGAACCACAAATCCGAATCCGGCAAGCGTGGTGGCGGCAATTGTGACCAGCACATGGACTGTGGAGTTGCCACCGAGATGATACTCAGACTGTTCCAGTGCCGGGCCGAGATGCCAGAGCCCGAATAGACCTCCCCCGACCAGAATCGCCACCGGTGTCGAGTAGACAGCGGTCAGAGCCGCATGGAGCACACCCCTGAAGAAGGCCTCCTCGATCAAGGCGGTCAGGATCGGGATCCGGAACGCTATCTGGAAAAATGCCCCCCGCCTTCCCAGGCTGGCAATCCTCGGGTCGGCGAGTGCAGGACGGAGCCGGTCGCTCCAGAGCATTGTCAGTCCGATGGCTGAGACCACGACAAATGAGGTAACCGCCCACAAGACCACAGTGGCCGGGTCGGGGGCTCCCAGGCCAATGGTTTCGAATCCAAAGACAGCTCCGGCCGTGAGTGTCAGAACAGCACCTACCAGACCGATCGTCACCGGCGCCCAGCCGGCGCGGATTCGTGTCGGGAGCAGAAAGAAGACGATCGTCTGGAAGGTTGCTGCATAGACGACAAGGGGGCCCACAGCGGTAGCAAATGTCAAAATCTGGCTGGCTCGGCAGGCATGTCCGGTAGTTCCCGTCTTTAGGCCTTTTGAAACTAACTGGGCGCGATGTCTGGGACCCATGCAACGGTGGTGCGCTTCCACCGGTGCGTTTCCACCAGAAGCGAAGATTGACTATGCCGGC
Source organism: Acidimicrobiia bacterium (assembly GCA_041748855.1). Classification (GTDB taxonomy): domain Bacteria; phylum Actinomycetota; class Acidimicrobiia; order Spongiisociales; family ZC4RG35; genus MA-ANB-1. Next base: position 82,945 of record JBGTCK010000084.1, read on the forward strand.
GGATTTCGACAGCTAGCTCGAACCGTGAGAGCCGTCACGTCAAGCGCTGTAGTCAGCGTCGTCCACCTTCTCGGGAGCCCACTCTGTCGCCCCGCCATGAGTGATCGAGAGGTGCATCATCGGCGAATCCAGACGGGCTCCATGCCAGTGCAGTTCATCAGGCGGGGTGTGGACAGTGTCACCGGCCGAGATCTCGACCCGCTCCCCCGCCCGGTTCGCCACCACACCGCTTCCGGACACAACATGGAGCACTTGCCCGGCCGGGTGGGAGTGCCAGTCGGTCCTAGAACCGGGGGCGAACTGCACACCGAGGACTTTCATGCCGGCTTCGGAGCCGTCGCTCGCCATGTCGCCGAACCAGACCGGCCCGGTGAAGTGTTCAGGAGGTGCTGGCACCCATGCCAGAGAGTTGATCGGTTTCTTGTCCATGCAACCGAGGCTAGCCCCGCCTATCCACGGTCGATCATCTGATCCACCGGGGCAAAGTCATCTCGCAGCACGAAGGCGTCGCCGATGAACCTCTGGAGCTCATCTCCTTCGATGCCTTCCTCAACACCTCCGCTTATCCCGATCCGAGCCAGCACGGCATGCATGTCGATCTCGGACCGGGAGCCGGCGACCACGAAATTCCCCCCTGCAGTGCCAGCGAGATACTCGGGCGGCGCAAACACCGCGACATGATCAAACACCTCCACAAAGGTACGGGCGGTTGCACGGGCGAACTCGAGGTCGCCGTAGTCGATCACATTGATGAGGTAGATGCCGCCCTCGTTCATCTTCGAATCGACGATCGAGACGAACTCTTCGGTCGTGAGGTGCCAGGGCACTGTGAGCCCGCTGAAGGCATCACCGATCACCAGATCGACCGAGCCATCCGCTACTTCGCTGATCGACTGGCGGGCGTCGGCGAGCACCACCTCAGCCTGATCCTCGAAACCAAGTTCCTCTCGTCCGATGGTGAGCAACTCGCTGTCGATTTCGAGGACTACGTGGTCGGTTCCGGGGCGGACGGCGTCGAGGTAGATCGGAAATGTAAACCCTCCCCCGCCTACGGAGAGGACGTGCAACGGTCCGGTCGGCAAAACGGAGTCCATGACATCGGCCATCACCCGGGCATAGCGAAAGTCGAGATAGGTCGGGTCTTCGAGATCGACATAGCTGTTGTGGCCACGGTCGAGGATCAGGATCCGACCACTGGGACGCTGGCCATCGACCCGCACCTCGGCGCAGTGGTAGGTGGTTTCGAACTGACAGGGACCCTCGGCCATCGCAAGCATCGTGCCAGCACCTGCCCCGATGGCCACCGCCGCTACCGATAACCACCGGCTGCGCCCGAACATCAGGAGCGCTCCGGAGACGACGAGGAGGAAACCGAGACCGGCGATTATGGGCCGGGTCGGGAAGGCGGCGATCAGGAAGAAGCCAGTGACGAACGTTCCTGCGATCGCGCCCGCGGTACCTATTGCCGAGTAACTGCCGACGACGGACCCGGTCTCATCGAGTGAGCTGAGGCGGATCTTCACGATCACCGGGGTGACCGCGGTCAGCAGCGCTGCCGGGATCACAAACCCCACCGAAGCAAGGAAAACGATCGAAAAGGGGCTGATGCCCAAGTTGGGGCCGAAGAAGTCGATGATCGGCGGGCTCAGCATCGCGGTCAGCCCCCCGGCAACCATCAGCGGCCCGGGAAGCCGGGAAGGCTCCCTCCGGTCGGCGGCGCGCCCGCCCAGCCACGCTCCGAGGGCTATGCCGCCGAGGATCACACCGATGATTCCCGTGAACACTTCGAGGCTGACGCCCAAATAGGGAGCGAGGAGCCGGCCCGCAAGGATCTCAATGACGAGGACTGCGGCGGAGGTGAAGAAGACGAGGGTGCGGGCGAGGGATTGACTCACGAGGTCAACGGTATCCGATCGTTCTTCCTTCGTGGATTCCGAGGGGTATCACCAACCCCGGAATCCGGCCGCACCAGTAAGCCTCGCTTCCTCCGAATAGGGGAAGACTTCGATCAGTTCGCCATCCAGGATTCGATTCTGGATGCCCAGCCACGGTTCCACCCGGAACAGGTCGGCGTGGGTTCCCATGAACAGTCCCTTGAGTTCGGGGTTCAGCCCGAGAAAGTGCTCATGCTCCTCAGGGAACACATCGCGCTCTCCGACTGCAAACCAGGGCTGAGCCGACATTGCGTCATGGTCGTCCCGCGGTTCTGGGATCTCCCTGAACCTGACATCGGTGAGCGGGGAGAGCTCGTCGTAGTCGTAGAACACAACCCGCCCGTGCCGGGTAACCCCGAAGTTCTTCATCAGCAGGTCACCGGGGAAGATGTTGGTCGATGCCAGGTTCTTGATCGCCTGCCCGTAGTCGAGGACTGCATCGGCAGCAGCCGACGGCGGTGCTTCACGAACGAAGACATCGAGAGGGACGATGCGTCGTTCGACGTAAACGTGGCTGACGATCACCGAATCACCTTCCATCGACACTGTCCTGCCCGCTTCGTCGAGAAGCTCGGCCAATAGCTCTTCGCTGAACCGGGATCGGTCGAACTTCAGATGCTGGAAGTCCTGCACATCCATCAGGCGACCGGCCCTGTCATGCTGGAAGACCATCTTGTACTTCGCCATGACGGTGCGCCGTGTGGTCTTCTTCGGCGGGGCGAACTTGTCCCGGATGACCTTGAACACGTCGTCGTAGCCCGGCATCGTGAAGACGATCATCACGAGGCCTTTGGTGCCACGGGCATGTTCGAATCGTTCATCGGTCGATTGCAGGTGCCGGAGCAGGTCGCGGTAGAGCTCGGTTTTTCCGTGTTTGTTCTGGCCGATCGATATGTACAACTCAGCGATCCGTTTCCGCGGCATGAGCCGGCGCAAGAACCTGACCATGTCGTACGGACGGGCCACATCGACCTGGAAGTAGGAACGGGTGAAGCTGAAGAGGATGGAGACTTCATTCTCGGTCAGCAAGACAGCGTCGACCACGACCCCCTTGGAACCGTTCCGGAGAGCTATCGCCAGAGGGATTCGCAGCGAACCCGAATAGAGCAAGCCAACTATGTATGCGGCCTGTCCGCGGTAGAACAGGGACCGAACCACCTCTGCGTGTTCGACGACAGGCAAACCCCCGGCCCCGGCCAGTCGGCGCTCGATCCGCTCGGACACCTCGACGACATTGCCCTCGAAGTCGGCGTAGTCAACGCCGTGTCTCGCGTCTCCGAGAATGTCACTGACGAGAGCGGTAACCGACTCTGCGTTGTCATAGGTGCGGTAGAGCGGTGCTTGCGAGGGACGGGGCTGGCTATCGAACTCGGTGTCCACGAACTCCACGGCCGAGTCGACACCGACGGTGGTGAAGACCTTGCGGGTTATCGAATTGAAGAAGGTCTCTGCCAGTTCCCCATCCTGGCGATCGGAGATCAGTCGGGAGTAGGCAGCTTTGATCGCTACCCACAGCACCGAGTCCTCGACGCGATCCTCCAGCAGCGCCCCGATCGCTCCGACCACTTCGCCCACGGTCTTCGAGTACAAGTCGAGTCTCTCTACCGCGTCCGATTGGATGCCGGCCCAATCACGGCTTTCGAATCGCCGGGGAGCCCGCTGATTGATCGCGCTGAATTCGTTGATGAACCCATCGAAGCCTTCGAGGATCTGGTTGGCCCCGAGATTGGAGAGTCGGCTTTCGGACAACGTCATGGCTGCAGTTTTGCCGGGCCTGCCCCAACCTGCGAAGTGGAGCCGAAGATCCGCGACTAGAAAAGATGGGAGACATCACTAACCTGCCGCAGATTACCGCCGAACCCGGGCCTGGTCCGGGTGGGGGGACCCAACAAACGGGGCGAATCTCACCAGCGAGTAGGGCGACTTCCAGCCCGAGCCCGTCAGCTAACCCCCAAGGCGAAGAGGAAGGAGCAAACATGCCCGGTACGTTCGGGGCAGCTTCGCACGATGACGTGCTGATGCTGGTGGTCCAGATCGCTGTGCTGCTTTTCGCGGCCCGACTCATGGGGGGTTTGGCGCGCCGCTTGGGACAACCATCGGTAGTCGGAGAGATCCTTGCCGGCGTCGTGCTGGGGCCGTCGCTCATCTCGGGCGTCTTCCCTGCTGTCGGACGCTGGATCGTCCCCCAGACCGACGTCCAGGGCTACCTCCTCGAGGTGGTGGCCCTGGTCGGAGTGATGTTCCTGCTCATCATCACGGGCCTGGAAACCGATCTCCGGCTGATCAAGCGCAAGGCGGCTACGGCCCTAGGAGTGGCGGTTGGAGGCTTGGTGCTGCCTTTCGCCACCGGGCTCGCCCTCGGCTTCGCGATCCCCGACGATCTCCTTGCCGACCCCGAACAGCGCACGGTCTTCGCGCTTTTTGTGGCAACAGCGTTGTCCATCTCGGCGATTCCGGTCCTGGCCAAAATCCTAATGGACCTCGACCTCATGCGACGAGATGTCGGCCAGACCCTGCTCGCAGCCGGAATGATCGACGACATAACAGGATGGACCCTGCTGGGTTTGGTCACAGCTCTGGCAAGTGCGGCCACCCTCACAGCCGGCACGGTGATCCAGACGGTGGGCCTGGTGGTGGTGTTCATCGTGGCGACTGTCACACTCGGGGCGTGGCTGGTAGATCGCAGTCTCGCCTTGGTTCAGGACAGGTTCCGCGGCCCTGACCACGTCCTCACCCTCGTGGTGGTCCTAGCCTTTGCCTGGGGCGCGTTCAGCCAAGCCCTGCATCTCGAGCCGGTGCTCGGCGCATTTGTCATCGGGATCCTGTTCGGGCGGTCGCCGCGTCTGCCCTCCGACGCGATACAGAAGCTTGAGTCGGTTGCCCTGGCGATTTTCGCTCCGGTCTTCTTCGCCACCGCCGGGCTCAAGGTGAACGTTGCGGCGATCCTCGAGCCCAGGCTCCTCTTGATAACGCTGGTCGTCATCCTGGTCGCGACCTTCGGCAAAGTGGTCGGCGCCTACGCAGGAGCGCGACTTCTCTCCCGCCAGGATCACTGGTCAGCACTGGCATACGGCTCCGGTCTAAACGCACGTGGTGCCCTCGAGATCATCATCGCCACCATCGGCCTCTCGTTGGGCATCCTCGGACAGGAGATGTTCTCGATCATCGTGGTCATGGCGATCGTTACATCGCTGATGGCACCGGTGGCGCTGCGATACACCACATCGAGAATCGTCCTTGGCGATGAGGAGGAGAAACGACTTCGCCGGGAACAGACAATGAAGGGCTCGTTCGTCGGCGAGATCAGGCGCATCCTCGTCCCGGTTCGGGGAGGCCCGGAGAGGGTGGGGTTCACACGAGGGATGCAGGCAACCATCCTGAAGCGAATCTCCAAGAACCAGGAGATGTCGATCACTCTCTTTGCCGCCAGCCCGGCGGTGGAACGCCAGGACACCATCCGCTACTTGTCTCAAATCGAGAGTCTCTTCGGACGGGATGTCGTGTCGCGGGTAGTTGTGTCGGACGACCCTGTGGCTGCCATCTTGGAGGAGGCGAAGGGAGGCTACGACCTCATGGTGCTGGGCACGCCTGCTCCCGGTGCCTCCGACGAGAGCCTCTTCGGGCCGGTGATCGACGACCTCGTCAAGCTGGCACCATGCTCAACTCTCATCGTCAGAGGCGGAGAGGGGGCCGGAGCCGACTGGAAACCGAACCGAACGCTGGTGCCCACCAACGGAACGCAGTCGGCGCATCGGGCGGCCGAGATGGCATTCGCCATCGCCAGGCGAGGGGACGAGGTCAACCTGATCCATGTGGTGTCGGCGGCCTACGGAAGGCCATCTCGCGACATGCTGGGAGCCGAGGTCACAGCCGAGCTCGAAGTGGTGGGTCAGGCCATGGGCCAGGCCGCATACTCGACCGAGGTGAGACGCGCAATCGACGCCGAAACGGGGATCCTCGACGCCGTTGAGGAGACGCGCCCCGACCTCCTCGTTCTTGGCACCAGCGTCAGGGCCGGAAGCACCCGGCTCCATCTCGGTCCCCGCGTTGAGCACCTGGTCCGCCATGCCCCGTGCCCGGTGATCATCGTCAACTCTGCAACCCGGCGCTGATCCCATAATTTCGCCCCAAAGGGCGTTTGAGGACCCACGACTTGACCTTCCAGTGCACTGGAAGGTGTATGGTCGTTGCAGGCTTCATTGGAGTAGGTGCGCGACATGGATCATCAAGAAAACCACGCTGAACATCATGGCCATGAGGGCGACAAGCACGGCGGCCACAGCACCCATGACAAACACGAGGGACACAGCCCGGCGATGTTCCGGGACCGGTTCTGGATTTCTCTAGCGCTGTCCGTACCGGTCGTCTACTTCAGCGAGATGATCCAGGATTGGTTCGATTACTCCGCCATCGAGTTCCCGGGTTCACAACTCGTGGCTCCGCTGCTCGGGACCGTCATTTTCGTCTACGGTGGCTCACCGTTTCTCAAGGGAGCGGCAGGCGAGATCCGGGATCGCCAGCCAGGCATGATGCTCCTCATCGGCATGGCGATAACTGTCGCCTTCTCAGCTTCGGTTGCCACCTCCCTGGGATGGTTCGACCTGGAATTCTGGTGGGAGCTCGCTGCCCTGATCACAGTGATGCTCCTGGGGCACTGGATGGAGATGCGGGCAATCGGCCAAGCCCGTGGTGCCCTTGCCGCCCTGGCCGAACTGCTGCCCGACACCGCCGAGATTGTCACCGACGAAGGAACCCGGGAGGTCCCGATCACGGAGCTTTCGACCGGCGACGTCGTGCTGGTCAGGCCGGGGGCGAGGATCCCCGCCGACGGCACCATCACCGATGGCGATGTGGAAGTGGACGAATCGATGGTCACGGGTGAGTCCCGGCCGGTCAGCAAAGGGCCCGGGGACAGAACGGTGGCAGGGACGGTGGCGACCGATACTGCGATCCGGATCAAAGTGGAAGCCGTGGGGGAAGATACCGCACTTGCGGGTATCCAGCGTCTCGTGGCTGCGGCCCAATCGTCCCGGTCGAGAGCGCAGGTTCTTGCTGATCGCGCCGCCGCCATCCTGTTCTACGTTGCGGTCTTTGCTGCCGTGGTCACGGCTACCGCCTGGACTGCTGTCGGTCAGAGCGACCAGGCTGTGGTGCGAACTGTCGCTGTGCTGGTCATCGCCTGTCCGCACGCCCTCGGTCTCGCCATACCTCTGGTCATCTCGATATCTACGGGGATGGCCGCACGAAACGGGATCCTGGTGAAGGACCGGCTGGCATTGGAGTCGATGAGGTCAGTGGACCTGGTCCTCTTCGACAAAACCGGAACCCTGACCAAGGGCGCTCATCGGGTTGCGGATGTGTTTGCGTCCAGCGGCGACACCGACGGGCTTCTGGTGGTGGCGGCTGCTGTCGAGTCGGACTCCGAGCACCCTCTGGCGCGTGCCATCACGGCGGCCGGTCGCGATGTCGGGAGGGTCCCCGGGGCGTCCGACTTCAAGGCGATGAGCGGGAGGGGGGTCGAGGCGACAGTCGACGGTTCCAGGGTGGCTGTGGGGGGACCAACCCTGTTGCGGGAACGAGGCCTGGAAGAACCGGAGACAATGCATGAGCAGACGGCTGCGTGGCGCGATCGAGGTTCGGCGGTTCTGTACGTGATTCGCGAGGATGCGGTGGCCGGGGCCATCTCACTCGAAGACGAGGTGCGCCCTGAGTCGCGGGAAGCCATCGACCAACTGCACGGTCTGGGGGTCAAGGTTGCCATGCTCACCGGCGATGCCCACCAGGTGGCCGAGGCAGTTGCGGCAGATCTCGACATCGACGAAGTGATGTCTGAAGTTCTTCCCGAGGACAAACACTCCCACGTTTCTTCTCTCCAGGAGCGCGGTTTCACGGTTGCCATGGTCGGCGACGGGGTAAACGATGCCCCGGCTCTCGCCCAGGCCGATGTCGGAATCGCCATCGGGGCGGGGACCGACGTCGCCATCGAGTCCGCCGGGATTGTCCTCGCCTCCGACGACCCTCGGGGGGTGGTGGCCATCCGCAAGCTATCCGATGCCGGGTATCGCAAGATGATCCAGAACCTCGCCTGGGCTACCGGCTACAACGTGGTTGCCCTCCCCCTGGCCGCCGGAGCATTGGCGTGGGCGGGGATCGTTCTCGGTCCGGCTGTGGCGGCAGTGCTGATGAGTGCCTCCACGGTGGTCGTTGCCCTCAACGCGCAACTCCTCCGCCGTCTCGACCTCAAGGAGGCGACATGAGTTCCGGCACGCAGGCCATTCTCCGACGATGGGTACTCCCTGTTGTTCTGGTCCTGTCCGCCTGTAGTGCGACGCCGGACGCGGTCGAAGGGCCGATCACAGTCGAAGTGCCGGAACAGGACCCGGAACTGGTTGAACTGGGCGAGCCGCTGTATCAGCAGCACTGCGCCCAATGTCATGGGGCAGACCTTCGCGGCACCGACCTGGGACCGTCACAACTGTCAATCGTCTACGAGCCGAACCATCACGGCGACGCCGCTTTCCTCGCCGCAGTATCCAGAGGGTCGCCCGCTCACCACTGGGATTTTGGACCGATGCCACCGATCCCCGGCTTGAGCCAGGAAGATGTTGCCGCCATTACTGCTTTCGTCAGGGAACGGCAGAGGATCGAGGGATTCGAGCCCTATCCCCCTTGATCGAGCTCATGGCCGGCAATTATCGAACCGGCCACCGAGATGAGATCGCCACCCACGATGTCCGGGGCTTCCGAAAGGGGTCCGGGGGTTGATTTGCCTCGTGAAACATAGGCGGTCTTCGCCCCGGCCCGAGCTGCACCCGTCACATCCCAAAGGTGGGCGGCCACCAGACGCATCTCGTCGATTGGTACCCTGAGCCGCCCCGCCGCGTACAGATAGGTCGCCGGCGCCGGTTTGAATTGCTGCACCTCCTCGACCGATATCAGCTCGTCGAAAAATCCAATCAGCCCGGTATTGCACATTTGCTCCTCGAGCACCGCCAGCGACGAGTTGGTCAGCGTGGCGAGGCGAAAGCCGCTCTCAACCAGCTGCTCCAGTCCTGGCACAACGTCGGGGTGAGGCGGCAACGACTTCATCCCTGCCACCAGGTCCGCGGCCTGGTGCTCCGACACGTTGACCTCCACCGATCCGGCGGTGACGATGAGTGCGTCAACACCCTGGCGATCGAACGAGTCATAGTGACCTGTGACGTTCGCGACCAGCGAGTTGTGCAGCATTCTCGTGAACCAGACAGCCATCAACTCGACCGGAAGGATGGCCGAGAAAGCCGGGGCCAGCCCGCTCAGATCGAGCAGGGTCTCGTTGACGTCAAAGACCACGACTTCTGGATGACTCACGGACGACCTCCGTCGAAACCGGCTCGATCAACCCTAGGCGGCGGCCTTACGGGGTGTATGTTCGAGTCGATGGCCGATAGGTATACGGACCGTGCGGACGCGGGCAAGAAGCTTGCCGCCGCCCTCCAGGAGTTCAAGGGCAAGGAAGATGTCGTGGTGTTAGGCCTACCCCGGGGCGGGATCCCCGTGGCCTTCGAGGTGGCCCGTGAATTGGAGGCTCCGCTCGACATCCTGGTAGTTCGCAAGATCGGGGTTCCAGGCCAGCCGGAACTGGCAATGGGTGCGGTCGCTTCTGGTGGGGTGGTCATTCGCAACGAGCATGTCATCAGGGCTGTACGGATCGGAGCCGATCATTTCGATGCGGCGGTGGTAGCCGCTCGCAACGAGTTGACCGAGCGGGAGGCGGCGTTGCGGGGAACCGAACTGAGCGTCGAAGTCACCAACAGGACCGTGATCGTGGTTGACGATGGCATGGCAACCGGTTCGACGATGCGTGCGGCAGTCGAAGCTCTTCGAACGATGCGTCCCGAAAAGATCGTCATCGCCGTGCCGGTAGGTGCGCCCGAAGTTGTCGATCAACTCGGAGCCATCGCCGACAAGGTGGTTTGCCTCCTCACACCTCGAAACCTGATGGCTGTCGGAGCTTGGTACCGGCATTTTGGACAGACGACCGAAACGGAAATCCGCCGCCTCCTCGATCACTCAACCTGGCCGCAATAGCCCAACTCATTCGTTGCGAGCCCTGCCCGGTCCGTTTCCTTGGTGAAAGGTGACATGTAGGCCACGCATCCTCTCCGCGAGTTCAGCGACAGGGCCTTCGACCATCGCTCCCGGCACCACTTGTCCGATAGGGAGGGAGGCCACCGGCGGTGAAGGGACGCCGAGGTCCTTCAACCATTCGGCAAGTTGGGTGGAAGAGCTGGCGTAGACGATACGGCCGAGCCCGACCCAACCGTGGGCGGCAGCGCACATCGGGCAATGCTCCCCGGACGTATACACGGTGGACGCGGCCCTTTCGGCGGGAGACATGTTGGCAGCGGCCCACCGGGCCAAGGCAAATTCGGGATGACGGGTCCTGTCCCCTGACGCCACCCGATTACGGTCCTCGAAACAGACCTGGCCGTCGCCGTCGACGAGCACAGATCCAAACGGTTCGTCTCCAGCTTCCAAACCTCGGGCGGCCAGTTCGACACAGCGTTCCAGATGCTTCAGATCGTTGGAGTCCATGCGACGAGGTTAATGACCTGCTTGCAGGGTGCCTGCGACAGGCAGGTTCGCCGTCACAATTCGTCGACAGAATCGGAAAAGCCCTCGAACTAAGGCGGGAACACTTGCCTGGCATTCTGGTCTTCAATTGGAAGCTGAGACGGCTCGGCGCCAGAGGGCAGAGCCATTTCTGCCTGCCATCGAGTCAATTCGCCTACGCTCCCTCGTATGAGATTTGGAGCGTTTGTACCGCAGGGATGGCGTCACGACCTGGTCGGGATCCCGGTGGAGCACCACTGGGAGACGATGACCGGTGTTGCCCGGACGATCGAGAAGTCCGGCTATGAGTCTCTGTGGGTCTATGACCACTTTCACACCGTCCCGGTGCGGTCACAGGAAGTCACATACGAGGCCTGGACTCTCATGGCAGCCTTGGCCGGCGTCACCGAGACGGTCCGCCTCGGTCAGATGTGCACCTGTAATACCTACCGCCCGCCCTCGTACCTCGCCAAAGTCGCTGCATCGATCGATGTCATCTCCGGGGGCCGCATCGAGATGGGAATCGGGGCGGGCTGGTACGAAGAGGAACACGACGGGTACGGGTATCCCTTCCTCAAGCCGTCAGAGCGGATCGGGATGCTCCGTGAGGGGGTTGAGATCATGAAGGCGATGTGGACCGAAGATGAGGTCAGTTACGACGGCAAGTACTACCGACTCGACCGAGCGATCTCTCAACCGAAACCACTGCAGAAACCCCACATCCCCTTCTGGATTGCCGGCGGCGGTGAGCAACTCACTCTCAATGTGGCGGCCCGCTACGCCCAGTACACCAACTTCGGCGTCGAGCTCGACGAGTTCATCCACAAGTCACAGGTGCTCGAGGGGCACTGTGAGGACGTCGGCACAGACTACGAAGCGATCGTGCGGTCGTCGAACTTCAACATTCTCTGTGCGCCGACAGACTCCGAAGTGGAAGACAAGATCGACTGGGCAAGGACGGTGCTGAAAGATCACCTACCCGAGGATCGGGCCGACTGGCTGGCAAAGCTGTACCTGAAGACCTCCGGGACACCGGAGAAGATCGTGGCGATGCTCCAGGAGTGGGAAAATGCGGGGATGTCGTACGCAATCATCAACTTCGCAGATGCCGCCTATGACACCGACGGCATGGAACTCTTCGCCAGTGAGGTGATCCCGGCGCTTCCCGGGTAAGGCGTCATAGGGAACAATTCCCCGCTCATCGGGCCGAAGGCCCCTAGCCGGCACTGGCCCTGCGCGTTGGAATCGAACGTAAGGAGGTCGAATTGACCATCGTTGCAGCCGTAGACGGGTCTGAACACACCCAAAAGGTCGTTGCCACGGCCAAGGAATTCGCCGGAGTTGACGACATCCACTTTGTGTACGTCTCAGGAAGCTATATCTACCCGTACATGGTTCCTGCGGGCCACATGATCGATTTCGAGTCTGTTCGGGAGAGTCAGACGGCCGCGGTGTGGGACACCGTCGGAGCCATGCCATCGAACGGGCAGGCCGTGACTCTGGAAGGCGGAGCACCGGCCACGATGATTGTGGATTACGCCAAGAACGTCGACGCCGATCTCATCATCATCGGTTCGCGCGGGCGGGGTGCCCTGGGCACACTGCTGCTCGGATCCGTCAGCCATGGGGTGGCCCACGCAGCAGATCGAAACGTCCTGATCGTCAAACAGCCGGTTTCTCTGGTAATGCGCTAAATGCGCTTGACGGCTTACACGCCGTACGGTAGTCTGTAAGTATCAAAAGGCAATTCAGCCGTTACCAGTTACGGCAGAAAGAGGCAGAGATGACAGGCGCAATCCCCAGCGATCAAGCGGCCACCTTCACCGAGGCGTACTATCGCCTCGCCCGGGCATGGGCCGAACATGAGAATCTGCGTCTCGCCGGAGCTGAGATTTCAGACCTGTATCGATCGTCCTTGAACCTGAGCGAGGCACGCGATGAGATGTGGGTCTGGTGGCGGAAGAACAGATTCCAGGAGGCCCCTGATGTTCGCCCCGTACTGTCCCACACACGGCTCGCGGGTTTTGCTATTCGACGACAACATCGAGCGCATCGTGCGCACCAGCAACGGACTGCAGATCGCCTACCGGTGCAACTGTGGCTATCAGGGACTGTGGTGCCCTGGCGACTCAGGGCCTGCAGCGGCCTAGGAAGCCATCGATCGGAGCATCCAAGCGGTCTTCTCATGGATGTCGATCCGTTGGGTCACCAGATCTGCCGAGGCGACGTCACCGGCTTCCTCTGCCGTCTTCACCACCGCCCGGCCGGTGCGGACCACCGACTCGTGGCCCTCCATGAGGTTCCGAACCATCTCCATGGCCTCGGGCACGCCCTTCTCGTCCGTCACTGAGGTCAGCTCGGCAAACTCGGAGTAGCTCCCCGGTGCCGGATGCCCCAACGCCCTGATCCGTTCGGCGATCACGTCGACCGCCTCGCGAAGGTCGATGTACTCCTCTTCGAACATCAGGTGCAACGTTCTGAACATGGGCCCGGTGACATTCCAGTGATACCCGTGCGTCTTCACGTACAGGGTGTAGGTGTCGGCGAGCAAACGGCCCAAGCCTTCAGACAATTCGCTCCTGGATTCCTCGGATAGGCCGGTGTTGATTTCCATTTCTGGCTCCCTTCGATACCCACTGACTATCGCAGGTTCCTCGACGCTCAGCTAGAGGCATATGGCCCTCCCGGGCCATAGAAGAACTTTCGATTTGACACAGTATTTATTGAGTCAATATAGTTTGTTTGATATGACATTGGAAAACAGAGCGGCGGTCCACGCGGCCCTGGGGGACCCCCGGCGCCTCTTGATCGTCGACCACCTCACATCGACCGATATGACTGTTGCCGAACTTGCCGGAGTCGCTGAAATCGGAACCAACCTCCTCGCCCACCATCTCGACATTCTCGAGGCAGCCTCGCTGATCCGGCGCAGCGGGTCCGAGGGAGATCGGCGGCGAAAGTACGTATCGTTGAATTGGCCCTCCCTCCCGGAACCACCGCCCTGGCATCCCCGCGAATTCGGGTCGGTTGCCTTCGTCTGCACCCACAACTCGGCTCGCTCCCAGTTCGCCGCCGCGGTGTGGCAGCAAACCACCGGGGAAGAGGCCCAGAGTGCAGGAAGTCACCCGGCCGATCGGGTCCATCCCCTTGCAATCAAAGCGGCAGCCAGCATGGGTATCGATCTCTCCGAAGCCCTCCCGGCGGGTTACGAAACTCTCGAAGTCGAACCCGACCTCGTCGTCAGTGTCTGTGATCGAGCCCGGGAAGTTGGCTTGCCCCCGGCGACGTCAACGCTCCACTGGTCGGTGCCGGATCCGGTCAGAGCGGGAAACCTCCAGTCGTTTCAGGAAGCATTCCAGGAGATCGCAGCCCGGGTCAATCGGCTTGGAAACTCACGGGTCTGATGCGATGACACGTGAGATCGCTGCAGAGGGAGTTGGCACCGCCCTCCTCCTCTATGTCATCGTTGGCAGCGGGATAGCCGCCGAAAGGCTCGGCGACGATGCCGCGGCGCAGCTGATGGCTCATGCGATTGCAGTCGGACTGGCCCTGGCTGTCCTCATCGCACTCTTCCAGACTGTGTCGGGATCGCACTTCAACCCCTCCGTCACCCTGGCTTTCTGGAGATCCGGCGCCATCGGCGGCCGGCTCGCAATCGGCTACGGGTCAGCCCAACTGGTCGGGGCGGTAGCCGGGGTCGCTGCGGCCAACTACAGCTTCGGGGTGGGCATGCTGCAAGCATCCACCACCGACCGCGGGGGCTTGGGCCTGGTGTTCGCCGAGCTCATATCCACTTTCATCCTCGTCCTCGTGATCCTTGCCCTTGTCAGGACAGACCGGGCCCAAGCTGTGCCTATCGCAGTCGGTGCCTGGGTGGCTGCGATCGTCTTCGCTACCTCTTCGACCGGCTTCGCCAACCCTGCCGTCACACTGTCGAGGGTCCTTACCGACACCTACACGGGTATCGCCGCAGCTTCGGTGCCCGGATTCGTGATCGCACAACTCGCAGCCGGGATCCTCAGCGTCCCCGCCGCTCGCTTTCTCTTCCCGGAAACGACCCGACAACCATCACTCAACTGAAGGAAGCCATGCCAGTCACACTCAATACAGCCGAGAAGCTCCAGATCAAAGAGGCCGTCGAACGCCTCAGACGCCAATTCGACGGAAAGCTCAACACCGAGACCATCGAACGGTTCATGAACAGCTCCCTAGAAACGCTCACCGAGCGGGCAACCACCAGCACATGGGTGCCACTTCTCGCCGAGCGCTTCGCCAACGATCGGCTGCGCGCTCTCATTCGCCTCGATGCCGACGTCAGCACCTTGAAACCCAGCGTGCTCTTCCTCTGCGTGCACAATGCGGGGCGATCCCAGATGGCTGCCGGATGGATGCGACACATTGCCGGCGACGAAGTCGATGTCTTCTCGGGCGGGTCCGAGCCCGCGGAGATGGTGAACAAGGCGGCTGTCGCGGTCATGGCCGAAAAGGGCATAGACATTGCCGCCGAGATCCCACAACCGTGGTCCGACGAGATCGTGCGCGCAGCCGACGTGGTGGTGACCATGGGCTGTGGAGATGCCTGTCCGGTGTTCCCGGGGAAGAGGTACGTCGATTGGGAACTCGACGACCCGTCCGGCAAGTCGGTCGAAGAGGTGCGTCTGATCCGTGACGACATCGAACGACGGGTGCGCGGTCTTCTCGCCGAGCTGGTGTCACCTGTAAAAGCCTGAGACAGCCGGGCGGCGCGCCGGTACATACTGAGTAGCGGCGCCCCACTCCCTTCTTCCCGGAACGGCTCCCGGCCCTGAACCGTTCCGGGGTGAGGGGTCTGGCACACGAGCGATCCGGCTGACGTCTCTGAGTGTGAAACACCCGGCCACTTAGGCGTTCCCGCCGAAATTGCCCTAAGGCACAATCCGGTGACCGTCGGTGTCGTCGAGGCAGCCGGGGAAGGTTCTGTACTCACGATCGGGGCGGACGAAGTGGCCTGGCTCGCCAGGTTCTTGCTCAACCTGCCGTTCCCGCTCGAGGTGGAATCCCCACCGGAGTTACGACAGGAGCTGGCGAGGATCGGGCGCGATATCGCGGAGACCTACAACGATTGACGTGCGCCCCTACACCTTCTCGAGGCTGATCCCGGCCTCATCCCAGCTCTCGGGGATAATCAACCGCTCCATCGCACCCTCAGCCGAGGCCACCAGAGACGCCACCTGGGTGCGCCGGGTCATCCCCAGCTTGGTAAGCACATTCGACACGTAGTTCTTGACTGTCTTCTCCGCCAGCCCCATCGACCAGGCGATCTGCTTGTTGGTCATTCCCCGCCCGACCAGGTGTGCGACCTCGCTCTCCTGCGGCGAAAGAACCCTCAGCCGCTGAATTGGATTTTCGGCCTTGTCTTCTGCAGGTAGCACGGCGTCGACGAAGTCATCTCCCACGCCCACCGCTCGGATCGCCGACAGCAACTCATCGGTGCGCGCTCTCTTCAGCAGATAGGCGCGGGCACCTGCGGCACGAGCCTCTGCTCGCGACGTCTCGCCTGCGATCGACGTGTAGATGATCGTTCCGATTCCTGGGAATCGCCTGGTGACCTCACCGCAAATCTCTATCCCGTTCCCATCAGGCAGGCGGACGTCGAGGACGAGGACATCGGGTGGGTTCTTTTCGAGACCAGGAAAGGTTGCCGCCGCAGATGTTGCTTCGCCGACAACCTCCA
The DNA here is from genome assembly GCA_041748855.1 of Acidimicrobiia bacterium. Classification (GTDB taxonomy): domain Bacteria; phylum Actinomycetota; class Acidimicrobiia; order Spongiisociales; family ZC4RG35; genus MA-ANB-1. The sequence continues at coordinate 99,187 of JBGTCK010000084.1, forward strand.
CTTTTGGGTCCCTGCCGAGCAACGCTTTGATCCCTGCCCTCACGACTTCGTGATCGTCGACGAGGAAGACCCTGATCGGCCTGGCCTCGTGACCTTCCATCGGAAAACTCCGTTCCTCGGACCCGGCTGCCGTTCGCAGCCTCGTTCACAAGGATGCGGCAGAGCGAAGGCTCGCCCTAGAGACCTACGTCATACCAATACCGGAATTGGTCCCGTTCCGCCAGTGAGGCCGAAATCTCAGTCTGTTTTCGGATTCACCACCAGCACGTCACAGCCGGAGACCTGAATGGTGCGATGGCTGGTGCTGCCCAGAATCAACGAAGCGAAATTACCCCGCCCGCGGGTGCCCACCACCACCAGATCGGCGCCGACCTTGTGTGCGTAGTCGGGAAGCAGGTCTGGAGGGTAGCCCTTGAGGTCGATCCGCTTGGTCGGGACATCGATTGCCGAAAATGTCGGCTCCAACTGTTCCCAGACCACGGCCCTTTCCGACTCGGCAATACCGGTCAGGTCTATGGGAACCTCCGAATAGACAATGGGCATCTGGCTCACATGGACGATGTCCAGTTCCGCATCCCGCCAACGTGCCTGCTCGGCGGCCTTCTCCAGAACCTCGACCGACACCGGCGATCCGTCGACTCCAACGACAACAATCATCTTGCCTCCTTCACGCTCCATTATGCCTTCAGAGATCAGGCTGCTGCCAGGGCCAGAAGACCCGAACTGTCGTCCGACAGCGCCGCGAGGGGCAAGAAGGCCTTAGTAGCCCATCTTTCCGGGGGGTACGATGGTCAACCGGACCGCGCAAAGCCGGTAAAAGGCGGAAACACGCAAGCAGGCGACACTACAAAAGGAGGCCAAGACATGACCGATAAGTCCGACAGAGACCTTGCCCTGGAGCGAGCCCGCGAAGATGCGGAAGGTTTTGAGGTTCATGACAGCACGGTCCCTGATCGTGCCCTGGAGCGGGAACGCGAGGAGGCAGAGGGGGTCGAGGTCTTTGAGAATCCGGACGCCACAATTTCCCCTACCGTCGTGACCGAAGGTAGTCCCGGCGAGGAGTTCCTGAGCGGAGCCAATCTCGACGAGGACGGCGAGGACGGCGAGGACGCCCGATAACCGCCACGGTGTTGTCGGCGAGGCAGCCGACAACGACGGGCCGTCCCCCGTAACCTCAGCCGATGAAGACACGACCCAGGCTCTAGAAGATGGATAGCAATGCGTTGGGTGATGGTCTGCTCCTCGGCGGGATCCTCGGGACCGACCAATACCAGTTGACGATGGCCCAGATGTACTGGAAGGAGGGGCTGGCCGATCGGCCTGCCCAATTCGACTACTTCTTCCGCTCCTATCCCGATTACGGGACACATCAAGCTGGATATTGCGTCACGGCAGGATTGGGTTGGCTGCTCGAATGGATGGAGTCAGCACGTTTTGGCGAGGACGAGCTCGAGTATCTGCGCACTCAGATGACATCTGAGGGAAACCGGCGTTTCGACGATGGGTTTGTGGATTGGCTGGAGGAAAATGGGGATTTCGGAAAGATCGCGGTGGATGCGGTTCCCGAAGGAAGGATCGTCCATGCCAACGTGCCGGTGGCGACCGTCACCGGGCCGCTGGCGATGGCGCAGATCCTGGAGACGCCGTTTCTGAACCGCCTGAACTACCCGACCCTGGTCGCAACCAAAGCCTCGCGAGTCAAAGAGGCGGGCCGGGGCCGGCCTGTCCTCGAATTCGGAATGCGCCGCGGCCCCGCCTCCGGGGCTGACGCCGGCGGGAGGGCCGCCTTGATCGGGGGCAGCGATTTCACATCGAATGTTGCACTGTCGCATACAGTTGGGCTCGATCCGAAAGGGACCCACGCCCATTCTCTGGTTCAGGTGTTTCTGGCACTGGGCCTGGGGGAGCTCGAAGCGTTCCGAAGATTCGGCGCCATCTACCCCGATGAGTGCGTCCTGCTGGTGGACACGGTGGATGTGCTTATCTCGGGTGTCCCCAATGCGATCACAGTGTTCGAAGAACTCGCAGCGAAAGGCCACCGGCCCGGGGGCATCCGCCTCGACTCCGGAGACCTCGCCTACTTCGCCATTCAGTCGGCCATACTCCTGAACGAAGCAGGCTTCGACGACGTCCCGATAGTCCTCTCCTCCGATCTCGATGAGCTGGTCATCTGGCAAATCCTCTCCCAGATCGAGACCGAGGCTCCCGGCTATGGGATCTCGGCAGCCTCGATGGTCGAACGCCTGACGTTCGGCGTCGGCACCCGCCTCATCACCTCCCAGGGCGACCCCTCACTCAGCGGCGTCTACAAGCTTGTCGCTGTCGCCGATGAGGCCGGAAAATGGGCGCCGGCGATCAAGGTCTCAGAAGATGTCGAGAAGGTGCCGATACCCGGCGACAAAGATGTCTACCGGCTCTACGACTCCCGGGGCATGGCCACCGCCGACGTAGTTGCCCTGGCGGGAGAGGAAATCCCTGGCACGGGAACACTCGACCTGTATCACCCGCACCGCGACGCCCATCGCTCCCTCGACCCATCATCCATCTCCGCAGTAGAGCCGCTGATGACGAGGGTGTTCGATCATGGAGATCGTAAGGACGGTTCACCGGAAATCGAAGACCTTCGCGAACGTCGGATTTCCGATCTGGCTCGTCTCGACCCCGGGGTCCGCAGGTTGGTCAACCCGCACATCTACCACGTGTCGCTCACCCCGGGCATGAAACAATTACAACGCGACCTGGTTGCGGAGGCGCTCGGGGAGAGCGATTGACCTACTCGACCGACACCCCGGCAAGGGCAATGGCCGCCACGGCTCGCGGGCCATCACCTGAACGAAGATCCACCGCGCTGGTGCCGTCGGCGAGCAACGTTGTTCCGAAACCCTCCGACACCGAATCCATCGCCGTCTCCTTGACGCAATAGTCGAGCGCGAGTCCCAACACTGCGTTAGCCGTCACTCCACGACCGCGGAGTTGATCAGCAAGTCCGGTCGATGACACCTCCCCGGACTCAGGGTCGCGGATGTTGAAAGCGGAGTACCCGTCTTCGCCTCCGGCGCCCTTCTTGACAAAGATCGCCTCATCGACCAGGTCGAGGTCGGGATGAAACTCGGCGCCCGTTGTCCCGTTCACACAGTGAACCGGCCAGATTCCTCCGTCTTTCTCGAAATGCGGGGTCGATTCCGGGTGCCAGTCCTGGGTGTAAACGATCAACGCCCCGGCCTGGCGCGCCTCGGCGATCTGGTCATTTATGTACGGGATCACCGACTCGCCCCCGGCCACCGGGAGATTCCCTTCCGGGCTGGCGAAGTCGTTCTGCACGTCCACCACGATGAGAGCAGTCGACGGTCCGTAATCCATGGGACAAGGCTATCGGATCGGAGCCAAACCCCAAACGCAGGTCAATCCGATGGACTGTCAACCATCGATTGGTTGACTGTCTCCGAAAAGGATGCAAGGGAGAGAGCGATCTCGCCAGCCCAGGCAGTGATGGTTTCCCAATCCCGGTAGTCGCCAACCGGAACCCGAAGTGCCTTGACGATTGCGCGCTCCGCAAAACCGAGCTTGTCCGGATCGATATGTCCGGAGAAAACGCGGTGATCTACAGCTCCGGCCGTTGTCATCAGCCCGGCAACGTCGATCGCGTCCTCCTCGGGTTTGGGCGGATCACCAACCGGGCCGCTGGAAAAGAGCCATACCGGGATCGCCGCAAGTTCGGACGCCGCCTTCTCGACGAGTTCCCGGGCAGTGGGGAGCCAGCGACCGGCGTACACACCGCTTCCGATGACCGCGGCCTCAAAGCCGGAGAGCCCCTCGACAACTTCAGCCGAAGCGACCGTGACCTCATGGCCGCTTCGCGCGATTTCATCTCCGATAGCTTGGGCGATCTCGAGCGTGGCTCCGTGTTTCGAGCCGGCTGACACCAATACCTTCATCGTCTCACCTTTCTGTGTCCAGATTCCATCGAGCATGCCCCTCAGCCCGAAACTGGCGTAGAGCCGACTGACCCGGATGCTGGAGACTTTGGGCCTGTGGGCCCGACGACGTGACAAATGGCCCTGTTCTTGGCCCGCTCAAAGGTGTCTAATCGAGATGAAAGGAGGCGTGTAATGATCCAAACGCCTGAAATGTCGCATGCCGACACGAAGGAGACTTCGGGGAGCAACCAGTTGCTACGAAGCGCCACCAACAAGAAGGTTGCCGGTGTCGCTGGCGGCCTTGGCGAGCACTTCGAAGTCGACCCGGTCTGGTTCCGCATAGCTTTCGTGGTCCTCGCCCTCGGGGGCGGCTCTGGGATCTTGATCTACCTGGCCATGTGGCTGATCATCCCGCAGAGGGGCTGATGGAATTCCGGCCCTCCAGCTTGATCAGGCGTGGTTACGAATCCTTCCCGGAATGGTGGAGGGCTCTGCGCCAGTCATCAGTCGGAGAATATCGTTGTTCAGAAAGCGTCGCGTATCCTTCTGATCCGCTACCACAGTCCGGTCATCAGATCACGGATCAGATTCGCATAACAGCCGTCGATATGGGGAATAACAACACATGAAGATCGCTGTTACCGGTGCCACTGGCTATATCGGAGGAAGAGTTGTCCCCCGCCTCCTCGAGTCCGGCCACGAGGTCGTTTGTCTCGCTCGGACCCCGGGAAAACTCGACGACCGGCACTGGCGGGACCAGGTCGAAGTCCGTCAGTGTGACGTGCTCGAAGTGGATCAAGTACGGGCCGGCCTCGAAGGTTGCGATGCCGCCTACTACCTGATCCACTCAATGGGGGACAGCGGAGATTTCTCATCGGCCGAGCATCGTGCTGCTTCGAACTTCACCGCAGCGGCGGCCTCCGAGCAACTGAACCGGATTATCTACCTCGGTGCCCTGGGCAAGGGTGAAAACCTATCCAAACACCTCACAAGTCGCCAGGATGTGGGAAGAATTCTCGCAGAAGGAGTGACTCCGGTCACCGAATTGCGTGCTGCAGTCGTAATCGGGTCAGGCTCGGTATCGTTCGAAATGCTCCGCTATCTCACCGAGGTCCTCCCCGTCATGACGACACCGCGCTGGGTCGAGACCAGGTGCCAGCCGATCGCGATCCGGGATGTGCTCGACTACCTGACCGCAGCGCTCGACGACAAGCCCGGGAGCAACGTCTACGAGATAGGTGGGCCTGACGTTGTCTCTTATCGCGAAATGATGCAGACGTACGCCAAGGTTGCCGGCTTGAAGAAGAGGACGATCATCCCCGTACCCGTCCTCACCCCCCAACTTTCCTCGCTTTGGATCGGGCTGGTGACACCGCTGCCGGTGGGGGTGGCCCGACCGCTCGTCGACTCGCTGGTCACGGAGGTGGTGGTGGAAGACCCCAGTGCCGACAGGTTCGGGATTGTGCCGCTCACCCTCGAGGAAGCGATAGAAAGTGCCTTAGATCAACACTCGCGCTTAGAGACTCCAAGCCGTTGGTCCGACGCTTCGACTTCGCCCGCGTTGCCCCTCGCAGGAGATCCTGAATGGGCGGGCGGCACCCTCCTCACGGACAAGAAAGTCCTCGCCACTGATGCAACCCCGGAGCAACTCTTCAAAGCTTTCAGCCGTGTCGGAGGGTCATTCGGCTACTACACGATGAACTGGGCATGGCGGTTCCGTGGCATCGTCGACACACTCGTAGGAGGGGTCGGCCTGCGTAGGGGGCGGAGACACCCCGAACTGGTCCGTTTGCACGACACCATCGATTTCTGGCGGGTATCTGCAGTCCGGCCAGGCGAGCACCTCCAGCTCTCCGCCGAGATGAAGCTGCCCGGCGAGGCCTGGCTCGAGTGGTCAATCAGCTCCGAGGGCGGGCAGACGGCTCTGGAACAGATCGCGTACTTCCGCCCCCGGGGTCTCTTCGGCCGTCTCTACTGGTACGCCATGCTTCCATTTCACGGCTTCATCTTCGGCGGAATGGCCCGAAAGATCGTTCGAGCAGCCGAAGGCAATTGAGACGGACACCTCCCGGACATCTCGCTGTCATTTCCGTGGCTGTTTAGATCGATAAGTTTCCCCGGCGTGATCCCACTGCCGACCCTCCCCGCCGTACAGCTATGAGCGACCCGACCCGTCTGGAGCGAAGGCTCGGCGTCAGCGACGCCGTGGTGCTCGGGATGGGCTCGATGATCGGTGCGGGGATTTTTGCTGCGATCGGCCCGGCGGCATCGGCTGCGGGCTCCGGCCTGCTCATCGGGCTTGGGATCGCCGCCGTCGTGGCCTACGCCAACGCCACTTCTTCGGCGCAACTCGCCGCGGTCTATCCCGAGGCCGGGGGCACTTATGTGTACGGCCGGGAGCGGCTCGGACCTTTCTGGGGCTTTCTGGCCGGCTGGGGCTTTGTCGTCGGGAAGACAGCCAGCCTTGCAGCCATGGCCCTTACCGTCGGGGCGTACGCGTTTCCGGGTTGGGAGCGACTGATCGGGGTTGGCGCCGTGATCTTGATGACTGCGGTCAACTACGCCGGGGTGCGCAAGACGGCCAATTTGGCCAAATTGATCGTGACGCTCGTCCTTGCGGCGCTGGCCGTTGTTCTCTTCGCAAGCTACGCCACACCGACAGGCTCTGCCGCCAACCTGGCCGACCTGACCTCAGAGGGTGCAGGCGGAATCCTCCAGGCGGCAGGTCTTCTCTTTTTCGCCTTCGCCGGATATGCCCGGATCGCCACACTGGGCGAGGAGGTGATTGACCCTTCCCGCACCATCCCAAAAGCGATTCCCCTGGCCCTCGGTATCACCTTGATGATCTACGCGACCATCGCAGTGGCAGCACTCTATGCCGTCGGGCCGGATGTTCTGGCAGGCGCCGCGGCGCCTCTGGCCGCAGCAGCCGAAGGTGGAATCTCCTGGGCTGCTCCGTTGGTCCGCGCCGGCGGCACCGTGGCCGCTCTCGGCGTGCTGCTGTCCCTGCTCGCCGGGGTCAGCCGGACCAGTTTCGCCATGGCCCGCAACCGGGAGCTTCCTTCCTGGCTGGCGGCGGTCCACAAAGACAACAAGACCCCTTATCGCGCCGAGATCGCCGTGGGAATCATCGTTGCCCTGATAACCGCGTTCGCCGACCTGCGGGGGGCGATCGGGTTCAGTTCGTTCGCGGTTCTGACCTATTACGCGATCGCCAACGCTTCGGCATTCACGCAGACCGGCAGCGACCGCCGTTGGCCGAGATGGCTGCAGGTCATAGGGATGACAGGGTGTGTGATCCTGGCACTCTCATTGCCTATCGCCTCGGTCATAGGCGGCGCATCGGTCCTGGCCGTGGGCGCAATCGTGTGGTCCGTCCACCAACGGGCTAGCGGGTGACGATTGGCACCCTTGGCTCATTCCACTACGTCGGTCTCCCCAACGGTCGGAAGCTCCCGGGGCAGGACGGGGTTGGGACGGTACTTCTGCCAATGGTCGATGTCGTCGGCGTCACAGACGATGCAAAGGTGCACAATCCGAATACCGACTACCGAGAGCTGGGTGCCGCGCGACTTCTCGACAATGGCAAGTGGGACAGCCTGGAGTTCGGTCCCAGCACAGACCGAACAAGTCGGCGATGTCGAACGTTGCCAGCTTTGACCGCAGTTGCCACAGCTGATGTCGATGTGGTCGTCGACGCGCTCGCCCTTTAGATCTTCGGACTCACCACAGATCGGACAACCGATGTCGATGGGCATATCCGCTCAGTCCAACGGCCAGCATTGCGGACATGGGGTCTGGCCGCGTCGCTCGGCTTCAAGCCGTATTCCCAGCACACCACGGACTCGCTCCGGCCTGCACGTCGGACGCATGTCGTCGTCGTCGCTGCGCCGGTGGTAGTGATACTCGCTCATATAGGTCAGGATCAGCGAGTCATCTGGTCGGTTTTGACTCATCGATACCAGTATGCCAACACCGCGTTCGACCCCCCGAACCCTAGAGCCCGACCAGTGTGTCGAGAAGGATGCCCGGATGGTCGCGACGGGTTCCGTCGAGCCAGGCCTGGTTGGTGAAGAGGGCGAGGATGGTTCCATCGGCGCGGGTCGCGATCTCCACTCCCCTACGTCCGGCCAGACGGGCCCGACCCGCTTCGTCGGTTCGCCGGGCGAGGGTGTAGGGGGCTGGATCGAAGAGCGGTTCCGCGCTGAATTCGGTCTTGAGTCGGTGCAACGCAACCTCGAACTGCAATTCCCCGACAGCGGCGAGAATCGGTGCTCGCTCTCCGCCATCACGGGTGTGCAGCGATTGAATCACCCCCTCCTCATCGAGCTGAGAGATGCCTTTTCGGAACTGCTTGTAGCGGGCGGTATCGAGATTGCGAGCCACCCTGAAGTGTTCGGGGGCGAAGGTGGGGATCGGAGGAAACTCCACCGCTCCGCCGACACTGAGGCTGTCTCCAATCCTCAACTCGGTTGCATTGACCAGGCCCACAACGTCGCCGGGATAGGCCACATCGACGGTCTCCCGGTCTCTTCCGAAGACTTGATGCGCGTATTTGGTCGAGAAGGTCCGGCCGGTCCTGAAGTTGGTCAGGGTCATGCCCCGATCGAACTTGCCGGAGCAGACGCGGAGAAAGGCGATGCGGTCGCGATGGCGGGCGTCGAGATTTGCCTGGATCTTGAATACGAAACCGGTCAGGTGGCCGTCGAGAGGGATCTTCTCCCCGCCGACGCTAGCTCGAGGGGTAGGCGGTGGCGCCATGTCAGCAATCGCATCGAGCAGCAGATCGATACCGAAGTTCCACAGGGCAGAGCCGAAAAACACGGGTGTGGACTCCCCTTTCAAGAACTGCTCCGTATCGTGATCGGCCTCAACCGCATCGAGGATGCCCAACTCCTGTGACGCCTGGGCCCTCGCCGGAGTGGAATCCATATCATCGAGCCGGCCCCTTCGAGCTTCGCCGATTTCCCGGCCGCCGGGTGTCCGCTCGAAGGTCCAGAACGATCCGTCCCGCCGGTCGACCACTCCCTCGAGGCCGATGTCAGCTCCCACTGGCCAGGTAACAGGCGTCGCCCTTATCTCGAGTTGGCTCTCGATGTCGTCGAGAATCTCGAGCGGGCCGAGTGCGGGACGGTCTAGTTTGTTGACAAAAGTGATCAGGGGAATGCCTCGTGCCTGGGCGACCTTGAACAATTTGAGCGTCTGAGCCTCGATACCACGCGCCGCGTCCAGGACGATCACCGCGGCATCGACAGCGGAGAGAACCCGGTACGTGTCCTCGGAGAAGTCGCGGTGACCGGGGGTGTCGAGCAAGTTGAACAGGAGATCACCGTGCGGAAACTGCAGAACCGTAGAGGTGATGGAAATCCCCCGTTGCCGCTCCATCTCCATCCAGTCCGATGTCACGTCACGTTGACGTCCCGACCGGGCCCGCACTGCCCCCGCCTCTTCGATCGCACCCGAGTAGAGGAGCAATTTCTCAGTGAGAGTGGTCTTCCCGGCATCGGGATGGGAGATGATGGCAAACGTCCGGCGATGTTGTGCCTCGGTGAGGATGGTGTCGCGATCAGACATGAGCCGGAGCATGCAGGGGATGTTTATCTGTAAAGGTCACTGGAGGACGTCCCTTGTCGCGGGCTCGGAGGGAGGGTCGGGAAAGTGCCCGGCGACGACAAAAACTCTACCGCAACACTTCCGACTGGGTTGAATCGCATGTTTGCAACCTCTCAACGTGTCCTACCGTTCTCATCTTGGCTGACACATCTGACTCTCCGGAAACGGGTGGGCTCAATAGCCGCCTGATCGATCGCATCCCCTTCCACTACAGCTGGGTAGTGCTGGGCGCATCGATGGTGGGAATGGCAATGACCATCCCGGGCCAGACGGTCGGCGTCTCGGTGTTCCTCGATCCAATAATCAGTGACCTGGGCGTGAGCCGATCTGCGGTGTCAGCGGTCTACATGGTCGGAACCGTGATCGGATCGCTGACCCTCCCATTTGTTGGAAAAGCCATCGACCGTCACGGCCCGCGGCGATCGGTCATCCTGATCGCAGTCGCATTTGCCCTGGCCTGCACCTTCATGGGACTGGTCAGTGGATTGCTCACCCTGCTCATCGGGTTCACGCTGATTAGAGGTCTCGGCCAGGGGGCCCTCGGACTGGTGAGTGTCCACACGATCAATATCTGGTTCGTCAGGCGACGGGGGCTGGCGGTTGGGCTTGCCGGTATCGGGTTTGCGGTCGCCACGTCGTTCATTCCGGGTGTGATCGAGTCCTTGATCAACAGCTTCGACTGGCGTTGGACCTATGCACTTCTCGGCGCCGCGGTGCTGGTGATCGTGGTACCGGTAGGTGGCGGGTTATTCCGGTTCCAACCAGAAGAGTACGGCCTGTTGCCGGACAGCTACCAGGCCCCATCCAAGGGTGCGCGGAAGGAAGTCAACTACAACGTCGGCCAGGCGCGGCGCACCCTCACTCTCTGGCTGTATGTCAGCGGAGGCTTCCTCACTTCTGCCATCGGCACTGGCCTGATCTTCCACCACTACTCGATCATGGCCGAGAACGGAATCTCGAGGTCGGAGGCCACCGTGATGTTCGTGAGTTACGGCCTCGTCGCCGCCGCGGCCAACCTGGTCTCCGGATTCCTCATCGATCGGATGCCACCACGTTTTCTCATGAGCGGGTCACTGGTGCTGATGGTTGCAGCGATGGTGGCCGCCCCCGGCATCGGGACCGCAGCGGCAGTCGTCGGATATGGTGCTGTTCTCGGTGGGATGCAGGGGATGAGCCAGGCAGTGCAATCGACTGTCTACGCCCACTACTTCGGACGCCTGAACATCGGGGCGATCAAAGGATTTGCCACGACTTTCACGATCGCCGGGTCCGCCGCCGGCCCGCTGCTCCTCGCTCTGGGTTTCGAGGCATCGGCCTCCTACGCGCCGGTATTGTTGTGGACCGCCATTGTCCCGCTGGCAATCGGATTGGTGACCCCGTTCCTCCCCCTGGCCCGGGATGGAAAGATCCTCTGACGGAGAGTCAGCTCCACCAGAAGGCGGGCTCAGAGCTCCAGTAGTGCGGCCGTCTGCAGCGCGCTCAGTCCCGAGATCGTGGATTCCGCTCCCTGATTCAGGTTGGGCCCGCCCGGGGTGAGTCCGTCGTAGGACGCCCCGGTTTCAACGTCATACATCCGAGCTCCGAGGTCGTTGTCGCCAAGGAACCAGCGGGCGGCCATTCCGACCAGGTCTCTCCAGCGTTCCTCCCCCGAAGCCACCCAGGCTCTCGCACAGGCGTCGGCAAATGCTGCTGCCTCCACGGGTTGTTGATCGAAACCCGGACGCGGTTCACCGGGAGCCCAACCGCCCACCGGCGCAAAGCTGAATCCTCCGTCACCGGTCTCGATCTCCACAAGCCAATCGAGCAGTCGGAATCCGTCACCCGTCATCGATGGGTCATCGAGGACGGTTCCGGCGGCGATCAGAGCCTCGGGAAGGCGAGCGTTGTCATATGCCAGACGGACCTCCGGCCATGGCCAACCGGGGTCGCCACCCACCACGATATGGGTCACCCAGCTGCGAATCAGTTCGATGGCAGGGGGATGTTCTGGCAACGCAGAGAGGACTTCGGCAGCGCCGAGCACAGCGAAGGCGTTGGCTCTCGGTGAGGGCGACTTGAACCGTTGTCGCTCGAACAGGTCGAGCGCAGCGCGCTGCAGAGCGGGTTCCGCTGAATGCCTGACCACGTTCCCCAGTGCCCAGATCGCTCTTCCCTGGGAGTCATCAGAGCCGATCTGGTCGGTCCAGCGTCGGGAGGCGTCGCGTCGATTGTGGAAGCCGCCCCCCGGTAGAGCCGCATCCTCGACAAACCTCAGGTACACCTTCGTCATGCTTCGCATCGCGGCGGATGGCTCAGGATCCTTGAGCAGGAGAATCAGAGCGCGCGCGTTGTCATCGGTGCACATTCCATGGTGCTCACGTGGATCTGAGTAGAGGGCGTGCTCCCAGACCCCGCCGGGCGACGTCATCCGCTTCAGGTGCGTGAAGGCAGGTTCTGGAAAGTGTCCAGACCTCCCGGCCTTGCGAGGCAAGAGCGCGGGCGTGGTCAGGCGATCCTCGCGACGTCGCGGAACGCAGCAGAGACGAGCTCAGCGCTGGTGACCTCGTCGAACAGAGTCTCGTAGCTGGCGGCGACCGCCGGCCAATACATCGAAGAACCGACCGAACTCGCAGTTTCGCCCATTTGCCTTGCAAGCTCGGGGTCGTTCAGCAGCCGGCCGATCGCGGCGGCCATCGCGACGGGATCTTCGTGAGGGACCACGATCCCCGCCCCCGTTCCCAGAAGCTCGACGGCATGGGGAAAAGCTGTCGCCACCACCGGCTTTCCGGCCGCGATCGCTTCGACGAGCACGCCGGATGTGACCTGCTCTCTCGACTCATAAGGAATCAACACCATGTCGACACTGCGGATCATCTCCATCAACGACTCGCGGTCCAGATAACGGTTGTCGAACTCGACGATGTCGGAGACGCCAGCCTTTCCTGCTTGCGCCACGAGTCCTTGTAAGTAGCGGTCTCCCTGCTGCGCCTTTACCTTGGGATGGGTGTCACCGAGGATCACGTACCGGGGCCGGCTCCGTACTTCTCCGAGCCAGGCGAACGCACCGATTGCCGTCTCCAGGCCTTTGCCCGGCCCGATCAAACCCCAGGAGAGGATGACGGGACGCTCACCCCAGCCGGCTACGGGCCCCGCGAGTTCGGGGCTGGCACCGTGGGGGATCACCCGGATACGGGAGGGGTCGACGTCGTAGCCACTCACAAGACGCAGCGAGGCCGCATTGCTCATCACGATCGTGCGTTCGGTGGATCCGACGATGGCTTCGAGAATCGATTTCTGTCCACGGGTGGGGTTGAGGGGCACGGTGTGAAGGGTGGCCACTGCCGGGACGTTCAGACCTTCGATGAGCGAAAGAACTTCCACGCCGTCAGGGCCCCCGTAGATTCCGTACTCGTGCTCGATGAGCACTACATCGCACCGGTTCAACCTGGACACGGCGGTAGCAAGGGATGCCGGGTCATCGTTGAGATGCTGATACACGACGTCTTCGGAGGGATCCCCGGGAGTATCGACGACCGAGACGACGGGCAGGGTGTCAACCGACCCGCGGAGATCGGATAGGGCCGTCCGCAAGGAGGAAGTGAACGTGGCAAGGCCACATGTGGTTGGTGGGTAAGTGCTGACCATCCCGATGGTCGGAGCGCTTCGCGATTTGTAGCCGGTCAATTGAGTCCCTTTAAATAGAAGGGCCGGTAGTGACTCATGGAGTCAAGGCCGGCCAAGCGAGTTTCAAGTCGATTGACCTATACCCGAAAACGGCTTTTTCGAAACACTTGGAGGGGGGTCGCTCCGATTACCGATGGTACTAGCGGCAGTGCGGTAGCTTGGAGGGCTTGGGAGGGATAGAGGACTTCGTTACGAAGGAAATAGGCAATTTCCAGCGATGAAAGCCAGACCGGCTTGGCAACCGGATTTCAACCTATGACACCCGCCTTTGACGCCTCGCAACAGGGTGCGCCGATCGAGGTGGTTCGAACCGACGCCGTTCTCCTGCCCGATCGAGGTCGGGTGATTGCCAAGCGCTACATGCCGGTAGATGAGGTTTTCCCTGATGGCCGCACCCGTATCGAGTTGGTAGTGGAACGGATACTGGCCATGTCGGACAGCGACGTGACAGCAACTGCAATGTCGATCCGGTCGAAGTTTTCCGAACGTCACCGCGATCTGGAGGCGATCCTGGAGGAGAGCTTTGCCGCTGTAGCCGATCGGATTGGAGAGCGCTCAGAGCTGTCCGACGATCGTCGCCGGCTGATCGGCGCCTACTTCACCAACGAATACTCGCTGGAGGCGGCGGCACTGACCAACCCATCGATGGTGCCTCATCCCGACCAGGAGGGGCTCGAGGCGGGAGCAACCAGGTTCATCATCAGCCTGCGGGCCATCGGTGAAGGCCACATCTCCTCAATCGAGTTCCGTACCGGAGTCGTCACAGCCGACGGCGCCATCACACTCGACGAACCCAACCACCACACCACGACAGCTGAGAGACGGCCTCCGCTCTACGACAAGAAGATTTTCATGGCCAAACTCGGCGAATTGGGTGTCCTCGACGAAACAGCCCGCTCCGTCCTCAACCTGGTCTCCGACCGTTTCCTCCTCGCCCAACTCGAGGATGCTCTCGCCACGGCGGGAGCGACCGGGGCTTCACCCCCGATGTCGGCACAATCGGTGCGCACCATCCATTGGCTCGCCTCCTCGAACTATGAGTCCGTTTTCGACCCCGCCTCCGACCTCTCCGATCGAGTGATCTTCCCTGCCGGGCCCACTGAGAGCCACGGTATGGAAGATGCCCGCTTCGTCAGGTTCACCCACGACGACGGCTCGGTCCTCTACTACGCCACCTACACGGCGTACGACGGATTCAACATCCTCCCCCAGGTCATCGAGACCGAGGACTTCCTCTCCTTTCGCATCGCAACTCTCATCGGAGACGGCGCACGGAACAAAGGCCTGGCGATCTTCCCGAAGATGATCGACGGCAAATATGCGGCACTGGCCAGACAGGACAACGAAAACAACTATCTGATGCTGTCCGAGAACGTTCGGGAGTGGCAGACGAGCGCGAAGATCCAGGTACCCGAGCGGCCATGGGAACTAATGCACATCGGCAATTGCGGTTCTCCTCTGGAGACCGGGGCCGGCTGGCTGGTGATAACCCATGGTGTGGGCCCGATGCGGCAATACAGCCTGGGAGCCATCCTCCTCGACCGGGACGAGCCGTGGCGTGTGATCGGTCATCTGAAGGAACCATTGCTCACCCCCGACGAATCCGAACGCGACGGTTACGTTCCCAACGTCGTCTACTCCTGCGGGAGCATG
>JBGTCK010000085.1:0-136243 GCA_041748855.1 Acidimicrobiia bacterium
ACGACAAATAACCGGCCCGGTCTCCTCAAGTGAACTCTTTGAGAAGAGCCTCTCTCTGGCGGTCTCCCAAACCACGCAGACGGCGGTTATCGGCGATTCCAACAGATTCCATAAGGCGCATGGCCTTGACTTTACCCATTCCTGGCATCGAAGCGATCAGCCGTTCTACCTTGATTCCACCGATCACTTCATCGTTTTCGGCTTTGTCGAAGAGCTCGGTGATGCTCATCGATCCGGTCTTGAGGAGTTCTTTCACCTCAGCCCGAGCCCGGCGCACCTCGGCTGCCTTCTTGAGCGCAGCCTGCCGCTGTTCTGGGGTCAATGTGGGTGGAGTAGGCAATATCTTGCTCCCGATTGGTAATTAGGACGATAGTTGTTTACCTCTTTGTAATGCTGGCTAAACCCGCGATCCGGCACTGATTTCTTCCGCAATAGCGGCTGCTGTGGCAACAGGGTCATCGCTCGCGGTGATCGGGCGTCCCACCACGAGGTAGTCGGAGCCCGCAGCAATACCCATTTGCACTGTGGCGGTCCGCTTCTGGTCGTCGTCACCGACACCAACCGGGCGGATCCCTGGTGTCACTGTGACCAGGCCGGATGCGACCCGTCTCACCATCGCAACCTCTCGCACCGCACTCACTACACCCTCGACCGGCACCCGGGCAGCAATCTGGACGAGACGCTCGACAGCAGCATCGGCCGGCCCGCGCACCCCGATGTCGGCGAGGTCTTCCTCCCCGATACTGGTGAGGACGCTCACACCCAGAATCCCCGCCTCACCGCCAGAGCCTTCCGCCAGTCCGGCCACTGCGGCTCGCAACATCTCACTGCCACCCGGGATATGAGCCGTCACCCAGCGGGCCCCGCGCCGGCCCAGGGCATGGGCGGCTGACTCGACCTGGGCGGGGATGTCGTGCAATTTGGCGTCGGCAAACACCGGTAGCCCGAGCTCTGCAATCCGCTCGATGCTGGCAGGTTCGGAGTGGAGAAGTCCCAGACCGACCTTGAACCCGGACACGTGATCTTTGATCGAGTGCGCCAGACCTACTGCGCGATCGACGGTGGGAAGATCGAGGGCGACCAGTACCCCGGTCATCGTACAGCCGCCCCGACCGCATCGGCGACCGTCGCCAGTCCCAGCTTGTTCATCACTCGCTCCATCTCCTTCTCGATTCTGGTGCCGGCACGCGGCTCCGCGAGCAGCACGGTTCCCAACCCGACCGCGGACGCTCCGCTCATCATGTACTCGATCACATCGTGGCCTGTCGTCACCCCACCGCAGCCCACGATCGGGAAGCCGGGGTAGGCCCGGGCAACCTCGTAGACACAGCGCAACGAAATCGCCTTCAATCCGGGGCCGCTGTAGCCACCGACACCACCGGAGAGCTTCGGGGCGGCCAATTCGAGGTCGACGCCGAAGCCGGGCGCGGTGTTGGTCAGAGTGAGGAACTTCGCCCCTGCCTCGATGCAGGCTCCCGCAATCTCGACGATGTCGGGTGCTGCCGGGGAAAGCTTTGCCCCCACCGGCACACTCACCGCATTCACGACTTCTCCGACCACTCCGGCTGACAGGCCAGCATCGAGCGCGAAGATCCTGCCCTCGTCGAGATTCGGACATGACAGATTGACTTCGATTGCCTCCACCCCTGCCGACTCCTCGCCCAGGGCCACCTTGACGAAGCCCGCAACGGTCTCCCCCACCGCTGAGCCCCAGACCGGCACATTGCAGCCCTCGATCCGCCCGGCCATATCGCCGACCCAATGGTCGATACCGGGGTTCTGGATGCCGATGCCGTTGAGCATGCCGGGTCCTGCAGGTGCGATCCTCGGCGCAGGCCGACCCTCCCATGGGACCTCCGAAACCGATTTGGCAACCGCGGCTCCAAACGGTGCGACATCGGCAACCGTCGCCCACTCCCAGACCGAGCCGACCGTGCCCGAAGCCGCCACCAGAGGCGACCTCATCGTGATCGGCCCCAGCAGGGTCTGCATCGCTACCTGTGCCATTCCTGAAGGCTTCTCGGCCGGTTGATCGCTCCAGGGCCGGCACGGAGACTGCGGGCCACGGCAAGCCCGCCTCGCACAGTGGTAACACAGGGAACCTGGTGGCCGCGGGCCGCCTGGCGGATCGTGCGGCCGTCGGTGCGAGCCTTGCCACCCCTGGGTGTGTTGATGACGAGCTGAATCTCTCCGTTGTCGAGTCGCTGGGCGACATCGTCGGGGCCGTCACCGATCTTGGGGACGACTTCAGCGTCGATGGCATGGTGACTCAGATAGCGGGCCGTCCCCGGGGTTGCCACGAGTTCGAAGCCGAGCATCACGAAGGCCTGGGCCACTGCAAGTCCGGTGGGCTTGTCGCGGTCGGCGAATGAGACGAATACCCGACCCCGGTCGGGTAGGATTCGACCCCCGCCGAGCAGAGCTTTGGCGTATGCCGTCCCGAAGTCCTCACCGATCCCCATCACCTCGCCGGTCGCCTTCATCTCGGGCCCGAGCACAGAGTCCTCTTCGGGAAAGCGGTCCCAGGGCAGCACCGCGTTCTTCACCGCCACAAACGGCGGAGTGGTGTTGGCGGGAATCATTCCTTCCTCCCGCAGGTCCTCGATGCTTGCCCCCATCATCACCCTGGTCGCGACCCGGGCGAGGAGGACGCCGGTCGCCTTGGAGATGAAGGGGATAGTCCGACTGCCGCGGGGGTTGGCCTCGATGACGAAGATTTCGTCGCCTTTCACCGCAAACTGGATATTGATCAGGCCTCGCACCGAGAGCGCTCCCGCGAGGTCTTTGGTCGCCTTGATGATCTCTTTCATGGCCTCACCCGACAATGTCGGGGGCGGGGTGACACAAGCCGAGTCCCCGGAATGGATTCCTGCTTCTTCAACATGTTCCATAACGCCGCCCAGCAGGAGCTCGGAGCCGTCGAAGATCGCGTCGACGTCGACCTCCACAGCCGACTCCAGGAACCGGTCGATGAGAATCGGCGCACCCATCACCTCGGGGTCGGCATCGCCGTAGATCTCACGCATGTACGCACCGAGCTCTTCCACCGAATAGACGACGCGCATCTTGCGGCCGCCGAGCACGAATGAGGGGCGAACCATTGCCGGCAGACCGACCTGGTCGATCACATCGAGAGCTTCGGCAGCTGAGCGGGCGGTGCCCCCGGAAGGCTGGCGAAGGCCGAGGTTGGCGCAGATCTCGCCGAACTGCTCGCGATCCTCTGCCAGGG
Organism: Acidimicrobiia bacterium; assembly: GCA_041748855.1. Taxonomy (GTDB): domain Bacteria; phylum Actinomycetota; class Acidimicrobiia; order Spongiisociales; family ZC4RG35; genus MA-ANB-1. The sequence continues at coordinate 3,230 of JBGTCK010000085.1, forward strand.
CGATGGATTTCGACGATGTCCCGGCGACATTGACCCCGGCAGCCTCGAGGGCCGAAGCGAGGTTGAGCGGGGTCTGCCCGCCGAGCTGGACGATCACAGCCTCCGGCTTTTCTGCGTCGATCACATCGAGAACGTCTTCGATCGTGAGCGGCTCGAAATAGAGGCGGTCGGAAGTGTCGTAGTCGGTGGAAACGGTCTCCGGATTGCAGTTGATCATCACCGTCTCGTAACCGGCGTCACGAAGGGCAAAAGAGGCGTGGACGCAGCAGTAGTCGAACTCGATGCCCTGACCGATCCGATTCGGCCCGGAGCCGAGCACGACGACGCGGGGCTTCTCGGCCTCGACCACCTCGGACTCGTCTTCGAAGGTTCCATACATGTAAGGCGTCTTCGCAACGAACTCGGCAGCGCAGGTGTCCACCCGCTGATAAGTGCGGCGGATCATCGCGCCCTCCCGGATCGAGCGGACCTTGTCCGGTGTGGTCTCGGTGAGATAGGCGATCTGCGCATCGGAGAAGCCATTCCGCTTTGCCTCGGACAGGACGGCCATGTCAGATGGATCGCCGACCAGCTCATGGCGCAACTCGACGATCTCTGCCATCTGGTCGATGAACCAGGGGTCGATCGACGAAAGCTCGCTGAGCCTGTCGACACTCCACCCCCTGCGCAGGGCCTCACCTACAGCGAAGATCCGCTCCGGGGTCGGCTCGACGACCTGACGACCCAGATCGGCTTCGGACAGCTGTCGCAAGTCTGATTCGGTCGGGTCGGCGTTCAGCCCGGAGTGCCCGTTCTCGAGACTCCGAAGCGCCTTCTGCAGGGCTTCGGGAAAGGTCCGGCCAATCGCCATGGCTTCTCCCACGCTGCGCATCGAAGTTCCGAGCTTGCGGGGCGCGGACGGGAACTTCTCGAAGTCGAATCTCGGGATCTTCACCACCACGTAGTCGAGTGCGGGCTCGAAAGAGGCCGGTGTGGCGAGGGTGATGTCGTTGGCGATCTCATCGAGGGTGTATCCGACCGCCAATAGGGCAGCGATCTTGGCGATGGGGAACCCGGTGGCCTTCGAAGCCAGGGCCGAGGATCGGGAGACACGAGGGTTCATCTCGATGACCAGGCGCTTGCCGGTTGCAGGGTCAACCGCGAACTGGACATTGGAGCCGCCGGTCTCGACACCGATGGCACGAAGGACGGCGATGGCGTCTTCGCGCATGTCCTGATACTCCCGGTCGGAGAGTGTCTGTATCGGAGCCACAGTGATCGAATCGCCCGTGTGCACCCCCATTGGATCGAGGTTCTCAATTGAGCAGACGATGACTGCGTTGTCGTTGCAGTCACGCATCACTTCGAGCTCGAACTCCTTCCACCCGAAAACTGACTCCTCGACGAGAATCTCCGAGACCGGAGACATCTCGAGGCCATAGCGGGCAACAGCAACGAATTCTTCCTCGTTGTCCGCGATGCCGGTGCCGCCACCCCCGAGGATGTAGGACGGCCGCACCATCACCGGGAAACCGATCTCCCTGGCGATGGTCATCGCCTCACCCATCGAACGGGCGTACCCGGCCCTGGGGCATTCCAGGCCAGCTTCCTCCATCGTGGTCTTGAACAGGCCGCGGTCCTCAGCCTTCTCGATAGCTTCGAGCCCGGCGCCGATCATCTCCACGTTGTGCCGCTGCAGCACCCCGGAGCGGGAAAGCGCCGTAGCTACGTTGAGGGCGGTTTGGCCTCCGAGGGTGGCGAGGAGCGCGTCGGGCCGCTCCCTGGCGATTATCTCTGTGACGACTTCAGGAGTAATAGGCTCGACGTAGGTGGCGTCGGCGTATTCGGGGTCGGTCATGATCGTCGCCGGATTGCTGTTCACCAGGATCACCCGATAGCCCTCCTCGCGGAGCACCTTGGCGGCCTGGGTGCCCGAGTAGTCGAACTCGCATCCCTGACCGATGATGATCGGACCGGAGCCGATGAGGAGGATCGAGCGGATGTCAGTGCGGGCGGGCATCACTCCACCCCGTTTCGGATCGCTTCGACAAAGCCATCGAATAGGGGCGATGCATCTCTGGGCCCGGGTGCTGCTTCGGGGTGATACTGCACCGAATATGCGGATGCCTCAACCAGTCGCATCCCTTCCACCGTCCCGTCGTTGAGGTTCTGATGCGTCGGGACGAGCTCGCCGAAAGGAGTGCTCGCGGTGGTCGGAAGCAGCTCGCTCCCGACGAGGCCGTCCCGCTCCGGAGGCTCTCCTTCGACAAGGCTCCACAGGTCGACTGCAAAGCCGTGGTTCTGCGATGTGATCTCGACCCGGCCGTCGTCCATGCGCCGGACGGGATGGTTCCCTCCGTGATGGCCGAACGGCAGCTTGAAAGTGTCGGCACCGACGGCGCGGCCCAGTACCTGGTGTCCGAGACAGATCCCGAAGACGGGGACCTTCCCGATCAGGCCTCGCAGGGTTTCAGTGGTTGCTTCCAGGGGCTCGGGGTCACCAGGGCCGTTGGAAACGAACACACCGGAAGGATCCAGTTCGAGAATCCTCGATTGGGTCGTGGTGTACGGAACTACGACTACGTCGAAGCCCCGGACCGTGAGATTGGTGAGAATGTCTTTCTTGATCCCGAGGTCGATCGCAACAATCGTGCCGTTGCTCTCCCCGACCGAGTTGACCGTGTATTCCTCGAGGGTGCTCACCTTCCCCGCGAGGTCCTGGCCGGTCATCCCGGGAGCGGCCGAGGCAGCATCTCTCAGTTCCTGTTCGGTGACGTCGGCGCCGAGGGCGACTGGCATCGCTCCCCTGTCCCGGATGTGCCGGGTAAGCCGGCGGGTATCGACCCCGGATAGGGCAACCACGTAATGGCTGATCAGGTAGTCGCCCAGGGACCCTTCGGATCGCCAGTTGGAGTCGCGTCTCGATATCGACCTCGTGACGAATCCCGAGACTTGGGGCTGGCCAGCCTGGGTGTCGGCGGCAGTCACGCCGTAGTTGCCGATATGCGGGGAGGTCATCACCACGACCTGGCCTGCGTATGAAGGGTCGGTGAGCACCTCGAGATATCCCGACATCGAGGTGTTGAACACGGCTTCACCGGTGCGGATGCCGTCGATCCCAACTGAGTGCCCGCGAAAGACCTCACCGTCAGATGTGGCCAAAAGCCCTGGTTTCTGTTTCATCTGCCGCCTCCGTGCACGAGTCCGCCATTGACAATCGTCGCCACAACTCTTCCTTTCAATTCCTTACCGGAAAACGGTGAATTCTTCGAGCGGGAGGCAAAATCGCCTACCACCCAACTCTGGTCGGGATCGACAAGCACCAGGTTTGCCGGTGAGCCTTCCGACACGTTCTGTCCATGGGCCCCGAATCTTCCAATCCGCGCTGGTGCGATGCTCATCCGGTCGAAGACCAGATCGAGGTCACCGTTGAGGGCTGCCAGAGCGGCCGGGAAGGCGGTTTCGAGGCCAATCACCCCTCGCGGCGCGACTTCGAACGGCACGTCCTTCTCGCTCGCGGTGTGCGGGGCATGGTCGGTGGCAACTGCGTCGATGACCCCATCACGCAGCCCGCCCACCAGAGCTTCCCGATCAGCAGAGGAGCGAAGCGGCGGATACATCTTCAGGTTGGAGTCGAGGGTGACGAGGTCGCCTTCGCTCAATATCAGATGGTGCGGGGTCACCTCGGCGGTGACTTTCAAGCCTTCTTCCTTTGCCCTACGGACCAGAGCGACGCCTCTGGCAGTTGAAATGTGTTGGACGTGATATCGGGCTCCCGTTTCAGCGACAAGCGCGAGGTCGCGAGCAATCACCGCTACTTCGGCGGAGGCGGGCAGGCCGACCAAACCATGGGTCTGTGACCTTGCGCCTTCGTGCATGTGCCCGTTGCCGGCGATGGCGCGGTCTTCGGCGTGCTGGGCGATGACGGCATCGCCGCGATCACTGAGATACATCATGATCCGGCGCAGCAGTCCGCCGTCGGCAAGGGTGTCACCATCGTCGGTGAAGACCCGGACACCTTCGTCGTACATCTCATCGAGGTGTGCCATCTCCGTGCCGGCCCGGCCCAGGCTGAGCGCACCACTGATACCGACTTCGACCACGCCCGAATCGGTGGCGCGCCGTTGGCAACGACGAACCAATTCGCCGCTGTCGACGGCCGGTTCGGTGTTCGGCATGGCCAGCACGGCCGTAAAACCGCCGCGTGCGGCCGACCGGGTTCCCGTCACCATGTCTTCTTTCCAGGTCTGGCCCGGGTCGCGCAGATGAGTGTGGAGGTCGACGAAACCCGGCCCGAGCACCTTGCCCGCACCATCGATGACGACGTCGTCTGGCCCGGGGACCACCTCCCCAACGGCCACTACCGTCTCGCCGCCGACAGCCACATCGCAAGTCTTCCAGCCCTCAGAGGTCAGGGTCCGCGCCCCGCTGACGACGATCATGTCCCGCCTCCAAGAATCCGGGCCATCACGGCCATCCGTATCGGAACCCCCGCTGCGGCCTGTTCGAGTATCAGAGACCTTTCGCTATCAGCCACCGCTCCGGAGACCTCGACGCCGCGATTCATCGGGCCGGGGTGCATCACCACCGCCTCGGGCTTCATCATCTCTGCCCTGGGCTCGGTCAGGCCGAAGCGGGTGTGGTATTCGGCGTCGGAGGGGTAGCCGAGCCCGCCTCCGCGTTCCTTCTGCACCCGGAGGAGATACACGACGTCGAGTTCACCGAGCACCGACTCGAGATCGCCGCTGTGTTCGATGTCCCATTCCCCGTGCCGGGGAAGGAACGTGGCCGGGCCCACAGCCACAACTTCAGCTCCGAGCGCCGGCAGGGCACTGAGCAGACCCCTGGCAACCCGGCTGTTGACGATGTCACCGACCATTCCCACACGCAACCCGGCGATGCCGCCGAAACGGCAGCGCATTGTGAACAGGTCGGCCAGGGTTTGGGTCGGATGGGCCCGTCGGCCGTCTCCGGCGTTGACCACCGGCACCCCTGACCACCGTGCCACCGCCTCGGGTGCGCCGGCGTGCTCGTGACGCACGATGAGCAAGTCCGGGCCCATCGCTCCGACGGTGCGGGCGGTATCCCGCAAGCTTTCGCCCTTGGACGCCGAAGAGGTCTCATGATCGAAGACAACCAGGTTCGCCCCGAGGCGTGAAGCGGCGAGATCGAAGGACAGCCGGGTCCGGGTGGAAGCTTCGAAGAACATCGGGACCACGGTCCTGCCCGCATATCCCTTGGGCGCCCTTTGTCTCATCTCTCCTGCGGAATCGAGGATCTCTGTGATCTCATCGGGTGAGAGGCTGGCGATATCGAACAGAGACACTTCTAGTTCCCATCCCTCTCGATCCACACACCGCCGTCACCGTCGACCTCGGGGACATGCACCGAGATTCGCTCCTTGGCAGCGGTCGGCACGTTCTTGCCCACGTAGTCGGCGCGTACCGGCAGTTCGCGGTGGCCGCGATCGATGAGTACCGCAAGCTCGATCTGGTCGGCCCTCCCGATCTCTGAGATTGCGTCGAGGGCCGCACGCACCGTTCTCCCGGTGTAGAGCACGTCATCGACGACAACAAGAGACATCCCGTAGATGTCGAACGGTATGGAAGTAGCGACGTCGGCGGGTCTCTCCGAACCGTTGATGTCGTCACGGTGTGCTCTGACATCGAGCTCTCCGAGCGGAACCGGGGCGCCTTCGAACTTCTCGATCGCGGCGGCCAGAGCCCGTGCCAGGTGGATTCCCCTGGTCCTGATCCCGAGGAGGGCGACCGAGGCAACGCCGCGATGGCGTTCGATTATTTCGTGGGCGATGCGACGGAGGGCGCGGGCGACGTCCTCGTCGCTCATGATCTGTGGCATCAGGCCGCTACCGGGCCGTTGTCTGGCATCTCGTCCTTCCCGGCCTCACTGGACCGTCCTTAAAGGTCGCTGCAACCCTAGCGCCCTTTCCGGCAGATCGTGCTTGCATTTCAACGGCCCTTGTCGCCCCTGGCGGCGTCCTCCTCCTTGACGAACGGCCCGGTGCGCCTGCGTCCTGCGTCCTTGCCAGGAACAACAATTGCTCGCCGAAATATCACGCGAATCTACCGGACAGGACGCCAGCGCAAAGTGGCAGCGATCAAATCACTCCGGTCGGACCGATCTGGCGAGAGTCGCCAGCACTCCATTGATGAACGCACCACTCCGGGCAGTGGAGTAGGTATTGGCGAGACGCACCGCCTCGGAGACCACGACCGACGTGGGGGTGCCGGGCTCATTGCGCAACTCCCAGAGGCCCAGGCGGAGGATCGCTCGGTCGATCAAGGGCATCCGGGCGACCGCCCAGTGCTCGGAGGCCGCTTCGATGTCGGTATCCAGTGACTCTGCTTCGCCCACGACCCCGCTGACCATTCGCAGGACACGGGGGGGAAGTCCCTCACGCATCGGCTGTGGAGTGCGACTGTCGATCTCGTAGAGGCATTCCAGGGCGAGGTCACGGGGTTCGACCTCCACCTCGAAACCGAGGGTCTTCGCGGTCGCCACTGCAAGGTCGGAATCGAGGACTTCCTCGGGGCCGGCCGGCTCACCGCGGGCTGCCAGGACCGCCTGGACGGCTGAGACATCGAGTCCGATTGTCCGGGCCAGCTCCGAGGCGGTCACCCGAGCCGGGATGGACGGGTGATTCTGGCCGTCACTCATACCCGGGTCTGGTAATCACCCGTGCGGGTCTCGACTCTGATCCTGTCTCCTTGTTCGATGAAGAGAGGCACCTGGACTTCGTGTCCCGTCTCGGTGGTGACCAGTTTCGAGGCACCGGTCCTCGTATCGCCTTTGACCGCTGGCTCGGCATAGGTGACTTCGAGCTCGACAGATGCGGGAAGCTCGACCCCGATCGGTGTTCCATCGTGGATGGCAAGGCTCACGGTGGAACCTTCGACCATGAACATGGCGGCATCACCTACCTCTTCTGGTCCGACTGCGATCTGGCCGTAATCCTGGAGGTTCATGAAGTGGAAGCCGATGTCATCGCGGTAGAGAAACTGATAATCGCTCCTATCGATGATCGCCTGGTCGACATTCTCGTCGGCGCGGAACGTCCGGTCCATCACCTGTCCGGTCTCGACCTTCTTCAGTTTCATCCTGACGAAAGCTTTACCTTTGCCCGGCTTGACGTGCTGGTACTCGACGATTGTGAAGAGACCGTCGTCGAGTTGCAGGGCCATTCCGGGCCTGACGTCATTTGTGCTGATCATCGTTGGATCCTCATGAGTTCAAGTCCCAGACGGTACCTGTGTCAAAGACCTATCGCCTGCAATGCCAGGTCGATCGAATCCTCGTCGGCATGGCGCAAAGTCGGCTTGCCGACCTCCTCGAGGAGGACCATCCGGACTCCATTGCGGTCGCGCTTCTTGTCGACCCCGATCAGGTCGCGCACGCGGGTCCGATCGAGTCCTTCGACAGACGTCGCCAGTCCGGTGCGGGCGATGGCCTCGATGACACGCTCTTTCTCGACGAACCCGACATCGACTTCCGACACCGCAGCCGCCGCCACCATCCCAACTCCGACTGCGGAACCATGGCTCAGCGACGATGCGTATTCGACGGCATGGCCGACCGTGTGCCCGAAGTTGAGCATGGCCCGCCCCGAAGCCTCGCGGGGGTCGTCACCGACATATCCGGCCTTGACCTTCACCGCAGCGGGGACGATCTTCTCCAGAGGCGCATCGATGCCGTGGGCCTCGATCAGCTCAACGAGTTCGGCGTCGCCGACCAGACCTGCCTTTAGCGCCTCGGCCATCCCCTCCCTGACCAGCGCGGCGGGAAGCTTATCCAGGATGTCGAGGTCGATTACCACCAGTGTTGGATCCCAGAACACGCCGACGAGGTTCTTGCCGATGTGGTTCACCCCGGTCTTGCCTCCGATCGAGGCGTCGACCGCTGCCAGGAGCGTTGTCGGGAAGTGGACCACCTCCACTCCTCTCATCCAGGTGCCGGCCACAAATCCGGCAAGGTCGGTGACTGCACCTCCGCCGACTCCGACCACCGTGTCTTCACGTCCGAGGCCGATCTTCGAGAACCTTTCGTAGAGAGTGGCGGCCACTGCGAGGGTCTTCGCCTCATCTCGGTCCGGAACACCGAGCACGTCGACGTCGAGGCCGCCGTCTTTGAGGAATCTCGAGATGCGGACGGCGTGCTGACTCGCGCCAGGCTGGGTGATTATCGCCACCCGCCGCCTGCCTTCACTCTCGGGTAGAACGGAGCCCCTGATGCCGGAAACGATGCGGACCGTTGATCCGCCGACTTTCAGCTCTTCCACAGGGCCTCGATCTCTGCGGCAAGGTATTCCGGAGAGCGCCCGTCTACGTCGACTGTGTGGTTGGCGAGGGATCGATAGTTTCCACTTCGGCGGATTGCGAGATCTCTGAGAGTCGCTTCGAGATCGTCAGCACGATCGAGAAGGGGCCTCCCTTCCTGGCCGCTGAGTCTGTCCACGAGCTCACCGGGCTGGGCCCTTAGCCATACAACTGTTCCAGACGAGGAAATCACGGACCGGGTAGAGGGATCGGTGACGGCCCCTCCGCCGGTGGCAATCACTGCCGAATCCATATGTGCCGAGTCGATCACCACTGCGGCTTCGAGCGATCGAAACAGCGCCTCGCCTCCCTCGGCCCAGAGGTCGGCGATGGTCATGCCGGCCCGACTCTCGACTTCGGCATCAGTGTCACGGAACTCGATTCCCGCCGAGGCTGCGATCAGGCGCCCGACCGTCGTCTTCCCGCTCCCCATCATGCCGACCAGCCAGAGGATCATTGTTCGAGACGGCGGGCCACTCGAGCCCGATAGTCGGCCGCACCGGACGTCAACTCTGCAACGGTGTCCCCGCCGAACTTCCTCATTACCTCACACGCCACTACCCAGGCGACCATCTGCTCACCTACTACAGCCGCTGCCGGAACTGCGCATACGTCGGATCGCTCACGGACCGCAACCGCGTCTTCTCCTGTGTCCATGTCGACCGTTTGCAGGGGCCGCATCAGCGTCGATATCGGTTTCATCGCTCCCCGAACCCGGAGGACCTCGCCGTTGCTCACCCCGCCTTCGACACCACCGGCGCGGTTTGTGCTCCGACCGAGCGAGCCGTCGGTACGGACGATCTCGTCGTGAGAATCAGACCCGTGGCTGACCGCCGCCCGATATCCGTCTCCGATCTCGACCCCTTTCACCGCCGGAATCGACATCAACGCCCCGGCGAGGGCTGCGTCGAGCCTCCTGTCGTAGTGAACATACGAGCCGAGCCCGATCGGGAGCCCGAACCCGGCGACTTCGAAGATCCCGCCCAGTGTGTCTTTGTCTTCGGTGATCCGATCGATGAGGTCGACCATCGTCGCAGACGCTTCGGGGTCGAGACAACGGACCGGGTCGGAATCGACATCGTCGAAGTCGCCGAGGGTCAGTGCGCGCTCCGCGGCAGCTACCTTGCCGATGGATACGACATGACTCCTGACCTGGACTTCGACCGTATCGAGGAGTGATTTTGCCAGATAGCCAGCCACCGTCCGGGCGGCGGTTTCCCGGGCTGACGCCCGTTCCAGCACGTCCCGGGCATCTTCGGTGTCGTACTTGATCATGCCGGCGAGGTCGGCATGTCCCGGACGGGGTCGTGTTACCCGGCCGACGGGCTCCTCGATCGGGGTCACCGACATCTGCCGCGACCACTTCTCAGCCTCCGCGTTCCTGACCACAACCGCCACCGGCGCACCGATCGTGCGGCCGTGCCGGATGCCCCCCAGGATCTCCACCCGATCAGTCTCCACCTTCATGCGGCCACCCCGGCCGTGGCCAAGGCGCCTTCGTGCAAGCTCTTGGTCGAGGCCCTCGACGGAGAATTCGAGACCTTTCGGCAGACCTTCGACGATGGTCACCAAGCCCGGTCCGTGGGATTCGCCGGCAGTCAGAAATCGGAGCATGGTCGGAATGCTACGACGTAATTCACAGGGCGCTAAAACCAACCGAGATGATTGCCAGCCAGGAGCCCAGGATCATTGCCGGCCCGTACGGGAGCTCGGTGTCACGCTTCGCCTCCGAGAACAGCAGGACAGCCACTGCCAGGATCCCGCCGATGAATGCAGTTGCCAGCACAGACCTGGCCAGGATCGTCCAAGAGAAGTAGGTGGTGAAGACCCCGAGGAGCGGGGAGAGTTTCACATCGCCGGCCCCAAAGCCGTTGCCGCGTGCAAGTACGAAGAGGAACAGGCTCCCCCCAAAATACGCAGCTCCACCGCCGAGGCCGCGCCAGAAAGCGGGCGACTCGCCGATGGCCACCGAAGTCAGTCCGAGGGCGACGACCAAGAGGGCTGAACCGCGCAGGTTGAGCCGATCGACGATCCTCATGTCGTCGATGTCGGTGAGCATAAGAGCGGCCGTCAGCAGCAGGAACCCTGCGAAAGGAATCAGTTCCCACCCGGGCCCGATGGCGTTGACGAAACCGACCGCGACCAGGGCCGTGGTCACGGCCACGCCAGGCTCGCGTTTCAGACTTCTACCGCATTCGGGACATTTGGGCCGTAGCCACCCCCTGCGATGCCCGCATTCGGCACAGGTACCGACCAGTGGCCGCAGCGGCTGGTCTTTTAGGGTTTGGGCAGCAAGGTCATGCGCGATTAGGCCAAGAAGCGCCCCGGCGATGGCGACCAGCGTGACTGTCACGGCTTTCGAAGTTAGCCGTTACGGACTGAGATGTCCGACAGCCGGAGTCTATTCTTCGCCGAGTTCGCGCAGGATCGATCCCATCCGCCGACGACGCATCAGGCCATGCCCGTCTTCTTCGGCAGGCTCGGTGCTCACTTCGGAAAAGACCTTCTCGAGAAATGCATCGGTGTCCTCGGCATCGGTGACAGTGTCGGAGTCAGCAAGGTCATCCGAACCAGCATGCTCCTTGGAAATGTCATCCGTTTCAACACCGGCAGGCTGTTCCGCCTCAGGCTCGTCCCACCAGGAACGGTCCGGGTCGACCTCGGTCTCATCGACGTGTATCGGGGCCTCGTCGGCGATTTGGTCCACGGGTTCGTAAACGGGTGCGGTTGCGACCGCACCGTCGCCAAACACGAGAAGTTCGCTGTCCACCATGGTGGCCGCGACGCTGGCGACTGCATACTTGGTAGTACCCAGTTTCGCAGCGAGATCCTTGACGGTTGCGCCAGCGCCGATTTCGCTGAGCAGGCGCCACGATGCGCGATCCAGCTGTACGGTCTCTGCCGTCAGCGTCCGGTTGATCTTCATCGTTGCATCGAGGTCGGGCACACGCTTGGTCACGCTCTCCCACTGCTCGGCACGTTTGCGGCTGTCGTCGAGAACCCTTTCGAGATCGAACGGCTGGGGTGAGGCATAAGGACTGGTGCCATCTCTGACCACCTCGAAGTCGGCGTTGTCGCCGTCCATCCGGTAGATGCTCTCTACGGTCATCTCACGGATAAGGCCGATGAGATCGTCGTTGAACGTAACACCGGCGGACGATGCTGCGTCAGCTGAGAGATATCCCGAGCTGATCAGGTGGTCCTTCAAATCGTGGTCATCGAAGGTAGTGGCGAGGCCTATTCCGGCTCCCGTCACGAAAATACGGCCGCGAATGTCTCTGTTGGTTATCTCGACTACACCGGCGTTTCCGGCACGGGTGAGGAGTCGAAGCACCTCATCGAGAGGTACGAATCCTAAGTTACCTGAAAGGGTCATCTGTCGCTCCACTCCTTGATGAAAGAGGCGTAACCAAAACTTCGGCTTCACCAGATCATCCTTTAGGTATTTCTGGCGGCGTCCACCATGGTATCGACCCCGACTTCGCGCCCCGTCCACCAGCGGAATGACTCGGCTGCCTGCACCGCCAGGAACCACAGACCGTCCAAGACCGGAATGCCGGCAGCCCTCGCTGTTGAGACCGCTGGTGTCTCCCCCGACCCATAGGGAAGGTCGACAAGCCCGGAGGCGGACTCGAGCATGCCCCCAGGGAGATCTTCGCCCCTCATCCCGAGCGGTGTGCAGTTGACCAAGACGTAGTCAGGAGGAAGGTTTCTGAGGACCTCCCCGCCGTTGCTTGCTACGAACGCTTCGACCCGATTCGCAGTACGTCCCCAGACCATCACATCGCCGCCAAAGGCTGCGAGGGCCGCACGCGCCGAGCCTCCCGTTCCCATGAGGACGATTCGGGATGCCCCACCCATCACGGCGAATGCCTCCTTGAAAGCGACGACATCAGACGAATGCCCGTGGATCGACCCGTCCCCTGCCCGTAGCGTGTTGACCGAGGCGGCGGCCTCCGCCTCCGGGGTCAGCCAGTCGCTGACCTCATGGGCGAGTCCTTTGTGGGGCATCGTTATGTTGAGCCCGGCGAACTCACCTGCGACGAGACGGTCGACCAGATCGCGGAAACCGTCGGCATCGCAGCGGACCAGCTCATAGGAGCCCTCCAATCCAGATTCCTGCAGCGCTGCGGTGTGCATGGCTGGAGAAAGGCTATGTGCCACCGGATCACCGGCTAATGCAAACCTGTACTCCATGACCAAAGTGTGGCAGTGCGAATGCGCTGTCGCCCAATTAGGGAAGAACCCCGTCTTCGCGGGCACGCGCCACATTTGCGTTGTGCTCCTCGAGCGTCGCGCCAAACGCATGGTTGCCATCGAAGTCGGAGAGGACGTAGAACAGGTAATCGGTTTCGTCAGGGTTGGCAGCAGCCTCGAGGGACGCCCGCCCGGGCGACGCGATCGGGGTCGGTGGGAGCCCGTTCACAACATATGTGTTGTATGGCGAGTCGATTTCCCTGTTGAAATCAGCGATGTCCCGGGAGCCAACGGCGTACAGGACCGTGGCGTCGATATCGAGCCTCATCCCCAGCTCGAGCCGGTTGTGAAGGACGCTGGACACCACCGGGCGCTCGATATCGAGCAACACCTCCGTCTCGATGAGCGAGGCAATGATCAGCCCTTCATAGACGGTGAAACCAAGCGCCTCGACTGCTGTCCAGTCGATGCTGTTGACCCGCTGTTCCATGGTCGAGGCGAGACGTTGCAGGATGCTGGTGGCGCTAGCCGAGCTGGTGAATTCGTAGGTGTCGGGAAAGAGCAACCCTTCCCAATCGGTCAGCGACTCGGGTTCGGGGAACAGAGATGAGGTCACATCCCCTGAAAGCAACGCCGCTTCGAACTCTCTGTACTCGATGTCGGTGCTCTCGGACAACGACGCAAGTATTTCCTCGATACGGAGACCTTCGATAACCGTTACGCGGTAAACATCAGCCACCGGCCCGACGACGAGCACCGCCACGACCTCATTCGGGTCCATCAGCGTCGTCATGCGGTAGGTACCGGCCTTCAAGTCGGCGGCTGCATCGGAGTTGCGCACCGCAACTTCGAACTCCAGTGCCGACTGCACGACGCCGTTCGCCGCGAGGATTGCACCGATTTCCTGCGCCGAAGAGCCCGACGGGACATCGATGGTCACCTCCTGGCCGGGCACGACATTGACCGGAGTCTCCGGTCCCCCGTTTTCGTCGCCGATTGCCTGCCCTACCTGACGCCCTAGATAGGAGGCCCCGCCGACGATCACAAAACCGGCCAAAACGATGATGGCGAGGACGCTGAGGACCTTGACCAGGCGGGTGGTTGGCTTGGGTTCGGGGGCGTTTTCGTAAGTCATTGGTTGTCCAGATAGTCTTGAAGGATTATTGCTGCGGCGATCTTGTCAACTTTCTGGCGACGATCCCGCCGCTTCATCCCTTTGCCCAGCAAAGCTGACTCTGCCATACGGGAGGTGAATCGCTCGTCGTGATAGACGACCGGAAGATCAGTGGCATTGTGGAGGTCCTTTCCGAGGGCTCGAGCTTCGTCAGCAGAAGCTCCCTCGTGTCCTCCGAGCGCTGTGGGAAGACCAACAACGATTTTAGCGATTTCCATTTCTATGACGATGCTCTTGACCACTTCGACGATGCGGTCCCGCGGCACCACATCGAGCGGGGTCGCCAGGACGCCAAGCCCATCAGAGACCGCCAACCCCACCCGTTTGGTCCCGGAGTCGATTCCGAGAATACGGCTCACAGCCGCGCGAGCGCCTGTTCCGCCGCTTCCCGGGAGGTGGCCAGGGCGGTTTCGAGACGGTCTCCGTTGGGTCCACCGGCCTGAGCGAGTTCTGGATCGCGCGATCCGCCGCCGCCCATCTCACGCGCTCCCCCGGTGATCAGTTCCGCCGCGGATAGACCCGCTTCAACGAGATCGGAGCTCACCAAACCGACAAGGGCCCCCTTGCCGCCTTGCCTTGAGCCGAGAATCACCACCGAGCCCCTGCCCAGCCCCTCACCCACGAGTTGGGCCAGTTGGCGCAGTTCGTTCCCGCCGAGGTCCGCCGGAGCCACCACGAGTTTGTAGTCGCCCACCGCCACCGCAGCCCCGGCTAGCTCGCGTGCCAGCTGGCCCCGCTCCCGCGACCTGACCGCCTCTACTTGCTTTTCGAGGTCCAGCGATTTCTCCAGGATCGCCTCCACCCGGGCCGGTGCCTCCGCCGGGGTTACCTTGAGCGCCCGCGCAACCTGATCGAGATCGTTTCTCATCCGGACGAGCTCACCGAAGGCCGCCATGCCGGTGAGCGCCTCGACCCGTCTCACATTGGCGCCTATCGAGGACTCGCTGAGCAGGATCAGCGGGCCGACCTGGCCCGAAGTGTCGGTGTGGGTGCCGCCGCAAAACTCCACCGAAAAGTCGCCGACGCTGACGACGCGCACGGTCTCCCCGTATTTGTCCCCGAAGAAGGCGATAGCGCCCATTTCCCGAGCCTGATCCTTGGAGGTGACGTCGGTTTTCACGGGGGCATTTGCGATCAGCCGTTCGTTGACTTCGGCCTCGATCTCTCCCAGTTCTTCGGCAGGCACTCCCGAATGGTGGGAGAAGTCGAAACGGAGCCGTCCCGGCTCGACCAGTGACCCGGCCTGACTGGCATGTTCGCCGACTACGTCCCTGATCGCCCAGTGCAGAACGTGGGTGCCGGTGTGGCTCTTGCGAATCGCCTCGCGTCGCGGCGAGTCGATGGAAGCGTTGGCCTGCTGGCCCGTGGCGATGAAACCGTGGACGACCCTGGCGCGATGGCCATGCAATCCCTGCAGGGCATGCTGGGTGTCGATGACCTCGGCGGCTCCGGTCTCGGTCTCGACCAGACCGATGTCACCGACCTGCCCACCGGACTCCCCGTAGAACGGGGTCGTGTCGAGGAACAACTCGACGGTTTGACCTTTCTCAGCGCGCTCGACGAGGTCTCCGTCGGAGACCATCGAGAGAATGGCCCCGGTCGATGATTCGAACTGGTATCCGACGAATTGGGTCGGGCCCGCCGAGTCGAGTATCTCCCGGTAGAGGTCGGCAGCGGCTGCGGTGTCGCCACCCTTCCAGGCAAGTCGGGCTCTCTTTCGTTGCTCTTCCATTGCCGATTCGAAGCCGGCGAGATCGACCGCCACGCCCTTTTCCTGGGCGATCTCGCGGGTCAGGTCGACCGGAAAGCCGTAGGTGTCGTGGAGCTTGAAGACGGTGTCGCCCGACAGTTCCCCGACATCATCGCCCAACTCCGTTTCGAGTAGCTGGTGTCCCGACTCCAGGGTACGGCGAAAACGCTCCTCTTCCCTGGTCACCATGGCCGTGATGAGCTCGCTCTTGGCAACCAGATCGGGATAAGCCGAGCCCATGGTCTCCACTGTCGCCTCGACGAGTCCGGGGAAAACCAGGCCCTCCCCGCCATATTGCCAGGCGTGTCGCACGGCCCGCCGCAGGATTCGGCGGAGGACATAACCCCGCCCCTCGTTCGACGGGACGACTCCATCAGCAATGAGAAAAGTCACCGAACGTCCATGATCGGCAAGCAGGCGGAGCGAAACGTCGTCACGCTCGCTTTCGCCGTACGTGATCCCGGTATACGCCGCAGCACGATCCCGGACCGCCTTCACCGTGTCGATATCGAAAGACGAGGGAACTCCCTGCATTATCGCCGCAATGCGCTCCAGGCCCATTCCCGTGTCAATATTCTTCGAAGGCAGGTCGCCAACAACCTGATAGGGCTCGTCCTGGATGTTCTGCATGAACACCAGGTTCCAGAACTCGACGAAACGACTCTCGTCCCCGCCGATCGGACCGCCATCGTCGCCAAATTCCGGCCCTTTGTCCCAGAACAGCTCCGAGCTCGGACCGCAGGGACCGGGCACACCCATCTGCCAGAAGTTATCCCGGCCGCCTTTCTGGACCCGTTCCGCAGGCACACCGACGCCGTCGATCCAGATCTCCTCAGCCTCGTCATCGTCGTCATAGACCGTGTACCAGAGCCTGCTGTCATCCAGTCCCAGGTGTTCGGTGACGAATTCGTAGGCATACGGAATCGCCTTTTCCTTGAAGTAGTCGCCAAAGCTGAAATTGCCCGCCATCTCGAAGAAGGAGAAGTGGCGCGTTGTGGTCCCGATGATGTCGATATCGATGGTGCGGACACACTTCTGAATCGAAACCGCTCGATCCCAGGGGGGCTCCTCCTCGCCCAGGAAGTAGGGCTTGAAAGGGACCATCCCGGCGTTGTTCAAGAGCAGCGTCGGGTCGACCGGGATCAACGATGCTGAAGGTCGGAGGACGTGGTCCCGCTCCTCGAAGAAGGATATGAACTTGTCCCGTATCTGTTGGCTATTCAAGATTCGATCAATACTAAGGAGCGGCCTGTCCGTATCCGGGTTGATAAGACCGGAGAAGGACTGGCCATCATGGGTCCTTCCGCTCCAGGGCCGCAGGGCCGAGGGCGAGGCCGAGCTCTCCGAGCAGGTCGTCGTCGACCCAGGTTGGGGCCCCGGTCATCGGGTCTGAGCCGGTCTGGGTCTTGGGGAAGGGGATCACCTCGCGTATCGAGGCCTCGTTCTGGAGGACCATGACCAGCCGATCGATTCCGAAGGCGAAACCGGCGTGCGGAGGGGTTCCGTAGCGGAGCGCCTGAAGAAACCACCCGAAGCGCCGCTCGGCGACATCCGGGGCGATCCCGAGGATGTCGAACACTTCCTTCTGGGTTTCGGGGTCATGGATACGAACCGACCCAGAGCCCAACTCGACGCCGTTGAGCACCGCGTCATAAGCCTTCGACAAGGCCCTCTCCGGGTTGGTCGCCATCTCTTCGAGTGACGCCGGTGCGGTGAACGGGTGATGCGAGAAGGTGATCTTTCCGGAGTCGTCCTCCTCGAACAATGGGAAGTCGATGACCCAGAGGAAGGCAAGATCCTCGTGGCCTCCAGGACGGCCCAGCTCGAGGCGCAGCGCCCCGAGAACCCCGACAACGGTCTTCCAGCGGTCGGCAACCATCAAGAGCACGTCACCAGGGGCGGCGTCCAGTCGCTCCTTTATCCCGTCTTGTTCCTGGTCAGAGAGGAATTTGGAAACCGGAGAGCGAAGTGTCCCGTCGGCTTCGACCACCATCCACACCAGACCGCCGGCTCCCAGCTCGCGAGCGCGCTCGGTGAGAGCATCGGCGCGGCTACGGGCCCATTCCACGGCACCGGCGTTGATTCCCCTGACCGTTCCGCCGTCGGCGATTGTCTTCGAGAACACAGCGAACTCCGAATCCGCCACGAGATCGGAGACGTCAGTGATCTCCATGCCAAAGCGGATGTCGGGTTTGTCCGACCCGAATCTGTCCATCGCCTCCTGCCAGGTGATCCGGGGGAAGTCTTCGCTGATTGTGACCCCCCGCACATCCGCGACCACTGCCTTGAGGACGGCCTCGATCGTGTCGAGGACGTCTTCGCGGCCCCAGAACGAGCCTTCCAGATCGAGTTGGGTGAATTCGAGTTGTCGATCGGCCCGAAAGTCTTCATCGCGATAGCAGCGTGCGATCTGAAAATATCTCTCGACTCCACTGACCATCAGCAATTGCTTGAACAACTGCGGGGATTGCGGCAGCGCGTAGAACTCGCCCTGGCGAAGACGTGACGGGACCAGCATGTCCCGGGCGCCTTCAGGTGTGCTGTTGACCAGTGTCGGTGTCTCCACCTCGAGAAAGCCTTGCTCATCGAGGGTACGGCGGATTGCATTCGTGGCCTTCGATCGGGCTTTCAGGTTGGCAGCCATCCGGGGCCGCCTCAGGTCGAGATATCTGTGCTGCAGCCGGACCTTCTCATCGACCTCGGTCCGGTCGTCGATCAAGAAAGGCAGCGCTTCTGCCCGGGAGAGTACGACAAGTTCTTCGACTCCGACCTCGACCTCACCAGTCGACATATCCGGGTTGACTGTCCCCTCAGGCCGGGCACGGACCGTCCCGCGGACACTCACGCAGAACTCCATCCGTATCTCTTCGACTTCGGGGTGCTGCTCAGGGTCAACCACTACCTGGACCAATCCGGACGCGTCGCGGACGTCGAGAAAGGCCACGCCTCCATGGTCGCGCCGCCGCTGCACCCATCCTGCGATGGTGACGCTCTCCCCGATTTCCGCCCGCGATACGTCTCCGGCGCCGTGGGTCCTGATCACTTGTTTGTCAGCCACAAGCCAACCTCCTGCAACGGCACCTCATAGCGCTCGTCTTCGATGCGGACACTGGCATCCTGGCCAGGGCCGTGATAGATGATGGTGGTCGGTGCCCCGGTGCGGGCCGCCACCTTGAACTGCGCCTTCGTCGATTTGCCTTCGAGGTCGTAGTCGACGGCAAACCCGAGAAGCCGCAACTCCGAGACGAGCGAAGCCACCCCATCGGGTCCGGTCTCCGAAATCACGAAGACGTCGAGCGCAGGTTCTGCTGCCTCGGCAAGGGCCAGCACAATCCGGTCGACACCAAGCGCGAAACCCACACCGGGGGCACTTCTTCCTCCGAGGCTCTCCGCCAGACCGTCGTAGCGCCCCCCTCCCCCTACTGCGTTCTGGGCCGCGTCGAGGCCAACACCGATGTACTCAAAAGCAGTCCGTGAGTAGTAGTCCAGCCCTCTCACCAGCGTCGGATCCTCCACGTGAGGGACACCAAGCAGATCGAGACCCGAGCGCACCGCCTCGTAGTGGTCCCGACAGGCGTCACAGAGGAAATCCGCCATCGGGGGCGCATCCTGGACGACATCGACACAGATTTTGCAGTCCAGTATTCGCAACGGGTTGTGCCCGATCAGCGAAGCCGAGTCGGAGCAGAGCCGGTCTTCCCGGTCACGGAAAAATCCCCGAAGCGCTTCGAGATACGCCGGGCGGCAGTTGGCGTTGCCGAGGGTGTTCAACCGGAGTTCCAACTGTTCGAGCCCGACGGCTTCGATGAACCGGTATCCCAGCTCGATCACTTCGACATCGGCCAGAGGGGAAACCACATCGAGGTACTCCACCCCCACCTGGTAGAACTGCCGGCTCCTCCCCTTCTGCGGTCTCTCGTATCGGAACATCGGACCGGAATAAGCTGCTTTCCAGGCACCCTGTGCTCCAGAGTCGAGGAAGGCTCTGACCACCCCGGCGGTACCCTCCGGACGCAAGGTCACCGACCTCCCGCCCTTGTCCTCGAATGTATACATCTGCTTGGTGACGACCTCGGTGGTGTCTCCAACCCCGCGTTCAAAGAGATCGGTTGCCTCGAAGACCGGTGACAGGATCAGCGGGTAGCCAAAACGCTCCGACCAGTCTTCCCAGGCAGTCAGGACGCGCCGCCATACTGCCGATTCGGGCAGGTGGATGTCGGAGACGCCTTTTGGCGGCTGGAAGCTCATGAATAGCGCAGGTTAGGCGGTGGGATGCAGGTATCCCGACACCGCTAAGGGACCGACCGCAACGCGCGTCTCTCCCTCCGTTTGCAACTCTCCCACCAGAGCGAAGCGATGGGGGGAGTACCGCCGGCCGTCAGGCCGGTGGGGAGGGGGCCTGTTTCCACCAAAGGTGATTGGGGCGCGCCTAGGCGCGTTTGCCCTCAACTTGGAGAGTCTCAGCCCCCCTTACCTCCCGGCCTATCGGCCGGCAGGAACCTTTCCCCCATTCGGCTTCGCCTCTGGGGGAACAGCCGCTCGCTTCGCTCGCTGGGGGCGCAGGAACCAACCTCGGCGCAAGCGGGAGGACAGCTCACAACCCTTGGATGAATGGATTTGTCTTCCGCTCATGCCCGATGCTGGTCTCCGGGCCGTGCCCGGGCAGGACCCTGACCCCGTCATCGAGCGTCAGCACGCTTGTCGCCATCGACTCGAGCAGTTGGGTGTGAGAACCCCCCGGCAGGTCTGTCCTCCCCACGCTTCCGGCAAACAGCTGGTCACCGGAGAACAACGTTCCCTCCGCAGCGACGTAGAAACAGCAGTGGCCCGGAGTGTGGCCCGGAGTGTGTCGGGTCTCGAAGCGGAAGCCGGCCAGTTCGAGGACCTGTTTGTCTTCGAGGTCGGTGAGCTTGTCGGGGACCTCATATGAGCCCGGCGGCTCGGTTCCGAATATTCGCCTCAATTGTTCCTTGGGGTGCAGCGTGAGGAAGTCGTCATCGGGATGGACATACACTTCGCTCCCATGGCGGGAAACGAACTCCCCGGCACCTCCGGCGTGGTCGACGTGGCCGTGAGTGAGCAGCACCGCCCCCACGGTCACCTTGTGGTCGAGCACCATCTGGCCGACCAGGTCGGGTTCGGGAGGCACGTCGACGAGAATGCCGACCCGGTCGTGAGGGTCGTACACGAGATAGGAGTTCGTAGCGGCAAACCAGGCCGATGTGGCGACGACCTTCATTGGGATGCGGGGTCGTTGGCGAGCCGGAAGGCGGTGAATACTCCGTCGACGCCACGCAGATCGCTGAGCAATCGGCCCAGCTGACTGGGGTCCGACAGTTCGATCTCATAGCGAAGGATCGCCACCCGATCGTCACCAACGACCGTTGACGATGCGGTGATGTTCCCCCCGGTCTCGGTGACCATGGTGGTCACGTCGCGGAGCAGCTTGGTCCTGTCGAGGGCCTCGACCTGGATCCACACCACAAACGCACCATCGACCTCTACCGGCCAGCTCACCTCGACCGATCGCTCCCTGCGTTCGGCCAGGGCTCTGACGTTGGTGCAGTCGGAGCGGTGGACCGAAACCCCGCGGCCCACTGTCACATATCCGATGATCGGGTCGCCCGGAACGGGTGAGCAGCACCGTGCCAGATGGATCAGCATGTCGTCCTGGCCTTCGACCACCACGTTTGCCGAGGGTGAAGAGGTGCGCTTGCGCGGGGCAAAGAGCCCGTCGGAAACGTCCGGTTCCGGTTTCAGGATCCGGAGCAGCCTGGTCTGGATGGAGTCGATCGAAACGTTTCCTTCGCCGAGCGCCACCACCAGGGACTCCGCGTCCAGCTGTCCCAGCTCCTTACCGATAGTGGCCAAGGTGTTCTCCCGCTCAACGACGGTAAGTTCAGGGGCCTCCCTGGCAAAGAGGGCGTTGATCTGTTCCCGGCCTTCGATCGCCGCCTGATCGCGGCGCTCCCTCTGGAACCAATGTTTGATCTTCGATTTCGCCCGGCCGGTCCTGGCGAACTTCAGCCAATCACGGCTCGGCCCGGCATCCATGGATTTCGAGGTGAGCACCTCGACGATGTCGCCGGAATGGAGTGTCGTGGAAAGCGGGACGAGTCGCCCGTTGACCCTGGCGCCGACGCAATGATGGCCGACTTCGGTGTGCACCGTGTAGGCGAAGTCAACCGGGGTTGCGCCTTCGGGCAGCGACTTGACGTCACCTCCCGGCGTGAGCACAAACACCTCATCCTGGTGGAGGTCGAGTTTCAGGTTGGCGAGAAACTCCTCGGGGTCCTCCTCCGACATCAGTGATTCGACATCGAAGCTCAGCATCGGAGCGTGCTCACCCTCCTTGTAACGCCAATGTGCGGCAATTCCAGCCTCCGCCCGCCAGTGCATCTCCTCGGTGCGGATCTGAATCTCCAACGGTTTGCCGTCAGGGCCGATCACAGTTGTGTGCAGCGACTGGTAGAGGTTGATCTTGGGCATTGCGATGTAGTCCTTGAAACGGCCGGCGACAGGCACCCAATGGCTGTGGACTAGCCCTAGTGCGGCGTAGCAATCGCGGGTGGACTCCACGACGATCCTGATGCCGATCAGATCGTGAATGTCCTCGAACGGGCGGTTCTGCTCCATCATCTTCCGGTAGATCGAGTAGTGGTGCTTGGGCCTGCCCGTCACTGACGAGTCGATATTGGAGTCGGCGAGCAGCCCCGAGATCTCGGTGACCATCTTCTCGATGAATGCCTCCCGCTCCGGGGCGAGGAGGGCGAGCTTGGCTTCGATCTCAGCCTGAGGACCGGGGAAGAGAATCGAGAAGCACCTGTCCTCCAGTTCGTGCTTGATCTCCTGAACACCGAGGCGGTGGGCCAGCGGGGCGTAGACGTCGAGTGTCTCTCTGGCCACCCTGATCTGCTTCTCTTCACGCAGTGCGTGGACCGTCCTTATGTTGTGAAGTCGGTCGAAGAGCTTGATGATCAGCACCCGGACATCCTGGGCCATCGCCACGACCATCTTCCGGATCGTCGCCGCCTGCGCCTGCTCCCGGTTCGTGTAGCGGACCCGGTCGAGCTTGGTGACACCGTCGATCAGGGAGGCAATCTCGACACCGAACTCGTCTTTGACCATCTCCAGACTGACGTGGGTGTCCTCCACCGTGTCGTGGAGGAGGGCTGCCGCCAGGGTCGGGGCGTCCAGGCCCGTCTCGGCGAGCATCTTCGCCACCGCCAGCGGGTGGGTTATGTACGGGGCGCCTGTCTTTCGTACCTGCCCTTCGTGCGCCTCTTTGGCCAGGTCGTAGGCTCGCCGCAGCAGCTCGATGTCACCGTCGGGGTGATGGAGGCGGAAAGCATCGAGGACATCAACGATTTGAACCGGAGTCTCGTCCTCAGTCGTAGCGTATGAGTGCATGTAGGGGGACACCATTGAGTTGTTCGGAGCCGTTCAGGAAAACCAGTTCGATAAACACAGAAATGCCGACCACGTCGGCTCCCACCCGGCGGAGGAGCCTCACCGCAGCGGCTGCCGTGCCACCGGTGGCGATGACATCGTCGACCACGAGGACTTTCTCACCCTCGAACGCAGCATCGGTGTGGATCTCCAGGGCATCGATGCCGTACTCGAGTTCGTAGTCCTCGCGGACCGTCTCGAATGGGAGCTTGCCGGGCTTGCGGATCGGGATGAACCCTGCTCCCAGTCTCTCTGCGACCGGTGTCGCCAGGGTGAAGCCGCGGGCTTCGATGCCGGCGACTTTGGTGACTCCCATGCCCTGGAACGGGTCGGCGAGGGCGGTGATCAACTCGCTGAACGCCTCCCCATCGGCGAGAACAGGGGTGATGTCTTTGAAGATCACACCCTTCTCGGGGAAGTCGGGGATGTCACGAATGAGGGAACTGAATCTTTCCACCATCACAGTCTACGACCGCTTCAGCGTCGTGCCGACTTACCGCGCCGGGCAGCCTTCTCCGCCATCGCTGCACGCTCCTGCCACTCCTCCTCGCCCTCTTTCCAGAGAGCCAGGAGCGGAGCAGCAATAAAGATTGAGGAGAAAGTACCGGCAGCGACCCCGACGAAAAGAGCGAGGGCAAACTCGCTGAGGGTCGAAGCACCGAGGATGAAGGCGCCGACGAAGAGGATCGAACCGATGGGGATCAGGGAGGTGATCGAAGTGTTGAGCGACCTTCCGAGCACCGAGTTCATCGAATTGTTAACGATGGTCGAATAGGAGCTCTTTTCATCTTCGACCACGAGCTCCTCGATCTTGTCGAAGACGACGACGGTGTCGTAGAGCGAATACCCGAGAATTGTGAGAATCGCCACCACCGTGGCCGGCGTCACTTCGAATCCGGTAAGGGCGTATACCCCGCCGGTTATCACCAGGTCGTGGAGCAAGGCGACGATGGCAGCCATCGCCATCTTGAATTCGAGGCGCCACGATATGTAGAGGACAACCGCCCCGAGGAACACCGCAAGCGCAATCAAAGATCGCTGCAACACCAGTGCGCCGAAGGATGGGCCGACCGATGAAATCGAAACTTCATCGCGCGCGACGCCGGCCACTTCCGCCAGGGCATCGACCGCCGCCGCTTCGACACCTTCATTGAGCCCCGCGGCGGTGACCCGGATCGCTTCACCGTCTCCCAGATCCTGGATCGTTGCGCCCGTGACACCGATCCCGTCCATCGCCGATCGGACCGTCCCGACGTCGGCCCCGGCGGGATTCGGGGTCTGCAGGGCAAGACCGCCTTCGAATTCGATCCCGAGATTGAACCCACCCCGGAGCACAAAGCCCAGGATGGACAGGAGGATGACCACAGCCGAGATCGTGAACCAGCGTTTCCTCAGGCCAACGAAGTCGATGTTGGTCTCGCTGCGGCGGAGTTTGGACCAGGCGCTCATGAAGCTGCCCCCGTGACACTGAAGCTGCCGCCTTCGGCGAAGCGCGACTCAGCAACGGTTGCAACAGCCCGCCTGGTGTAGGTGCGGAAAATGAAGATGTCGAGGATGTTGGCCAGGCCGAGGGCCATGGCAAACCCCTTGACCGCGCCCACAGCCAGGACCCACAACAGAATCGCCCCGAGCAAACTGACGGTGTCTGCGGTGAGAATCGTGCGGAACGCGAGAGGGAAGGACTCTTCTGCCGCCTGATCCACCGGTAGACCCTCGCGCACCTTGTCTTTGATCCTTTCGAAATAGACGATGTCGGAGTCCGCGGTGATCCCGATTGCGACGATGATCCCGGTGACGCTCGCAAGCGTCAAGGTAAGACCTTGCAATTTCCCGAGGACACCGAACAGGGTGACCAGAAGCGAGCCAAAGATAGTCAGACCCACGATGGTCACCATGGCTAGTGAACGGTAGATGGAGAGAAGCCAGACCGCGACCAGGACGATACCGACGATCCCGGCGATTATGCCCGCCTCGAGCGAGTCCTCCCCGAGAGTCGCCGAAACCCTGGTCACCGAGGAGATCTCGAAAGCCACGGGAAGCGACCCGTAGCGGAGGGTCAACGCCAGGTCCTGAGCCTGCTGTTGGTCGTCTTCGCTCCGACCCATCGTGATTTGTGCCGTGCCACCGGTGATCCCGATGTCCGGTGACACACTCGGGTTTACGGCCGGCGCGGTAATCACTTCACCGTCGAGGACGATGGCAATCTGACGCCGCGGATCACCCGGCCCGAAAGAGGCCGCATCGGCGGTGAGCTGGGCGAACAGGTCCGCCCCTTCGCCGCTCAGGTCCAGAGTCACCGCCCAAACCGCTGAGTTGGGGTCGAACACCGGGAGCGCCTGGGCGACGTGCTCGCCCTGGAGCTGGGCCGGGCCGAGCTCGAGCACCTGGGGGGCAATGTCGAAGTCGTCGTAGAGGAGCCACGATGGCTCGGAGATGTCGTCTTCGATAGTCAGGCCGGTCGCATCGTCGATGTTTTCGGTGCCGGTGCCGGCAAGCGGCCCTACCGAGCCCGGGGTAGAAGACAGAACTGGCCGGAAACTGAGCAGACCGGTCTGACCGACGGCGTCGATGGCGCGCTGCTCGTCTTCGACGCCGGGAAGCTGGACGACAACCGTGTCGTCTCCGGAAATGGTGATTTCGGGTTCTTGCACCGCACCGAAATCCTCAATCCGGTTGGCCATGATCTGTGTGGCCACCTCGAGCAATTCGGGGTCGGTCCCTTCGGGTGCGGTGAGGATTACCGCAGTCCCTCCCTGCAGGTCGAGGCCCAGCCGGGGCGTCGTGTCGGTGAGGATGGCAACGGCGAGGCCGCCCCACCCGAGCAGCATAACGACGGCGATCCCGACCAGGCGTCGGGTCATTTCAGACGGCTTCGTTCTCGCCGGCTTTGGCGCCCACCGCACGGCGGGCAATTCTGATTTGACCTTGCTCTACTTCGAGCAGCACCGACTCCTCGTCGATGGTCAGGATCCGCCCGTGGATCCCGCCGATGGTTCGCACGTCGTCGCCGATCTCGAGAGAGGCCGACAGTTCCTGCTGCGCTTTCTGGCGCTGGCGCTGGGGGCGGATAATGAAGAAGTAGAAGACGGCGATCATCAGGCCGAGGAAGATGAGCGTGGTCATTCCCCCGCCTGCAGCCTCCTCTTGGGCAAGTACGAAATTGGTCACAAAGCCTCCGCAAATAGGGACCGACAGGGCAGATTAGGCAACGAAATGTCCCTACGCCGAACCAGGCTGGCGGGTTTCGGTGAAGGAGTTGTGAAACGAGGCGAACCTCCCATTGCTGATCGCGGCACGTGCGTCGCGCATCAGATTGGTGAGAAAGCTCAGGTTGTGGATGCTGAGCAGGCGCATCGCTGAGATCTCTTTCATCCGGAATAGGTGGCGGAGATAGGCCCGGCTGTAGCTCGTACAGGTGAGACAATCACAAGAGCTGTCCAGGGGCGCGGTATCGAGTTCGTATTGTTGATTCCTGATGTTGAGATCACCCGTGGCGGTCATCACCTTGCCGTGTCGGGCGTGGCGGGTGGGGAGGACACAGTCGAACATGTCGACACCACGGGCGACGGCGTCGAGGAGTCCTTCGGGATCGCCGAGGCCCATCACATAGCGGGGGCGGTCGGGCGGAAGCTCGGAAGTCGCTGCTTCAACCGCGAGGTTCCTGTCAGCACTGCTCTCCCCCACCGAAAGCCCGCCGATACCGAAACCCGGGAAGTCCATCTGCGCAGTTTCCCTGGCGCTGAGCATCCGGAGATCGGGGTCGACTCCGCCCTGGACGATACCGAATAGACCTTGATCGGGACGCTGGTGCGCGGCGAGGCACCTCTCAGCCCAGCGCAGAGTCCGCTCCATCTCCGACTTGACCACGTTCTCTGGCGCCGGCAAGCCGACACAGACGTCGAGCACCATGATGATGTCTGCACCGAGGTCCTCCTGGATTTTCACAGCCGACTCCGGTGTGAGGTGGACCGGGTCGCCATCGACGGTGGACTGGAACGAGACACCCTCCTCCTCGATCAGAGGATCGAGTGAGAAGACCTGGAATCCACCCGAGTCCGTGAGGATGGGGCGGTCCCAGTTCATGAACCGGTGCAGGCCACCCAGCCTCTCGATAACTCCGGAACCGGGGCGCAGCATCAGGTGGTAGGTATTGGCGAGCACGATCCCAGCATCGATCCCCTTGAGGTCATCGGAGTCGACGGCCTTGACGGCGCCACGGGTGCCGACGGGCATGAAAACCGGTGTCTCGACCCGGCCGTGAGGAGTGTGGAGCCACCCGCGTCTCGCCGCGCCGTCGCTCGAAGTCTGCTCCCAGGTGATTGCCTTCATCGTCGATGAGGAGTCTGGTCGCGACTCAGTCGAGCAGCGAACCCTGGATGTTCGCCGGAACGTCGACCCCGAGGTGGGTGTAGGCGTTTGCCGTGGCCACCCGTCCCCTCGGGGTGCGGTTCAGCATCCCGATCTGGAGCAGGAAGGGCTCGTAAGCGTCTTCGACCGTCTCCGGCTCCTCGCCAACTGCAACGGCGAGGGTGGAGAGCCCGACCGGGCCGCCCCCGAACTTGTGCACTACCGCGTCGAGAATCGACCGGTCCACCTTGTCGAGGCCAAGCTCATCGACCTCGAACACACGCAGGGCTTGCTCGGCGACAGCTGCGTCGATGGTCCCATCGGCACGAGCAACGGCATAGTCGCGGACCCGCGCCAACAGCCGGTTGGCGATTCGCGGCGTCGACCGGCTCCGCCTGGAGATCACAGCTGCGGCCTCGGGCCCGATGTCGAAGCCGATGATCGAAGCGGACCGGGTGATGATCGAAGCCAGCTCTTCGTCTGTGTAGTAATCGAGCTTCTCCTCGATCCCGAATCTGTCGCGCAGCGGCGCGGTCACCTTTCCTTTGCGGGTGGTCGCCCCGACGAGAGTGAAGCGGGGCAGGTCGATCCGGATCGATTGCGCCGTGGGCCCTTTCCCCAGGACGATGTCGAGTTGGAAGTCTTCCATGGCCGGATAGAGCACCTCTTCGACAGCGCGGGGAAGCCGGTGGATCTCATCGATGAAGAAGACATCCCCCGGTTGGAGGTTGCTCAGGATCGCAGCCAGGTCGCCGGGCCGTTCCAATGCCGGTCCGGAGGTGATCCGGAACGCCACGCCCAGCTCGGCAGCGATGACCCCGGCCAGGGTGGTCTTTCCCAATCCGGGCGGGCCGGAGAACATGACATGGTCGAGCGCCCGCTCCTCTTCGCTGGCGGCTTCGATCGAAATCCGGAGTCGCTCCTTGATGCTTTCCTGGCCAACGAACTCGTCGAGCCGACGGGGCCGGAGGCTGATCTCCTCCTCGGTGGCGACTGCGGGGTTGAGCAGGCTCTCTTCGTTCACGGCTATCGGCCCCCGAGGGTGCGGAGCGCCTCACGCACCTGGATTTCGACGGACTCGCTCGGATCGATCTTCCCTATCACCGAATTGATCTCCTCGGTTGAATACCCGAGAGTCTCAAGGGCAGCCCGAACCGAAGCAGAGCCAGAGCCCTGCAACACATCGGCGTCTTTGCCCGCCAATTTGGGTGCCAGTTCGAGGACGATCCGCTGCGCACCGCGTTTGCCGATGCCCGGCACCACCGTAAGCGCATCGGAGTCTTCGGCTGCGATCGAGCGAATGATGTCCTGGGGCGACAGGGTGCCCAGCATCGCCATCGCAACCTTGGTGCCGACTCCGGAAGCACCGAGGAGGACCCGGTACAGGTCACGCTCGTGCTCGTTGTCGAAACCGAAGAGACTGAGCTCCTCTTCCCGAACGTGGGTGTGGGTGTGGACCACGACTTCTTCTCCGATACCGGGCAGCGAGACCAGACCGCGCGGGGTCATATTGACCTCATAGCCAACCCCGCCGACCTCGATGCAGACCCCGCCTTCGAAAGTGGAAACGAGAAGCCCCCGCAGCCGGCCGATCATCGCCGGGCCCCCAGGAGTGGCGCAGCACGAAGGTGGCAGAGCGCGATGGCAAGAGCGTCGGCGACGTCGGGAGGTTTCGGCACCTCAGCCAGGTTGAGCAGCCGGGTGACCATCTGCTGCACCTGTTTCTTGTTGGCGGTGCCACTGCCGGTCACGCCGCGCTTGACCGCCGTCGGCACATACTCGTGGACGGCGAGCCCGTGCCTGGCTGCGGCCAGCATCACCACTCCCGAAGCACGGCCCACCGAAATGGCGGTCTGCAGGTTGCGGTTGGTGAAGACCGACTCGATGGCGACGGCATCGGGTTTGGAGTCGGCGATCAATTCGACCAGGCCATCGTAGAGTTCGTTGAGCCTCACTTCGGTCGTTGCCTCCCGATCGGTGCGGATGACGCCGGCGCGTTGGGCGGTTGGCGGGAAGGAGTCTTCGACCACTCCGTACCCGAGGGTGGAGAGACCGGGGTCGATGCCTAAAACGAACATGTGTTCTACGACGTTACAGGGTGTCGGATGACTTCACGCGGCATGTCGTCAACCTATCTCCTTCGCTTTGCGAGTTGAAGGCGTGCCAGATCTCATGCAATCTCGAAGCGGACCCGGCGGTCGGCCACGGACACTTCATTTACCCGGACCAGGATCTGATCCCCGAGGTCGAGGCCCTCGCCTTCGACGATCGAGAGGATCGCAGGGTCTCCGAGTTGGACCTCCCCACGGCTTCGCTTCTCATCAGTCTCCACCACAACACCGGGAAAGATCTCTCCGATCCGGGTCGACATCAGGGCGGCTTCGATCAGATTGACGCACTCTGCTTCGTACTGGCCCGCCCGGGTGGAGCTTTGGGCCATGATCTCGGGAAGCAGCGGAAGCGCCTCGACAACGGAGTCCGGAACCTCATTTCCGGCGGCGATCGCCAAACATGCTTCACCGGCGTAGCGGTCGACGAGACGACGCAGCGGTGCGGTGGCGTGTGCATAGATGGTGGCGAGCGCAGCGTGGGGCAGTGGCTTCTCGGCTCCGGAGATCGCCTGATACCCCGCCCCGGCGAAGAGGGTGGTCGCCTCGGCCTGGAATGCGGCATGGGCAGGAATCCGAGGATCGAGACTCCGGATCAGCTCGGGGTAACTCAGCGAGCCCGGCCAGGCAATCTCGAGCCCGTCTGCAATCAGGCGCAAACGCTCCAGCCGCTGGGGGTCGGCAACCGGAAGGGTGCGCAAGATCCCGACGCCGGCGTCGACCATCATCCCGGCGGCGAAGATCCCTGTGAGCAGCGAAATCTGGGCGTTCCAGCTTTCAACCGGTAGTGGTGCCCGGAAAACGAGACCCCATCCTCCGTCCCTCTTGACGACGAGCTGTTCGGGGATGTTGAGGCTCACTGCCCCCCGCTCCCGCTCGAGAAGCTTTCGCAGCCGCCCGATCTCGGGTAGCAGCCGGAGCGAACCGGAGGCCGTTCCGGAGTCGATCTGTCGCTGCACCTCGTCATAGGTGAGCTGGATCCGGCTCCGCACCATTGCTCGCTCGACCCGACCGGATTCGATCTCGCCGCGTTCGTCGAGTTCGACCTCCCAGAGGATGGCTGGCCGGTCGCGGTCTGCCAACAGGCTGGCCCGGCCTTCGGAGAGCTCCTCGGGGTAGAGCGGCGTACGGAGGTCCGGGGCATACAGGGTCTGGCCCCGCTCCCACGCCTCGGCCTCGATCGCGCTCCCCGAGCGCACGAAGGCCCCGACATCGGCGATGGCGTACCGAACCTTGTAGCCGCCGGGCCGGCGGCTGAGGTGCACTGCCTGATCGAGATCGCGGGACCCGGGCGGGTCGATGGTGACGAATGGGATGTCGGTCATGTCCCGTTCGGGGAAGGAGGGTTCGACGGCGTGGACCTCGGCCATGACCTCAGGGCTGAACCCTTCTGGGATCTGCCTCTCGTCACGGATGTTTTCCAGACCTGCTTCGACTACTGCGTCCGGGGCGGTGAATCTGAGCTGACGGAGGGGCATCGTCGGATGGTAAGGGTGCCAGGGGCTTGTGTGACCACGTATCGTGACGCCGATGAGCGAAGCAGACCGCAGCGAATGGGACAGCCGTTACCGCGACGGCGGCATGGCCCCGCTGGATGAAACCGGCCCGGCCCCCGTCTTCGCCGACCACGAGCACCTCTTCCCTACGACGGGAGATGCCCTCGAGCTGGCCTGCGGCCGGGGACGTGCCGCGGTCTGGCTTGCCGATAGGGGACTCAACTATGTCGGAGTCGATGTTTCCCCCATCGCCATCGATCTGGCCAGGAAGCTTGTCGACCACCATGGCCTCGCCCGCCGCTGCCAGTTCGTGGTCCACGACCTCGACCACGGCCTTCCCGACGGCCCACAGGTCGACCTCGTCTTCTGCTACCTGTTCCGTGACCCGAACCTGAACGGCGTCATCGTCGAGCGGCTCAGACCCGGTGGCGTCCTGGCCACTGCTGCCCTCAGTGAGGTAGGTGCCGAACCGGGCCGGTTCCGGGCCAAACCCGGTGAGCTACGGGAGGCTTACTCCAGCCTCGAGATCCTGACAGAGGGCGAAGGCGAAGGCATCGCCTGGCTGATCGGGAGACGTGGGGAGTAGAAGGGTTCCGGGAACGAGCGGGGAAGTCAACACTTCTTGGGCGGTGGCCGTCCGCTCTTGGTGTAGCGATGGCCGAGGCGGCTGGTCCAGAGATAGTCCCCTCCGGGCAGAGGCTCGTATGTCCATCCGTATCGGTGCCGGCCAACATGGTCATGGCGACACCCGGGAGCCAGGTCTCTCACGTTGGTCGTTCCCGTTTCGGCCCATGGCTTGATGTGATCCAGGTCACATTCGGTGGCGGGCATCCGGCATCCGGGGAAGGCGCATATCAAATCACGCAATTCCACGTGTCGCTCCTGGCTGGCATCGGGACGGCGTCTCGTGGTCCCGATGTGGACCGGCAGCCCGGTGTCGGGGTCGGTCACCCGGAACCGCCAGTTCGAGCCTTTGCGCTCTTCGGCGACCTGCCGGGCGATGTCGGCGATGACCGGGCCGAAGCCCGCCAACTCGCCGGGACGCTCGGCCAAACCTGCCAGCGTCTCGAGATCGACGTGAATGTTGACGGTGCCGCTGCGCTTGGTTTCGTGGGCCGAGTCGCCGCAGAGAAGGTCGAGAGCGATGTCGGCACGGAGCTGGTCCATGGTCCTGGACTCACCAGGAACCCGCAGCGATTCGGCAATGGCATTGATTCGTTCAATTGCCGTGGAGGCTCTTACGGGAGAGACATCACTGAGGATGATGCTTGCGGTGCCGTCGAGGGTGGGCTCCCGAACCAGGCGGCGGTCGCTGAGAGCCGATTCGTAGCGTTTCTTGGCCGCTTCCGGTTCGATCTCGAAGCACAATTTCTGGACCTTCGACCGGAGCTCGCCGGTGGTCAACTCCGGCGCACTGCCGATCACTTCGTCAACGACCTGGCGCGCCTGGCCTTCGGAGAGATGCTCGGTGCCGTCGACGAGGACCCGAGCCCGACGAACATCGATGTCACCGGAGCACAGAGCCTCACTGACCGCGGGAAGGCGATGTTTTAAAGCATGGGCGAAGTCGACCTCGATCTCGGCCATCCGTCGGGTCAACCGCAACGCCGCCCGAAGCTCCATGGCGGCTGCATCGAGCCCGAACTCCGCTTCGCCGTCGATCTCGACCATCAAGTCGGCAAGTGCTGCGATGTTCTGATAAGTCCGAGCGGCATAGTGAGACGCCATCCTCTGATGAGCCTGGAGAACCAGCACCTGGTCGTAGCCCGACAACTCGGCTGGATCGACCACCGAAAGGAATGCGGCCAATTCCGGGCCGGGCTCGCGATCGAGAAGACCAACCGGGAAAACCGTGGTCTGATGCGCTGGAATACCGTGATCGAACATATGTTCGAATCGTACAAAACGCTTAGGACAGATTCAATCCCCTCGGTGCCCAAATCGAGAAAACATCTACAAATCTCGGACAGCTGGTCCGAAGGGCTGGACTTCGACCTTCCAATCAACAAAACATTGGGTCATGAAGCACCGCCCGCCCGCCGTGAATCCCATTGGCCTGTGGAAACGGCACCTAACATCCCGGACTGATGTAGTAACATTGCTACACAAATGGGAGCGAACATCGTAAAGACTATGACCAGCAGGGAATTCAATCAGGACACCGGTGGCGCCAAGAAGGCCGCCGAGGATGGTCCTGTCTATATCACCGACCGGGGTAAGCCAGCTCACGTTTTGCTCACGTTTGAGGACTACGCAAGATTGTCTGACAACGGGAAGTCTTTGGTGGACCTCCTTTCCGCAACTCCAGGCGTCGGCGACATAGATTTCGAGATCCCCAAATTCGAAGACCTCGCTGAGCCAGCGACGTTCGATTGATGTTTCTGCTCGACAGCAACGTCATCTCTGAACTACGAAAAGCAAGGACGGGAAAAGCGAATCCCGGAGTTGTGGAATGGGCTGCCGAAGTGCCTCCGATTGCGATGTTCCTCTCGGCTATCTCACTCCACGAGATCGAATACGGGGTATTGCTGGCCGAGCGGGCCGACCCCGAACAGGGCGCGGTTCTAAGAGCCTGGATGGCGCACGATGTCAAGCCGAGCTTCTCCGATCGTGTCATCCCCGTTGACGGTGACGTTGCCACTCTTGCCGCCACGTATCATGTTCCCCACCCTGCGCCTTTTGCTGATGCGACGATCGCGGCCACAGCACACGCACACGGATTGACAGTAGTGACACGGGACACGCGCGACTTCAGCTGGTTCAGCGACGTCGAAGTGCTCAACCCCTGGACCTGAGGTCTGTCGACGACCTATCGCCAGCCGAGGGCCGGGGCCACGTATTTGAGGATGCTCTCTAGTGCGTGGGCGTTGTATTCGACACCGAGCTGGTTGGGGACGGTGAGGAGGAGGGTGTCGGCGGCGGCAATCGCCTCGTCCTGTGCGAGCTGCTCGACGAGGGCCTCGGGCTCGTCGGCGTAGGAACGGCCGAAGATCGCCCTGGTGTTCTCGTCGATGTATCCGATCTGATCACTATCCGACCGACCACCGCCCCCGAAATAGGCACGGTCCTGGTCGTCGACCAGGGCGAAGATGCTCCGGCTCACCGAGACTCTCGGTTGCCGGTCGTGGCCGGCGGCATCCCAGGCTTCGCGGTAGACGTCGATCTGCCGCTTCTGTTGGATGTGGAGCGGCTCCCCGCTCTCGTCGAATTTCAAGGTCGAGGTCTGCATGTTCATCCCCAGCTCTGCAGCCCAGATTGCAGTCTCGTCAGAACCGGAGCCCCACCAGATTCGCTCCTTCAGGCCCGGCGAGTGGGGTTCGATGCGAAGCAGTCCCGGCGGGTTGGGAAACATCGGTCGCGGATTGGGTTTAGCGAACCCCCGACCCTCGAGCATCATCAGATATGCCTCGGTGTGCCGTCGTGCCATGTCGGCGTCGGACTCCCCTTCTTCAGGTTCGTAACCGAAGTAGCGATAGCCGTCGATCACCTGCTCCGGCGAGCCGCGGCTGATCCCGAGTTGAAGGCGACCGCCGGCGATGATGTCGGCGGCGCCCGAGTCTTCGATCATGTAGTGAGGGTTCTCGTAACGCATGTCGATGACCGCGGTGCCGATCTCGATCGTGCTGGTCCGTGCGCCGACCGCTGCAAGGAGCGGAAACGGTGATCCGAGCTGCTGGGCGAAGTGGTGGACCCGGTAGTAGGCACCGTCGACACCGAGCTCTTCGGCCGCCTCTGCGAGCTCGATCGACTGCAGGAGAGCGTCGGAAGCGGTCCGGACCATGGAATGTGGGGAGTCCGACCAGTGGCCAAAGGACAGAAAGCCAATCTTCTTCACAACCGCGATGGTAGAGGCACGCGGTTGTTTCAAGTCCTCCAGTAGAAGCCGCTGCTTTCCTCGACGTCGGTAGGTGTCATCGAGCCCGGCTCACCGTCGCCGCGGACATACCCGTGGCCCCGGATGCTCCCCAAGACGACCAGCCCAAGCAGAAACCCGAGAACAGCGGCGAGGATTCAGTCCCCGGTAGTCATGACATACGGCGGGTCGAACAAGCCCGCCGCACCAATGGCGACAGCCACCCCCAAACCGGCGAACACGAAAGGCCCGAGCCACTGCCAGCGGCTGTTCTTTCTGACCTTTCGGCGCTTCATGTGACGACTCTACTGGTGGCTGCCTGACTGATTCTGTCGCCCATCTCGACTACCTTCGAATGCCATGACTGCCTATGTCGTCCTTCTTCGGGGGATCAACGTCGGAGGGAACAAGCGGATGAAGATGGGCGATCTCAGGGATGCGCTGACCGCTGCTGGCATCGATGATGCCCGGACCCTTCTGCAGAGCGGCAACGTCGTTGTGGACTCCAACGCAGATACGGTGGCATTGGTCGACATCGTCGAGACGACCATCCAGTCGACCTTTGGATTCCAGAGCACGGTGATAGTGCGGACCGCAGACGAGTTTCGGGAGCTTCTTGCCGATCATCCGTTCACTGCCGAACAGATCGAAGACGGACGCTTCGCCCATGTCGGCTTCTGCCGGGATGAGCCGGACCGGGACGGCTTCGAAACTTTGCAGGACGCCCACGAAGGCTCCGCGGAAGCGAGGCTGGTCGGTCGCGAGATATTTGTGTACTACCCGGACGGATCGGGCCGTTCCAAGCTGACCAACACAGTCGTCGAGAAACACCTGGCCACCCCCATCACATCCCGCAACTGGAACACGGTCGAAAAGATCCACGCGCTGGTCGACGACCGGTGAACAACTGTCCTCCCGCTCGCGGGAGGAAGGTTCCTGCGCCCGACGAAGGAGGGCGGAGGTAGGAGGGAGAGGTCCCCTCGGGCTGGGAGCTTGAGCTCCGTTGGTGGGAACGCCCCACCCTCCCCGGCTCCTTCGTCGCCGGTACTCCCTCCGAATCGGAGGGAGAGATCCCGAGTCGAGGTACTCCTGGTCAGCCGATTACTGCTTCGGCTTCTATTTCTACTTTCCAGCGGGGGTCGAGCATGCCTAATACTACGACCATCGTTGCGGCGGGGCGGATCTCTGAGAAGACTCTGCCGTGTTCGGCGGCTACTGCCTCCCAATCGGCGGCGTCGGTCAGGTAGGTGCGGGTGCGGACCACGTCTTCGAAGGAGGCGCCGGCGTCTTCGAGCGCCTGGCCGATGATCTCGAGACAGCGGGCGGCCTGGGCTCCGGGTTCGGGGTCGACGCCTCCGTCAGACCAGATTGGAGCGGTCCCGGCGACGAGGACTCTGTCGTCGACACGGACGGCCCGGCTGAAGCCGACCGATTGTTCAAACGGTGAGCCGGACGAGATCAGGATCTTCTCGACCATCAGGCGTCCGAGAGGACTTTCTCCATGACGGCATCGTCGATGTCGTAGTTGGAAAACACGGCCTGGACGTCGTCGAGGTCGTCGAGGGCGTCGATCAGTCTCAGGATCTTGCGGGCGTCTGCTTCCTCGACCGGGACGGTGCTGGCCGGAATCTGGGTGACCTCCGCCGACTCGATGGAAACACCGGACTCCTCGACTGCTTTGCGGACAGCCGGCATATCAGACGGTTCGGTGACGACTTCGACCAGACCGTCTCCGCCGTCGCGAATGTCCTCCGCACCTGCGTCGAGGGCGGCGAGCATCACGTCGTCCTCGTTGCCCCTCGCCAGGATCATGCCCTTCTGGCTGAACAGGTAGCCCACCGAGCCGGGCTCGCCCAGGTTCCCGTTATTCCTGGTGAAAGTGGAGCGGACGTCGGAGGCGGCGCGGTTGCGGTTGTCGGTGAGGATCTGGACGAAGAGCGCCACTCCCCCGGGGCCGTAGCCTTCGTACCAGATCTCCTCATAGACGGCGCCCTCGACCTCGCCGGTGCCTCTCTTGATGGCCCGCTCGATGTTGTCGTTGGGCATCGACGCACTTTTGGCCTTTTCCACTGCAGTGGCCAGGGTCGGGTTGAACTCGATGACTCCCCCACCGTCACGCGCGGCAACTTCGATTGCTTTGGCCAGCTTGCCGAACAGCTTGCCCCTGGCGGCATCCTGACGCCCTTTGCGGTGTTTGATGTTCGCCCATTTGGAATGACCTGCCATGACCTACACCATATCCAGAAGCATCTGATGGATTCTGCTGTCACCGGTCAACTCGGGATGAAAAGACGTGGCGAGGATCTTGTCCTGACGGACCATGACGGGATGTTCCGCCACTGTGGCCAGCACTTCGACCTCCGAACCGACCTTCTCCACCCACGGTGCCCGGATAAAGACAGCCTCGAACGGCTCGTCGAGTCCTACGACGTCGAGTGAGGCCTCGAAGGAGTCGTTCTGACGGCCGAAGGCGTTGCGCTTGACCACGACGTCGAGGGAGCCGAGCAGCGGTTGGTCACCGTCGGTGAGCGATGCGGCCAGGAAGATGAGGCCGGCACAGGTGCCATAGGTGGGCAGCCCGTCGGAGATGGCAGAACGGAGCGGTTCGATGAGACCGAAGCGGACCGACATCTTGCCGATGGTGGTCGACTCACCACCGGGGATCACCAGCGCATCGACGGTTTCGAGGGCGCCCGGAGTCTTGACCGGGGTCGCATCGACTCCGAGATCGCTGAGAAGGGCCAGGTGCTCCCGGAAATCCCCCTGGAGGGCAAGAACACCGACCGTCGTCATCTCACCAACCTCGTGAGGCCAGACGCTCGGTTTCGCTCAATGTGTCGATCTCGATACCGGGCATGGCGGCCCCGAGGCCACGGGAGACCTTGGCGACCACTTCGGGCTCGTTCCAGAAGGTGGTGGCTTCGACGATCGCATGGGCGTACCCCTTGGGATCGTTGCTCTTGAAGATCCCGGAACCGACGAAGACGCCGTCGACGCCGAGCCCCATCATCAGGGCGGCGTCGGCAGGGGTGGCGATGCCTCCGGCAGCGAAGTTGACGACCGGCAGCATCCCGGTCTCGGCGATTTCACGCACGAGGTCGTAAGGAGCACCCAGGTCGCGGGCGGCACTCATCAGCTGGGCTTCGTCCATGGTCGAGATCCAGCGGATCTCGTTGGTGACGGTCCGCATGTGGCGGACAGCTTCGACGACGTTCCCGGTGCCGGCTTCGCCTTTGGTGCGGATCATGGCCGCTCCTTCGCCAATGCGACGGAGGGCCTCACCCAGGTTGCGGGCACCGCAGACGAAAGGTGTGGTGAACGCCCACTTGTCGACGTGGTGCTCATCGTCGGCGGGTGTCAGCACCTCGGATTCGTCGATGTAGTCGATCTCGAGAGACTGCAGGACCAGAGCCTCGGCGAAGTGGCCGATCCGGCATTTGGCCATGACCGGGATCGTGACCGCGGCTTTGATCTCCTCGATCATCGAGGGGTCGGACATACGGGCGACGCCGCCGTCGCGACGGATGTCTGAGGGAACCCGCTCCAGGGCCATCACCGCAACCGCTCCCGCTTCTTCGGCAATCCTGGCTTCGTCAGCGGTGACGACGTCCATGATGACCCCGCCCTTCAACATCTCGGCGAGACCTCGCTTTACCCGTGTAGTTCCTTGTTCCACTTTTGCTCCTTGGGAAACCTTCATGGTACCGGGAAACTTCGGTCTACCCGTCAGTCATCGCGTCGGTATATGCCTGGCGATATTGCGCCACGACGAGGGGCCAGTCGAAGCGCTCCACCCGGGCGCGGCCCGCCAGACCGAGATGGTCGCGCCTGGACGGGTCAGCGAGCAATTCGTTGATTGCGGTCGCAAGAGCCAGGGAGTCGCCAACCTCGACGAGCACCGCATCCTCCCCTACCACATCCCGAAACGCACTCAGATCGGAGGCGACTACCGCACAGCCGGCTGCCATTGCCTCAGCCAGGATGATTCCGAAGCTCTCACCACCCGTATTGGGTGCGATGAAGATGGCGCTGGATGCGAGGAGCCGATGCTTCTCCGGAGACTCGACGAACCCTTTGAAAGTGACTCCGGCTAGAGCGTCTGACCGTTTCGCACCCATGACCACCAGTTCCGCACCCCGGTGGTCGGCACGGACCATCGCGAAGGCATCGAGGGCGATGTCGAGGCCCTTGCGCGGCTCGTCGCGGCCGAGAAAGCTGATCCGACCCGGAACGCGCTCCACTTTGACCTGATAGGCGGCGACATCGATGGCGTTGGGGATAACTCTGACCTCACCCCAGCTCGACGGGATGGAACGGGACGCCGCCGGGCTCACCGCGGTGAGAACCGACCGCCTCACGGCCCGGCCGGGCAGCAAGCGGTACAACCGGGGAACCCAGCCAGGAGCGTCGGCGTGGAAGGTGACAACAGCGGGCTTGTCCATCGACAGAGCGGCCCAACCGACCAAGGGGACGAACGGCTCGTGAATGTGGATCAGGTCGACATCGGCAAGTGCTGCCTTTGTCCTGGCCCAGACCCCCGTACCGAGGGCTACCGGGACTACCGACCGGTTGGCCTTGATCCCGACCGAGCCCCCGACCCGGACCGTCCCGATGCCGGCCTCGCCGCTTCCGGGCCCGACGACCACCGCCTCATCCCCGGCACGACGAATCCGCTCGCCGAGTTCGAGACAGAGCTGTTGGACTCCGCCGGGCTTGTCGAGATCATAAGGGCAGACGATGCCGACTTTCATCGGCTCCCCCGGTCCGACGGCCAGTTCGGCTGGACCAGGTGCCATTGCGTGGGTGCCTCCCGGATGATGGCCTCGAGCTCATAGGCCAGATCCTGGGTGACTTTCTGGATCTGCTCAGCCCTGGTGCCTTCGGTGGGCATGGGGATCGGGTCTTTGACCACGATGTGGTGCCCATCGTCGGTGAAATAGCAGCCACAGGGAAACAAGGGCGCTCCCGTCCGTAGGGCGAGAGTTGCCGGCCCCGGAGGCATGGTTGTCTTCTCCCCGAAGAACTCGACCTCCACTCCCCTGCCCTTCAGGTCCCGGTCGGAGAGCAGGGCGACGGCTTTGTTCTCCGCCAGCCCGTCTTCGAGAGCACGCATCACTGTCGCGCTACCGGTAGCGAGCACGATCTCGATTCCGAACTCGGCCCTCATCGCGGTGAACCAGTCGGTTATCCGCTCATTGGCGAGTTTCTCGGCCACAGCGAAGACCGGTACTCCGACGTCGACAGATACCGGGGCTGCAGCTTCCCAGTTCCCCATGTGGGGCAAGGCGTAGATCATCCCGATCCCCTGCTCCCGGGCATCGATGAGCCTTTGAAGACCGTCAACCGTGGTCCCGGCCATCATTTGGGGGACACGACTGGAGCGGGCCCACAGCGCCTCAGCCCAGTAACGCCCGTACGAGATCATCACCTCTTTGGCTGCGGCCGCAGCGTCGGCATCGGGGCCCAGCACCCGCCGCATGTGGCGTGTGGCCATTGTTCGTCGCCCGGCTGCGAACCGATGCCAGACCCGGCCGCCGTATTCTCCCAATGACCGTGCCAGACCCGCTGGGAGCAACCCGACGATTCCGACCCCGGCCCGCAGGGCGAGGTATCCAAGGAGATGCTTCACGGAATGGAGCGATACGTGGTGGCGAACCGGTAGCCGGCGGTGAACCACACAGTGACTACGAAGACCCAGAGCATCGGTTCCACCTGCCCGATCAGGATCCCAACCGTGAAGAGGAGGACCCGCTCAGCCCGGCCCATCAGCCCACCCTTGCCAGCGACGCCTTGATCTTGGGCGAGCGCCCGGATGTATGGGACCAGCATTGCCCCGCCGACAGCGAGGACGATCAGAAGCAGAGAGCGAGGCTCTCCGGCGCTGGCCACCCCGAGCCCGGCGAATGCAGCAATTTCCCCCAGCCGGTCGAAAGCCGAGTCGAGGAAGGCCCCCCGAGCCGACTCGGTCCCGGTAACCCTGGCGATGGAACCATCTAGGCCGTCGAGAGCAGACCCGAGCAGCACAAAACCGGCACCGGTCATCAGGTAGCTATTGGCGATCAAAACCGATCCGAAGACGGTGATCGACAATCCGAAGACGGTCATCATGGCTGGGGTGATCCCTATTGCTGCGAGGCCCTTGCCCATGGGAATAAGGAACCGGGTGATCCGCGGCCGGACCTTCATGTCGATCATGAAGCCCCGAAACTAGCAGGCAGGGAGCCCGATACCCCGATCGTGGCGAGATGTAAACGCAGTTGCGACACCCGGACTTGTCCCACTCATGGAATCCCGATCGCTATGTGACAATCCCTCCTCCTCTGAACCCATGTCAGCTGGTGGCATTAGGATCGGGCTGTCCCCTAGCAAGGAGGTTTTCTGTGCAACCCGAGAAAGTTCGCAACGTCGCACTGGTCGGACATGGAGGATCGGGGAAGACCACCCTCGCGGAGGCGATGCTCTTCGTTGGCGGTGCCACCAAGCGCCAGGGGTCGGTCGATCAGGGCACCAGCCTATTCGACCACGAGCCAGAGGAAATCGACCGACGCATCTCCCTCGGCCTGGCAGTGGCCACTGTCGATTGGAACGGCCACCGGATCAATATCATCGACACCCCCGGACGCAGCGACTTCGCCGGTGACGCCCGCGCCGGGCTCCGCGCTTCCGATCTTGCCCTTTTTGTTGTCTCCGCTGTCGATGGCGTCGAGGTCCAGACTGAAAACCTCTGGGAAATCGCCGGTGAGGAGGGGATACCACGCGCGGTCGTGATCTCCAAGCTGGACAGAGAACGGGCCTCTTTCGAGCGCACGCTGGCCCAACTTC
This sequence comes from Acidimicrobiia bacterium, assembly GCA_041748855.1. GTDB lineage: Bacteria > Actinomycetota > Acidimicrobiia > Spongiisociales > ZC4RG35 > MA-ANB-1. The sequence goes on from JBGTCK010000085.1 coordinate 44,738, forward strand.
GCGAATCGTTCGGCAACGCAATTGCCCCCATCCAGATGCCGATCGGCGCCGAAAGCGACCTCCGGGGGGTGGTTCGCATCGCAACCGTGCGTGCCTACGAGTATGAGTCTGGTTCGCCGCAAGGCAAAGAGATCGACCTGCCTGAAGACCTCGTCGAGAAGGCCCATGCCATCCACATCAACTTGATCGAGTCGGTTGTCGAAACCGACGACGCCTTGATGGAGGCCTACTTCGAAGGCACCGAACCGACCCGGGATCAGATCGTCGACACGGTCCACGCCGGCATCCTTGCCGGCACGATGGACCCGGTCCTGGTCACATCCGCCGACAAGCTCGTGGGCATCGACCTCCTCCTCGAATTCATCACTGACTACGGGCCGAACCCGCTGGAGCGAGGGATGCCGGAACTCGAATCGGGCTCGCCGGTAGATCCTGCTCTCGACGGGCCTGTAGTTGCTTACGTCTTCAAGACCATCTCCGACCCCTTTGTCGGGCGGATTTCTCTGTTCAGGATCTTCTCCGGGAACGTAAAAGCCGACCAGAACCTCGAACTGGCGCGGGGCGGACAGGTTCGCCTGCACAACCTGTACAAGCTGCAAGGAAAGGATCACCACGAAGTCTCCGACCTCCCGACCGGGGGAATCGGCGCCGTCGCCAAGCTCGAAGAGACCCGGGCCGGCGACACCCTGCGTTCGCCCGGCACGGACACAGTCATCAAACCGGTCGATTATCCACGGCCGGTCGCCGAAGTCGCCATCAACCCCCACTCCAACCAGGACGACGAGAAGCTGTCGACGGCGTTGCACCGTATTGAAGAGGAAGATCCCACCATCAGGGTCTCGCGGCGCGCCGACACCGGGGAGACAATCCTCGCCGGGTTGGGAGACTCCCATCTCGACGTCACCCTGGAGAGAATCAGGCGGCGGTACGGGGTGGAAATCGACTCCAGCCTTCCCCGGATCCCGTACCGGGAGACAATTACCCGCACGGCAGAGGCCGAAGGCAAGCACAAGAAGCAGAGCGGTGGCCGCGGCCAATTCGCAGTCGCCTCGGTCCGCTTCGCCCCCCGCCCACGCGGCGCAGGGTACGAGTACGTAGACAGCGTCAAAGGGGGGTCCGTGCCCCGCAGCTTCATCCCTGCCGTCGACAAAGGGGTGCAGGAGGCTCTCGAACGCGGGATCGTCGCCGGTTTTCCCATGGTTGACGTCACCGCTGAGCTCTACGACGGCAAGTACCACCCGGTCGACTCCGACGAGCTCTCTTTTCGGATGGCCGGGATCCAGGCACTACGTGCCGCATCGGAAAAAGTGGGTGCGATCCTCCTCGAACCGGTGATGAAACTGAAGATCTACGTCCCTGCCGACCACATCGGAGATGTGATGGGTGACATCAACTCGAAACGGGGCAGAGTCCTCGGGATGGAAGGTGAAGGCAGCCTGCGCACGGTCGAGGCCGAGGTACCGATGGCGGAGATCCAACAGTACGCAGCCGAGCTCCGTTCGCTCACCTCAGGACGGGGCAGTTTCGAGGTTGAGTTCGACCACTACGCCGAAATGCCCCACAATGAGGCAGACAAGGTCATAAACGCAGCCCGCGGCTCAGAGACCTGAGGGCTGAGAAGGGAAGTAGATGTCTGACGCAACGCTCAGGTATGGAGAAGAGGAGCTGGTACTACCCGTTCAAGTTGGAACGGAAGGTGACAGCGCCATCGACATCGGTCGACTCCGCAGCACCCTGGGTCTGGTGACGTCGGACCGCGGCTTTGCCAATACCGCAGAGGGTGAGTCCAAGGTCAGCTACATCGATGGGGAGAAGGGGATCCTGCGCTATCGCGGCTATCCCATCGAGCAGCTGGCCGAGCATGCGACATTCCTCGAGGTTGCGTACCTCCTCCAGTACGGGGAACTGCCGACCAAAGCCGAGCACGAGGACTATGTCGACCAGGTCACCCGGCACACCCTGCTCAGGGAGGATGTGAAGCATCTCTTCGAAGCTTTCCCCCACAAGGCCCATCCGATGCAGATCCTGGCCTCGGCTACATCGGCGCTGGCCACCTACTACCCGGACGCTCTCGACCCCCTCGACGAGGAGGCGGTTGATATCAGCTCGAGAAGGCTGATCGCCAAGACGCCGACGATGGTGGCCTGGTCTTACAAATACGCTGTCCACCAACCTTATGTCTACCCGGACAACGACCTCGACTACGCGTCCAACTTCCACAAGATGATGTTCTCGGTTCCGGCCGAGGAGTACATACCCGACCCGGTGGTGACAAAGGCCCTGAATATGCTCTTGATCCTCCATGCCGACCACGGACAGAACTGCTCGTCATCAGCAGTAAGGCTCGTCGGCTCGGGCCACGCCAACATCTTCAGCTCGATAAGCGCCGGGATCCACGCGCTGTCAGGGCCGCTGCATGGTGGTGCCAACCAGGCGGTGCTGGAGATGCTCGACATGATCGTCAGCAGTGACGGTGACACCTCGAAGTTTGTAGCCAGAGCAAAAGACAAGGACGACCCCTTCCGGCTGATGGGGTTCGGCCATCGCGTGTACAAGAATTTCGACCCCAGGGCCCAGATCCTCAAGAAGGCAGCCGAAGATGTGCTCGACTCGCTCGGTGTCGATGACCCGCTCCTCGACGTGGCGATGGAACTGGAGCAGGTCGCGCTCAATGATGAGTACTTCGTCGAACGGAAGCTGTACCCGAACGTCGACTTCTACTCGGGCATCATCTACCGGGCTATGGGCTTCCCGACGGACATGTTCACGGTGCTGTTCGCCATTGGCAGGCTCCCAGGATGGATCTCACAATGGCGTGAGCTTTCCGCCGACCCCGAGTCGAAGATCTTCCGTCCCCGACAGCTGTATACCGGTCCTGCCGTCCGCGACTACGTCCAGTTCGACGACCGGTAGCTCTCAGACCGCAGGCACATCCTCGACGTAGACCTCTTCGGCCACGGTGCCGTCGACCGCGTCGACAACAACCAACGCTCTCTGGTCTGGAGGCTCGCTGGCCGAGTAGAGGACCATCGCCCACCGGGGTCGTGAGCGCCAGCCTTTGAAAGTCACCGCTCCGGAGGCGTGACCCACCGGGAACGAAACGGCTTGACCCGCCACCTGCATGGCCCGGTGCTCATCGACTTTCAAGGGCCAGGCTGAGGCGAACTGCCAGCCGGCGAGTAGGACTAAGCCGATCGCCGGAAGCCAGCCTCCATCGACTGTGAACGCGACAATTCCGGCTGCGACCAGAAACACCCATCCAGCCGACCGTCGCCTCGTCGGCGGCGGGAAGCGATACGGCCCGACGACATTGGCGTCGAGCTCTTCCTCGATGGCGATCGAGTTGGCGAGATCCTTTTCGATGTGGATGCCGCTGCGGTCGATTCGCTTCTCATCACTCACAGGTCGGGCTCCTTTGCCATGTCGCTGAGCCGGGAGACAGCTTCGCCCAGAGGAACTCCGCGCGTGTCCTTCTCTTCACCGTAGAGACGGAGGCCTACCGTCTCCGCTTCGACGTCGGTGTCACCGACAACGATCACCGCCGGGTGCTTTTGAGTGATTGCGGTCCGGATCTTGTCTCCGACAGTGTCTCCCGAAGCGTCGATCTCGACCCTGAGGCCGGATGCCGCGAGGGCCTGCTTGACAGTCCCGGCATAGTCGATGTGCCGGTCTGCGACCGGGACGATCGTCGCCTGCACCGGAGCCATCCACATGGGAAAGGCGCCGGCATGATGCTCGATGAGAACACCCATGAACCGTTCCAGAGAACCCGCCTTGGCACAGTGGATCATGTACGGCTGCTCGGCTTCGTTGGCGGCGGAGGTGTACTCGAGTTCGAAACGCTCCGGCAGTGTGAAGTCGAGCTGGATCGTCGAGAGCTGCCATCTGCGGCCGATTGCGTCTTTGACGTGCATATCTATCTTCGGCCCGTAGAAGGCCCCGTCGCCTTCGGCCACCTGATAGGGGATCCCTGAGGAGTCGAGCACGTCGGCCAGGGTCTTCTCGGCGAAGTCCCAGCGCTCCTGGGCTCCAACCGACTTCTCAGGCTGGGTGCTCAGATCGGCCTCGAAATCGTTGAACCCGGCGTCCTTGAGCCATGCAATCACGAAGTCGAGGTGCATCCGCAGCTCAGAGTCGAGTTGTTCGCCCGTGCAGAAGACGTGGGAGTCGTCCTGGGTGAAGCCGCGCGCGCGGAGCAGGCCGTGGACCACACCAGACTTCTCGTACCGGTAGACCGCACCCAGTTCGGACAGCCGGATCGGCAGATCGCGATAAGACCGCGCCCGGCTCTTGTAGATGAGGACGTGGCCGGGGCAGTTCATCGGCTTGACCCGATACTCCTGGTCGTTGTCCATCTCGAGACCGGGATACATATTCTCGGCGTAGTGGCCGAGGTGGCCCGATGTCTCCCAGAGGTCGGCCTTGGCGAGATGTGGTGTGTAGACGAACTCGAACCCGTAACGCTCGTGAATGCTGCGGCTGCGATCCTCGATCACCTTGCGTAGCATCCCGCCCTTGGGATGCCAGACGGCGAGACCGGAGCCCAACTCGTCGGGGAAGCTGAACAGGTCGAGCTCGGCGCCGAGTTTCCGGTGGTCGCGCTTTTCGGCTTCCTCCTGACGGACCAGGTAGTCCTCCAGCTCCTTTTTCGATGGCCAGGAGGTTCCGTATACCCGTTGCAGCTGGTCCCTGGCCTGGTCGCCTCGCCAGTAGGCACCGGACGTTCTGAGCAGCTTGACCGCAGGGATCCGGCCCGTCGACGGGAGATGGGGTCCACGGCAGAGGTCGACGAAACCATTGTTCCGGTAGAGAGTGACGTCCTCTCCCTCTGAGACCTCGCTCGGATCGACATTGGCGATGATCTCCCTCTTAAAAGGGTGGTCTATGAAGATCTCGAGGGCAGCGTCCATAGCTGCGGAGTCTCTGACGAAAGGCTGGTCCTCAGCGATTATCTCCTCCATTCGGGCCTGGATCCGCTCGAGGTCTTCGGGAGTAAACGGTTCTTCGACTTTGAAGTCGTAGTAGAAGCCGTCTTCGATTGCCGGGCCGATTGCGAACGTGGAGCCCGGGTAGAGGTCGAGCACGGCCTGGGCGAGGACATGGGCAGAGGAGTGCCGCAGAATGTGGAGGCCGTCGTGGTCGGCCAGGGTGACCACGGCGAACTTCCCCGAATTCTCGATCGGACGGTCGAGGTCGCGCAATTCTCCGTCGAGTCGAATCGCCACGGCGGCGCGGGCAAGCCCGGCCCCGATCGAACTGGCCACTTCCAGTCCCGTTACCCCTTTCGGGTGCTGGACCACGTTCCCGTCGGGGTATTCAAGATCGATAGACAACTGCTCAACTCTCACTAGCCTTGGGTGCGGCAGAATACCCAGCCGCGGCTGGATACCACTCATCAATTTCAATCACCAGGAAGCGGAAGAAACATGAATCCACGAGAGCTCGTCGAGAGTTCGCACCCGAATACCACTCTTCGTGAACTTTCGGCCGGTGCGAACAGCGTGTTCAGGGTGATCAAGGAAGACGGTTCGTCCATCATCGTCAAGGTCTACCCGGTGCCCTCGAGAGAGCGGCGGGAGCGGCGAGCCCTCGAGTCTTTGAAGGGCACTCCGGGAGTGCCGTCGATCATCGACTCCAAGGTGGAGGGGGACATGGCCTGGGTGTCGATGAGCGATGGAGGGAATTGGAATCTGGGCAACCTCCCCAAGAACCTCGACGCGGTTGAGGCCGCCGGTCAGGTGTTGCGCGGGGTGCACGATACCGAGGCCGAAATCACCAATCTCGCCACCAGTATCGACAGCGAGTACGTCGAGTCTCACTACAAGTCGACAATCACCAGGTTGGGCCGTTTCCGCAGGCGGTTCGAACTCGACCAGAAGGTGCTCGACGCTGCCCTCGAGATGACGCCACCACATGCGACCGGCTCGGTGACGGCGCACACCCGCCCCACACCTTCGAAGTTCGTAGTGAACGAGGAGGGAGCGGTGACCCTGGTCGACTGGGAGTGGGCCACGCTTGCTCCCCCCGAATGGGATCTCACTCTCGCCGTTTGGCGGTTCGCCGACACCATCGGCGAAGACGCTGCCGCCGCATTCCGCAGTGGCTACGGCGCCGAACTGGCCGAGAGCAGCTACCGCCCCTGGGTTGCCTATCACGCAGCGACGATGATGCTCGATGCCGCCGAAGTCCGTGAAGGCCGACTTGGCGACCTCTCCTACTTGGTCCACGACCTCACCGAATCAGTCCTCGGCACCTAGCGTCCAGACTGTCAGCAGCGAAATCCGCGAAAATCGGCCTTAATTGACTTAGCCTCCTGCCGGTATGGCAAGGAGGACGGACATTGTTTGAGGCGCTGATGGCAGCGACTGCCACAACGGGTCTGCTCGCACTGGCCAAAGGCATCCGGGGTCAACAGAGATACGAGATCAATCCCTCCCTCGTGGTCAACCTCCACGAGCAGAGGAGCGAGGATCTTCCCTGTCCCTGGTGCTACGGCCCGACACGCGAGCAGGACACGCGGTGCTCAGGTTGTGGCAGCCGCTTCGGCTGACACATCAAATCGATAATCTTTGATCGCTACCCGGCGGTCGACGCGATCAACGCCGAAACCGAGGCTCTCGTAGAGTCCACGGGCGATTTCGTTGTCGCCGGCCGAGTAGACGATCACTTCCGGGCACTTCGCTTCCGCCCGGAGATAGCTCAACCCTCTCAACACCAGTTCCTTCCCGGTGCCCTGCCCTGCAAGATCGGGGTGAACCGCAAGCAGATAGATCTCCCCGACGCCGTCGCCGTGCACCTTCGTCCAGCAGAAACCCACCACCACCCCTTGCGCGGTGCGTTCGACGAGGAATCCGTTCGGGTCGAACCATGGCTGGTTCAACCGGTCCTTCAGGTCTTCCGTCATCCAGTTTCCATTTTCGGGATGTCCTTCGAAAGCGACGTTGACCACAGCAAGGATGTCAGCGACGTCGTTCGGGGCCATCCGCTCCCCTGCCGGTACCGGTTCGATCGCTTCGGACCCGATTCGCATGCGGACCACCGAGCCCACCGACGGTTCGCCGGGTTCGAGTCCGTCACGGTCGATCAGGACCAGTTGATCGAGACCGTGCTCGGCGCCGACTGCCGCAACCCCGGTGCGCATTTCATCCCAGAGATGTCGACGTGCCTCCGCAGAAGCCCCCGCCACCTCGATCAGGCCATCGGAACCATCTGAAGCCTCCACCAAGGTGACGATGGCGTCGACGGGTTCTCCGGACGTGAAACACCTGCCCCGGCCCCTGTCCAACTGAAGAAGTGTGTGCTCGCTGAGAAGAGGCTCGCTGGGCACCTGCCCCCAAACAGCAAGTAGATCGCCGATCGGGACAGGTAGTGCTTGTGAATCGTTTTTCGTGAACACAAAACAAACGGTAACTAATGAGGTAGCCAAGCCCTATTCTGATTGGTGTGACCAGGGTAGGACTTGTCCTGGGTGGCGGTGGGGTCACCGGGGCGTCGTATGAAATTGCAACGCTGATGGCCGTCCAGCTTGCCACCGGATGGAACCCGGACAGCGCCGAAGTTGTCGTGGGGACTTCGTCGGGCGCGTTCGTGAGCGCCCTTGTCCGCAACGATTCACTCACTCTCGACTCGCTGGTGCATCCCGGTGACGAGCGGTCTGATGTCGCGGACCGGATCCGGGGACACCTCTACCAGCGGGGCGGGCGGCGAAACGTCAGCAAGTGGGTGCGCCATGGAATCGCTCCGGGCTTGAGGCGTCCGGGGGTGACGCTGTTCATGGGCTCGCCTGCTCCGTACCACTCCCAGGGCCTCGCCGAGTGGGTTGCATCTCAGATCGGCGAGGACGCTGCAAACTCCTGGCCGGACAAGCCCACGGCGATTGTTGCCTATGACATAGAGTCGAGGCAGCGCGCAGTATTTGGCACGGCCAATCATCCCGAGGCTGGCCTTGCTGAAGCAGTCGCGGCTTCGACGGCAATTCCTCTTCTGTTTCGCCCTTATCCGATTGGTGGGAGGTTGTACGTCGATGGTGGGGTCGCCTCCGGGACTCACGCCGACCTGGTCTTGGGTCACAGCCGACCGCTCGATCTCGTGCTCATCATCGCTCCAATGGCAGCCGACCTCAACCGGAAGCGCGCCCTGATGCACGAAAAGATGTTCGACCGGGTGGGTCGAAAGTCCCTGGACGAGGAGAAGAGGTTGATTCGTGACGCCTGGCCCCATTGCGACGTCGTGACTTTGACCCCGTCGGCATCAGTGCAAAACGCAATGCGACCCAACCCGATGGATGCCGGTAGGGCGATCCCGACCTTCATGCGTACGCTGATCTCGATGAAGCGGAAGCTGGCCCAGCCTGAAGTCTGGTCGGTTATAAGCGACCACCTAGAGACTCAGGTTCACCGCAGTCGGGCCGTTTAGAGCTTGGTCGGCGCCAGCCGCGCCACACTCAGCACCAGGCCAAAGCCGACGATCGCGGCGATGCCCGCTATGAGCACATCACCATCGGGGACACCGAGTCCCGCCCCTTGAACCCCGTTCGGCCATGGCCAGAGGATGCGGAGCGATCCTGCCATCAACCCGATCATGGCGGCGAGCACCATGTCATGCCAGCGCCGGAGGGCGACATGGAGGATCTGTGAGAAGAAGGCGAGTCCCAAGACTGCTCCGAGGATGAAAATGCCGACTGCGGCAAAGTCACGGTCATTGACGGCGCTGAGGACGGAGTCGTACATGCCGATCAGGACCAGGATGAGCGAACCCGAGATCCCGGGAAGGATCATTGCACAGATCGCAAGCGCGGCTGAGACGAAGAAGACAAAGAGTCCCGGTGACTCCATCACCACCCGGGAGCCGAGACCGAGTGATACAAATAACGCCGCTCCCACCGCCAGGCTCACCCAGAGATGGGACATGAGCGGCTCCCGGATCATCCTTGTCGCCATCGCAATCGAGCCAACGACAAGTCCGAAAAAGGCCGCAGCGAGAATGATCGGGTTCTCCTCCAGCTGCACCTCGATGAAGTGGGCGAGGCTGAGAACCGCAGTGAAGATCCCGCTCAGCAGGAGCAAGAGAAAGATCCATTCGACTTCTCGGAGGTTGCGATTCATCCCGGCAAAGTCGCCCTTGATCAGCGAACCCAGAGCAGAGCTTCCCGCCCTGATACTGGCGATAAGCCTCTCGTAGATACCCGTCACCAGGGCAATGGTCCCCCCGGACACGCCCGGGACGACATCGGCCGATCCCATCAGGAACCCGATGACATAAGTCTTCAGTGCGGAGAGCATCGGAGGGATAGTACGGCGGACACTACGAAATCCCGGGTTCAGGTCGCCTGGCTGTCGTCCATCGCCAGATTCGCCCCGGACAAAACAGCCACCACTACTTCACCGGGAGTCGGCTTGACGTGGCCGTCGCGAAGCGCGGCGATTGTCGTCCCTGAGGCCGGCTCGACCCAGAGCCGACATTGATCCCACAACCATTCCTGAGCGTTGAGAATCGAGGCGTCACTCACCAGCACCGAACTCGCGATCCAATGATTGGCCGCCCACGGATGTGCCCCGAGTTTTCTGGCGCCGAGGGAGGAGGCGGCAATCCCGCCCACCTCCACCTCGATGGGGGCTCCGTGTGCTCTTGCGGCGTGGAGGGTCGGACACAGCTCAGATTCGACGCCGATTACATCGACCTCGTCGCGGAACCAGCTGGCGGTGCCCCCGATCAGGCCACCTCCGCCCACTGCGGTGAGAACCAAGGAGACTCCATCGACCTGCCGGCCTATCTCATAGGCCACAGTCCCCTGGCCCGCCATCACCTCCGGTTGGTCGTATGCATGGGCTACGAAATGGCCGGTGACCTCGGCGTACTGCTGGCTGGCGGCAAGGGCGTCGTAGTAGTAGCCGTCGATGACCCGCACATCAGCGCCGTAGCGGGCGATGGCGTCGGTCTTTTCCTTAGGCGAGGAAGCGGGGACAAAAATCGTTGCCGGAATGCCGAGACGCTCGGCCGCATATGCAACGGCCTTTCCGAAGTTGCCGCCGGATGCCGCGATCACCGCCTCCGGACGGGCCGAAAGCAGGACGTTGAACGCTCCCCTGGCTTTGAACGAGCCGGTGACCTGGAGGTTGTCCAGCTTGAGGAGCAGCTTCCAATCGTCTGAGAAGATGTTTCCGAGATCGATGGTTGGAGTCAAACGGACGAAACCCTCGATCCGGTCGGCCGCCGCTTCGATATCTGTTCTCTCGATGGGATCGGGCATCACGAGGACGCTATCAGGAGTCCTGACGTGTCCGGTAACGTGACCCGGTGATCGATCTAGGTGACCGATACCCCGACGCCACCGGCTACGACCGTGCGCTGGAACTCGACCGGGCCGACCCGTTGGCCGGATACCGTTCGAGGTTCGTCACATCCGATCCGGGTCTGATCTATCTCGACGGCAACTCGCTGGGGCGGCTCCCTGTGGACGCAGCAGAGACCGTGGACCGGGTTGTCGACCACCAATGGGGTGACCGGCTGATTCGCAGCTGGAATGAGGGATGGTGGGAGCTCCAGCTCCGCCTCGGTGATCTGCTCTCCCCGATCGTCGGCGCCGGAGAGGGCGAGGTGATCATCTCCGATTCGACTTCGGTAAACCTCTTCAAGCTTGCAGGTGCGGCCGTCGCCGCCAAGCCGGGGCGGAGCCGGATCATCACCGACGACCTCAACTTCCCCAGTGACGTCTACGTCCTCGACGGAATCGCGAGATCGCGTGGGATGGACCTGGTCGTCGTGAAGTCCGATAGCATCAACGGGCCGGTGGATGCCATTGCAGCGGAAGTGGACGAAAGGACAGCGTTGGTTTCCCTCTCCCACACCGCCTACATGTCCGGATACACCTACGACATGACGGGCGTCAATGCAATGGCGCATGCGGCTGGCGCGATGGCTTTGTGGGATACCTCACATTCGGTCGGTTCGGTCCCGATCGATTTTGAGGGAACGGGAACCGACCTCGCTGTGGGCTGCACCTACAAATACCTCAACGGCGGCCCGGGGAGCCCGGCGTTTCTCTACGTTCGCGAGTCGCTGCAGTCGACTTTGGAGAACCCGATCAGCGCCTGGTGGGCCCATGAGGCTCCGTTCGATCTCAGTCTCGAGTTCAAACCGACCGAAGGAATCCGCAGATTCCACACCGGAACCATGCCCATCCTGTCGCTGGCTGGCATCGAACCAGGAATCCAAATGGTGCTCGATGCCGGGATGGATGCGATCAGGAAGAAGTCGATTGCGCTCACCGATTACTTCATAGATCTGTGGGAGGCCGAGCTCCGGGACCTGGGCTTCGGCCTGGCCACCCCGACCGACCCCGACCGACGCGGGAGCCACGTCTCACTGAGCCATCCAGACGCATGGCAAATCACCAGGACGCTCATCGACCTCGGCAATGTGATCCCCGACTTCCGGTCACCGGACAGCATCCGTTTTGGCTTTGCCCCGCTCCACACATCCTTCGCCGAAGTCCACACCGCCGTCCACCGACTAGAGGACATGATGAAGAAGGGGTCGCACAGGACAGTGGACCTCACCCGAAAAGCGGTGACATGAGTGTTGGTTTGAGCAGGTCACGACCCGGGTAATCAGTGCTCTTGTCGACCCCAAACCATCCGTTCGTCATTGGCAACGCGCCTTCTCCTCGCCCTGGGCCAAGTTCCGAACCCTTAGGCGAGGGATGCCGTATGTGGCTTTACGACCCGGGAGGCATGGATGCCCCGGTCGAGCTCGAATACTCCCGCTTGCCCGCTCCAAGAGACCATCAGTTGCTATGGGCGGACGTCGATCTCGAGTCAGCTGAAGGCCTGGACGAGCTCTGGGCGAAGCTTGGAATCACCGAAATCATCCCCGGCCTCGCTGAGCCCGGTGACCGCCCAAGTGTTGTTCGCCACGAAGGAGTCACTCAACTGAACGTGACCACGGTCGGCGGCGGCTCCAAATTCGAGCCGATAACCCTGCATTGTCTCGTGGGGGACAACTGGATTGTCACGCTGCACAAGGGTGAGCTCGATCTGGTTGGCGAGTTCAACAAGCCCTTCCATGGCGATTCACTGCTTGGTGAGCTTGATGGTCCCGCTTTTCTATCCATGGTCCTCGACTGGCAGCTCGGAGGATATTTCTCGGTCATCGAGAAGTTACAGACCGACATCGATGACCTCGACGAGGAGCTACTTCAACATTCGCCGAATCAGGCGACCGATGAGGTGAAGCTTCTCAACCAATTACAGGAACTGCGTCGGCGGGTGAGGAACCTGAGAAAGACGCTGAGCCCGCACCGTGAAGTATTCGGACTTCTCAGCCACCCCGAATCCGTGACCGTCGTTGGTTCGGATGCCGCCGCCGACTACGAGCGTCTGACGGAGCGGCTGCAATTGGCCCTGGATGCGGTAGACACCACCAGGGAGATGATCGTAGGGTCATTCGACATCTTCATGACCCGCACCGCCCAGGCGACCAACGAAATCATGAAGCGGCTGACCATCGTTTCGGTGCTACTGCTTCCAGCCGGGGTGATCGCCGGGATCATGGGTATGAACTTCACGCTGGGCATTTTCGAGGAGCCCTGGCTCTTCTGGGTGACTCTCGGTGTTATGGCGACCCTAGCCACCACCACGCTGATCGTCGCCAAACGGCAGAGGTGGATCTGACCCCCGCCATCAGTCACTGAGTTCAGCCTGTTCCCGGACGCCTCCGACCGGATATGGAAGCCCGGCGGTTCCGGCGGAGGCACAGAAGCCCCGGTTTCCAGGGGTTGTGGGTAGGCGCGCAAGACTTGGACTTGTCGGCTCTCTCGTGAGGCAAAACGGCGGTTGATCACCGGAATCCACCCCGTCTACCGCGCCTGCCTCCGGTGCGATGTCTCTGGTCTCTTGCGTCGGCAAAGATGTCGCCCTGGCCGCAAACCTGGCCGGTACAGGCGAACTCGTAAAGATGTGGGGCATTGAGTTGTTGGTGGCTCAACGTCGACGGTCGCCCACAGCTCTTAAAGGCCAATTCCAGGCCGTCGACACCCAAGACAGGAGCCTCCCGCACAAAGGGAGGTTTCTGTCTGTTACGGGGAACTTGGCGACACTTCTACGCGCGCGAGACAGGGCAACCTCAGCGGCTTCGCGTGACAGACGAAAGTCACGGCGGACGACCGTGGATCTATCTATAGTCGTGTTTGAGGCAGTACTGTTGGTGGCCATCCGGGCCGGCCGCCGTTACTCATCTCGGTGCGGCTCCGCGCCTCTCGACCGCTCCTCGAGTGTGCCAGGAAGCGATATGTCAAGCAGTCGTGAGCGTGGAGATGGGGAAGGTCGAATCAACCAGGGCCTCCGGCAAGCGTGGTGGGCTCCGCTCGCAGTAGTGCTGGCTGGCGCTCAACTCTGGGTGGCCCTCGCGTTCATCTACGGAGACGGCACGTCCAACATCCTTGACGCCGAGAGCACTGCGGCGGGAATCAGTCTCGGCGTCGGAGGCGCGGCCGCGCTCCTAGCTGGACTCTGGATCCGCCCCCAGCGTCGATCGACAGGGGATGTGCTCATCGTAATTGGTGCTTTGCTAGGCGCCATCTGGTTCTGGATCGTCGTCATGACCCCCTTAGCGATCGCGGTCATCGTCGGGGTCGTCGTCAGTTACTTCCGCTCGCAGCCACCAGCGGCCCGGACCCTCTGACGGGTCAACTCCTCCGTCGTCCGGGGTCGCATCGCAACGTCCCGGATGATGCGAGCCCCCGGACTTTCCCACTAGACCGTCCGGGGGTTCACCTACCCCACTTTGTTATCGCCGTGTGGAGCGGTTGGGGTACTCCCACCGCCCACAATCGCGAACAAGCCGGTACCCGCCAGTCGCGGGTCCTGCTATCTGCTGAGCCCTCCCCAAACACTGAATGGGAATCGGCATCCATCCGTCACCGCTCTCCGCTTCACCTATCGCGGCCTCGAACGCATGGTTTGTGCACATCGCTCCCGCTGGTGTGATGTAGACGGCAAGCCCGTCGCACAAGCGGCACACACTCCGAGTCGTTCGAGCACCTGTCATATGGACGACAGTTTTGGGTGGGCAAACTCACTTGTCACCTACCAAATCACTGGCACAGATTTGCGCTAGCCACCGTACGCACTTCGGTTTACTCCACGGCCAGATCGCGAACGACGCGCGGTTACGCCAACCTCGCGGCTGAGAGGCGCTGGAGGATTCCCGGCGTCGGGTGCCACATTCACAGCGACCCCGCAAATAGAAAGAAACCCGGTAGACCGTCCAAGCATCTCAGCAAGGCAGGCCGAACGGGGGTTCTTCTATCCGGCCGTCAAAATTTTCGTTGTGGGCTCAGCCCTGGACGCGGAAAACCCCTGCCCGCCGCTCAGTTAGGCGGTCCACTCGAAGAAGGACCCGCCGAGCGTGATGACGACCACCCAGAAGACGAGCGACGCAACCGGCATCGCCAGCGCCCAGGGCGACCTGCGACGGAACAACGAGATGGTCAGCCAGAGGCCCAATAGCCAGCCCACGTACAGAATGGCGATGCCCCAAAGCGGTGCGAGCAGTCCCGACGCCAAGTATGGAAACACGCCTGTGACGATGTAGAGGACTAGACCGATCAAGGAAAGAATGCGGGCGCTCGGCCCGGCTGTAGTCGTGGAAGTCATCTTCCCTCCTGGTCGCTGAGTGAGCGGTGTCGCCGCCCGGTACCGCCACACTACCGAGATGATGCGCCGCAGGGATGATAGGGGGTCTATTGCGGAGCAGCTAGGCACCCAAGTGGCCATCTGGATGCAAGAGAACCCCCGATCCGCCGATCCAAGCATCTGGTTCAGTTGGGCAGGCCGGGGGTTCTTGCTATCCGCCTAGCTGTTGACGTGCCAATCCCGGGTTGTAGTGTGCGATCTATAGAAGAAGGAACATGTGCAGCTGTCGAGGTCGGTCCGCGTCGCAGTTGGGGTGATAGGTGGCCTGGTGTTGTTGGTGGGTATGGTCGCCTGGAGTTTGGAATCGGAGTATGGATCGGGATTGAACTTCTCGACGGAGAGCGACGGCACGATCCACCGGGTCTTTGAGGTGGAGGAACAGGCTCCAGATCCGGAGGATCGATTTACTGTCGTTTTCGAAGGGACCGAAGGAGAAGCTTCGGCGTACATCCAACGGAGGCGCGCCGAGGGTACGAATCTTGTAATTCAAGGCCTGATCATAGGAGTTGGCGTTCTGATGGTCCTCGCGGCACTGGTTCCGGCCCGCAAGACCCCACCCAACGGGGCTTAGGCGCCCCAGATCGACAGATGCGCACCAGAGCCACTCCCCCCGTCAAGAAAATCCCCGATAGATCACCGCCAAATATCTCAAGTGAGGCCGACCAGTCGGGGGTCTTCTAACTCAGGCGTACGGCCGCTCTCCGCTAGGTGTAGCGTTCTACTGGTCCAGCGCTCTCCCCTCCCCACCCTGGCGCTGGACGCCGAAGACCCCCGGTGCCGGCGTTGCCCATTCCAGTTAGCCGGTCCGAGGGGTCTTCTTTGGGCCGTAACCGTTGTTAGGGATCAACTCCCCGATATCGGTCCCTTCCGGGGCGTGCTGCAACGCTTCGGTCAGGAACGACCCGACCCTCAGCTTCGCATATGGGAACATCACCACGATGGCGGCGTCCAGGGCCTGCTCGAGAATCCCGTGGTCGATGTCGTGGCCGTCTGGCACGTCGTACTCCATCTGCTGTGCGGCTTCGAGCTCGCACATGAGGGGTTGCCGGCGACCGGTCAGCGAGCGACTCCGCGAGCGCAACCACCATCTCCTCCGGGACGGGGCCGACCCCGAGCTCGATCTGAGCTCGGCAAACCAGTCGAGCCAGTCCGATTCAGGTGGGACACAAAAAACCCCCGGATACCACGGGTTTTAGTGAGTGGGCGGTACAAGACTTGAACTTGTGACCTCTCGCGTGTGAGGCGAGCGCTCTACCGGACTGAGCTAACCGCCCGAATTCAGGAGATTACCGGCACTTCACCGACAAGGTGACACCGTGGGAGAATCATCGTCGATGGATCGTTCCGAATTCGAAAAGACAGTCGACGAAGTCCTCGAGAGCCTGCCGGCCTGGGTGGTGGAGAAGATCGACAACCTCCACGTCCTCGTGGAGGAGGACCCGCCCGCTGCACTGGGCGACGTGCTTGGCGTGTACGAGGGCATCAGCCTCCAGGAGAGGTCCGGTGATTACTGGGGTGCACTCCCCGACCGGATCGTGATCTTCCGCCGGCCCCACCTCGCCATGGATCTCTCTGAAGGCGAGCTTCGTGAAGAGATCCGCAAGACAGTCCTCCACGAGCTCGGCCACCACCTCGGCATCGACGACAACCGACTCGCCGAACTCGGCTGGGACTGAAGCCGGATCAGTCGATGTCGACCATTTTCTCCGGGGTCATCAACTCGAAGAACTCGATCCAGGAATCCTCGGTCAGCTCCCGGAGCCGCGCCGCCAGTTCGGCGGCACCTTCCAGCGCGGGCTCACCACGACCGTAGGGTGATTGGAGGACCTCGTCGGTCCACTCCATGTAGACGATCTCTCGTTCGCCGGGCAGCGTCGAGCCGTTGAAGTAGGTGGATACTTCCGAACGGCGTCCGGCTTCGTGATACATCTCTCCGATCTTGGCGATCAAGGTCGCCGCCTCTCGGGCTGTGCGCGGCTTGACTTTGTAGACACGTCGAATGACGTACATCAGCTCTCCATCTCGATTGAGGAGCCAAGTTAGACGGTTCGTGCCGTCGGGCTAGGCAAGACCGGCATGGGTCACCAAAATCGACAGGACGAAGAGAATGACGAAGGCAACCCCGGTGGCGGCGAACTCGGCTCTACCCTCCCAGTGCGGGAGGTGGGCACGGACCCGGGCGTGGACGTACATTGCGGTCAATACGTAAGCTGCCCAGACGAGCAGGGTCATGGTCGGCTCCCAGCCTCAATGGCCCGCCTCTCACACGGGCCTCCCTACTACAACCTTACGCATGTTGCGTTTTTCTGTGGGTCGGAATTGCAGTTACAGGGCGCTGAGCCGGTCGATTGCCTCGGCCAGCGTGGCCTCGTCCTTGCAGAAGGCAAACCGAATCAAATCCTTCCCGCCTCCCGGGTGGTTGTAGAAGACACTGGGCGGAATCACCGCGACACCGGCGACTTCCACCATGTGCCGGGCGAAGGTCCGATCATCGTCGAAACCGAAGGCTCCGAAGCCTGCCATCAGGAAGTAGGTACCTTCGGGCAGGTGGACGTCGAAACCGATCCCGGCCAGCCCATCGGCCAACAGATCGCGCTTCGCCCGGTAGCTTTTGCGCAAAACTTCGAAAAACGCGGCTGGCGCGCTGAGGGCTGCCACTCCGCCGTGTTGGACCGGCGTCGGCGTGGTGAAGGTGAGGAACTGGTGTGCAGCCCGGAGGCCAGCCGTGAGGTGGGGGGGTCCGATTGCCCAGCCCAGCTTCCAACCGGTGAGCGAGAAGGTCTTGCCCAGCGACGAGAGTGTCAGCGTCCGCTCCCACATTTCGGGCAGGGTCGCGATCCTGAGATGGGTTTTGCCGAATGTGATTTCCTCGTAGACCTCATCCGCGATCAGGATCACATCGAACTCCTGGCACAGGTCTGCGACCAACTGGATCTCGTCGCTGTCGAAAACCCGTCCGGTCGGGTTGTGCGGTGTGTTGAGCACAATCGCCCTGGTCTTCGCTGAGAAGGCCGACCTCAACTCGTCGGGGTCGAGCCGGAACCCCTCGCGGAGTGGGACGAACTTCGGCACGGCTCCGGCCATGGATGTGCATGCCGGGTAGGAGTCGTAGAAGGGCTCGATCAATACCACCTCGTCGCCGGGGTTGATGAGACCGAGGAAGCTTGCTGCTAGTGCTTCAGTGCAGCCGGAGGTGACAGTTATCTCCGAAGCGGGGTCGAGTCCACGGCCGAACAGCGGACCGTACTTCTCGGCAATCGCTTGTCGCAGCGCCGGGACGCCGGGGCTGGCCGGGTACTGGTCGTGTTCGCCGTCGGCCATGGAGCGGATGGCCGCCTTCTTGACGAAATCAGCGCCCGCCCAGTTGGGGAAACCCTGTCCGAGGTTGATCGCGTCGTGCTCAACAGCGAGCGCCGTCATCTCGGTGAAAATGGTCACCCCAAATGGCGCGAGACGATTTGCGGTATTCATGCTTGGCGCAACACTAACGGTGGCACCCGGAACAGCCGGTTCAGCATTCGATTCGCTAGTAAGACCTCGCCTGAACGCCGGGCCACAGCTTTGTGCGATCGAAGGGCCGCTGCTGCGTAGGATCTCTCGAGGAGCGAAATACCCATGGATGTTGACGAAACTCATCGAAGTCTGGTTATTAGGGCTGCGGAAACCCACAATGCCCGGAACCGAGAAGCCTTCCTTGCCTGCTATTCGAATCCGATACGAGTGATTTCGGGCGGGCAAAAACTGTCGGTAACTCATGACGAACATTGGGAGGCTGTACTTAGTTGGGCGGCAACCTTCGGTGGGTTCTCCGAAGAGATCCAACAGATGGTGGTTGAAGGGGACCTCGTCTTTCTCAGGTCCCGCTATCGCGGTGTGCATCAGGGTGCGTGGAGAGGCCTGGCTCCAACGGGCAAGGCTGTGGAATGGGAGGCGTGGCAAGTGTTGCGAATCGAGAACGGGGTCATCACCGAGGAGCGGATGCTCATGGACGAATGGTCACTCTATGAGGAGCTGAGTGCATCCGAGTCGCGAGCAGAAACCACATAGACCCGTAGGCGTCAGCAAACAAACCGGGAGTGGGCCCTACTGGACTTGAACCAGTGACCTCTTGCGTGTCGAGCAAGCGCTCTAGCCGAGCTGAGCTAAGGGCCCATATTTCGATTTTCGAGGCGACGACCGGAATCGAACCGGTGTGACGGGTTTTGCAGACCCGCGCCTAACCACTCGGCCACGTCGCCGAGACCAGTCGAGCGGAAGACGGGATTCGAACCCGCGACCTCAACCTTGGCAAGGTTGCGCTCTAGCCAACTGAGCTACTTCCGCACTTCCCCCGAAAGACCTTTTCACGACCCACAAGCTCAGACCGGGCTTGCATTTTCCGGTGGCGGAGCGCATTTTAGCATTCCTCTTCCAGGTAAGAGAAGTGGGTCTAGTGGGGACACTACGGGAAAGAGGTGTCAGAACTGTGTCATCGTTCCGGGCCTCCCCGAGCCGCATATCGGCCCCGTCCAACGGCTTTCGCCAAGCATCCCTCACGGTCATGTTCCCGAGGATCCGAAGCCGCCGGCTCCTCGTTCGGTCTTGTCTAGATCGTCTGCCTCGACCCATTCCACCGTGGGCGCGGGGACGATGGCAAGCTGGGCGATCCGGTCGCCACGGGAGAATCGGGCCGGTTCCGAACCGTGGTTGATCAGGATCACTGCGATTTCGCCCCGGTAGCCCGAGTCGATCAGGCCCGGGGAGTTGATCAGGCCCACTCCGAGGCGGTGGGCGTGGCCGCTTCGAGGCAAAACCAGACCAGCCCAACCCTCCGGAATCGCCACTGCAAGGCCGGTGGGACATTTGACCCTCCCGCCGGGCGGGATTAGAAGTTCAATTCTTGTGTGTAGATCGACCGCTCCGTCGCCGATATTGGCAGTAGTAGGAACCGGGAGTTCCGGGTCGAGTCTTTTGAATGTAACCTTCATGGTATCACCGGGGCATCGGGCGGAATTCTACGCGAGCGTAATTGAGGACGTCCGATGACAGTCAAAACCCACCGAAAGCCAAAAGCGGTCCGCTCCTCCATGATGGAGTCGCTGGGCTTCTCCGAGACGCTTATTGTCACGTACTCGACTCCAAACGTGGCCACCCCAGTTCCAACGCGGACTGCACCTTCCCATCCCACCACGATCCAAAGCGCCCGTCACGGCACTGTGGAAGAGATCTGGAACACCACCGAGCTCGACTCCGACTCGATGGCCGATTGGGCGCCGATCGACGTCGAGAAGCGGCTCAACAAGAAGGTCCGGCTACCGCTGGTGGCAATCTGGATCCTCATCATCGGCGTGATCGGAGGCGGAGGCGTTTGGCTCTGGCAGAATTCAGATCGGAGCTCGCAGACCGCCATCGCAGAAGTCCAGCAAGCAGGGGCATCCCTTGGCGAGTCCCTCGACCCACTTGCGACCGCGACCGCTGCTATTGACCCGGCAAACGGTCCGATGCCAGAAACTATCCTTGCCGCAGTCGCCTCCGCCGACGTCGCCAGCCGCGCCCTGTTCTCGGCTGCTGCAGACCTATCCGGCACACAAGCCGGCAGCCGTTCGGTGGCCAGCGACGCTGCCACCCTGGCGCTCGACGCCACCAGGACTCTCAGCAACCTGTCGGCCTACATCGGAGCGGTGACCCCGATCCTCACCGCCCCCACCCTCATCACCGAACCCGAACTGATCGATCTGCAGACCGCTGTCGCCGAGTTCGGTAGCTGGCGCAGCACATTCGGGATGGTCCTATCCAACCTCCCCGAAGGGATCATGCCCGAGCTCACCGCTGAACTCAATGCGATTCGAGATGACCTGGAAGCAATGCAGGGCGCTTACGTCGACGGTCTGCGTGAAGACGATCGGGTCGCCGCGCTCGACGCAGTGCGCGCCGTCGAAGGCCGGCTGGCAACGGCATGGGAGATTCTGCTGGTCGAGGCCGAGGCCGCCAAGGCGGCGATCACCGGACAGATTGACAGTGCCCGGGACGCGGTCCTTTCACTGACCGGATGACTCGAGGGCAGCAACTTCCTTCTCGAAGTCGGCTGCGTCCTTGAAGTCTTTGTAGACCGACGCGAAACGCAGGTAGGCGACTTCATCGAGGTTCTTCAACCGGTCGAGCACCTCACGCCCGATGTCGTCTGATTTCACCTGTGGGCCCTGTTGGCGGAGCGCCGCCTCGACATCTGCGGCCAAACCTTCGACAGCTGATCCGGACATGGAGCGGTCGGCAAGTGATGCGGACATCCCGGAGACGAGTTTGGCGGGCGAGAACGGCTCGAGGCGTCCGTCGCGCTTGCGCACCATGAGTTGGGGCTCGGTGCGTTCGTAGGTGGTGAATCGGTTCGAACAGGCCTCACACAGGCGGCGCCGGCGGATCGTTTCGCCGGCTTCTGCGGGGCGACTGTCGATCACACGCGTCTCATCGGAACCACATGTGGGGCAAAGCATCGCCCCAGCGTAAACCATGAAGGCGGGTTTAGCTCCTGGGAAGGAGTAGGACCTGGCCGGGATGGATCATCCCGCTGTCGAGGCCGTTCAGCTCCTGGATGACCGCCACTGCGGCCCTGGGGTCGATGCCGGGCGTGCTGTTCTGGCTGGCGATTGCCCACAGGGTTTCCCCGGAACTGACAACATGCTCGAAAGTCTGCACCGGCGCATCGGCGTCGGCGGGTCGGCTGACAAAGAGGAAGACCAGTGACAGAGCAAGCAGTAGGACAAGCAGTCGGACGGACAGCTGGAGTGTTTGCCTGTGCACTGGTCTTCCTTTCGTCGTAATTTGCCCCGACGGATCGGGGCCGGTTGTGCGGTTGACGTCCGGTGGAGCCGAACATACGTTCGATACATTACCGAACATCCGTTCGATGTCAAGTGGAAAAGAAAATCGAACAGATGTTTGGTTCGCGAAGTTCGATCTCCTATGATTACGAACACCTGTTCGAAGGAGTCATACCGAATGTTGAGCAAGCGCCAGCAACAAGTCCTCGATTACATCAGAGACACCGTCAACGACCGCGGCTACCCGCCATCGGTGCGGGAGATCGGCGATGCTGTCGGGCTCTCGTCACCGTCGAGTGTCCACAGCCAGCTGTCCGCCCTGGTGGACATGGGGATGATCACCCGTGACCCGACCAAGCCCCGGGCGATCGTTGTTGTCGAAACCCAGAGCGAGAAGCAGACTACCCGCGTCGAAGACGACCGCCTCCGCGAGATTCCGCTGTTGGGTCGGATCGCCGCCGGTACACCGATCCTCGCCGCTGAGCATGTCGAAGAGGTAGTGCCGCTGCCGGTCTCGCTGGTCGGCGATGGTCCGGTCTTCCTGCTCGAAGTCAAAGGTGACTCGATGATCGACGCCGGGATCCATGAGGGTGACCTGGTTGCGATTCACAGCCAGAACGAAGCACGCGACGGCGAGATCGTGGCTGCGCTGATCGACGGTGAAGAGGCGTCAGTGAAGCGTCTCCGCCGCAAGGACGGCAAGGTGATCCTGGAGTCGGCCAATCCCGACTACGCCCCGATGGTCTTCTCCGACGGAGTCGAGCTCATCGGCAAGGTAGTCAGCGTCTTGCGCCGCTACCCCTGAGCTGTTTCCCAGACTCCTTCGACCACATACTCCACGGGCCCGCGCAGCCAGCCTGACCCGTCGCGGAAATCGACTGTCCCCTCACCGCCGGGGACTTTCACCTTGATCGGTGTCACCATCCGGGCGGCTTTGGTGGCGACAAAGGCAGCGGCAACCATGCCGCTGCCACATGCCAGAGTTTCTCCAACCCCCCGCTCCCAGACCCGCATGTTCACTCCCCCGTCTTCGAAGCTGACGAACTCCACGTTGGTTCCGTTCTCGAAGCGTTCGTCGTTCTCCACCCGGGGGCCGAGGACGCCGACATCGGTCGCGGCGACGTCGGCGACTTCGACGACGGCGTGAGGGTTGCCGACGTCGATCAGGTGGTAGCGCTCGCCGTCGATCTCGGTATGGCCGGTGACCTTCACAGGCCCCAGCTCGACGTCAATGTCCTCACCATGCAGGACGACACTGCGCACGCCGACCGCGGTGGCGATCTCGAAGGTATCACCGGTCACCATTCCCCGGTCGTGGGCGAACCTGGCGACACACCTGAAACCGTTCCCGCACATCTCGGCCCTGGTGCCATCTGCGTTCCAGTAATCCATCCGCACCGGAGTGCCCGGGGTCACTACGAGAAGCCCGTCTGCACCAACCCCGAACCGTCGATCGCACAGTTTGCGGACGTGGTCGGCTGAGAGGTCGACGGGGCCTTCGGCGACCACAAAATCGTTGCCCCAACCATGCATTTTGGTGAACTCGAGTTTCACTTCAGTTCTTCCTCGATTCGGTCACACATCTGAATCGGGTCCTGAGACCAGGGTATCCAATGCACCCGCGGGTCTCGCTGGAACCATGTTCGCTGGCGTCGGGCCAGCTTACGGGTGTTTCTGGCTATCTCCTCGAAGGCGCGTTCCATCGACCACTTTCCGCCGAGGGCTTCGAGAATCTCCCGGTATCCCACTGCAGCTCGCGCGGTCCTCCCGAGACGTAGGGCCAAGCCTTGAACTTCGTCGACCAACCCGCCTTCCACCATTTGCTCCAGGCGCCCGGCAATCAGCTGGTCGGATATCTCGCCCGGATCGAGCCCGAAGGCACGGAACTCATAGTCGGCGTCATAACGCCGGAGACGCTGTGCCTCACCGGTAAGTGCCCGCTCGCTCGGTGTCCCACCGCCGAGGTGGTAAACCTCGAGGGCCCGCACGACACGGCGTTTGTTGTGAATGTCGACATGACTCACCGCCGAGCCATCAATTGACTCCAGCTTGGCCTGGAGATCGTCGAGAGAGATCGTAGCCAGACGGCTCCTCACTTCCGGATCGGTCGGCGCAAAGCTCATCGGGTCGACCAGCGACCTGAAGTGAAGGCCGGAACCACCGGCAATGATCAGCGGGATCTTCGATCCGTCGAGAATCCGCCGCCCGGCCTTACTGAATTCGGATACCGAGTAGTCGACTTCGGGTTCGACCACATCGACCATGTGGTGTCTGATCTCCCGCCGCTCCAGCACGGTTGGCTTGGCAGTCCCTACGTCCATGCCGCGATACACCTGCATCGAGTCGACGGAGACGATTTCGGCACCAGTCCGCCTGGCCAACTCCATCGCCACAGCAGACTTGCCGGACGCGGTCGGGCCGACGATTGCCGTAAGTGAACTCAGACCGGGCTTCCCGACAGGCTGTGATGGCCGGCGGAGTTGATGACAACGTCGAGGAATACGCCCGAAGAATGCTCACCGGGGACGCTCACCACCTTGCCGGTCCTGGTGCGGGTGGTCGCAACATCAGGGCGCTTCCGGGATGGCCCTTCACTGAGCACTTCCACCGTTTCGCCGACCAGCAAACCGTTCTTCTCGAGCGAAATACTGTCCTGTAGTGCCACTAGCCGGTTGAAACGCTCCTGGATGATCTCCGGCGGCACGAAATCGTCGACCATCCCCGCCGCCGCAGTACCGGCGCGAGGGCTGAAGATGAAAGTGAACGCAGCGTCGAACTGACCCTCCTCGACCACTTCCATCGTCAGATCGAAATCATTGTCGGTCTCACCCGGAAAGCCCACGATGATGTCGGTAGAGACCGCAAGGCCGGGAATGGTGTCACGGGCCATGGCGAGCCTCGTCAGGTACTTCTTCCGGTTATACCCGCGATGCATTGCACTCAATATCCGGTCGGAGCCCGACTGGAGCGGGAAGTGGAGCTGCTCGCATACCGCCGGCGTCTCGGCCATTGCTTCAGCCACGTCGATGCGGAAGTCGTTCGGGTGCGGGCTCATGAACCTGACCCGCTCGATCCCGTCTACCGCACCTACCCGACGCAACAGATCCCCGAAGATCGGACGGCGTTTGCCGTCGAGGGCAAGGTCACGACCGTAGGTGTCGACGTTCTGACCGAGAAGCGTCACTTCGACAACGCCGTCAGCAGCGAGACTCTCCACTTCGCGGACCACGTCGCCGGGGCGGCGGCTGATCTCCACCCCGCGCACGGAGGGGACAATGCAGAAGGTGCAGGTGTTGTTGCATCCGACCTGGATCGTCACCCACGCCGAATGCTCGAGTTCACGCTTGACCGGCAGCGAAGAGGGCATTGCCTGCAGCTCGTCGACCACCTCAGTAATTGGTCCCCAGTGCTCGGCGTGATCCATCAGGTCGAGCACACGATCGAGGTTGTGGGTTCCCATCACGACATCGACCCATGGCGCCTTCTCCCTGACCAGGTCGCGGTCCTTCTGGGCGGCGCACCCTCCGACCAGAAGCATCATTGCGGGGTTGGCATCCTTCACCGCCTTCAACTGTCCCAGGTTCCCGTACATCCGGTTGTCGGCGTTCTCACGGATGGTGCAGGTGTTGATGTAGACGAAGTCTGCCTCTTCGAGTGAGGGGGCCGCTGAGAGCCCGTCGGACTCGAACTGGCCGGCGATACGCTCCGAATCGTGCTCGTTCATCTGACAGCCGAACGTGCGAATGAAATAGCTCTTTCCGGCACGCGTCGGTTGTCTCCGTGACACCTCGCGCACTTTTGGCGTCGGAAGCAGAATGGTCTCAGCCATGTTGAGCCTCTATCGGGCGAAGTCTGTCGACCGGAACTCCCGGATCACAGTCACCTGGATTTGGCCGGGATATTGCAGGTCGTCCTCCAGTTTACGGGCAATGCGGCGAGAGAGGTCTCGGGCTTCGAGATCGGTGACAGCACCGGGATCGACGATAACCCTGATTTCCCGCCCTGCCTGGAGGGCGAACACCTGGTCGACACCGGAGAACTCGAGGGCGAGTGTCTCCAACCGTTCCAACCGCTTGACATAACCTTCCAGAGACTCTCTTCTCGCACCGGGTCGGGCCGCTGACACCGCGTCCGCTGCCTGGACGATGACAGCAAGCACGGTCCTGGGTTCCACTTCGTTGTGGTGGGCCTCGATGCCGTGGACTACCGCCTCGTCTTCTTCGAAGCGTCGGGCGATTTCTGCTCCGATGAGAGCATGGGAGCCCTCCACCTCGTGGGTCACGGCCTTTCCGATGTCGTGCAGTAGCGCTGCCCGCTTGATCGGTGCCGGGTCGATGCCCAACTCCGAAGCGAGCATCGAGGCGATGTGGGCGGACTCGACAAGATGATTGAGGACGTTCTGCCCATACGAAGTGCGGTATTTGAGCCGGCCAACCAGGGTGACCAACTCGGAGTGCATCCGGGATACGCCTGCCTCGACCAGGGCCCACTCCCCTGCATCCCTGATGCTCTGGTCTACCTCGGACCGGGCCTTCTCGTAAGCCTCTTCGATCGAAGCAGGATGGATTCGCCCGTCGGCGACGAGCTTCTCCAGCGTGATGCGGGCTATTTCCCGCCGCACCGGGTCGAAGGAGGACACCGAGACTGCTTCAGGGGTGTCATCAACGATAAGGCTGGTACCGGTCACAGATTCGAGGTGGCGAATGTTCCGGCCCTCACGGCCGATGATCCGGCCCTTCATGTCGTCTGAGGGAAGCTCCACCGTAGACACGGTCGATTCCGTGACGACTTCGCTTGCCAACCGCTGGATGGCAGTGGCCAGAATCCGCCGTGCCCTGCGATCGGCCTCTTCGCGAGCCTTGATCTCGAGGTCGCGGACCAGGATCATCGCCTCGCGGCGCGCTTCGTCTTCGACCTGGGCCAGCATCTCCTGTTTGGCTGCGGCCACGTCGATACCGGCAAGCTTCTCCAGTTCGAAACGGGCCTCTTCTTTGAGGCGCTCGAGATCACCGCGGATGGTGTTGGTCTCGGTCTCGCGGTCCATGAGGATCTGCTCACGGTGGGCGAGGTTCGAAGAGCGCTGTTCGAGTGTTTCCTCACGCTGGCCGAGCCGGGTTTCGAGATTGGCCAACTCGACGCGTCGCGTCTCCAGCGCCGCTTCCTCCCGCTCCCGATAGGCATCGGCCTGGGCGCGGCTCTGCGAGTCGGCTCCGGCGAGGATCTCCTTGGCTTCGTTTTGGGCTTTTGCAACGAGATCTTCGGCAGATAACGCATTGCGTTCCTGACGGCGCGTCGTCCGCAGGCGGGCAATCAGATACCCGAATGCGAGCCCGATGGCGGCCCCCAGGACAGCCACTCCTATCGCCTCGGCGGTAAACATCGTGTTCCTTTCAGTGGAGCTAAAACAAAGCAAGCCGAACCAAAGCTGGTCCGGCACACGAAGAAAACAAGCGAATTCAATGGGTTATGTCACCCGCGGTCTCTTGCAATCCTCCTTCTCAACTGTGTTCTAGCTCCTGTTTCAGATTTATAAGTTTCGTGTGCTGGTAGTAGATGGTACACGGACAAACCGAAACCTCTACACCAAGCGTCTTTTTGTTTGCTGCCGGGATCGAAATTCGCCCCGGAAACGTTGGAGTGCCATGGGTCCAGGACCAAGAATCGAACCCAAAGGCGTCAGCCGTTGGCATGTCGCCGTCCTTGCGGGGATGGCAGGGGCGATCCGGATTCCGATGTGGGCTGCGAAGACCCACTTCACCTTCGACGAAGGCGTATTCCTTGCCTCTACAGATCTGGCGACGGCAGGCTTCACCCAATACCGGGACTTCTTTACCAGCCAGGGTCCCTTGTTCATTCCGTTGCTCCAACTTGGGGACCTTCTCGGATTCGGCGACCCGCGCGGGGCGCGGACCATCATGGTGGTTTCAGGTATGGCCATCGCCGTAGCCACCTACTTCATCCTGGTCGCGTTCGCTTCGAGCCGGACTTCTTTCCTGATCGCGGCCTTGGTCGCCACCAGTGGAACCACTCTGCTGGCTGCTGGACCCGTGCAGAGTGAGGGCCCGGGCCTGGCTTTAGCCCTCGCTGGACTCGCCGTGACCCTGCATCGTCAGGACCGGACCGGTGCATTGATCGCCGGGCTCCTGATCGGGTCAACCGTGGCGATCAAGAGCCTCCATGTGGCACCAACCGTGCTGATGGTCGCGATCGTGCTCGCTTACCGGAGAGACTGGCTAAGCCTGGCATACACCTCGCTGGTGGCGCTGACCCTGGCTCTCGCCACCGCTCTCTTCTATGGAGTTGACAGGGTGTTAGATCAATACGTGATGTTCCACCTGGCCAAGGACAACTCGGCAAATCTCCTCGACAACCTCGGTCAGGCTGGGAGTTTCCTGGTCGATTTCGATCTGCCGTTGCTGGTCCTCGCCGTGGCCACCCTCATCCTTCTCCGACGTGCTCCGGAGCGGACGAAGATTCCCCCAATCGACATTCCGCCCTGGCTGCCCGCGGCATGGATGCTGAGCTCGTTGATCGTAATCTTCGGATTCACCCACATCGATCCCGGATTTGTCCGGGTGGTCACTTTCCTGATCCCTCCGCTGGCGCTGCTCATCGCACACAACCTCCACGCGCCGATGCGCATTCTGTCCTGCGTAGTGGCGCTTTCGGTGGTCTTCCAGGTCGCGACCATCGAGTTCACCCCCGATCCCGACCCGGCGGCCCTCGCAGTGGTCGAGCGGTTGGAGATGATCGGTGGAGACGAAATGGTGGTCAGTGACGACCCCGGGCTCGCCTGGACGGCGCGTCGGCTTTCCCACCCTGCCACTGTCGATCCGTCTTACGCCCGTTTCGAGACCGGCTATCTGAGCCTGCAAACGGTCGAGAGGGCGTTAGCCGACCCCCGGACCTGCGCCTTCACTGCGACCTCGGAACGCTTCGACAACTCGGGAGTCGCTCCGCCGGCGATCTACCAGCCGGCGGACGTCGCCGGCGTCTACCTCAGGGACGGCTGCTGACCGCGAATCACTCCTCGGCGGCAGTTTCTTCGGCGGCGACTGGCTCCTGTTCGGCCTCTGCTGCAGCGGCTGCCGCTGCTTCGGGTGACTCGGTCAGGCCGACTGCCTGATAGACCTTGTCCTGGAGTTGCATAGCAATCTCCGGGTTCTCCTTGAGGAAACGTTTGGCGTTCTCCCGGCCCTGGCCGAGCTGGTCGTCGTCGAAGGTGAACCAGGCGCCACTCTTGCGGACCACTCCTTCGTCGACTGCGATGTCGAGGAGGCTGCCTTCCCGGGAGATACCCTCACCGAACATGATGTCGAACTCCGCCTTGCGGAATGGCGGCGCCATCTTGTTCTTGGCCACCTTGACCCGCACCCGGTTCCCGATCCCTTCGCCCGACCCCTCTTTGAGGGTTTCGATGCGCCGGATGTCCAGCCGGACCGAAGAGTAGAACTTCAAGGCCCGCCCCCCGGGGGTCGTCTCAGGGGAGTTGTGCACCATGATCCCGTCAACCAGATAGTTGTGGTGGCCTTCCACCTCCAGGTCGAAACGCCGCATGCTCCGTGTTGGCGGCTTGACAGTGACCGACACAATCGGCACAGCAGTGAGCTTCATTGTCTTCGTGGCGGGTTCGATCACGACCGCTGCCTTACCCCGGTGGTGTTGAAGCAGTTTGTACTCCATCACCGATGGCACATAGGGGGCAATCAATTCATGCAGAGCCTCGGTCCCGTCCCGGTCGAAGACGATGACCGCCTTTCCAGCCCGTTCGATCAGCTTGCAGCGGAGACCGTAGGACTCACGCAGAGTCGCCTGAAGCCGTCGCTGTGATCCTTTGTCCATCGCTTCGACGCAGATGTCCGACCTTCCAGCAGACCCGTCCTTACGCCGGACGGCAAAGCTCCCGTCGTCCATGTACCAAACCGCCAAGGCGAACGGGGTGAGCTCTTTGAGATAGTCCCAACTGAAGACTTTCTTATCGGCCACGTAGACAGACTGCCGCAGCTCATCCAGCTCGATTAGCGGAGTCGTCTCCACCATGAGTCCACCTTTGGAATGCGGTGAGATCGACACCGGAACCCCGGCGAGCAGGTCAGCCTTCCACTGTGCGTATCCGTTCTGTTTAGGGCCATGCCCGAAGCGGAATCGGGACTTCATCCCGGGCCCATTGGAATGGTCGCGCTTTGGAGACACCGAGCCATCTCCCATGAGCGATCCCAGCACCAGTTGGCGCTGCTGTGGGGACAGATAATGCGGCAAAGGCATCAAAACACGGTCACCGGAAGTCAGCTCACCAGCGGCCCGCCACCCACCGGGCGTCGATATCTGGTGATTGGCGGTAGCAGCGAACTGGGCGCGGCCATTGCCCTCGGGTTTGTAAACGGTGAACTGGAGGAACTCCTCCGCATTCCCGTTATCGAACCAGTTGACGACTTTCTTCGCCTCGACCACGCCTGTCTCCGGGTTGACCGCCATGACCTCCACCGGGAGTTTCTGATTGACGATCTTGCCGATCTTCTCCTGGGAGCCGTCAGCGAGGGTGACGTGTGTCGAATATTGGAAGCATCCGAACATCACACCTATCTTCTCTCTGAGTTGGTTGATGAAGATTGCGGTAGTCCGCGACTTGCTCAGGTTGCCGGCGAGCTTGCGCAGCGCCTGGGACATGAGACGGGCCTGGAGCCCGACATGGGTGTCCCCCATCTCACCTTCGATTTCGGCGCGTGGCACCAGGGCGGCAACCGAGTCGATGACGAGGACATCGAGAGCACCGGAGCGGATCAGCATGTCTGCGATTTCAAGGGCCTGCTCTCCGGTGTCGGGCTGGGAGATGAGCAACTCGTCGACGTCGACGCCGATCGCCTTGGCATAACCGGGATCGAGTGCGTGCTCGGCATCGATGAAGGCGGCGATACCACCGTTGCGTTGCGCTTCGGCGACGATGTGCAGGGCAAGACTGGTCTTACCCGAGCTTTCCGGCCCGTAGATCTCGACGATGCGGCCCCGGGGAACCCCGCCGATACCGAGCGCGAGGTCGAGGGAGAGGGCACCGGTGGAGATGACATCCACTTTGCGGTTCGCCTCGTCGCCCATTTTCATGATCGCACCCTTACCGAACTGACGCTCGATCTGGCTGAGGGCCATGTCCAGTGCTTTGTCTCTTTCCGCCATTGTCGTTCCCTTTCTCAAACTCTCGCCGACCGTATCCGCAGCATGTGACAGATTCTTTCTTTTGGTTCGAAAAACTGTAGTCGAACACTTGTTCGGATCGAGTATTACCGGGAAAGAGAAAAGGTTTCAAGGGGTTCGTAGTGAACAGTGCCTCGTCCGGGCAGGGTGCGGAAGAGGACGAGACCGTCGACCCGCCACGCCACATCGAGCTCCTCGTCCATGAGATCGGTCACCGAGACCTGGGGCCGGACCCTGCTCAACGTGAGGTGAGGGCGGAAAGGGCGCTCCTCCCCAACGATGCCGACATCCTGTGCCCTCTCGTCGGCGATCTCGGCGAGCTCGAAGAGACGCTGCTGTCCCCGGTCGATCCCTGCCCAGACCACGTTCGCCTTGCTCGGCTTGGGGAAGGCACCGAGATGATCGATCCGCATCGGGAAGTCGGTGCCCAACTCGGATTGGTCGATTGCGGCCACGTACCGTTCGCAGGCCACCTCGTCGATGTCACCGAGGAAGCGAAGGGTTATGTGCCAGTTGTCGGGGGAGATGAGCCGCCCCGGAATCGAGAGGTGGGAGATCTGGTCGATGAGAGCGAGGCGCACCTCATGAGGCGGGGAGACAGCGAGAAAGCTCCTCAGAACTGCCACCACTTTCCTTCGAGTGCGAGTCTCGTCAGGTGCAGCGCCGAGGTCACACCGTAAGTCCGGATTCGCTCTCGGTCACCCACCATTGTGAGCTCACGGGCCCGGGTGTCGTCGGGGGTGGAGACTGCCACGACGATGGTCCCCGCCGGGCGCTCCAATGCGTTCGGGCCGGCCTCTCCGGTGATGGCGATACCGACCTCGACGCCAAGCATCTCTCTCACCCCCTTGGCCATGGCCAATGCCGTCTCCTCATTCACCACCTTGGTGATATCGCCGACGCCGAGCAGTGACCGCTTCAGCCTGGGTTGGTAGGCCACCACGCCACCGGCAAAGTGGACAGACGATCCCGGGATTTCGGTCAACGCCGCCGACAGCAGACCTCCGGTGACCGACTCCGCCGCGCCGATCCTCCAGCCTCGCTCTTCGAGGAGTCGGAAGAGGACTACCTGGATCGTCTCGTCGTCGACACCAAAGACCGACTCTCCCAGTCGGCTGCGGACCTCGATGTCGAGAGGCTCGATCATCGCCGCCGCTGACTCGGCGTTCTCCGCCATGGCACTCAGCCGTACTTTGATCTCCCCGCCTGACGCCAGGAAAGCGACCGATGGGTTGGTCGAGGCCTCGTAGAGATCGGCAAGGGTCTCTGCGATGTCCGATTCGGACCGGCCCCAGCTTCGGAGCAGCCGGCTGACCAGGGTGGAGTCGCCTCCGGCACGCTCTCGCAAAGCAGGGATCACCGCCGACTCGAGCAACAACTCCATCTCCGCGGGCACACCGGGAACGCAGAAGATGAGAGTGTCGTCGTGTTCCAACACGAGCCCGGGTGCGGTTCCCCGCGGGTTGGGCAGCATGACAGCACCCTCGGGATACTCGGCCTGTTTCAGGTTGCTCTCGGGCATGACCCTGCCCCGCCGCTCCCACCACTCCCGAAGGAAGGTGGCGTACTCATCGGAGAACATCATCTCCCGCCCGGTGGCCTCACACAGTGCCTCTCGGGTCAAGTCGTCCTGCGTCGGCCCGATTCCCCCTGTGATGATCACTGCGTCGGACCTGGCGATCGCGGTGCGAAGCGAATCGGTCACCCGCCCGAGGTTGTCACCGACGACCTGCTGGTAGAGAGCACTATGACCGTGCTCGGCGAGTGAAGAGCCGATCACTGCGGCATTGGTGTTGACGATCTGGCCGAGGAGGAGTTCGGTGCCGACCGCGACGACTTCAACAATCACCGGGCGAGACTACCGCCGACGACACGCAAGTCTTAGCTACCAGGTCCTCGAGGATTCGACTACCTCTCGCAATTCCCCCGAATCCACGGCATCGGCGAGGGTGTTCCACGCCGAGATGCTCACCCCGCCCTCAGACTCCAATTCGGCGCAAGCAAGGTGCACCGCGTCGGCCAGTCGAAACAGGGAATGGTCAATGTCGCATGCCTGTGCGATACAGGTCCTGGCGGTCGGGACATCGCCTTGACCGATAGCCATGATCGATTCGGCAACGAGCGACCGGACCCTCGGGTCCATTTAGTCGTCTGTCTCCCAAATACTGACGACATTTCTCCGGCCCTCGAGGCCCCTGGCTGCGTCGAAGTGCTCGCCGCAGCTCCCCGGCTGCGACTGCGCCTTTCTCCTTGCCAGATGACGCCGATGACTCGGAGACACCCTCGCCCTATTCCAACGACAGACCACTCGAGCTAGATCTCCGAGAAGAGATAGCGGCGGAGGACGTTGATCCGTTCATCCATTTCTTCGGGGTCGAGATACCACAGCATCGCGGCAACCGTCGACAGCAGCGGGTTGCCGTCCTGAGGGGTGAAGGAGAATCCGACAACCTCGTTCCCGTTCCGCACCGCAAGAGTCTCCAGGGCGACCACGGCCTGACTCATGATCCTCCCGTAGTAACCATGGTCCCGACCGAAGGAGAAGACCGAGTTCGCCGATTTCTTGTGGGTGACGGCGACCCGGGTGTTCTCCATGAGGCGTTCTTTCACCTCGTCGAGGGTCATATCCCGGTCGAGTACCAGGTTGAAGTGCATCGAGTGCATGTACTGGGTGTTGAGCTTCAGAGCCGACGAGAACAGATTGAGGTCGTAACCCAGGGTCTCGAAGAGAGCGTGGGAGTCCCGGGCATGATGGGTCCCGAAACGCTCGTCCTTGTGGCCCTCGACCGTGGGGCTGGCAACGAAGCCGTCGTCCTGGCTGATGTCGTTGGCGCGCCTGATGCAGAGGAAACGCCCGTCGACGAGATGGTTGGTCCCGTCGCTGTCCATGCCGAGTGTCTTGACCAGAACCGACATGTTGTGGGTGTTGCAGGAGACGATCTGGAGGAACTTGTCTTCATTGTGGACCAGCGCCTCGTCGTTGATCCCCCGTGCGTACATCTTCCCGAAACCGAATTCGGAGCCCTGCGCCATGAAACCGATCGGCCCGACAGTGTCGTTGTAGAACTCCTCCTTCATTTCGTTTCCAACCGGCGTGCAGTCGATGACCACGGTTGCCCGCTCAAGAGCTTCCTTGGTCTCGTACTTCGGAGTGTGACCCAGTTCCTCGAAAGTAGACCGGCGGTTTTCGTCAACGGCGAGGGCAGCGCCCCGGTTGATCAAGTCGGCAACTTTCGCCTTCTCTGTTACCAGCGGCGTCCGCTTGTGAAAGGTGACCTCGTCGATACCGAAGTGCTCGCGGTTGTCGGCCAGGAGGCCGATCAGGGGCTCACCGATGGTACCGGTGCCCACCACATGGACAATTTTCATTTGTTTCCTCCAGGGGAAATTATGCCGTGGCGTCTATGGAAATCAATGGTACCCCCCTGATCGGCCGCGAAACCAACGGACGCGTTGTCATCCGGATCGGCGTCGGTTCCGAACCCCTTGTGTGATACCGAGCAACGAACGACCAAACGACAACCGCCCCCCTCGACTCCGCGCTGCACTGGTGGGGGTTCTCGCCGGGGTGACGGCAATCTCAGTGGCAGAGCTGGTCGCCGCATTCGATCCCCGCCTCCGGAACCCTTTGTTCGAAGTCGGTGACAGGGTGATCGATGCCGCACCATCCTGGCTCAAAGACTTCGCCATCGCCACCTTCGGGACCAACGACAAAGTCGCGCTCCTCATCGGAATCGGTCTCTTCCTCACCGCTTTCTCGGCGTTGATAGGAATCCTCACATTCCGCCACCGCCTGAGGTCGGGTTTGGTCGGCATAGGTCTGTTCACCGCTGTGGGGGTCGTCTCCGCCGTGGCCGGGCCTAGCGGCCCGATTGCTGCAGTGCCCACCTTGATCGGGGGAATAGCGGGTGCGGCGGTACTGGTCTGGTTCGACCGGCCGACCGGCGCTGCAGTCGAGGATCGCAGGGTCTTCATCACCAGGTTTGGCCTCGCCCTCGGTGGGGCCATGGTGGCAGGGGTCGGCGGGCGTCTCCTTACCGGGCGGTTGTTCCCCGTGAACACCGACGGTGTGACTCTTCCCGCGGTCGCCAACCCGCTGCCACCTCTCCCAGCCGCGGCTGACTTGCGGGTTCCCGGCCTCGCCCCGTTCCGCACGCCCAACGCCGACTTCTATCGGATCGACACTGCCCTCTCGGTCCCCCGCATCAACCCCGACGACTTCTCCCTTCGCATCCACGGCATGGTCGACAGGGAGCTCACCCTCAGCTATGAGGACTTGCTGAGCCGGTTCCAGGTCGAGTCTGACATAACGATGACCTGCGTCTCCAACGAGGTGGGTGGCCAGCTCGTCGGCAATGCCCGCTGGCAGGGAATCAGGCTAGATGAGCTACTCGCAGAAGTCGGCCTCGACCCATCGGCCGACCAGGTGGTTGGGCGCTCGGTTGACGAATACACGTGCGGATTCCCGGTCTCGGCAGCAATCGACGGCCGTGATGCCCTGGTGGCGATCGGGATGAACGGTGAGCCGCTTCCCATCGAACACGGGTTCCCGGCACGGCTCATCGTCCCCGGATTGTACGGGTACGTATCGGCGACCAAGTGGCTCAAGGAGATCGAGATCACCCGTTTCGATGCCTTCGACCAGTACTGGGTGCCGCGGGGATGGGCCAACCGTGCCCCGATCAAGACTTCGTCCCGGATCGACACCCCCGGCGCTTTCGCCAACCTCAGCGGTGAAGTCGTCATCGCCGGTGTCGCCTGGGCCCAGACCCGCGGCATCGACAAGGTCGAAGTGAGTATCGATGACGGACCGTGGCAGGTGGCCGAGCTCGGAGCCGAGGTCAACGACACCACCTGGCGCCAATGGAAACTGCCATGGGCCGTGACTCCGGGGCGCCACACCCTCACCTGCCGTGCCATCGACTCGTCCGGAGAGACTCAGACCGCCGAACGTGCCCGCCCCATGCCCGATGGAGCCACCGGATGGCATTCAGTGGTCGTCATGGGTGAGGCGGCATGAGACAGATCTCGAGCCAGAGGGCTCAAGACAGGAGCATCACTCCTGGCAATCAAGCAATCAACGGGGAGCAAGAAGCTGCCCTGTGCATACGAAAGGAAAACCATATGAGAACGAGAAAACCTCGCGCTCGAATGCTGGCAGTGCTGGCAGTGCTGGCACTGGTAGCCGCAGCATGCGGTTCTGACACCGCGGAGACAACCACAACCACGGTGGCCGAGACCACAACCACATCCGAGGCAATGGCCGAGGACATGCTGACGACGATGAACGTCGGACCGGCATGTGGCGCAGTGCCTGCCGACGGTGAAGGAAGCTTCGACGGGATGGCCGATGACCCGGCCGCCACCGCAGCCTCCAACAACCCCGTCCTCTCCACGCTGGTAACAGCAGTGTCCGAGGCCGGACTGGTCGACACCCTCAATGGTGACGGACCGTTCACCATCTTCGCTCCCTACAACGACGCGTTCGCCGCGATCCCCGAGGAAGACCTCGGAGCGATCCTGGCCGACCAGGAACTGCTGTCGACGATTCTCACCTACCACGTAGTGGCCGGTGACAGGCTCGACCTCGCGGCTCTCGCTGCGGCAGGTTCTGTGGAGACGGTTCAGGGCGAAAGCCTCGAGTTCGCCGCCTCTGGTGACCTGATCAGTGTCAACGGTGCGGCCGTGATCTGTGGGAACGTCCAGACTGCCAACGCAACTGTGCACATCATCGATCAAGTGCTGGTGCCAATGGCTGCCAGCGACATGATGGCTATGGACGCAGGTCCTGACCTGATGGCGATGAACATCGGCCCGGCCTGCTCGGCAGTGCCTGCCGACGGCGAAGGAAGCTTCGACGGGATGGCCGATGACCCGGCCGCCACCGCAGCCTCCAACAACCCCGTCCTCTCCACGCTGGTAACAGCAGTGTCCGAGGCCGGACTGGTCGACACCCTCAACAGTGAGGGACCGTTCACCATCTTCGCTCCCTACAACGACGCGTTCGCCGCGATCCCCGAGGAAGACCTCAATGCGATCCTGGCCGACCAGGAACTGTTGACGACGATCCTCACCTACCACGTAGTGGCCGGTGAGAGCCTCGACCTTCAGGGATTGATCGACGCTGGCGAAGTGACCACCGTCCAGGGTGGCACCCTCACCCTCGAGGCGTCCGAGGACCTGGCGACGGTCAACGGTGCGGCAGTGATCTGCGGAAACGTGCAGGTCGCAAACGGCACCGTCCACATCATCGACACCGTTCTCGTTCCTGAGAGCTAAGTCGATCCGATAAAGCGAGGGCCACTTCCTCCGGCCCGGAAAAGGCGGATGGTCTCCGGACCATCCGCCTTCGCTTGCGACTCATCCGCCGGTGCGGGTGGCCGAGACCTC
Source organism: Acidimicrobiia bacterium (assembly GCA_041748855.1). Lineage (GTDB taxonomy): Bacteria > Actinomycetota > Acidimicrobiia > Spongiisociales > ZC4RG35 > MA-ANB-1. The sequence continues at coordinate 81,807 of JBGTCK010000085.1, forward strand.
GAGATTGTCCAGCTCTATCGGCTCCCTGAAATAGATCAACAACGCGTGGGTGGTGAGGATGTCTCCACACTCGACACCCGTTGGCGGGAGCGACCCGCCGAGGACCATCTCGATGGTCACATCACCGGGCGAACCCGTAACCAGAACCCGTGCGCTCGGGGGACACTCGTTGCCCTCCACTGCAATCCGCACTACTTCCGGTGTCGAGGAGTCCAATACCTCGGCGAGCGACTCCTCTCCGAACGACGTGCGGTCGATTGCCGGCGACTCACTCCACTCCATCGTCTCCACCAGACCGTCAGGGTCGTTACCGAGGATCGGGAACCGGGGCTCGCCACCAGCGATGGTGCCCGAGCCTCCGGCCGGACCGCAGGCGGCGAGCAGGGCCGCAATCAAGGCCGAAAACAGAGCCATTCGTGATCGATGGGACATCCATCGCATCGTAGGTGCACCGTCCCAATGCCCGACACCAGATCTGCCGGGCACTCGAGGCTCTAGTCGACTGTTAGCTGTTAGAACTGCTCTTCTTCGGTGGAGCCGACCAGGGCCAGGGTCGAGGCGTTGCCGCCGGAGACTGCCTGACTGACCTTGTCGAAGTACCCGGCGCCTACCTCACGCTGATGTTTGGTGGCGGTATACCCCTGGGCCTCCATGGCGAACTCCCGGTTCTGCAACTCGACGTAGGCGGGCATCCCGTCCTCTGAGTAGCCCTTCGCCAACTCGAACATCGAGGCGTTGAGGGCATGGAACCCGGCCAGGGTGATGAACTGGAACCTGTACCCCATCGCCCCCAACTCCTTCTGGAACCGGGCGATGGTGCTCTCGTCGAGGTGGGCTGACCAGTTGAATGACGGCGAGCAGTTGTAGGCGAGCATCTTCCCCGGGTACTCGGCATGGATTGCATCGGCGAACTGACGCGCCTCGTCGAGGTCGGGTTTGGCCGTCTCACACCAGAGCAAGTCGGAGTACGGGGCGTACGCCAGCCCGCGGGCGATGGCCGACTCGAGCCCGTTGCGCACGTGGTAGAAGCCCTCGGCGGTCCGCTCACCTGTGGTGAACTCCTGATCACGGGGGTCGACGTCGGAGGTGAGCAGCGTTGCCGCGTTGGAGTCGGTTCGGCAGAAGAGCAGCGTCGGGATATCCATCACGTCGGCGGCGAGGCGAGCCGCCTGGAGCGTCCGGATGTGCTGGCTGGTCGGGACCAAGACTTTTCCGCCCATATGACCGCATTTCTTCTCAGCGGCGAGTTGGTCCTCGTAGTGGACGCCGGCAGCTCCGGCCTGAATGAATGCCTTGGTCAACTCGAAGACGTTGAGGGCACCGCCAAAGCCGGCTTCGCCGTCTGCAACGATCGGCGCGAACCAGTCGACAGAGTCGTCGCCTTCGGCCCAGTGGATCTGGTCGGCGCGGCGGAGGGCATTGTTGATTCGTTTCACCAGTGCCGGTGCCGAGTCAGCCGGATACAGCGACTGGTCCGGGTAGACCTCCCCGGCGAGGTTTCCGTCGCCGGCGACCTGCCAACCCGACAGATAAATCGCCCTGAGACCCGCTTTGACCATTTGGGTCGCCTGTCCCCCGCTCAGCGCCCCCAGCGAGTTGATGTAGTCCTCGCTGGTGATCAGGTTCCACAGCTTCTCCGACATGACCCGGGCCAGCGTGTGCTCCTCGCGGATGCTTCCCCGCAACTCCACGACCTCACGGGCCGTGTAGTCCCGGACGATGCCGTCCCAGCGCGGATTGGTGGCCCAGTCCTGTTCCAGCCGGGATATCTCTTCGGTGATGCGGGGCATTGTGTTCTCCATCAGTTGATCAGTTCGTATGCGGGCAGAGTGAGGAATTCGACGAATTCAGAGCCGAGGGCCACATCCTCGAAGATCTTGCGGCCGGTGTGGATGTGATCGATGTTGGGATGATCCTCCGCTTCCAGGCTGTCGACGACCTCTCTCACCAGATTGCGGACGAGTGCCTCGGTGACCTCTGTTCCGTCTTCGGTGGTCACGCCATGACGCACCCACTGCCAGATCTGAGATCGGGAGATCTCGGCAGTTGCGACGTCTTCCATGAGATTGTGGATCGCGGCGGCCCCGGTTCCCGAGAGCCAGGAGGCGATATAGAGGATCCCCACTTCGACATTGGCCCGGACGCCGTCGAGAGTGACGGTTCCCGGGAAGTCGAGGTCGAGGAGGTCATCAGCACCGACCGACACCTCGTCACGTTGTCGATCGACCTGGTTGGGCCGGTCTCCAAGCACCCGGTCAAACTCTGTGCGCGCAACCTCGACCAGGTCCGGGTGAGCGACCCATGTACCGTCACAACCGGCACCGGCCTCCCGGGCCTTGTCTGCCTTGACTGCCGCGATCGCGCTCTCGGTGACTTCGGGGTCCCGTCTGTCGGGGATGAAGGCGGCCATCCCTCCGATGGCATGGGCACCCCGACGGTGGCAGGTCTTGACCATCAACTCGGTGTAGGCCTTCATGAACGGGACGGTCATCTTCACCTGGGACCGATCGGGGAGAACGAACTCCGGGTCGTCACGGAACTCTTTGATCACCGAGAAGATGTAGTCCCAGCGGCCGGCGTTGAGCCCGGCAGCGTGCTCACGCAACTCGTAGAGGATCTCGTCCATCTCGAACGCGGCGCGGATGTGCTCGATGAGCACCGTCGCCTTGATCGTCCCCACCGGGATGTCGAGTTGGCGCTGGGCCCAGACGAACACGTCGTTCCACAGTCGCGCCTCGAGATGGGACTCCAGCTTGGGGAGGTAGAGGTACGGCCCGGTGCCGGCTTCGATTGCGGCGCGTCCCCCATGGAAGATATAAAGACCGAAGTCGAGCAACGAGGCCGACATCGGCTGGCCGTCGACGAGGAAGTGCTTCTCTTCGAGATGCCAACCCCTCGGCCTGATCACCAGTGTTGCCACCTCGTCGTCTAGCTCGTAGGTCTTCTTCTCGGTCTCCAGTCTGAGGTCGCGGCGGTAGGCATCGACGAGGTTGGCCTGGCCTTCGAGGAGGTTCGCCCACGTCGGTGAGGTGGCGTCTTCGAAGTCGGCCATGAACACCCGGGCCCCCGAATTGAGGGCGTTGATCATCATCTTTTTGTCCACTGGACCGGTGATCTCGACCCTGCGGTCTTCGAGGTCGGCAGGAATCGGAGCAACCTTCCACTCGCCGTCTCTGACGTCGACAGTCTCAGAAAGGAAATCTGGGTGGTTGCCGGCGACGATCCCGAAACGACGGGCCTGTCGCCTGGCGAGCAATTGGCCCCGCCGCCACCCGAACTCTCGCTCGAGATCGTTGAGGAAAGCCACGGCGTCGGGGGTTAGTACCCGTCTCTCCGTTTCCGTTTCACGAAACTGGTTCATAAGAAGACCATCTTCTTGTCTCGATCTTGACTTGTCAGGTCTAGACTGAGATAAGATTGATCAATCTTTGGATTGGAGCGCTAAATGGTTGAATCTCCGCACCTAGACCAGTTGATACTGGGGCGACGACTCCGGCACTTCCGGAAACTGGCAGATCTCACCCTCGACGACCTCGGCGAAAAAGTAGGCAAACCCGGGCCGTACCTGTCCCTCTTCGAGAACGGCAAGAAGGAGCCGCGGTTCCAGCTCATCCTCGACCTGGCAGCGGCGCTGGGCATTGAATTGGAGGAGTTGATCGAGCCCACTCCCCCAACTCATCGCGACCGCCTCGAGATCGCACTGCTCAAGTCTCAGGACAGCTCACTGTTCGATTCGCTCGACCTTCCCACGATCAAGCCTTCCGCAAAGCTGGACAACGAGACCCTGGCCCACATCGTCGGACTGCATGAGACCCTCCAGGAGAAATCGGGTCTCGGCCATGCCAGCGGGGAGGAGATCCGACGTGCCAATGGCGAGGTGACGGCATGGATCACCTCCAACGATGGGTACCTCGAAAATATCGAGGAGGAGGCCGCAAAAGCCCTGGCCTCCAGCGGGTATCTCGGAGAAGGCCCCTTCAATTCTCGAAATCTCATCGACCTGACATCGAGGGCGGGCTTCGAAATCCACCCTATCGACGACATGCCTTCGTTCGCCCGCTCGATCATCGATCTCGAGAATCAGCGAATCTACATTGCCCAGAGAAACGAACTGAAGACCCGCCAGGCGCGCAAGGCGGTGCTGCAGACCCTCGCCGGGTTCCTCCTCGACCACGAAAACGTGCCCGACCTGGAGACCTTTCTTCGCCAGCGGATCGAGACCGCCTACTTCGCTGCGGCGGTGCTCGTCCCCGAATCTGCGGTCGTGCCCCGACTGGAGAGAGCTAAGGCCAACCACGACATGAACGTGGAAGACGTCAAGGAGTTGTTCTACGTCTCTTATGAGATGGCGGCATGGCGGACTGCAAACCTCCTGACCCATCACTTCAAAATCCCTTGCCACCTGCTCGTCAGCGACGAGCAGGGAAGCATCGTCAAGGGCTACTCCAATGACGGGGTACCGGTTCCGCGCGATCTCCATGGCGGGATCGAGACCCAGAAACTGTGCCAGCGTTGGGGATCGCGGGTCACTTTCCGCTCACCCGACCGCTTCGACACCCACCACCAGTACACGGATACCCCGGAGGGCACCTACTTCTCCACCACCCACGTCGAGACTGGCCGGGAGCCGGCCAGGGCGATCACGATCGGTGTCCAATTCAAAGACGCCCGCTGGTTCCGCGGACGCGACACGGAGAATCGAGAGACCTCGACCTGTCCTGACCCTGATTGCTGCCGCACCCCACCCGACGACCTACTGGAACGCTGGGACGACAGGGTCGTGGTGTCGGCGAGGTCACAAGAACGCATCCTCGGCCTGCTCGCCCCCGACCCCTACCCCGAACTCGACATGACCGAGGTGCTGTCAGTCGTGGACAGCCACTCGGGCTAGGTGGGACCTTCCGGGAGGGTGCCTGATTTCAAGTCAGAGCAGCGTCGACCACGGCGGCGCAATGGATAGGCGTGGTGTCGAAACCGGGCACGGCGCCGTCCCCCTCGTCGAGGATGAGGCCCAACTCGGTGCACCCCAGGATCACCCCCTCAACGCCCCCGCTTGCGGATCGCTCGATGATTTCCAGGAGCTCTCGCTTCGAGTCTTGCCGGATATCCCCGTGGACAAGCTCGTCGAAGATTATCCGATGGACCTCGGTGCGCTCTGCCGGCCCCGGCACCACGCACTCGATCCCGAAACGGGCCATGGAGCCGGAGTAGAAATCCCCTGACATCGTGTAGTCGGTGCCGAGCAGGAGCACTTTTGTCATATCCGAAGCGGCGATCCGCTCGGCGGTGGCGTCGATTATGTGGATCACCGGGATCCGGGCGACAGACTCGACCTGACCGGCGTACCGATGACAGGTATTGGAGGCAATCACCAGCAGGTCAGCTCCGGCGTCGGCCAGGCCCTTCCCCGCATCGGCGAGCACCGACCCGATCCAGTCGTGGTCGTCTTTGAGCTGGGCCTGATGAATCGGCTCGAAGTCAACCGACCAGATCCTCAGATCAGCGGAGTGGTGCCCGTTGAGACGCTCACCCACGGCCTCGTTGAGCAACCGGTAGTAGGTGAGCGTCGACTGCCAGCTCAGGCCGCCGATGAGCCCGATGGTCTTCAAAGACTGTCCCGGACGAATTTACGCATGTCGGCAGCAAGCTGGATTAGCGAGGGCTTGTGGACATACATCATGTGCCCCGCGTCGTAGTACTTCATCGTCACGTTTTTCCGGATCTCTGGCTCGAGTCCCATGTGGCTGAACGTGTACTCACATGCGAGGTGCGGGGTGGCCAGGTCGTAGTAGCCGTTGGCCACGAACACCTTCATTCGCTGTGACCGCGACATGACGTCGCGGAGTTTCTCCGAGGTGTCGACGTACTTGTTCTTGAACTCTTCGTAGTCCCAGCGCTGGTTGATCTCCATGGACAGGATCTCGTAGAAGTCGTCGGTCTTGAAGCCGAGCTCGCTGCGCAGATAGGCATTCAGCGCCGAGGACATCGGACCCATAGTGAGGTTTGCTGCCGGGTCGCTCTCGATGTTGTCTCCGTCCGCAACCCGGTCGTATCCGGTATAGCGGGAGTCGAGGCGCCCGACGGTCTTGCGCTGGGAGCGCAGCAGCTCCTTGCAGAACCTCATGATGTGGATCCTCATGTCGTAGCGGTCGACGTAGTCCTCGGAGAGCCCTGTGTATTCGGCGACCTTCTTCACGATCTCTGCCCGCTCCGGGTCTTCGATCCGGTCCCCTAGCGCAAGCGCCGACCAGTACGGGCCAAGCGCGAACTCTTCGACTTCGTCTAGGAACGTCCGCAATTTCTTGGACTGGTGCTCTTTGGCGAGCACACCGTGATACCAGGCCGTCGCCGCGTAGGTGGGCAGGTGGGTGAGATACGGAAGGTCGTTGCCCCGATGGAAGAGGAAACCAGCTCCGGTATCCATCGCAATGGTCTGAAAGCTCATCGCCACCGAGATCAGGAGGACGCCGTTGAGCTGCAACCCGTGCTTTTCGAATAGGGTCGCGGCGATTGCTGCCCCGCGGGTGGTCCCGTAACTCTCCCCGGCGAGGAAGACCGGCGAAGCCCAGCGGTCATTGCGGCTCAGGTAGGAGACGATGAACTCGGAGAATGCCTCGATGTCGCGGGAGAAGTGGTGGTACTCCTTCTCCTTGTCTTTGGGGTGCGCCCGGGACAGCCCGGTGCCGATGGCATCGACATGGACCACGTCGGCCACATCGAGTATCGAATACTCGTTGTCGACCAGGCGCCCGGGGATTCCTACCGGCTGGCCCTCGTCATCGAACTCGACCCGCTTCGGTCCGAAGAGGCCTAAATGCAGCCACACCGTCGACGAGCCAGGGCCACCGTTGAAGGCGAAGATGATGGGGCGATCTGAGGGGTCGACGTCGTCTTTGGTGTAGCCGACATAGAAGAAAACTGCCTTCTTGTCGTCAGACCGTTCGATTATCTGGGTCGCAGCGGTAGCGGTGTAGGCAACCTTGGACTTGCCGAACATGCCTGTGTACGACTTCGAGACCAGTTGCTCCTCGATCTCGGGCAGCTGTTTTTTGCCTTCCGTCTCCGCCGAAGCTTCGTCGCCGGACTTCTTTTCATCACTCATAGCCTGTGAGGGTAGTTGCCCTCCGGACGGTCTTTCTTCCGGCCCGCTTCGTCGATCCAGTCTTCATGGTCGATGTTCCTGATCCTCCCTGCCCGTTTCAGCGCTTTGTCGTATTCCTCCTGGACCACACCGGTGCTGTCCTCATAGCTGAGGACATGGACATGGCCTTCAACTGGCCAGGAACAGGGCCGGTTCCTCGAGGTTTTCGATGATGAGGCTGATGAACCTGCGTCCCTGCGCACCGTCGACCACCCGGTGGTCATATGAGAGCGACAGCGGCATGATTGGCGCTATCCCCAGGTCTCCTTCGTAGACAACAGCCCGCTCTTTGGCGCGGCCGATAGACAGGATTGCGGTCGTGCCGTAGGGGACGATCGGCGTCCCGTGCCCGCCGCCGACCGCGCCGATGTTGGACACGGTGAAGGTCTGGCCGGTGAGCTGGTCTACTGACAGCGATCGGCTCCGGGCACCCTCCCCTAGTGCGGATATCTCTTCGGCCAGCTGGAGGACACCCTTGCCCCCAGCGTCACGGATTACCGCCACCAGCAACCCATCGGGTGTGTCGACGGCGATTCCGATATCGCGGGAGGCATGCATGACGAGGTCCTCGCCGTCCAGGGTGGCGTTGAACTCAGGGAACTCATCGAGAGCGGGCAAAACTGCCTTGACCACGAGCGCTTCCAGCGGGATCTTGCGGTCATAGCGGTGGGCCAATGCCGAGCGAGTCTCGAGGAGTCTGGTGGCGTCGGCGTCCTCGAAGGTGGTGACGTGGGGGATCTCCGCCCAGCTCTTCGACATGTTGGCGGCGATTGTCCGGCGGAGACGTGACAGCTTCTCCCGCTCGTCACCCGTGGTGACGGTACGGGAAGCCGGCGTTTCCGCCCTCTCCCCCGGTGCGTCAGCCTGCCTCTCCGCAGCCACCTCTCCCCCCGAGTCGATGGCCGCCTGGACATCCTCCCGGGTGATCCGACCGCCCGGGCCGGTCCCGTTCACTCCGGCAAGGTCGATGCCGTTGTCCCGCGCCAGTTTGCGCACTACCGGGAGCGCCAGCACCTGATCACCCGTATCCGCGGGCCTGGAATCTCCACGCGGGGCGAGGACCTCGGCGTCTTCACTCAGGGTGCCCACGATGGGTGCGGCGTCACCCGACATCGCCACTGGCTCAGGTCGCTCTTCGGCGGCAGAGGAGATGGAAGGGGTGGATTCGGACACCGGCTCTGACGGACTGTCGGCCGCCGGAGTGTCGGCCCCCATTTCTCCGGCCTCTCCGACCACCAACAGCACGCTGCCCACTTCGATTACGTCACCAGCAGCTCCACCGTGTTTGAGGACGATGCCGGCGTACGGAGATGGGATCTCGACAACTGCCTTGTCTGTCTCTACTTCGACAACCGGCTGGTCGGCCTCCACTCGCTCGCCTTCATCGACGAGCCAGCGGACGATCTCCGCCTCGGTGAGGCCCTCACCGATGTCGGGCAACCTGAACTCCTGCGCCACTACTCCTCCAAGGCTCTCATTGCGGTCTTGACGATCTGTTCTACCGACGGAAGGTAGTGACCCTCCGACCGTTTCAGGGGAAAGATTGTGTCCGGGCCGGTGATTCGGCGGACCGGCCCCAGCAACGAGTAGAGGCAGCGCTCCTGGATGATCGCAGCCACTTCACCACCAAGTCCGCCAGTGCGCGGCGCCTCGTGGATGACAATTGCCCGCCCGGTCTTGTTCACCGAATCGACGATTCCATCGGCGTCGAGGGGGGAAAGGGTGTGCAGGTCGAGGACCTCGACCGAACCGCCCTCCTGTTCGATCATCGAGGCAGCAGCGCGGGTTTCTTTCATCATCGCCCCCCAACTGATGAGCGTGATGTCCTCCCCCTCTCTCTCGACACGGACCTCCCCGATGGTGGTCGTGTAGTAGATCTCGGGAACGTCCTCTTTGACCGCACGGTATGATCGGATCGGTTCGAGGAACACCACCGGGTCGGGGTCCTCGATTGCGGCCAGGAGCAAACCTTTGGCGTCGTGCGGCGTCGAGGGGACCACCACCTTCAATCCGGGGATGTGGGCGTAGATCGCCTCAGCCGACTCGGAGTGGTGCTCTGCGGCACCGATCCCGCCGCCGAACGGGATCCGGATCACCAGAGGAGCGGTGAACCGGTGGTTGGAGCGGTTGCGGATCCGGGCGACATGATTGATGACCTGGTCGTAAGCCGGATACGAGAAACCCATGAACTGAAGCTCGGCGACCGGTCGCATCCCGGCAATGGCGAGACCAAATGCGGCACCAACGATACCCGACTCAGCGACGGGGGTGTCATAGACCCGGTCGGGCCCATACTTTTCGTGCAGCCCGTCGGTGATCCGGAAGACGCCACCTGTCCGCCCGATATCCTCGCCGAGAAGCAGCACGCGTTCGTCGGATTCGAGGGCAGTGTCGAGCGCCCGGTTCAACGCCTGGGCTACATTGAGCTCGGTCACTGCTCACCGTCCAGCTGGCGCTGCAGCGGCGCAGTGATCTCGGAATACATCCTGTCGAACATCTCTTCGCGGCGTGGCACCGGGAGAGCTTCAGCTTCGGCCACCGCCTGCTCGATGCGTTCGGTGGCCCGCGCCTCCATTTCGGCCTCCCACTCCTCCGACCACTCTCCGGCATTCTGGAAGAGCCTGCGCACCCGCAACAGCGGATCGCGCTCCCGCCACCTCTCGGCTTCCGACTCCTCCCGATATCGGCCCGGGTCGTCGCTCGTGGTGTGTGGTCCGATCCGATAGGTAACCGCTTCGATCAACGACGGTCCGTCGCCCTTGCGCGCTCGCTCCACCGCAACCGAAACCGCAGCCACAACAGCCGCGATGTCATTGCCATCGACCTGCTCCCCCGGCATCCCGTAGGCGGCGGCCTTCATCGCAATCGACTCCGACTTGGTCTGTTCGTGACGCGGGTAGGAGATGGCGAATCCGTTGTTCTGACAGAAGAAGATCGTCGGAGTCGAGAAAACGGCGGCGAAGTTCATCGCTTCGTGAAAGTCGCCTTCCGAGGTAGCGCCGTCTCCAAAGGAGGTTAGTGCGACGCGGCTCGAGCCCTTGAGCTTCTCGGCCCAGGCGAGTCCGACGGCATGGATCATGTGGCCGCCAACAGTGATCGAAGGGGGCAGGACGTTGACACCTCCGGGCGGCTGTCCGCCCCGCTCGTCCCCGGTCCGGCCCGCGACCAGCAGCCTCCATGGATACCCCGACCTCCACATGAGCGCAGCGTCCCGGTAGGTGCCCGCTACCCAGTCATCTGATTCGAGAGCGGCGGCAGCGCCGATCTGGGCGGCCTCCTGGCCCTCGAAGGAGGCATAGGTGGCAAGCCGGCCCTGCTTCTGCATCGCATTCGACTTCCGGTCATACGTGCGCGCCTCCACCATGTCGGCGTATAGCCCCTTCATCTGTTGCAGGGTCAACGGGAGTCTGTCGCTTACCGACCCATCAGGAGAAATCAAGCTGTACATGCAACCCTGAGCTTATCGACAGGCGCGATCCGGGCAACCCGGCGGTGGCTCAGACTCCAACCGTTTCGCCTTCGAGCATCCCTTCGAGCTCGGAGACAGTCATCAGCACCTCGCGGGCCTTGCTTCCCTCCGACGGCCCGACGATGCCACGGGTTTCGAGGGCATCCATCACCCGTCCGGCACGGGCGAAGCCGATGCGGAGTTTGCGCTGCAGCATCGAAGTGGATCCCAGCTGCGAGCGGACGACCAGGTCGATGGCCTGACGGATTAGTGCGGCATCTTCGTCATCCTCTTCCTCTGCCCGGACTGCGGCAGCAGCGGCCACAGCCTCGAGGACTTCCTTGTCGCGGTACTTCGCCTCGCGCTGTTCTTTGACCCAGTCGACCACTGCGTGGATCTCGGTCTCCCGAACCCACGAGCCCTGGATCCGCTGGGGGCGCGGCTCCTTGGCGGTGACCACGAGCATGTCGCCCATTCCGACCAGCTTCTCGGCGCCGCTGCCGTCGAGGATGACCCGGCTGTCGGTCTGGGACGCAACGCTGAAGGCGAGCCGGCTGGGGACGTTTGCCTTGATGACACCGGTGATCACGTTCACCGATGGGCGTTGGGTGGCGATCACGAGGTGGATGCCGACGGCACGTGCCATCTGGGCGATTCTCACAATCGACTCTTCGACCTCACGCCCCGACACCATCATCAGGTCGTTTAGCTCATCGATGATGATCACGATGTAGGGGAACCGGTCGAAGCCGTCGGGATCGAGGTTCCCGGCCTCCAGCTTGTCGCGATAGCCCTCGATGTCTCGGACCTTGGCGTCGGCCAGAAGGTCGTAACGGCGGTCCATCTCGGCCACCGCCCACTTCAGGGCATCGTTCGCCTTCTTCGGGTTGGTGATGACCTTGGTGAGCAAGTGCGGAACCCCGTTGTACTGGCCGAGCTCGACCCGTTTTGGGTCCACCATGATCAGCCTCACGTCGTCGGGATGGGTGCGCATCAGCAGTGAAGTGACGATCGAGTTGATACACGATGACTTACCGGCGCCGGTGGCACCGGCGATGAGCACGTGAGGCAACTCAGAGAGATTGAGCAGCTTGGACTCTCCGTTGATGTCCATCCCGAGGCCGACCGTGAGCGGATGGGTCTGGTCGGCAGCGGGGGCGGCCCCGAGGATGTCTCCCAGGGAGACCAGGCGACGCTTGCGGTTGGGGACTTCGACACCAATCGCCGACTTGCCCGGGATCGGCACCAGGAGACGCACGTCGGGTGTGGCCAGGGCGTAGGCAATGTCGTGGGAGAGGTTGGAGACCCGGTTCACTTTGACCCCGGGGGCAAGCTCGATCTCGTATCTGGTGACGGTCGGGCCGGGGACGATCTTGGTCAAGGTGGCGTCGACCCCGTGCTGGATGAGGGTCTCTTCGAGCTGGCGGGCCATGTCCTCGAGGGAGCGCTTGTTCACCTCGACTCCGCCACCGGCGTTGAGCAGCGTCAACGGTGGAAGCTGATAACTCCCGTCGGAGAGGTCAACCGTCTTCACCGGCCTCGGTGGCTCGGGGGCGAGAGGCTTCTTGTTCGAGGCTTCCGGCCGGGAGGCGGGAGCCCTGGCCTTCTTGGGTTTCTCGTGCTTGCCCCGTGGCAGCACCGGTGCTGTGACGACGTGGACGCCATTCTCCTGCACCGTCTCGACCACCACCATCTCTCGGGCGAACTTGCGCAGCGATGCCCACATCTCGCCGATGCCCAGGAAGAGCTCACGAACACTGGTTCGCGTCATCACCAGGACTCCCATGCCCAGGGCGGCGGTGAGGATGACAAATGCACCCCAATGACCCAGCACCCGCTGTAGCGGGAACGCGATCAGGGCACCGACCGCACCACCGCGCTCTTTGACCAGTTCGATATTGGGGACCAGTGAAACCGCCCCGGTGAGAAGGTGGAAGAGAGATAGCGAGGCAATGAAGGTGACGAGACCGCCGAGCACCAGTTTCCCGGCACCCTCACGTGGTTTGCCGACGATCAGGGCGATCCCGACCCCACCCAGCGCCACCGGCAAGGCGAACTGCCACACACCGAAGAGGAACTTAGACCCGTTGGAGATTCCGGCACCCACTGGCCCGGCCTTCGCAAAGAAGGAGAGGACGACGATGATCGCCATCACCACGAGGATGAGACCCCAGACGTCGTCAGTCTGACGACCCAGAGTCTGGCGCACCGAACCCCGGAAGGTCACCAGCTTCTGGCCCACCGTCGTCTTCTGCGCTTTTTTCGCTTTTGCCTGTGTTGACACCCGCCTCCGCCCGGAGGAACCCTTTCGGGTGGATGTCTTCTTGGCCATATAGAGCAGACAATACACCACAGCGCGCGATGCGTGGTGGCATTGCGCGTAGGGCGGTCGACCCGGCGATACCGGCCAGCCTCGGTGTCAAGGTGAGCTGAGCAGCTCAGGTCCGGCAAGCGACCGACGGGGAATGAGACTGCGTCGACCCGGTGCGACAGCTGTTGTCTAACCCTCGATCCAGCGACTCTTAGAGGATCGGATCATTTTCACACCCATGAATGCCATGGCCGCCGCCAACATCAGGAGGAGGAGGGTAGTGCCCCTTACGAACGCAACCTCATATCCGGGATAGACCGTGAACGACCGAATCAGTTCGGTTATGGATATCGAAAACAGCCAGACCGACCCTGCGATCAGCACGATCTCACTCGCCAGCCTGACGGCCACGTGCGACCGCGTTCGCGTGATGTCCGGCTTCATTTTTTTGCGCCGAGGTGATCTATTTGTCAATAGCATTTCTCTTTGACGCAAGTACTCGACGCCGGGTTCCTAAGCTCTCGAAAGGACGCGAGCACTTGCGCCCGGAGGGGGTGCCCGACATCTTGCTTTGGTCGGTATTGGTACGGTTCGGGCATGCCTGCACCGATGGTTCCCCACCAATTCGCCCGGCTCAGCTCTATCGAGCAACACGACCGGGCTGACTCCTTCTATGAGGAGATGAACCGCCGCCGCAGTGTCCGCTTCTTCTCCGATGACCCCGTGCCGCGCCATCTCGTCGAGCAGGCGATTCGCACCGCCTCCACCGCCCCGTCGGGTGCCCACCGCCAGCCGTGGACCTTTGTATTGGTCGGCGACCCTGATCTGAAACGACAGATCCGGGAGGCCGCCGAGGAGGAAGAGCGGATCAACTACGAGGGCGGGCGGCTGCCCGAGCACTGGCGGGAGGCTTTGGAACCACTGGGGACCGATTGGCACAAGGAATTCCTCGAGACCGTGCCCTGGGTCGTCGTGATGTTCGAACAGCGTTACGGGGTGGGCGACAACGGGGAGAAGCAGCACCATTTCTATGTGAAGGAGTCGTGCGGGATCGCCGCCGGCATCTTCATCGCCGCACTTCACCACATGGGTCTCGCCACATTGACCCACACTCCGAGCCCGATGAAGTTCCTCACCAATTTGCTGGGCAGGCCGGAGAACGAACGGCCGTTCTGCATGTTCCCGATCGGCTATCCCGTTGACGGCTGCACGGTCCCTGACCTTCGCCGCAAAGACCTGTCAGAAGTGATGGTCGAGGTCGATTCCAGACAATCCTGACGTCGCCTGTCACCCGTTGCGGCCCTCTGCGCCGTCTCAGGGCGAAACCATTGCTGACATCTCCTGAAAGGACTTGCAATGAAACGCTCCGGAGCGGTAATCCTAAGTCTGTGCCTGCTCGCCGCTGCCTGCGGCAGCAACGAGGTCACTCCTCCGGGAGCGGACTCGACCACATCGATTCAGCAACCAGCTGCGACGTCGACAACCATTGCCCTGACGTCAACCACGTCAACGACCACGTCCACCTCCACGACTACACCCTCAACCACCGCAACAACAGCCGCCCCCGCGACGACTACCTCCAAGCCATCCACCACTCCGACCACACAGCCCGTGGTGGCTCCAACCAAACTCTCGGTGGCGCCGTGGTTCTACATCGACGAGGGTGGCCAGCCTGGTAGGACCGGCCCGTTCCTCGCCCCCATCTACCGCGAAGTCGCCTACACCAAGGCGGTGGGGCGGGCATCCCTCGAACAGCTCTTCGCCGGTCCAACCGCCGGCGAGCGAGAGAGCGTCCCTGCAATCAGCTCGACCATTCCGTCCGGGGTCGAGATTCTCGGCCTGACGATCAACGAAGGGATCGCGATAGTCGACCTTTCCAGCGAATTCGAAGGCACCGACGACTCAGCGGTCGTGGCGCAGCGGATGGCCCAGGTCGTGTTCACCCTGACCACGATCCCTAACGTCACCGAGGTCTTGTTCCGCCAGGAGGGAAAGGAAATCCCGGCACAGATCGGAGACGGGCAACTGATGACCCGACCCGTGATGAAGGCCGATTACCTCGATTTCGCCGCCGCGCTCACCGTCGAGAAGCCGGTTTATGGCGGAACCGGAGGCTCCCCCCTCCACGTGACCGGATTCGGGGCGGCCTTCGAAGCGTCGTTCAGCTACGCATTGACCAATGCCAACGGGCTGATCATTGCCGAAGGCCACGCCATGACCACCAATGGCATGGGCTGGGGCGGGTTCGACTTCACCATCCCCTACGAGGTTGACGGCAAACAGACCGGAGCCTTGATCGTCTGGGTCAACTCAGCGGAAGACGGGTCGCAGATCTCGGTCCGGGAATACCCGGTGACCCTCGTCCCCTGACCCTTCTGTGAGGGTTTGGCCACACCGAAGGTGGCTGAACCCTCACGGAACGGTTTTTAAAGCTCCATCACCACGGGGACGATCACCGGTTTGCGTGACGTCTCCTCGCGGAGCACCTTTCCAACAGCCTGGCGGACCGTCTTCTGCAGTTCGCCGATGTCGGAGCGTCCGCCAGCATGCTCCTGGAGAGACTTCTTGACGGCAGCGGAAGCCTTCTTCAACACTGCGTCGGGGTCGTCCATGACCCCGTGGCTGTCGAAGTCGGGCCCGTAGACGATCTTGCCCGTGTTGTGGTCGATGCCGACGGTGACCACGATCACGCCTTCGTCGGCGAGGTGGGACCGGTCCCGGAGCACCGCATTCTTGACATCGCCGACCGACGATCCGTCGAGGTAGACATAACCGGCGGGAACCGCGCGTCGCTCAACCGTGGTCTTCTTGCCATCGATTACCACCCGGTCGCCGTCTTCGAGGACCTCGGCCCAGGGAACGCCCATGGTGCGGGCCAGGTCGGCGTGGGCGTGGAGGTGGCGATACTCACCGTGGACCGGGACAAAGGCCTGCGGCCTCACGATGTTGAGGAAGGTGAGCAGCTCCTCCCGGGCGGCATGACCAGAAACATGGACGTGGCTGTTGCGGCCGTGGATGACACGGGCTCCTCTTCGCATCAGATTCGAGATGACCTTGGAGACAGCTGTCTCGTTTCCCGGGATCGGTTTGGCCGATATCAGCACCGTGTCCCCATCCCCCAGTTCGACGAACCGGTGCCGGCCCTGGGCCATCAACGACAACGCCGCGAACGGTTCGCCCTGACTCCCGGTGGTGATCATCAGCTGCCGTTCGGGCGGGTAGTCCTTCAGTTTCTTGATGTCGACGACCGATTTATTCGGAACATCGAGGATTCCCAGCTCTCCTGCGATGCCGGCGTTCCGGTGCATGGAGCGACCGAAGAAGGAGATCATCCTCCCTGCGGCGACACCGGCGTCAGCGATCTGCTGCACACGGTGTACGTGGGACGAGAAGCAAGCGGCGATAACCCTTCCCTCGGCGTCGCGGATCAAGTCTCGAATCGCCGGGCCCACCGAGCTTTCCGATGGCTCGAACCCTTCCTTCTCCGCATTCGTCGAATCGGAAAGGAGGAGACGAACCCCCCGCTCCCCGAGGGCGGCGAACGCCGGCAGGTCTGTGGGTGTGTGGTCGATCGGGGTCGGGTCCAGTTTGAAGTCCCCGGAATGGACCACGATCCCTTCCGGCGTGTCGAACGCTATCCCTGAGGCCTCAGGAATGGAGTGACTGACCGGGATCATCATGAACTTGAACGGCCCGTGAGTGATCCACTTCTTGGATTCGATCGTCCTAAGGTCGCCGTCGACTCCGAGTTCGTCGATGCGTCCGCTGGCGAACTCGGTGGAGAGTTGGGTCCCGTAGACGGGAACGTTGACGTCACGCAGGAAGTAACCGAGGGCACCCATGTGATCTTCATGGCCGTGGGTGAGGATGACACAGGCGACATCCTTTTTACGCTTCACCAGCCAAGACCAGTCGGGGAATACGAGGTCGACGCCGAGCATGTCCTCTTCAGGAAACATCAGCCCGCAGTCGATCAGTGCGATCTTGCCTTCGATTTCGATGGCGGCGCAGTTGCGGCCGATTTCACCGAGACCGCCGAGGAATGTGACCGAGACGCTCATCGGGTACCGATCGCGGCTAGTGCCTTCTCGACAGCCTGCAGAGTGTCCGCCGAAGCTGCGGTGAGCGGCAACCGAACCGGGCCCACCGGTTGCCATGCCGCCGAGAGCGCCCCTTTGACCGGGGCGGGGTTGGTTTCGAGGAAGCAGGCCAGACACAACGGGAGCAACTCGTGGTGGATACGCCGCGCCTCGTCCATGTCACCGGCGTTTGCGGCCTTGACCATGGCTTTGATCTGCGGCCCGGCGAGGTGGGCGACGACGGAGACAACGCCAACTGCTCCGACCGCCATCATCGGCAGGGTCAGAGAGTCCTGGCCTGAGTAGACCGGGAGTCCCGGGATCTCGTTGATGGTGCGTGAGGTGAAGTCGAGGCTCTCCACCGCGTCTTTGATGGCGACGATGCTGGTGTGGTCGGCGAGGCGGGCAATGGTGGCGATCTCGATCAGGCGACCGGTGCGGCCGGGGATGTTGTAGAGCATGACCGGCACGCCGACATCGGCGATAGCGGTGAAGTGGGCGAGGAGGCCATCCTGTTCCGGCTTGCTGTAGTAGGGCGTGACTGCAAGGACTCCGTCAACCCCGAGCTCTCCGGCCTTTTCGGTCATCTCGACCGAATGCCGGGTGTCGTAGGATCCGGTGCCGGCGATCACCTTGGCCTGTTTCCCGGCAACGGCGTCGACCACCGTCTTGAACAGGGCAAGCTTTTCATGCTCGGTGAGGGTCGGCGATTCTCCGGTGGTCCCGGCGACGACGAGAGTGTCGGTCCCGTTGGCGACCAGATGTCTTGCGAGGTCCCACGCTTTGCCATGATCCACTTCGCCGTCTGTGGTGAAGGGGGTGACCATGGCCGTGGCAACGTGCCCGAAGGGGGCGGATGGTGTAGAAGTCACGAGCCAAGCCTACCGATCCGCCGGCGCAGACCGGAGTTCGACTAGAAAACAGGTGTGGAGACCGCTTTGCCTGTTCGCTGTCTCGTGATCCTCGTCGGTCCAAGACTCGTCGGGCCCAGGAGAGGCGATTCGGAATGCGCTGAGCCCTCCATCCGTTACCAATAGGTAGGACTACTGGAGAAACAAATGGCCGTTCAATCGAAGATGATGTCGCTGGGGACGAAAGCTCCCGAATTCAAACTGACCGATTCCGTGTCCGGACAACCGGTTTCGATCGGAGATTTCGACGACAAATCCGCCATGCTCGTCATGTTCATCTGCAACCACTGTCCCTACGTCCAGCACGTGAGAGGTGAGCTGTCCCGGCTGGGGACGGACTACCAGGACTCGGATCTCGCCATCGTGGCTATTTCGTCGAACGACGCCGAGGGCTACCCGTCAGACTCGCCGGAGGCAATGAAGGCCGAAGCCGAGACCTATGGCTACGTCTTCCCATATCTGTACGACGAGGACCAGTCGGTGGCTGTCTCCTACGCAGCGATGTGCACACCCGACTTCTTCCTCTTCGACGACGACCGGTCTCTGGTGTACCGGGGCCGTCTCGACGGCTCCCGCCCGGGAACCGATGTCCCGGTGACCGGCGAGGACCTCCGCGCCGCCATCGAGGCAACACTCGCCGGAGAGCCCGTGCCCGCTGAGCAGCATCCGTCGATGGGCTGCTCGATCAAATGGAAGCCCGGCAACGAACCGGCATACTTCGTGTCATAGGAGTCCTCGTTCCTAAGGCGCAGCGACTCATATTTGATAGCTACGGCATACGGTTCAGCCCTAACCGCAGATCGAGCCGTTCTGAACGGCCACGGACTCACATTTGATACGCCACGCCTTAGGTTCCATATTTGGTTCCACTCCTCCCTAACCTGACCCGGACACCAGGAAGGACCAACTTGTCTAAACAGTACGACACCGCACCCGAACTCACGGTCGACCTCTCCACCACGTACACCGCCAAGGTTCAGACCAACCACGGGGATATCACTCTCGAACTGCTCCCCGAGCGTTCGCCGCAGACCGTCAACAATTTCGTCTTCCTCGCCAGGGAGGGGTTCTACGACGGAGTGATCTTCCACCGGGTGATCAAAGACTTCATGATCCAGGGCGGCGACCCCACCGGCACCGGCACCGGTGGACCGGGATACAAGTTCCGTGACGAACTCGAGGGAGCCGGAACCTACGCCAGAGGGACGGTTGCGATGGCCAACTCAGGCCCAAATACCAACGGCTCCCAGTTCTTCATCATGCACAAAGACGTTGGTCTCCCCCATTCCTACACGATCTTCGGCAAGGTAATCGACGGGATCGACGTGGTTGATTCGATTGCAGATTCAGACACTGACAGAAGCGACCGGCCGCAATCGGAAGTGAAGATCTCGACGATCGAGATCACGGAGTCTTAGGCCTCTAGCCAGCAGCTCTCAAACGCTCCAGAACCGGGGCCAGTGATACGACGCTGTTGGTGGTGATGGGGTCCACAATCAATTGGATGTGGCCCAACCCCGCCTCGTGCAGAGCGTGGAGTGCGGAGGCGATGTCGTCGGCGGTTCCCGTGATTGGTGTTGTCACGGGACGCTCGGTACCCGCCCGCCGGCCCGTCCCACCCTTCAGCTGGACCAGGGCCGCGGCGGTGCGCACGATCTCCGACGGGTCCCTACCGACATCGCGGGCAGCGTCGTCAACGATGACGTTCAGTTCACCCAGCCCACGGGGTGTGTTCCCGTATGAGGCATACCAGGTATTCCACATCTGAACATAGGGTGCGGCGATCCTCAGCATGCGGGGGCCGTTGGAGCCGATCAGGATCGGCAAGTCGGGCCGCGCCCGTGGGATCAGCTCCATCTCCCTGAGCTGGTAAAACTCGCCAGCGAAGTCGATGACTCCTTCCCGGATCAGGGTGCGGATGATGGCGAAAGCCTCTTCGAATCGGGACACCCGGTGATCGTAGGGGAAGCCGTATGCGTCGTACTCGGTCCGGTTCCACCCTGCGCCGAGGCCGAGGATCAGCCTGCCACCCGAGATCTCGTCGACGGTGACCGCCTTCTTGGCCAGCATCGCCGGGCTGTGAAAGGAAGTAGACGCGACCAGGGGGCCGAGCTCGACCCGCTCCGTCACCTCGCCAAGGGCAGCCAGAACCGACCACACCTCCCAGGGGCCTCTCGTTCCGTGCTCGTCGCGATAGAGCAGGTGGTCACCGACCCAGAGGGAGTCGAAACCAACGTCTTCGGCAGTCCGGGCGATGTCGCGGATCTCGGGCCAGCGGTACTCCCGTTCCACTTCGGGCAGCTGGATACCGACCTTCAGATCGCTCACCCGCCAACCTCGGCGTCGGTGGGAAGCGAGCTGAGCGAGTAGTCACTGACGATGTTCCACAGCATCCAGCCCACCCCGAGGTCTTCGGCGGCCTGGATCGATCTCCGGATCTGCTCCGGCGTCCACCAGAACGATTGCAGCCAAGGCCTAACCGCCGTGCCGGGCTCGACCCGTTGCAAAGTGTCCTCGATCGCGTCATGGGTGACGTCATAGGGGTGCTCATTCGGGTCGGCATAACCGAGCCAGCCATCCGAGTAGTGGCTCGGATAGATCATGGGGGAGAACGCATCCAGCTGGACGGAAAGCTCCTCGGGCCGCTGTCCGATGCCCTGGTCGTTGGGGCTGGCTACGACTATGGCGAAGACATCGCCGCTCACCGAACAGCCCAAAGGATGGAGAAGACGCCGCGTAGCAGCCAGGAACTCCGTCACTGCCCCGACCCTCTCCTCCTGGGTCATATCGAGTTGCCCGCTCTCGGCCACCGCCTGACCGGAAGGGAACCGGATGTAGTCGAGCTGGATCTCATCGAACCCGATTTCACAAGCCTCCACGGCGAGATCGAGGTTGTACTGCCAGGCGTCTCGATTGCGTGGGTCCATCCACCTGCCGGCGATGGCCTGGTCGGGATAGGCGGCAGCTTTGATTGCATCATCGAAAGCGACGATTCGGGTGATGGTGTAAAGCCCGTGCTCCCTGGCCCTGGCGATGAGCTCGGTGGGGTCGTAGGTCGCCGCTACGGCCCCAATCTCGTAGGCCAGTTCCACAGTCGTGTCGTAGAGAACCAGCCCACCCTCGATTTTGGTGTCGAACACGAGGGCATTGACTGCGCTTTGATCAGCCATGTCGAGCAGGCTCTGGAAGAGGTCTGGGTCGCCGGCGGCGTTGGCCGCAACGCGCAAGGCACGCACTGTGATCGGCGCCATCCGGAGCTCCAACCGCCCCGGGTTGCCATCCCAGGGTTGTTCGGCGGACACCCACCCCGGCTTGACGGCAGTCACCATCCCGGCTTGTGGCACCTCGATGCTGTAGAAGCCGTCCGGAGCGGTCGTCGTCGACATCCCCGACGATGTGATGGTGGCGCCGGAGACCGGGATACCCTCGGTGTCGACAACGCGTCCGATGAGTTGGAGGCTTGGCGCCGTCGAAGTCGTCGACTCGACGCCCTCTCCGACAGGCTCCACCACCTCGCCGGTGACGGGATCTATCGAAGGCCCGGGGGCGGAGTCAGGGGAACTCGGGCTGCACCCCCCGATGAGAAGGGCAGCCAACGCTGTCAGGAGAGTCTTTCGCAATAGGTGTTCGATTATCGCCTACGCCCCGAGCTTTGCGACCATCGCGTAGATGGTGAAGAGAACGACCATGGTGTCCAGAATGCCGAAGCCGCCGACAGTGCCCCGCACCTTGTTGGCACGGTCGGTTTCACCGGCGTCGATTGCATCTGCAATTACACGGGACTTCGGGCCGAACACCGTAGAACCGAGCATGGCTCCGATAATTATTGCGGCGAAACCAATGGACACGAAGACGGAGCCGAACCCGTAGGCCGCGGAGTTGAGGACGAGCAGGATCCCGGTCACGAGGACCGTCACCGACATCGGGATATAGAAACGAGTAGCCAGCTTCTCGGTAGTGCGAAACCAACTGGCTGCCGCGGGTGTCACCGGTCCGAGCAAACCCGGGACGATCGCCTGCATCAGGTTGGCCCCCAACCACGCACCGGCTCCAGCGATATGGATCACCAGCAGTATGTCGCCGTAGAACATGAACTCTTCCTCTTTTGACTCGGCGCGATTGTACGGACCGTGCCCACGACTTGGTGGTAACCGGCATTCCCTACTTACGATCACCCGATGACCCGAAGCGAAGACCCGGGATGCCGCGATGCCGCTCTAGCCACGGCCCTGCTTCTCGGCATCGGGTTGGCCTTCATGGGCAGCGGCCTGGCCCTGATCAACCAATCAGTCTGTGACACGGTCTGCGAGTTCGCCGGACTCTCCATCCTCTATGCCGGTGGCCCGATCTCGGCCATGATCGGCTTTCTCACCGATTCGATCGTCATCGCCTGGCCCCTCGAGGTGATGCTCTGGGTGGTGCTCGGGTTCTGGGCCGCCCGGCGCGCGGCAAATCGAGACACATCTCCATGGTCGTATGTGATTTCGATACTCGTCCTGGCCCTCGTCTACGGCGTTGTCCTCTCCCGATTCGTCGAACTCGCCTGAGTCGACGTGCCGGGAGGACTAGTCCTTACGCATGTAACCGGTTTAGCCGTGGTGCAGCGAGCCTTGACCACGTAGCGTGGCGACCCAATGCAGAGAGTAGAGCGCGTCCGAACCCCCCTACTGGTTGTTGCAGCGCTCCTGGTGCTGGCAGCGGCTTCGCTGACCACCGCCCGATTCGCCGCCGACCGTCCCGGAGGCGACCTGAACCCGATCGAGAATGCCGCTGAGGCGATCTCGCTGGTCCAGGGCAACGAACACGTTCTATGGGTGTCGCTTTCCGGCCCGGTGACGCAAGTCACCGTTTGGGGGTGGCCGGTAAGTGATGGGGAGGTCGAGCTGGGTGGGGGCATGTCTCTCACCCGGCTCGACGGGGGAACCACCTCCGGCATCATCGACACCGCCGACAAACCACGGGCGATGTCCTTCGAACTGACCGACTGAAGTCGGTCGGCTACACGGTCAGGTAGGGCTCGAGGTCGGCGTCATCGAAGGGGCCGACGGCGCCGATCAAACGCTCAGCCGAGTACATCTCTTTGGCCACGCTCTGCACATCCTCCCGGGTCACCGCATCGAGACGTTCCAGGCGCTCGTCCGTGGAGAGGTGGGGCATACCGGCAAGCTCGTCGCGGCCGAGGCGGACCATCCTGCTGTTCGAGTCCTCTAGCGAAAGGGCCAATCCGCCACGCATCGAGCCTTTGGCCCGTTCCAGTTCGGCGTCGGTGACTCCCTCTTCCATCACCTTGTCCAACTCGTCGCCGATCACCTTGAGCGCGGTGTCGGTCTGGCTCGGCGTGGTCCCGACATAGACCCCCCACGCCCCGGCATCGGCGTAGGCGAGACGGAAGGCGTAAACCGAATAGGCGAGGCCTCGCTCCTCGCGCACCTCCCGGAAGAGTCGGGAAGACATACCCGAGCCCATGATGTGATTCAGGACCTGATATGAGAAACGTCGCTCGTCGTCCCGGCGCAGTCCCTTGCCTCCGATGAGGATGTGAGCCTGTTCGGTGTCACGGCGGGTCAACTCGACGCGTGCCTCCGGCTCCATCTCCTCGAAGCTGTGGTCCACCGATCCGCCGTCCCATTCACCGAAGCGCTCCTCGACGATGGAGACGATGTCTTCGTGTTCCAGGTTGCCAACTGCCGCGATGACCAGCGAAGAGGTCCCGTACCTGCGATCCCAGTAACCCATTATGTCGTCGCGGGTCATGCCCCGGATCGAGTCGCGGGTTCCAAGCACCGGGGCCTCGAGCGGATGTCCGAGGAAGGCAGCGGTCGAGAAGTTCTCGAAGGCAACGTCGCTCGGGTCATCGTCGTTCATGTTGATCTCTTCGATGACCACCTGGCGCTCCGAATCGATCTCGTTGGCGCGGAAGGCGGGCCGCTGGATGATCTCGGACATGATGTCGAAGCCGGTGGCGACATCCTGGTCGAGCAGACGAGTCCAATAGCAGGTCGCTTCCTTGCTGGTGAAGGCGTTCGACTCGGCGCCGATAGCATCGAGTGTCTCGGTCACCTCTCTTGCGGAAAGAGTCTCGCTCCCCTTGAACAGGAGATGCTCGAGAAAGTGGGATGCGCCATGTTCGTGTTCGAGGTCCTCGTCACGGGTCCCGGTGTCGACCCAGCATCCAATGGACACGGATCGTACGGAGGGCATGGTCTCGGTGATGACGCGGAGACCGTTGGGGAGTTTGGTGAAGTCGTAATGCACACCGGGAGTCTACGGAGGCTGGCTCCCTTGTCGGAACTGCACACCTCGCCAATGTGATCGGCGCCGGGGAGTACTTGACATGGCATGAGACAATGGGTGGCTATGCGTGATCGCGACACGACTTTTCTCGCCGACCTGATCTCACCTGAGGATCTGGCGGTCGAAGCCGTGGTGAACCGCTACCAGCGGGTTGCCCCGGCCGTCACCCGCTTTGCCCGCAGCCTGGCGAAGAATCCCGAACTGCGGGTCCGACTCGGCTCGGAGCCGGCGGCATCCGACGACGAAGTGGTCTGCGACCCGCGGATCTTCCAGGCCGCCTACCACCGCAACGCTCCGGTGACACCCGACGAGGTAGCCCTGGCCTCGGCACTCCACGAGGTGGTTCACCTGGTTTCGACCCGACTGGACGAGCCCCGGACCATCCCCGAAGACTGGCCTATCACCGGCAAGCGCGACCCCGAAACGACAACCGACCTCCTCACCGCGCTGGAGCGAACCGAGAAGCCGGTTGCAGAGGTCCTCTTCTTCACCCTCGAAGACGCCCGCCAGGAGCGACAGGGCCTTTCGGTCTATCCGGGCGCGCGCTCGGTGCTCGAAGACCTATACCTCTCCTCCTTCGCTCAAGCCCTGGAGCGAAGCGGGGCACTCAGCCAGTTCGTGCTCGGCTGCTTCCTCCTCACCGGCGGCTACATCGAAAGAGAAAAACTCGAGAAGCGGCTCGACGCCCGCGCCGCGGTTGCCCTCGATGACGGCACAGAGCAATGCCTGCAGGCCGCAGAAGCCAATGACCCTTGGGCTGTTGCCGGTCTGGCTCTGGAGCTGGAGGCTATCGCCCGGGCGAACGGCTTGATCACCGAAACCCCCGAAGGTGCCACCAACAGAGCGAAACAGGCGGCGGCCAAGGCCGATGCCGAGCAGGCTGCTCAAGGTGTGGACCAGGTGCGGATGACTTCGCCGATCGTCTCGGACTCGGACTCCTATCAGGAGACCCGGCGCGCCGCCGAAGCGCGTTCGGGAATCAGTGACCGGAAAGGCGCATCGGAAATGGCCAACGACGAGTCGACCGACCAGTTGCTCCGGATCAGCATGGCTCCCGACATCTATCTCCCCAACGGTCAAGGCGGAAAGCTCCTGGTCACCGCGATCCCTCACACCTTCTCCAGGCTCGGAACCGAAGGAATGGGTGCACTGAGGGAGGCGGCGAAGCGCTGGGAGGTCGACCAGCGCCGGGTCAGCGGCGAGCTGTTCCCGATGTTCGCAGCGAACCAGCGCCGCGGGCTCCGCTCCGGGTTCGACCAGGGAGATGTCTCCCCCCACTCCGCGCTGTTCATCGGCGCCGGCCTCTACCAGCGGGTGTACGAGCGACGCGCTGCCCGCACCCGCCGCAGATATGCGGTTTCGCTGCTGGTGGACGCATCGGCTTCGATGCTGAGCCCGGGCCGGGTGCGGGGACGGGAAACCACATGGGCGATGCCTTCGGCTCTGCTCGGCGCATGGACGATGGCCCATCTCTGCGACGAGCTCCAGATCGATTTCGAGGTTGCGCTATTCAACCGCGGGTTCGCCGCACGTCCCCACGACACCGAAACCTCCTACCGCCATAGCCGGGCGAATGCAATCGCCGGCTTGAAGCGAACCCAGGGCACCGCGGCCGATCGTCTCACGTCAACGGTGAACCACTACCTGGTCAAGCCCTTCGACCGCCGCTGGCGCGACTTCGAGCCCGCCCTCGCCGGACTCTTCTTCACTGCCGCCCAACCCCGCAAAGCGGCCGCCTTTGCCCGCCGGGAACCTGACAATTCGCCCCCGGTATCGATGTTCGAGAAGGCTGCCAACGTCGACGAGTTCAACGTCGTCCACGCCGCGGAGCGAATGGCGCGTCTGGGAGCACAGGTACGCGTCCTCATGGTCCTCGCTGATGGCATGACCCGTGGTTCGGTGGAAAACCTGGCAAGCTCGGTGAAGGCAGTGGAAAGCAGTGGCACTACCGTCATCGGAATCGGAATCGGCGACCACACCGTCGACGAGGCCTACCAGCGCCACCAGATGGTCGATGAGCCACAACATCTCGCCGCGGCGATGATTCAGGGCACGAAACGCGCCCTCCGCAAGAGCCTTTCGACCCAGGGCATGGACACATGGTGGTTGAGCAGCACAGATTCCAATCAAACACGGGAGAGAACAGTTGCCTGAGAAAGTCACATTCAGCGATCCGGCCGGTGAAGGTCCGGAGATCACGCTCGAAAAATTCGAGCTGCCGAAGAGCACGCCCGATTTCGACGAGCGGAACCGGAAGATCCCCACTCCCGACCCGCATTATGTCGATCTCGGAATGCTCTACCGCTTCGCCCAACTCGAGCAGGCCCGCCAGGAGACCAGGGGAAGGGGCTTCGTCCCGCTTCATATCGCGGTGCGCGGCCACATGGGGACCGGTAAGGACCATGACATCGAGCAGTTCGCCGCGGCGATGGGACTCCCCTACTTCCGGGTGCCCCTCACCGGCGAAGTCCGCGACGTGACCCTGCTCGGATCGACCCGCCTCCACGGCGACGGCAAAGGCGGGACCGAGTCGCGCTGGGAGGATGGCGACATCACCCGGGCGCTGCGCGGGCCGGCCCTGCTCAACCTCTCGGAGTTGAACGCCGCCGGAGCAGAGACTCTCTTCGCCCTCCACGGGCTTCTCGACAGATATGCGGCAATCGACCTTCCCAACGGGGACTACGTGCCTCTCCGCGACGATGTCAGGATTTTCGGGACGATGAACCCCACCGACCTCCGCGACTACGCCGGGACCCAGACCCTGAACAAGGCCTTCGCCGACCGGTGGGTCATCTGGGAGAAATCGTTCCCCGGATCCGAGCAGATCAGCTCGATGCTCAATCGCCGCTACCCGGCTTTGCGGGACGAGTATGTCGAAGCAATCTCAAGGCTTGCCACCGAAGTCAATGCCTCCTTCGAGGCCAGCGACTCCGCGGTGCGGGTAGAGACTCCGGTGTCGCTGCGCTCTGTGCTCGACCGCCTGCCCACCGGCCTCATCATCTATTCAGGCCGCACCGACCCGCTACGCAAAGCCTGGGAGGAGTTCGTCCTTCCCCACGTCGACAGGTTCGACCGCGACCACTACGAGACGGTCTGGAACGCCGTTGTTCGCAATGGTCCTTCGGTCAAGCCCTTCAAGTAGCGTTACGGTTCCCCTATGCCCTACGACCTCGGCAACCCCGAACTCGACCAAGCCATCGCCGATCTCGTCGCTGCCGCGTCGGATAACGACGATGCCGACCTCGTCATGGAAATGGTCACCACTGTGCTCAAACTGCACCGGGACAGCGGAAACAGGGGCGACCTGAAGCTGATCAACACCGCCCTCAAGGAGATGCGCTATTCGAACCTCGTCTTCTCCCGCCACGAAGAGCCGAAGGTAACCATCTACGGCTCGGCACGGCTCCTCGAAGACGACCCTGACTATCAGATCACGATGCGCTTCGGCAAGGAAATGGCGGATCGGGGTTGGGGGGTCATCACAGGCGCCGGTCCCGGAGTCATGGAGGCCGGCAACCGCGGGGCTGGCATCGAGAACTCCTACGGCGTCAACATCCGGCTGCCATTCGAGGCGAGCTCCAACAAATACATCAACCCCGAGCGGAACGTCAACTTCAAGTATTTCTTCACCAGAAAACTCGGTTTCGTCAAAGAATCACACGCGTTCGCAATCCTTCCCGGCGGCTTCGGCACTCTCGACGAGACGTTCGAGCTGCTGACTCTGGTCCAGACCGGCAAGAGCGACCTGCACCCGATCGTCCTCCTCGAGTCGCCTGAATCCCGGTACTGGGAGCCGATCCTCGATTTCGCGCGGTCGGTACTGATCCGGAGAAAGCTGATTTCGGAGTCCGACCTCTCCCTCCTCTTCCATACGAACGACCCCGAAGAGGCGGCTCATCACATCGAGCATTTCTACGCCAACTACCACTCCCAGCGCTACCACTCCGGGAAGCTGATCCTCAGAATCAACACCCTCCCCAGCCAGGAGGTCCTCGAGGAGCTGAATCGGGAGTTCTCCGACATCGTCGTCGACGGGAACATGGAGAGCATCGGACCGACCGAAGCCGAGATCGCTGACAACGATGCTCTCGACTACGAGCGGATCACTTTCCTCTTCGACCGGCGCCACTTCGGGCGACTCCGCCAGCTGATCGATAAGCTCAATGATCTCGTTGCCGACGCCAAAGTCACCAAGCCTGCACCTGTATTCAGTGAGGAACACGCCGAACGACCCTGGTGACACGAACGTCTTGGCCTTAAATGCGCTCGAACGGCTAGAATTGGCTTGTGCGCGACATCCTTTCAGACCTCGTAGCCGAACAGCAGTTCCTCGATCAGTCCCTGCAACGGATTCCGATCAAGATTTGGGACTATGAGACACCCTCCAAACCGTGGACGGTCCGCGACACCATCTCCCACCTCGCCGATTTCGAAGAGCTTGCGGCCGATGTGATCGCCGGTGGCGACACCATCAAGCAATGGCAGACCGCAACCGACCTCGATTCTCTGCGCAAGAAGGCGATCACCAAGGGTCGGAAGATGCGACCCCAGGACGTCATCGAATGGTGGCGCGGCGGCAGGGCCAAAGTCGTCGAGCCCCTGTCCCACATGGATGGAGAAGACCGTATCGAGTGGATCGACGGCGACATGAGCGCGCGGACCTTCGCCACATTCCGCCTCATGGAGACCTGGGCGCATGGCCTGGACATCTACAAGACCCTGGGCCTGGAAGTGGAGGACACCCCCCGGCTCCGTCATATCTGCTGGCTCGGGTGGAAGACCCTTCCGTACGCATTCAAGGACCACGGGCTCGACTACGAGCCGGTCCGGATCGAGCTGATCGGCCCCGGGTACTCCCGATGGATCTACGGACCCGAAGATGCCACCAACCGGATCAAGGGCTCCGCTTCGGACTGGGCGCGGATCGCGGTCCGGCGCATCGAGCCGAATGAAACCCGGCTCAAGGTGACGGGCGACGCAGCCGAAGCCGCGCTCAAGGTCGCCAAAGCATTTCTGTGAGCTCGATTCCCCACCTGGTGGGGATGATCCATCTCGACCCGCTTCCAGGGTCGCCCGGCTTCGAAGGATCGATCGACAGGGTGCTCGGTCTTGCTCTCGACGACGCAGCGAAGCTGAGCCAGGTCGGATTTCCCGCCCTCATGGTGGAGAACTTCGGAGATGTCCCGTTCTTTCCCGACTTGGTCCCACCGGAGACCGTCGCGGCCCTGACCCGGGCGGTTGACGCGATCATGTTGGCCACGGGCCTACCCATCGGCGTGAACGTGCTCCGCAATGACGCAATGTCCGCCATTGCCATTGCTGCGGTGACCGGTGCCGCCATGATCCGGGTCAATGTCTTTACCGGGGTGATGTACACCGACCAGGGCCCGATCCTCGGCAGGGCTGCAGAACTCCTTCGCAAACGTGCCCAACTCGGCGCGGGCACCGAGGTATGGGCCGACATCCTGGTGAAGCACGCCACCCCACCGCAGGGTTTCGACGTCCGTCAGTCTGCTGAGGACACCGTCAAGCGAGGACATGCCGATGCGGTGATCATCTCCGGGCCCGGGACCGGGTCGTCACCGAGCCTCGAGCGTCTCGAGAACGTTCGCGATGCGATTGGGCCCGATGCACGGTTGGTGGTCGGCTCCGGTGCCACTCCCGACAATCTCGGCGAACTGCACGCCGTGGCGGACACGGTGATCGTCGGCTCCTACACCAAGGAAGATGGAGTTGCCACCAACCCGGTCGACCTCCGGCGAGCCGAAGAGATGGTTGAAGCTGCCCGGAGATGCGGGTTGCTCTGAGAGCCGACGCCAGCCCGATTCAAGTTTTTCTCCAGAAGTTCCGACAACGCTCTGCCCCGCGGCATTTGCAGGAAGAATGGGTCTAAAGGCCCACGTCCGTCCAATTGGGGCGGACGGCCCATGTGAACTGGGTTTAGACGGATTACTTTTCCACAGGTGAGTATGAGAGAGATCCCGAATGACATCCTGATCGAGGTCATGCAAGATGTGATCGAAGATCTCCATGGCCACGTGCACCGCGTCTCCGACCTCGCCGTCGACCTTGGCACCGGCCTCGGACTCAAGGATGACGAACTGGATTGCCTGGCCCTGGCGGGAGTTCTCCACGATGTCGGCAAGATCCACATGGACCCCATGATCCTCGGCAAGCCCGGACCGCTCGACGAGAGCGAGAAGGATCTGATGCAGCGCCACCCCGAACTCGGATTCGCCATGACCCGCAATCGCCTCGACCCCCGCGTCTCTGAGGCAATCCTCTACCACCACGAACGCTTTGACGGCAAGGGCTACCCGTTCGGCCTCACCGGCTCGGCGATCCCGATCCTCTCCAGGATCGTCCTGGTTGCTGACGCCTTCGACGCCATGACCTCCTCGCGGGCGTATCAACCAGCCCTGCCCATCGATTTCGCCATATCCGAGATCCTTCGCCACGCCGGCACCCAATTCGACCCCGCGGTCGTCGATATCTTCATCGAGCTGGCGAATGTGAACCGCCTCCCCCTCGCCGCTTCGGCCTGACTCCAAGCGACGGACTTCTTGTCACCCACTCCTGATACCTTCAGGGTGTGGACTCGCTGAAGAACTTCACCCCCGCAACCCGCTCCTGGTTCGACGCATCCTTCCAGGCCCCGACACCGGCCCAGACCCTGGGTTGGCCGGCGATCGCATCGGGCGAGAACACGCTGATTCATGCCCCAACCGGTTCGGGAAAGACCCTCGCCGCATTCCTCTGGACCCTAGACCGCCTCCTCTCCGAGCCACTGCCGGACCCCGACAAACGGTGCCGGGTCCTCTACATCTCCCCGCTCAAGGCCCTCGCCCACGACGTCGAGCGGAACCTCCGGGCTCCACTCACCGGAATTCGTCACGCCGCGCAGAGGCTCGGCGGAGAGCCCCTTCCCGAGCTAGCCACATTCCTCAGGACCGGGGACACCCCCCAGGAAGACCGGCGGAGGATGCAGAAACACCCGCCCGACATCCTGATCACCACCCCCGAGTCGCTCTATCTGATGCTCACCTCAGCGGTCCGCTCCACCCTGGCAAGTGTTCGTTGGGTCATCGTTGACGAGGTGCACGCTGTGGCCGCATCCAAGCGCGGGGCACACCTGGCGCTCTCGCTGGAGCGGCTCGAAGAACTGACTGATGCCCCGCCACAGCGGATCGGACTCTCTGCGACCCAGCGTCCTCTGGACACCATCGCCCGCTTTCTCGGTGGTGGGACCGTCGCCGACAGCACCTGGACCCCGCGGCCGGTCCGCATCATCGACGTCCCCAACGATCGAGGTTTGGACATCGAGATCGTCGTGCCGGTCGAAGACATGGCTGCCCCGGTTTCCGTCGACCCTCTCGACCCCGAGGCCGTCCCGACGCGATCGATCTGGCCCGCGGTGTATCCGGCGCTGCTCGAACAGATCAGGGAGCACCAATCGACGATTGTCTTCGCCAATTCGAGGAGGCTTGCCGAGCGCACCTGCTCGGAGCTCAACCGGCTGGCGGGGGAGGAAATCGCTCGCGCCCATCACGGCTCGGTCGCACGGGAACAACGCCTCGAAATCGAGGAAGGACTGAAGAACGGGACACTGAAAGCTGTGGTGGCAACCTCGTCCCTGGAACTCGGTATCGACATGGGGTCGGTTGACCTGGTCCTCCAGATCGAATCCCCGGGGTCGGTCGCCTCCGGGCTGCAGCGGGTCGGCAGGTCGCGCCACCAGGTGGGTCGGGCGTCGAAGGCAAGGATCTACCCCAAATATCGCGGCGACCTGCTCGTGGCGACTGTGGTGGGCGGCGAGATGGTCAAGGGCAATGTCGAGCCGACGAAGATCCCCGAAAACCCTCTCGACGTTCTCAGCCAGCAAATCGTGGCGACCACGGTCATCGACGACCTCGATGTCGACGACCTCTTCGACATGGTTCGGCGTGCCACACCTTTCCGCGACCTGTCCCGCGCCGTGTTCGAGGCCACCCTGGACATGCTCGCCGGGCGCTACCCCTCCGACCTCTTCGCGGAGTTGCGCCCTCGCATCAACTGGGACCGCGTCGAGGGCAAACTGAGTGCCAGGCCGGGAGCGCGACAGTTGGCAGTGACCAACGCCGGCACGATCCCCGACCGCGGCCTCTTCCGGGTCGCTCTGCCCGACGGCAGCCGGGTCGGCGAACTCGACGAGGAGATGGTCTATGAGTCGCGCGAAGGTGACAGTTTCCTGCTGGGATCGACGGCCTGGCGGATCACCGAGATCGACCACGACCGGGTGACCGTCGTCCCGGCCCCGGCCGACGGCTCGCACAAGATGCCCTTCTGGCACGGTGACATGCTGGGGAGGCCCCTGGAAACAGGCCGCGCCGTCGGCCGCTTCATTCGCGAGATCGGCGAGATGAGCCACGAAGAGGCAAGGGCAACTCTGCGCGCAGACTTCAATCTCGACGACTTCGCTGCCGGGAATCTCGTCAGCTATCTCGCCGATGAGCTCGAAGCCACCGGGCACCTGCCCGGCGACAACAAGATCGTCGTCCAACGTTTCCAGGACGAGATCGGGGACTGGAGGGTTGTCATGCTCTCACCGTTCGGAGCCCGGGTCCACGCCCCCTGGGCGATGGCCCTCCGACACAAGCTGCGGCAGCGGTTCGGCTCCGACGTCGACATGATCTGGACCGATGACGGCATCGCAGTTCGATTCCCTGACGCGGATGACGTACCCTCGGCAGAAGAGCTGGTCCTCGATCCCGATGAGGTCGAGTCGATACTCATCGAACACATCGGAGACACTGCCTTATTCGGGGCGAGGTTCCGGGAGGCGGCCGGAAGGTCATTGCTCCTTCCCCGGCGCAGGCCCGGCGAGAGGACCCCGCTCTGGCTCCAACGGCGCAAGGCATCCGACCTGCTCGGGGTCGCCAATCAGTTCGGCTCCTTCCCCATCGTCCTCGAAACCTATCGGGAGGTATTACGCGACGATTTCGACCTGCCTGCTCTTCAGGAGATCCTCCGCGACATCCGCTCCCGCAAGATCCGCCTCGTCGAGGTCGACCTGCACAGCCCCTCGCCCTTCGCCACATCCCTCCTCTTCTCCTTCGTGGCGGCATATCTGTACGAGTCCGATGCCCCGATTGCGGAGCGACGGGCCACCGCGCTGACTCTCGATCGCGACCTTCTCAGAGAATTGCTGGGTGACAGCGAGCTACGTGAGCTGATCGATCCCGAGGTGGTGGGTGCAATCGAGCTCGAACTCCAGCACCTCACTGAGCAGCGCACTGCCCGACACGCCGACGCCATTCATGACATGCTCCGGGACCTGGGACCGATGACCCGCGACGACGTTCTCATCCGGTCCGGCGAAACCGGCCCCGAAGATATTGAATATCTCATCGACAACAAGCGAGTCTTTGGAGTGACAATCGGTGGGGAGGTCCGCCTGGCAGCAGCCGAGGACATGGCACGGCTGCGGGATGCGATCGGCGTCCAGCCTCCCCCTGGAGTCCCCCATATCTTCCTCGAGCCGGTACCCGACCCTCTTGGCGACATCATCGGCCGCTACGCCCGCACCCACACTCCCTTCTCGCCCGAACAGGCTTCTTCCTCCCTTGGAATCCCCGTGGCCGTGGTCAGTTCGGTGCTCGAATCGCTCGAAGCTGAAGGAAGAGTGGTGCCGGGCGCATTTCTTCGCGGCGGTGAGACCCAGGAGTGGGTCGACAGCAACGTTCTGAAGAGGCTGAAGCGACGGTCGCTGGCGAACCTTCGCCAGGAGATCGAACCGGTCGACCAGTACCGATTGGCCCGCTTCGGGGTCGATTGGCAGGGAGTCAGCGCCGATCCTCCCAGGGGGGTCAATGCCGCGGCGGAGGCAGTGGCGAGGCTCCAGGGCGCTTCGATTCCAGCCTCGATCCTCGAACGCGACGTGCTCTCCCTCCGGGCGCGCGACGCCTCAGCTCATCTCGACCGCATGCTGATCTCCGGGGAGCTGGTCTGGGTCGGTCGCGAACCGCTGGGGACGAGAGACGGAAAGGTCTCGCTATATCACCGGGACTCGCTGGCCAGCTTGTGGGAAGGCCCACGTGCCGATTCCGACCCCGGTCCAACCTCGCTCGCCATCGTCGAGTTTCTCTCCAACCGCGGTGCGAGCTTCTTCCGTGACATCTACACAGGCGCGGGCGGCGGCGACATCGCCGACATGGCCGACTCGCTCTGGGACCTGGTGTGGGACGGTATCGTCACCAACGACAGCTTCGAGCCTCTGCGCCACTTCACCGCCTCCAGAAGAAAACAGGGCCGGGGACGCCCTGCTGCGGCCTTCCCGGCGCACACGTCGGGTAGATGGTCCCTGGTGGAGTCGTTGGTGTCCGGGACACCAAAACCGACCGAGCGACTCGCGGCACGGGCCAACCTCTTGCTCGACCGCAATGGAGTGGTCACCCGGCCCACGGCCCTCGCCGAAGGCCAAGTGGGCGGATTCACCGCCCTGTATCCGGTCTTCAGCCATTTGGAGGAGACCGGACGGGTCAGGCGGGGCTACTTCGTCGAGGGCCTTGGCGGCGCCCAATTCGCTCTTCCCGGAGCCATCGACTTGCTCCGGAGCGAACCTGAGCCCGAGTTGATTTCGCTGGCAGCTGCTGACCCGGCGAATCCTTATGGGGCTGTCCTCCCCTGGCCCGAATCGCCAACACGTCTTGCCCGCGACGCTGGAGCCTACGTTCTGCTCTATGGCGGGAGATTGGTTGCCTATCTCGACAAAGGCAGGAAGAGTCTCACGATTCTGCCTCCAGGCGAGGACCTCTACAGCGAGATCGGGCGGGAACTGGCAACCATCGCGAGCAGGCACCGCAGGACAGTCCTCCAGACTGTCGGCGACTATGACGTCACCGCTTCGCCCATGGCGCCGGTCCTGCGTGAGTGGGGGTTCGCCCCCGCACCACGCGGCCTGTCCTACCGGAGGTAGGAGCCCATCACTCCAGTTCGGGCCAGGCTCTGATCGCCTCATCGACGACCGACTCGAATTTGAGACCCATCAGGACGACCCCGGCAGCACCCGAGTCACGGGCCTTCTGCTCCATCTCGGCGGCAATCTCCCAACCCAGCTTCCGCCCGACATCTTTGCCGACGTCTCCGATGCGCTGTTTCAGGTCGCTGGTGGCAGGCACCGCCCCGATTCCCTCCATCTGCTCGACCCAGGTCGAGGTGAACGGCGGGATGATCATCAGATACACCGGTGGGTCGTCATCGCGGAGTTTCAGCTTGGCCATCTGTTGCTCGATCACATCGGGGTCGAGAACCGGCCCGGCGACGAAGAACTGGGCTCCGAGGTCGACCCGGCGCCTGAACTGCCAATCCCGGAACCGGGTGGGCATTCCGACTTCGAAGTCGGGCAGGTCCTTCTGGAGGGCCCTGAGGTGCTCCACGATCTCATAGTGATGCGCCAGGTGGTCGATGTGGGGAACAGTGTCCCCGATCACCACCAGGAACGAGTCCACACCGTTACCCAGAGCCCCCCTCACCTCCGACTCGATGGCGAGGATATTGCGGTCACGGGTCGAGACCACCACGGTGGGGTCGACATGGGGGGTGTCGTGGGTGATTCGCGCCGAGAACGCATACGGCGACACCCGGATCTTCCCGAATACGTTGTCGGTGACCATCACGTTGGTCCACCCGGTCAACGACCTGTGGCTCATGTCGGGCAACTCGGGCGGGTTCACCTCCGCGATCCGGACCCAGCCGTCACGGGCGATCAGCACTACGAACCTCCCTTGGCTTCTTGGCGATGAAATACTTGGCCTGCGGGTGATGACAGATGATCGCCGAAGTCGTCTGCTCCGGCTGGTACTGATAGGCAGTCTCGGCACCAACCGAGATCCCGATCCGATCCGCTCCCAGGAGGTCCGCCACCCGCTCGTTGTCCTCGAGGTCGGGACAGGCGGGGTATCCCCAGGAATAGCGCCCACCGCGATACTTCTGCCGGAATAGCCCGGTCAGAGATGGCCCGTCCTCGTTTACAAAACCCCATTCGGTCCTGATCCGGTGGTGCCAGTATTCGGCGAGCGCTTCGGCCATCTCGACACCAAGCCCGTGGAGGTGGAGGTAGGCGGTGTACTCGTTGGCTTCGAAAAGCTCCGCGGCGCGGCGCGACACTTCGGCGCCCATGGTGACGATGTGGAACGCGGCGTAGTCGACCTCTCCGTCCATCGGTCGGAAGAAGTCAGGGATACTCAGGTAGGGGTCTTCGTGCTGCCGGGGGAAACCGAACCGGGTCAGTTCGTCCCGGCGGGAACGGTCCTCCCACAACACGAGCTCATCGCCGTCACCGTTTGCTGCGAAGTACCCGTAGACCACTTGCGGCTGGAGCAGCCCTCCGGTCCGGGCCAACGCCAGCTGTTCTCTGAGCACCGGCGCGAGACGTTCCTTGAAATCGGCATCCTTCTCCCCCGTCTCGGGGCGGTACTGCCACTGGTTCCGATAGAGGGCGGTCAGGTTGAGGAAGGGCACGACGTCGTCCAGTGCCACGTTGCGCACCACCCGCGACCCGAGGAAGGGGGGCTCGAATATCGGATTGTCGCCGGTCACAGATGGAGACCTGCGAGGTACTTCTCCTGGCGCCGACTTCGCCACAGGGCGCTCCCGTTTCTTGGCGGGCGCTGGGGATGGGTCTCCCGCGACGATGTGTCCCATCGCCTCGAGGCCGGCGAATGCGTTCTTTCCGTAGTAGAGAGGGCCCGGATAGAGGGAGCGAAGGTCTGACTCGACATAACTCCTGGTCAGAGCGGCCCCGCCGAGGAGCACCGGTACCTTGCCCAGCCCGCGCCGGTCGAGCTCGTCGAGGTTGTCCTTCATGATGAGAGTGGATTTCACCAACAGGCCGCTCATCCCGATGGCGTCGGCCTTGTTCTCTTCGTACGCCTGGATCATCTCGCCGATACCGACCTTGATCCCGAGGTTGTGCACCTCGTAGCCGTTGTTGCTCAGGATGATGTCGACCAGGTTCTTCCCGATGTCGTGGACGTCACCGGACACGGTCGCCAAAACAACAGATCCGCGCCTCGATGTCTCCGCCTTCTCCATCATCGGCTCGAGATAGGCGACGGCCTTCTTCATCGTCTCGGCAGACTTGAGAACGAATGGGAGCTGCATCTCGCCGGTAGCGAAGCGGTCGCCAACAACCCTCATCCCCTCGAGGAGGAAGTCGTTGATGATGTCGAGCGGTCTTGTCCCCCCGGCGAGGGCTTCGTCGAGGTCGGAGATGATGTTGTTCTGGTCACCGTCGATGATTCTCCGCGCCAGACGCTCGTCCACCGCCAACCCCTCCATGGGCTCGACCGGTGTCTTCTCGATTTCGGCGTCTTCGAACAGTTCGAGTATCCGCTCCAGCGGGTCGTAGCCCTCCGACCTGCGGTCGTAGACCAGATCGAGGGCCGCCGTGCGCTGGTCGGGGTCGATGCTGGAGAGAGGCTGGATCTTGGCAGCATGGACGATTGCCGCATCCAGGCCTGCTTCGACCGCCTCGTGGAGGAAGACAGAGTTGATCACCTTGCGGGCGGGAGGGTTGAGACCAAAGGACACATTGGAGACACCGAGGACCGTCCTGGTTCCAGGCAATTCCTGCTTGATCCGCCGGATAGCGTCGAGAGTGGCCATGCCGTCAGCGCGAAGGTCCTCGCCGCCGGTGGTGAGCGGGAAAGTGAGAGGATCGAAGATCAAGTCGGACGGTGAGAGCCCGTAGGTGCCGACGGCCAGGTCGTGGATACGGTGGGCTACCCGCATCTTCCACTCGAGGTCGCGGGCCTGGCCCTCCTCGTCGATGAGCAGGCAGATGACACCCGCGCCGTGTTTCCTGGCCAGGGTGAAGACCCGGTCGATTCGAGACCCTTCCCCCTCGCCGTCTTCGAGATTGGCGCTGTTGAGCAGACTCCTGCCCCCGAGATGTTCTAGGCCGGCCTCCATTACTGCAGACTCCGTGGAGTCGAGCACCACAGGCGCGGCGACGTCAGTGGCGAACCCGGCGGCAAGCCGTTTCATATCAGCTACACCGTCGCGCCCGACATAGTCGACGCAGAGATCGACGAGGTGGGCGCCCTCCCTGAGCTGGGACTGGCCGATGGCGATGCACGCCTCGATGTCGTCGGCGAGCAGGGCCTCGCGAAACGCTTTGCTTCCGTTGGCGTTGGCCCGTTCTCCGATGATCAGGAACGAAGTGTCCTGGTCCAGATTCACCTGACTGTAGATCGAGGCTACGGCCGGAACATGAACAGGATCGCGCTCGAGAGGCGTTGCCGGCCTGATTGCCTCGACTACTGCGGCGAGATGCTCGGGTGTGGTGCCACAGCAGCCGCCAACTACGCCAACCCCGAGATCGGTCACGAACTCCTTAAGGTTCCGGGCGAGATCATCGGGTCCGAGGTCGTAGACCATCTCCCCGTCTTCGACGTGGGGAAGCCCGGCATTGGGAATGGCAGCTATCGGGATCGTCGAATACCGGCTGAGGTGACGGAGCGGCTCGAACATCTCGGCGGGCCCGGTGGCGCAGTTGAGGCCGATGACATCGGGGCCGACCGATTGCAAGGCGGTCAGTGCCGCCCCGATCTCCGTCCCCGGGAGCATCCGCCCGGTCAGTTCGATGGTGACCTGAACCTGCACTGGAACCTCGACACCGCTTTCCCGCATTGCCTCGCGCGCTCCTTCGATGGCGGCTTTGGCTCCGAGCAGGTCGAACTGGGTCTCGATTATGATCAGGTCGACTCCTCCATCGATCAACGCCCTCGACTCAGTGGTGTAGGCATCGACCAGCTCGCGATATGTGACCTGGCCGAGAGTGGCGAACTTCGTGCCCGGACCCACCGAACCGGCAACGAAGCGCGGGCGTTCGTCTCTGGCGACGAATTCGTCGACGGCAGCGCGAGCGATCACAGCACCGGCATGTGCGATCTCATAGGAGCGATCCTCCAACCCGTACTCGCCGAGGGGGATGGCAAAAGCTCCGAAAGTGTTGGTCTCCACGACATCGACGCCCACGTCGAGGAACGAGCGGTGGAGGTTGGTCACCACGTCCGGACGGGTGATATTGAGCAGCTCGTTGCAGCCTTCGAGGTCGGCACCGCCGAAGTCGTCCGCCGTCAGACCCACAGTCTGCAGATTGGTCCCACTGGCACCGTCGTAAATCACAACCCCGGTGGCGACCGCGTCGAGGTAGGCAGTCATTCGAGTGCTTCCCCACGACTACAGCAGGGGTCTCCGATTTGGCTCATTAGCTCCTCACTTGTTCCTTATGAAACGCTGGTGAGCGCCATGAGCCAGAGGCTCAAGGTCGACTCATCGATTCCAGGCATTGGCACCGTTCTCCATATCGCTATGGCCTCGGTTGCCGCGGCATCAAAGGGCCTGTCCCTCCACCGCTCTAGATGAGCGCTTCGTGGCGTCAGTATACAATAGGCACCGGTGCTGTCTACGGAAGCACCGACTCCAGGGCCTCATAGACGGTGTTCCTCAGCACCGGGACTCTGCCGACCGACTCGATGGTGGACCGGAATTCAGCAGGGGTGACTTCCTGGCCGTGTTCGGCCCCCGCCGACCGGGTGATGATCTCCCCCATGAGGGTCCCTCCCATGTCATTGCATCCCGCCTGGAGCAGCCTGGCGCCGCCGTCGAGGCCAAGTTTCACCCACGATGCCTGGATGTTGTCGATCAAGCCATCGAAGGCGATCCGCGAAACGGCGTGGATGAGCACCGCCTCGTCCCAGGTGGGTCCGGGACGGGCCCTGCCTCTGAGATAGATCGGCGAGCCCATGTGAACAAACGGAAGCGGGACCATCTCGGTGAATCCCCCCGTCCGCTCCTGGATCTGCCTGACCACTTCGAGATGGTTGGCCCACGACCTGGGCCCATCGATGTGGCCGAACATGATGGTGGCGGTGGCCCGCAGCCCCAGCTCGTGGGCGGTGATCATCACCTCTGCCCACTGCGACGTCCTGATCTTGTCGGGGCAGAGGTGCTCACGGACCCGGTCGTCGAGAATCTCGGCGGCGGTACCGGGAAGCGAGCCCAGACCCGCGTCCTTTAGCTCTTCGAGAAAGCGCCGTACCGGGATGCCGAGGGTCTCCGCACCCTGCCACACCTCGAGCGGGGTGAACCCGTGGATGTGCATTTCAGGCATGTCCGCTTTGATCGCCTTGACCACGTCGACATAGAAGTTGCCGGTGAAGTCAGGGTGGATCCCACCCTGGAGAGTCACCTCGCTTGCGCCGCGATCCCAGGCTTCCCTGGCATTGGCAACAATCTCGTCGAGGCCCATCAAATAGGGCTCCCCCCTCAGGTTCAGGCTTTTCGGACCTTTGGAGAAAGCGCAGAATCCGCACTTGAAGTAG
The DNA here is from genome assembly GCA_041748855.1 of Acidimicrobiia bacterium. Classification (GTDB taxonomy): domain Bacteria; phylum Actinomycetota; class Acidimicrobiia; order Spongiisociales; family ZC4RG35; genus MA-ANB-1. The sequence continues at coordinate 122,358 of JBGTCK010000085.1, forward strand.
CAGAGGTTGGTGTAGTTGATGTTGCGGTTCACCACGTAGGTGACGGTCTCCCCGACACTCTTCGCTCGCAGCAGGTCTGCGGTGTGCGCGATGGCGTCGATGCCGTTACCACGCGCCTCGAAGAGCTTGCGGAGTTCGCTGACATCGGGCCGCTTCCCTTCCAGAGATCGCTCCAGGATCGGACCCAACTCCCCCGCACCTTCAATGCCCGGAGAGGTGCGGCCCTCGATCCAACTCCGGTCACCCCACTCAGCCGACAGTCTCAGCGCCGGAACCGGAGGATCCATGTCCTTGCCCGGTGCCCACTCGTACCTGGGCCGTGCCGCCCCCGAGCCGTCGGTGAGCTTGAGCCAGGTCTCGAAGTCGGCAGCACCGAGAGTTGCCCGGGCAGTGTCGATTTCGAGCCCGATCGGGAAGAGAGTCCTCTCTACGAGCTGATGGTCGGAAAGGGCGTCACGTAGCTCCCCGATCCGTTCCACATCCCAGTCTCTGAGCAGTAGGTCTCCTGCGCCCCCGCCCACAGCCTCGACTGCCTGAGACACATCATCTACGAAAACCGAAAGGGTGGTCTCCAGCCCGGGAAGGCGGACCAGGTCGCGGGCCTGTTCGATCTCAGAGCGCCCCACCCTGAGCCATGCGGCCCGGGTTCTGGAAACAGCATCGAGCACCAGCTCGCGGGGTCCTTCGTTGCGGACCGTTATCCGCCATCCCGGCACTCCGGCTTTGGCCAGTGACAGCGCAGTCTCCGGATCTGCCATGTACCCCGAAGGCTCCGGTTCGGCAGATGAGCCCAGCACGAGCACCCCGCCGGACCGGGCGGCGTTCAGGTCGGCGGTGGTCGGAGCCGGCATTTCGACGACCGTGGTGCCTTCGCGGCGGCGGCTGGTAGCCGTCGGTGCGGCCAGCGAATCGGCTGGCCGGGTGCGTAGGAACGTAACTCTCATGTCTGGACACTCTTTCCGATTTTCGGATAGCCATTCTGGTCGACTCGCCGCCGGATATCGTCGATCAATTGCGGGGCGATCCATTCTTCATTTATGTACTCGGGATAAACCGGAAGCCGGGGACGAAGCGCGAAACCCGCTGCTCCGGTTCTCTCCTCCAACTCGGCGAGATGCGGCCATGGGGCCTCGGGGTTGACCCAATCGATGGTGAGAGGAGAAACTCCTCCCCAGTCGTTGATCCCGGCATCGAGGTAGATCTCATAGTGGTCCGTGAGGTTGGGTGGCACCTGGATGTTTGCCTCAGGGCCCATGATCCACCGGGCGAGTGCGACCACCCGTGCGAACCAACTTGGCACCGGCTCCGCCGAACGGCGCATCGGAGTGTCGGCTTTGGCTCGGAAGTTCTGGACGATTACCTCCTGGATCGCACCCGTGCGATCGGCGAGGTCCCGGAGAGCGAACAGAGAGTCGACGATCTCCTGGTGGTTTTCGCCGATTCCGACCAGGATCCCGGTCGTGAACGGGACCCGGCTCCGTCCCGCCGCCTCGATGGTGGCCACCCGAAGGGAAGGGACCTTGGTGGTGGACTTGTGATGGGGCATCCCCGGCTCGAGCAATCGCGGGGAGATGTTCTCGAGCATCATCCCCATCGATGGATTGGTCGGTCGCAGTTTTGCCATCGTTATGTCGTCAAGCAGTCCGGGGTTGGCGTGCGGAAAGAGGCCGGTCTCCGATCGGATCAGGGCAGACATCTCGGCCACGTAGTCGATGGTTGTTTCCAGGCCGCGCCCGGCAAGGAACTCGCGAGCCTGGGGCCAGCGTTGCTCCGGCCGGTCGCCCAGGGTCAAAAGGGCCTCGGTGCAATCTGCTTCGTCACCCGCCTTTGCCACCGCCAGCACATCTTCGGGCTCGAGATACACCCCACCGGCGCCGGGTGGCTTGGCGAAGGTGCAATACGAGCAGCGGTCGGCGCAGAGCGTGGTGAGCGGGATGAACACCTTGCGGCTGTAGGTGATGGTCCGCCCCTTCCCTTCGTCACGGAGACGAGACGCGTGGTCGAGGAGCGGCTCTGAGGAGCGCGCACCATCGAGATATTCCCGCGCCAGCCCGGGGTCAGGCTCGGGGTGGGTCCGGACTTGGCTACGAGATACCAGAGGAGCCTGCTTCTGTCACACCACCGTCAACAGGGATTATCGCCCCTGTCATCCAGGAACTTGCGTCGGACCCGAGAAAAACGATCATTCTGGCAATGTCCTCGGGCTCGCCGACACGTCCCAACGGATGGCTTCGGGCCGCAGCATCCTCGTCCTGGAGCAACATTCCGGCGAGGCGGGTGCGGACGATGGCCGGGGCGACGGCGTTGACCCTGATGTCGGGAGCGAGCTCGAATGCCAGCTGACGGGTCAGGTGGACGACTCCTGCCTTGGAGATGTTGTAGGCACCGGTTATCGGGCCGGGTCTGAGACCGGCGACCGAGGCCACGTTGACGATTGCCCCACCCGACTTTTCCATGCCCGCCGCATATGCTGCCCTCGCCCACAGCAACGGGCCGAGCAGGTTGACATCCCAGGTCTTCTGCACTGCTCCGAGGTCGACATCCATCAAAGAACCGGCCGAAGGGTTGGTGCCGGCGTTGTTGACGAGCACATCGACCGAGCCGAATCGGGAGACAGTCTCCGCCATTGCCATTGCCGCGTCCTCTTCGGAGTCGGCGCGGGCGGCGAGGGCGAGCACCCTGTCGGCGTCGACGCCTGCCGCAATCATCTCGTCGCGGGCGGCCTCGACGTTGTCAGGTTTACGGGAAGTGATGATGACACCGGCAGCACCGCTGTTGGCGAACTCGAGCGCGGTCGCCAGGCCGATCCCCCGGCTGGCGCCGGTGACCACGATGACTTTGCCCTCTACTGAGACTTCCATTGGCTCCTACTGGGTTGGAGCGTCAGATACTAAAGGCAAGGACCCGATTCCGGTCATCGGCCCCGGGTGTAACCGTCCCGCCGCGTGGCGCTAGTGGCCGCCCCGTTTGACCCCGCCGTACTTCATCCTGGTGTCCGACATTGCTGCGGCCCGCTGCTCGTCGTCATTGACACCGGCATCCACGATTTCCCCGATGAACAGGGTGTGGGTGCCCAGGTCGGTCGAATGCCGGACCTCACAGTCCATCCACGCCAGCGCCTCGGAGAAAACGGGTGCGCCGGTGGTAGCGGTGAAGACCTCGCGACCGTTGAGGGTGTTGCCCTCTCGTTCGGCGGGTTTTGAGAACTTCACGAAGGGGCGGGTGTCCTCCGACGACCAGAGGTTGACCGTGAACGAGCCTCCCTCCGTGATCAGGCGGTGGGTCACGGCCTTGTTGTCGACTCCGATCCCGATCAGGACCGGATCCATGGAGAGCTGGGTGATCCACGACGTCGTCATCCCGTTCCACTCCTCGCCCGATGCCGACCCAACGAGGGCTAGAGCGTTGGGAATCTTCCAGGTGACCTTGTTGACGATTTCGCTATCCATCCAGTTCAACCTCTCACAGAGTTATTCGAAACCCTAATGTTCCCGTGTGCGAATCCTGATCGCCACCACCGGTGTCCTACCGGCAGGGCCTGTCTCCGAACTCTGCGCGCGGCTCGGTGGTGAAACATCCGAAGTCACCGTGATGACCGTGATCCGAATCCCCAGGACATTTCTCGATTCCCTCGACGACGATGTTCGCCGTTCGTTTCTCGACGATTCCACCTCGGACGCCTCCCCTGAGGAGAAGGCTGCGATCTATCTCGAAGAACGGGGCCAGAAGGTGGTCGCGCCGATCGTTGCCGCCCTCCAGGCGGAAGGAATCCAGGCCAGCGCCCGCTTCGTCGACGGAGACGACCCAGCCGCAGCCATCATCGCCACCGCCCAAGACGTTGACGCCGAGATCGTGATGATGGGGGCAACCCGACGTCTCTTCACTGAGGAAGCATGGAAGAGCGTGTCGGTTCGAGTTATCGACAACTCCCACCTCCCGGTCCTCCTCGTCCCCGGCACCAGGATCGAAGACACCCACGAGATGCCCATCATCGAGCTTTAGGCAAGCAGCCGACCTGTTTGCAGTGGTGGCGAAACTTTCTGTCACACCCGGTTTGTACGTTGTGTCATATGGAACTCAATCGACTCAACGGATGCCAGGGCCACAAGCCCACTGCGGTCGGCGACATGCTCGTGTCGGCATGCGAGAGCTGTCGGCGGGTGGAATGGAGCGACCGGTCAGGCGACATCGACCCCTCGGAGGGCATGGCCGCGCTGTTTGGCAATTTCGAACTGGTGGGAACGCTCGATGCCGTGGGGTCACCGGCGCCCGAGGTCCTGGTCTATGCCGCGCCCTCGGTGCGGAAACGCCGGAACCTGGCTCCTTTCCCCAAGAATTCATGGGTAAAGGCAGCCCCCGACCTGTGGCTCACCCACGACGGCGAGAACCTGCTCCTGGCCACCAACCACAAACTCCTATTCGAAAATCTGACCCGCGGCGCTTGAGCGACGCCACTGTCCTCCCGCTTGCGGGAGGAAGGTTCCTGCGCCCGACGAAGGAGGGCGGAGGTAGGAGGGAGAGATCCCCGCGGGCTGGGAGAGCGGTCGCGTCAACGCCGCGCCCCAAGCACCGTTGGTGGGAACGCCCCACCCTCCCCGGCTCCCACGTCCCCGGTCCATACACAAGCGGAGGGAGAGACGCGCGTTGCGGTGCCCTCCGCTAAACGGAGGGAGAGACTGGTTCGAATTGGGTTTCGTAGAGCTGGCGGTAGAGGCCGCCTTCTGCGACCAGGGACTCGTGGGTGCCCGATTCGACGATGCGGCCTTCGTCAATGACGAGGATCTGGTCGGCAGCGCGCACGGTGGAGAGGCGGTGGGCGATGGCGAGGGTGGTCCTCCCCGCCATCAGTCCCTCGAGGGCCTCCTGGATCAGAGCCTCCGAACGCGAGTCGAGATGTGACGTCGCCTCGTCGAGGATCAGGATTCGCGGGTCCTTTAGGATCACCCTGGCGATGGCAATTCGCTGCTTCTCCCCGCCGGAAAGCCGGTACCCCCGCTCCCCGACCATCGTCTGATATCGGTCCGGCAACGCCTCGATCATCGGGCTGATGTTGGCGGCGAGGGCCGCAGCCTCGATTTCCTCCTGGGTTGCGTTCGGTTTCGCATAACGAAGGTTGGCCTCGATGGTGTCGTGGAACAGGTACGACTCCTGGGTGACGACTCCAACCGTCTCCGACAGTTCGTCGAAGGCAATGTCGCGGACATCGACCCCGTCGATGCGAAGCGATCCCTCGTTGACGTCGTAGAGGCGTGGAACGAGATAGGACGCGGTGGTCTTGCCGGCACCCGATGGGCCCACCAACGCCACGAGCTCCCCCGGGTTCGCTTTGAACGAGATGCCAGCAAGGGCCCACTCCCGTGAGGCTGCCTGGGCGATCGCCGGTCCCTCTTCACCGCTGCGCTTCCAACGCTTGACTGCAGCCAGGCCCTCGACCTCGCCGCTCTGATACTTGAAGTAGACGTCGTCGAACTCGAGCTCGCCCTTTGCCGGTGAGATCGAGATCGGGTTTTCCGGCGACGGGATGTCGGTCTCCAGGTCGAGCACCTCGAAAACTCGCTCGAACGAAACCAGTGATGTGGCGAACTCGACTCTCGAGTTGGAGATCGCCGAGAGCGGGCCGTAGAACTGCACCAGCAACGCCGAGAACATCACCACTGTGCCGGCTGTCATGTCACTCTCGATTACGAGGTACCCACCGGCCCAGAAAACGGCGGCGGTCCCCACAGCCGAGACCAGGCCCAGGGCGGCGAAAAAACGGCGGCCCACCATCGCCCGCCTGATCCCGTAGTCCCGGACGAGTCCTGCCTGTTCGGCGAATCGCTCTGCTTCGCGGTCCCACCGCCCGAACAGTCGCACCAAGAGGGCTCCGCTGACATTGAACGACTCCTGGAGGATCGCCGACATCGAAGCGTTGTGCTCCATTTGCTCCTGGGTCACCCGGCGCAAAACCCGGCCCACCCTCCGGGCGGGGATCACGAAGAGGGGCAACGCGGCAACCGCGAGCAGAGTGAGACGCCAGTCGGCGGCGATCATCACGACGAGGATGAAGGCCACCGAAACGATGTTGGAGATGATGCTGACCAGGGTCCCCGTGATCGCCTGTTGGGCACCAGTCACATCGCTGTTGAGCCGGTTCATCAGTTCCCCGGTCTTGGTTGCGGTGAAAAACCGCAACGACATCCGCTGCAGGTGGTCGAAAAGCTCACGCCGCAGGTCGAAGATGATGCCCTCGCCCACGCGAGAAGACCACCAGCGTTGCAATAGGCCGACCAGGGCGCTGATCATCGGGACCGCGATCATCCCGAGGCCGAGCCAGGTGAGCATCCCCAGGTCGCGGGAAGGGATGGCCCCGTCGAGCAGCTCGCGGATCAGAATCGGTGGGACGACGCCGATGCCGGAGATGATGAATATCGTGACCAGCACACCCAGCAGCCCTCGGAGGTAGGGGCGGCCATAACTCCAGACCCGCCGGAGCAGATCGCTATCGACCTTCGGAATCTCCTGGTCTTCGTCGTAGCTGAGGTAGCTCCACCACCCCCCACCGTGCATCATCTTCGGGCCAACCTCATGTGGAAGCAGCCTATTCCGGGGTGCCCCCTATTCGGGGCCGAGGTCAGTGAGGAGCAGGTCGTCATAGGTCTCCCGTCTAACAACCTGTCTGACGGCGCCGTCACGAACGAACACGACGGCCGGCCGGAGGACCTTGTTGTAGTTCGATCCCATCGAGTGGCCATAGGCGCCTGTGACCGGCGTGATGACGATGTCATCGACCTTCAGGTCGCCCGGGAGCCAACCGTCGGACACCAGCACATCTCCGGTCTCGCAGTGTTTTCCCACGAGGCGGACTTCCATGTTGCGTTCAGCGGTGACATCCCGGGCCAGAAACGTCTCGTACCCGGACCCGTACAGCACCGGCCGGGGATTGTCGCTCATCCCGCCGTCGACAGCGACGTACGTCCTGATCCCGGGGAGGTGCTTGACCGTGCCTGCGGTGTACAGGGTCACAGCCGCCGCGGCGGTGATTGCCCGACCCGGCTCGACTGAAACCATCCCCTCGTAACCGTTCCGTTCCACCGCTGAAGTGATTACCTCGACCCAATCAGCGATCCGCGGAGCTTCCTCACCTGCAACGTAGGCAACGCCAAGCCCGCCACCGAGTGAGATCTCGGCGAATTCCTTGCCCCGGGCGAAGTCGCAGATCACGTCAACCGCCGCGGCGAACGAGTCAGCACGGAAGACCTGGGAGCCAATGTGAGCATGCACACCTCTGAAGCTCACAGAGTCTGAGACTTGAGCTCGTTCCACCGCCTCCGATGCCGCCCCTGTGGAGACCGTGAAGCCGAATTTGGAGTCGTCCTGGCCGGTCCGGACGAACTCATGGGTATGGGCTTCGATCCCGGGAGTGATTCGCAGCAATACGTCGGGCGGCTCGAGCCCTTGCCCAACCAGTCGCTCGATCCGGTCGAGCTCGTCGAAGGAGTCGATGACGACCTGGCCGACACCGTCCTCCAGCGCGATTCGGAGCTCGCGTTCGCTCTTGTTGTTGCCGTGAAACACGAGGTCGGACGCCGGAACACCCGCTGCCCGGACAACGTGATACTCCCCACCCGTCGCCACGTCGAGGCGCATCCCCTCATCGTGGGCGAGGCGTGCCATCGCCGTGCACAGAAAGGCCTTGGTTGCGTAGACGGCGCCTTTGCCGAAGCCAGCAACGACTGCGCGACAGCGCTGGCGCAGGTGGTCCTCGTCGTAGACGAAGAGAGGCGTGCCGAATTCGGCAGCCAGCGAGAGCGTTGAGACGCCGCCGATGTGGAGCTCGCCATCCTTCGCCACGGACGCGTTCTCAGGCAGCAGTTCGATCGGCACTGGTTGGTTCAAGATGTCGCCCCGTCGGAGTGGGTCAGGATTCAGCGATCACCGCTTCGAGCGGCGTCATGCTCGCCACAGTCTGTCGCAGCGCCTCCACGGCTGCAAACGAGCGCCCGTACATCTCGTATCGGTAGATCCCGTCGAACCAGATGAGTGTGGTTCCCGACGACTCTTGGAGCACCCACGTGGGACGATCAACGATTTCTTCGATTGCACACTCCATGGTCTGTCCCCCGGCAAACCGGGCACAGGAGAGATCGGCCCCCTCGGCTTCGAGCTCGGCCGCTGTCTCGGCGTCGCGATACACCCTGAGAACGATCAGTTGCGCCACCGACCTCGACCGGGTATACGGTTCCGTAGTCCAGATTCCGAAGGCAGCGGAGGGGTCGTCCGAGACGATTCCACTGTTCTCGATTACAAGCTGGCTCGAGACGTATTCGGAGAGAGGCGGGACGCGGGAGGGGAACTTGACACCTTCGAGAACCTTGCGGATCTCCTCCCGACTCGCCTGAATGAACCGATCACCCTCACGTCGCGCAAATACTCCTGCAACCACATCCTCGGGCATTTCCGGCCCGGCGCCCAGGTCGTCGTTGTACCAGACCAGGTTGGTCGCGTCGCGCGCAAGCGGAATCGTCGTGGCCACCGTCGAGGTGGTGAGCACCGTGGGCGCTGTCACCCAGTCCGATGACCTCTCTCCAAGCGACAGGAAAGGAGAGTCTCCGCATGCGGCGAGACCGAGCATCATCACAATAGAAAGTGCAGTAAGGGCCCGATGGCGCACTTGCCCTCCAATGGCCGGGGTACCGGCATAACGTGTCAGGAGTCTCAATGGTTCCTGTACCTGACCAAGGTATGACGGTACCAGTCACCGGGCTTATGCTCTGGCAGATGAACCAAGTTCTGGTCTCACAGGAGTCTTTCACCGACCATCCCGCCCTCGACGTCGCGGTCAGCCACGCCGTGCTCGACGCGGTCGCCGCGGGTGAGATCGGATCGGTATTCCGGCTCCATCCCGCCCATCCGGTGCTCGCCTTCGGTATGGCTGACCGTATCCAGCCCGGGTATCCCGCAGCGGTTCGAGTCGCCGCCGCTCACGGCTTTTCCCCTGTAGAACGCCTCGCTGGCGGGCGCGCCGCAGTTTTTCACGAAAAGACCCTGGCTTTCAGCTGGGCGATCCCCGAGGATGATCCCCGGATAGGAATCACGCAACGTTTCGAAATGGTCTCCGGGCTGATGAAGGACGCATTTCGGGCGTTGAAGATCGACGCCAGGGTCGGCGAGATCCCGGGCGAATACTGTCCCGGCCAATATTCGGTCAACGTTGGCGGAGTGGTCAAGGTGATGGGCGTCGGCCAGCGGCTGATCAAGGGTGCCGCTCACATCGGTGGGGTGATCGTGGTCGACGACGGGGGGCGGGTCCGGGATGTGCTGGTACCTGTCTACCGGGCGCTCGGCGTCGACTGGGACCCGAGGACCGCTGGAGCGCTTGCCGACCGGTCTGCGGGCACCAAGACATCCGATGTCTCCAATGCTGTTATTGCCGAACTCCAGAAGCACGCCGACATCGCAGAGGCGCCCATTCCCGGCGACATCATCGAACAGGGAAGATCGATGATCGAGCGTCACACTCCGGCGGCGGCCTGATGCGGATCGCTGTCATCAACGGCCCGAATCTGAACCTGCTTGGTAGCCGCCAGCCCGAAATCTACGGGACGATGACCCTGGCAGATCTCGAAGGGAAGGTCCGCGATTGGTCGTCGAAGCTCGATGTCGAGCCCAGCTTCTTCCAATCGAACGACGAGTCCGAGCTGGTGTCAATGATCCAGAGCTCCGCAAGGGTGTGTGACGCTCTGGTGCTCAATCCGGGCGGTTTCACTCATACCTCGGTCGCCATCGCCGATGCCGTGGCCTCGATACCGACGCCGGTCGTGGAGGTTCACCTTTCAGATATTTCCACCCGGGAGGCCTTTCGGAGGATCTCGCTGGTAGCGCCGAATGCGGTGCGCCAGATCTCTGGAAGGGGTGCGACCGGCTACCGCGATGCCATCCGCCATCTTGTTTTTCGCGACCTCGTCCCCTATGAAAACGTGCGCTACGGGCCCCACCCTCGCAACGTCGCCGACCACAGAGTCGCTGAAGGTGATTCGCTCGTCGTTCTCGTTCACGGTGGATACTGGTTTTCCGGATGGGACCGCGACCAGTTCGACCAGGCTGCCGTCGACCTCACTCGCCGCGGTTTTGACACCCTCAATGTCGAGTACCGGGTCGATCCGCCCTGGCCCGGTTCCGGCCACGATGTGGGAACCGCGCTCGCCTGGGCGCGCGATCGCTACGACTCCGTCAGCCTGCTCGGCCATTCTGCGGGTGGTTTCCTTGCGCTATGGGCCTTTTTGCGCAATCCGGTCGATGTCTGCGTCGGGCTCGCTCCGGTGACTGACCTGAGCCTGGTCGAGGATGTCCCGGCGGCACGCGAACTGGTCGCGGCCGGAGGGCCAGAGGTGCTCACGATCCCCGAACGGACTGTGTTGTTCCACGGCACCGACGACAACGAGGTCAGTCCTGACCACACCAGGCGGGCGGGGCAACAAGCAGAGTTTCATCTGCTCGCCGGAGTCGGTCATTTCGACATCCTCGACTCCGAACGGCCCCACTGGGAAGCTGTGGTTTCTGCCCTCGACGGCACGCCCGGAGCCAAATCCGAGTTGCCGCCTGTGGAAAAGTCCCGGTAAGCTTGGGGATCAGGAACCCGGCCACGCCGGGGCGGAGTCACTACATCTATGCGTTTGAGACGTTTTTCGTTTCTTGCGGGCTGGGTAGCGGTAATTCTTCTGGCAGCAGCCGGTTTTGCCGCATTCGGCACGTCACAAGACGCTGCCAACGACCTCGAGTACGAGGCGGCAGCAGCATCGCTGGGCCATACGGCAGGCACATACGCAGGTCTGACGTTTGCCCTCTTCGCCGACGCCCCTGCTGAGACCACCGTTGCCGGCGCCGCGGATTCGACAGACGTTGACGAAAACGAGGAGGCCACCCTCTCCTCCGACGCTTCGTCATCCACCGGCACTATCGCCTCTCCTGCTGGTTGGCTCTCCGAGGTCCAGGTGCGTGCCCTCGTCACTGAGTATTTCAAGGCCGAAGACGTGAACACGGCAGTCCGGATTGCCTGGTGTGAATCCAGGTTCGACCCTGAGGCTGTCAATCTGCGAACCGGGGCCGTCGGCCTCTTCCAGCATCTTCCCCAGTACTGGGAAGACCGGGCGGCAAGTGCGGGGTTCGCCGGTGCTGAAGCCACCGACCCACGCGCCTCCACCGCAGCTGCGGCCTGGGCTGTCTATGACGGCGCCGGCTGGGACATCTTCGGCTGTCGGGCCTGAGCCCGCATGTCCGAGCTGAATGTCCTCGGCGGGGAGCTCGAGGGTTGTAGCAACGACCCACGGACCGGCTTCTACAGGGACGGGACCTGTCAGACCGGCCCTGAAGACATCGGCCTGCACACCATCTGCGCCGTCGTCACAGTCGAGTTCCTCGAGCATCAGCGCCAGATCGGCAACGACCTCACGACACCCATGCCCCAGTTCATGTTTCCCGGGCTCAGACCCGGAGACCGCTGGTGTGTCACCTCCCGAAACTGGCTGCGTGCCCATCACGATGGCGTTGCAGCGCCGGTCGTGCTCGCCTCCACCCATCTCGGCACGCTGGAGGTGGTCCCGTTGGATGTTTTGCAGCAATACGCCGTCGACGTCCCCGCCGACCCCGGTGCGCTGGACTGACCAACCGCTGATCACCTGAAGTCGCGCGACTTCACAGTCTGGACACCGATCGGCTCGAAGTTGTGTGCGACGATGTTGGTGACACCGTCGTTGAACTCGAGACGGCCGTGGACCACCAGGGCCGGGCTCTTGCGGACGATCTGGCGGTGCTTCGACCAGATGTCGGGGAGCACGACGATGTTGAGCAGACCCGTCTCGTCTTCGAGGTTGAGGAAATGGACTCCTTTGGCGGTGCCCGGGCGCTGGCGGTGGGTGATGACGCCCGCCACTTTGACCCGGACACCGTGGCGTTGCATCTCCAGCGTCTCGGCGGCAGTCAGACAGTCGCCCAACTGGTCGCGGACAAAGCTCATCGGGTGCCGCGAGGACACCCCGGTCGACCAGAGGTCGGCACGGTGTGACTCCTCGTCGCTCATCCCGGGAAGCGGTGGTGAGTCGACACCGGGTGAGAGGGCAAGTCGCTCCGGGTCGATCTCGGCCAGAGCACCTGCAGCCCACAGTCCCTCCCTCCGGCCAAGGCCCACCGACTCCAGCGCACCTGCCGCGGCAAGCCCCTCGAGGGCATCGACGTCGAGACCGGTGCGGAAAGCAAGGTCTTCGGGTGAGGAGAAAGGCCCGCCGAGGATCCGGGCGGCCTCGATTGTCGTGATCTCACGCTCCCCCAGGTTCCTCACGTATCGCAACCCCATCCGCACCGCCACCGCCGGGCGCACTGCGTCGTCGACCGGCCCTCTCCCCCGCCGCCAGCTCTCACCGAGATAGGACACGATGTCATCGGGGTCGGCGTCGAGTGGTTCGATAGTGCAGTCGTGCCAGGATACGTTTACATCAGGCCCGTGGACCACAACACCGTGCCGCTGTGAGTCCTGGACCAGGGAGTTCGGGCTGTAGAAGCCCATCGGCTGGGCGTTGAGGAGGCCGGCGAGGAACTCTGCCGGATAGTGGAACCGGAGCCAGACCGACATGTAGACGATGTAGGCGAAACTGACCGAGTGACTCTCGGGAAAGCCGAAGCTGGCAAATCCCTGCAGCTTCTCCCAGATCTCGTCAGCTGCCGCCCCACCAACCCCATTGGCGGCCATCCCGGCGAAGACCTCGTCTTTGAGCCGCGACATCGCAGTCTCGGAGCGTTTGTGGGTCATTGCCTGGCGGAGCCGGTCGGCCTGGCTCCCGTCGAAGCCGGCACAGACCCGGGCCAGCTCCATGAGCTGTTCTTGGAATATGGGAACCCCGAGCGTCTTCTTCAAGATCGGCTCGGCAAGCGGATGGGGGTAGCGCACCGGCTCCTCTCCGTTGCGGCGTCGCAGGTAGGGATGCACCGACTGTCCCTGGATCGGCCCGGGTCGGATCAGTGCCACCTCGATTGCCAGGTCGTAGAAGGTCTTCGGTTTCATCTTGGGCAGCGTCGCCATCTGTGCCCTCGACTCGATCTGGAAGACTCCGACGGTGTCCGACCTGGTTATCGACCGGTACAGCGCGGGCTCCTGGGGGATGGTGGCAAGGTCGATGTCGATGCCGTGGTGGTCTTCGATGAGGTCGTGGGCGAGGTGGAGGGCGTTGAGCATCCCCAACCCGAGCAGATCGAACTTGACCACACCGACGGCCGATGAGTCGTCTTTGTCCCATTGGATGACGGTCCTGCCCTCCATCCGCCCCCATTCGAGAGGGACTACATGCCAGAGCGGCCGGTCGGCGATGACCATTCCCCCGGAGTGGATCCCGAGGTGCCGGGGATACCCGTCGAGGCGCCAGCAGATGTCGTAGATCATCTCGGCGGTCATCCCGTCGGGGAGGGTGGTGTCCATCTGGCGGAGCTGGCCGGGGTCGTGGGTGTCCACGAACTGGCTGAGCCCGTCGACCTGGGCCTGGGTGAACCCGAAGGTCTTGGCCACGTCACGGAGCACCGACCGGGCCCGGTATGTGATCACATTCGCCACCATTGCCGCCCGCTCCCGCCCGTACTTGCGATAGCAATACTGGATCACTTCCTCGCGACGGTCGGCCTCGAAGTCGACGTCGATGTCGGGCGGTTTGCCCCGCTCCTCGGAGAGGAACCGCTCGAATGGGAGGTGGAGGCGGATCGGGTCGACCCGGGTGAGCCCGATGCACCGGCACACCGCCGAGTCGGCCCCCGAGCCTCTGATCTGGCAGTAGATGTCCTGGCTGCGGGCGAAATCGACCAGGTCTTTCACCACGAGGAAATAGCCGGCAAACCCGAGCCGGGCGATGATGTCGAGCTCGTGG
>JBGTCK010000086.1:0-28112 GCA_041748855.1 Acidimicrobiia bacterium
ACAGCCCACAGAAACTCGTCGAAGTCGCCCAGTCGATGAACAACCGGCCACGCAAAACCCTAGGATGGAAAAAACCGGCCGAAGCCCTCGCCGAACTCATCGCAGGCGACAACGTTGCAACCACCGGTTGAATCCGCCGAACCCCGGTGCACAGTGCAAACCGACCTGAGCCTGCACAGTGCAAGAGGGCGCGGAAATCGAACCCCGGTGCACAGTGCAGGAGGCGGTGAAGTACCGTTGTGGGCATGTGCCGCTCCATCAAACAGCTACGAGACGGGGCGACACCCGCACCCTCCGAGGAAGTGGAGGCAGCAGCCCTCCAGTTCGTCAGGAAGATCAGCGGGTTCCGCCAACCGGCCTCACACAACCAGGAAGTGTTCGATAAGGCAGTAGCCGACATCGCACGGATCTCCGAAGACCTCCTCGAGGGCCTCGAGATCCGCGGCGCAAGGAAGACAGCCTGAGAACCTGAGGACGTCTCACCCCGCCATGCGGGGCGAATACATGATCACTGCGACTCCGATCAAACACAGAGCTGCACCGGCGATGTCGAAGCGATCGGGGCGAAACCCATCGAAGACCATTCCCCAGGTCAGCGAACCGGCCACAAAGATCCCCCCATACGCGGCAAGGATCCGGCCGAAGTGCGGACTCGGTTGAAACGTCGCGACCAGGCCGTAAAGGCCAAGAGCGAGAAAGCCTGCCAGCACAAAGAGAATCCCGCGGCGGTCACGCACGCCAAGCCAGACCAGATAAGCCCCGCCAATCTCAGCAATGGCAGCCAACATAAACAACGAAATCGAGCCAAGAACAGTCATGAAATGAGCCTACCGGGGAGAGCTATGAGTCGAGCTCGACACCGATGCCCGCAGCCCGAGCGTTGATCAGGGCAGCATGCCCGGCAGTGACGTCCTGGGCGGCAACACCTACGCTCTTGAACAGAGTGAGATCCTCCCCAATCGCCGGATGAGTTCCGGCCAGCACCTCACGCAGTGATGCGTTCGGAGTCCGTCCTGCTTGGATCAGATCGCCTGCCTCGGCCGCCGCCGCGTCGTAGTCATCGACAACCACGTAGGCACGCTCGACCGAGGTGCTGTGGACCTCGACCATGTCCGGGCGGAAGGCGCCAACTGCGTTGATATGCGCCCCTTCCCGAACGACGTCCGGATCGAACAGTGGATGGGTTGCCGGGGTGGCACATGAGATGATCTCCGATTCACGCACGGCGTCGTCAGCGGTGTCGACTGCTTCGCCCCCGACCCTCTCTGCCAGCGTCTCTGCGTGCCCGCGGTTGCGTGACCAGACCAGGACCCGGCTGAGCTTCCGCACCGCACGAACCGCCTCGACCTGGTCGAATGCCATCGCTCCGGCTCCCAACATCGCCAACTTCGTGGCAGAAGCAGGCGCCAGGATGTCGGTGGCAAGTCCCGCCACGGCACCGGTCCTGATCGCAGTCAGAGTCGGCCCATCGGCGATCCCCACCGGATTGCCCTCGGCGTCGAAGACGGCGACCAGACCCACCGGGTTGCCCGGAACGGTCGACACCACCTTGATCGCAGTGACATCCCCCACCCGGCCCGGCATGAACATCGACGCTCCCAGCGGAGTGCGGAGCGGGGTCTCCGCATCCTCAGTGAACGCAACCCGCATCGCCTCGATTGCGTCGAGCATAGGAAGGCTCTCCCGGGTGGCCCTGGCGTCGAGGTAGATCATGCGAGAACGCTCTTGATCTCGACGTTGATCGGATCGCGGTCCGCGGCGAAGAACGACATGGGAACATCGGTGTCGAGCGGCAACGTCTCCCCGCTCACTTCCCGGGCGATCATCGAGCCGACCGCTGGTGCGAGTTTGAAACCATGCCCGGAGAAGCCGTTGGCGACCCAGAACCCGTCGACCTCCGTCGGTCCGACCACGGGATGGACGTCCTCACGGTTGATGGTGTAGAGGCCGGCCACTCCGGAGACCTGGCCCCGGGGGTCGAGGGCAGGGACCCGGTGATGGAACGCGGCAAGCTTCATCTGGGTGAAGTCGGCATCGGGAACCCGCTTGAAGTTGTCGGGATCGTCAACGCTCTCCTCCTCGTCCTCGGGGCGCACCGATCCGACCAGAACCTGTTGGCCTCCCGATTCGGGACGGAAGTAGCTGCCCGTCGAGAAGTCCGCACCCACCGGCAACGCACCGAGCTCTGCAGGCCAATCGCGGTAGACGGTCTGGACCCGGGTCGGGGTGAGCGTCCACCGCAGGTCGACACCGGCCATCCGGTTCAGCTGGTTGCACCACGGTCCGGAAGCGTTGATCACGAGTCCGGCGTCGACCCGGGTGCCGTCGGTGAGGGTCACGCCGGTGACTGTGTTCCCCTCCCGGGTGACGTCACCTACGGCGGCGCGGTAGCGAACGTCGACACCGATTGCCCGGGCCGCATCGATCAAGTCCTGGTTGGCACCCACTGGTTCGGCGTAGCCACCACGGGACTCGAACAGGAACGCACCCTCGACGGAGCACTCGTGCTCGTCTTCCCCACCCATGTCGAGAGGCGCGGTACACGAGGACAGTGAAGGGAACAAGTCCTGGACACTGTCAGGGGCGACCGCCTCGGCTGCCACACCTTCTCCCACCAGCTTTGCAACGTCTGCGTCGACCTTGGCGGAGTCCTCTCCCATCATCCAGAGAACACCGATTCGCCGCAGCCCTGAGCGCGGCGACTCGACCTGGAGAAACTCGGACCAATTCCCATAAGTCTCCTGGCCGTGGAATGCGAGCCGCACCACTTCGGGATTGGAGTAGCGGCAGCGACATATCGACGAGGAGGCACCTGTCGATCCTTCGGCCGGGCCCATCCCCTTGTCGAGCACGACAACATCCTTGATTCCGTGTCTGCCCAGCTGATAGCCGATCGACGAGCCGATTATCCCGGCACCGACCACAACCACATCGGCCTTCACGCAGGCGTCACGAAGGCGTCACGCGGTAATCGCCGGCGGAGTCGTCCCAATCGAGTTCGATGAGGCCGCGGCGCGCCGCACCCTTGCAGAACTGGAGAAACCCCCCGTAGCCGAACTTCTTCTCGGAGAAATCCGGGTTCTGCTTGCGCAGTTGGTTTTTCAGGCCGGATAGGAAGACCTGCCCGTTGCCTTTGGACAGGTCCTTGACCACCCGGCCCAACAGGTCGAACGCCTGGTCCTCGCCTCCCGCCTCGGAGGGAAACTGCACCACCGGGTCGCCTCTGCCGGGACCTTCGGAAAGCTCGATGACGCCCTTCGTTTCGAGGTCCCGCAACAGCTCACCGAACGCCCGATAGCCGTGGTCGGCCTCCGAGAAAGTCGAGTCCTTGCGCAGCATCGCCCGTTTCAACGACGAAGCGAGAACCTCGCCACCGCTGGAACGGCTCAACCCGGCAAGCGTGGTCGTGATCAGGGACTCGAGCTCGGGCTCTGTCTGGGACTCGCTCTCGGTCTCGCCGTTCGACCCCGTTTGGGTTTGCCGCGCTCCCTTGGGCCGGCCCGGTTCGACACCCTCGAGATTCTCATAGAAGAGGAATTCGTCACACGCAGGGGGAAGGAGCGCCGAAGTCGACGCTTTGACCCCGACACCGATCACCTTCTTGTTCAGTTCCCTGAGCTTGTGCACCAGCGGTGTGAAGTCGCTGTCACCGGTGCAGATGACAAATGTCCCGACGTAGGCCCGCTCGAATGCCAGTTCGATGGCGTCGACGACGAGCTTGATGTCGGCGGCGTTCTTCCGGGCTGCGCCCATTCGCTGCGGAATCTCAATCAGCTCGACGTGGTTCCGGGTCATTGCCTGTCGGGCATCGTCGAACATAGTCCAGTCCGCATATGCCTTGCGGGCAACCACCCTCCCCCTCTCGGCGAGGGCATTGGCGATGGGCTCGAAGTCGAAGACCATCCCGTTGAGCGCTTCTCTTGCACCTATCGCCAGGTTCTCGAAGTCGACGAACAGGGCGATTCTTTCTTCTTCCATGCCATTGAATGTAGCCATCGCAAATCATTCAGCCGACCCGGCGCATACGGCTGACCTCGGAGCGTGGCGGGTGGGGACTCCCTTCCTGGCCGGTCGATCACTGTTGGTGGGTACGGCCCTCGTCATCCCAGGGGTAGCCTCGTCGGATGCACATTGAACCAAGCCCGGAGGCCGTCGCCAAGTTGATCAGTGACGGCTACAAGGGGCCGGTGGTGATGCTCAACCTGCTTTTCTTCCGGGAAGTCGCCGACTACTCACGCCACCCTGAGCTTGCTCCTCCCGCACCTATCAGCGGGAAGAAGGCCTACGGGCTGTATTCGACACACACCCTTCCGATCCTGAGCCGCGTTGGGGGTGAGGTGTTGTTCCAGGGCCCGGCCCGCAGTTTCCTGATCGGACCCGGTGATGAACATTGGGACTCGGTCCTGCTCGTCCGTTATGAAAGCGTTGCAGCCTTCTTCGATCTGACCCGGGACCGGGAGTATCTGGCAGGTGTCGGCCACCGGTCCGCTGCATTGGCCGACTCCCGATTGCTTCCCGTCTTCGAAAGTGAGCTCTCACCGCCTGATGTCAGCCCTCGCGAGTAGTTTCCGACGAGTAGGGGGAAAATGGATCCGACTCACGAAAGCACAGCAAAGCCAGTCCCGATCAACGAGGTCAGGGTGCACGGCGTGTCGGGGACTCCTCCCCGGGACATGCTCTATACCGATCCGGTCCCCCGGCTCGATGGCGATCATTTCGCCCGCATTTTTCGCAAACGACCCAGCATCGATCACAGGCACGGATCCGGTCGTCCCTACAACACCGAGGCGTTCCACTGGGGAAGCCTCACCACGGGCCATTGGCTGACGTCGGTATGGATCCTTCTGGCTCCCTTCGCTTTCGCCAACGTGGCAGGCTGGATGGCATCGCGAAGGTCGGCATCCCACCGCTCCATCATCCGTCTCGCCGGCCTGGCATTGACCTGTCTCGGCGTGGCCCAGATGGGATACCTTCTCGTCGCCGTGCCGCTGCTGTACGCAACCGCAAACGGATGGAGTGATTCAGCTTTCGCCATCGTGCGGGGCGTGACCGCACTGGGATATGTCCTTGCCTTCGGCGCAGTCGTGCTCCGCCTCTCGACCCAGTCGCACTTCGACCCTCTGAGCTACGCGAGGAGGTTCGCTCTGCTCTTCTCCACCCGAGTCGAGGCGATGAAACCCGACGACGTCGAGGACGAGCCCCGTCTGTGGGACGACCCCGCGACTTCGCAAGTCACCGAGCCCGCGATGTGGAAGGCACATCCAATCGTCCATCGCCTGAGAAGGGTGCACTATGCCGCCGGTCAGTTCGTCGTGTGCCTCATTCTCGCCGGAATCGTCGACTCGGACCAGATGAGATGGATAGCCATCGGAGGACTCGGGTTTACTGCGCTGCTGATCGTCCTCACGACGGCAGCGGCCGCCAACCGTCTCGTACTGGTGGCGACCGCATGGACAACCACAGCCGCCCTCGGCGTGGCGCTGGCAGCAGTAGCAGTGTTCGTGCTCGCCGATGTTGCCCCCGACATCGACGCTGTCCACCGTTCCACGCTCCACATCGCCATCGCTCTCGGAATAACCGCAGGGTTGAGCGTTTCCGCCGGGATCCTGGGCGTTGGGTCGCTCACGATCGCCACCTTCCTTGGTGGCGCCTTCGGCGTCGGCGCCGGCCTCGTGGCCGAAGACCTGCTTTCGGTCGGCGACAACCTCGTCAGAAACGGCGGTGCATGGGCACTACCGGCGTCACTGGTGTTCGTGCTTCTGGTTGTTCTCGTCGCCGTCGCCCTCACTTTCGCCGGTCCACCAGAGTTGGACAGGGGAGGACCGGTCAGCATCCTCCTCACCCGCATCACCCGTCGGTCGAAAGCTCTGCTCATTGCAGCGGCTGTCTTCGGGTTCGTCGCCGGAACCTTCGCAGTGGTGGAGGCGTGCGTTCTCGCTTCGGGCCTATGCCAGCCCGATGAACTCACCGAATTCAAGGGTGGAGATTGGGCAGTGATCGGACTTCTGGTCGTGATCCTCCTATTGCTGGCCATGAGAGTCTTCAGGTTCAAACCCATCGCTGCGGTTTTTCTGACACTTCTCGCAGGGATCATCACATGGGTGGGAGTGTTCGACCCTCAGGTCGGCCCGCTTGTCCCCGGCGATTACCTTCGTGCGCTTCCACTCTCCCGAACTCTTATTTTCATCGCCCCGATTTACGCCATCGGACGCAGTGTGCTCGGAGCGTATCGCCAGGGAGCCTCGAGCCGCAAGGTGGGAGTGATCTGGGATGTGGCATCGTTCTGGCCCCGTTGGTTCCACCCTTTGGCACCGCCTGCGTACGGCCCGAAGGTGGTAACCGAGCTTAAAGGACACATCGAATCGGGCGCCATGCAAGTTCTCGCTGCCCACTCCCAGGGATCGGTCATCGCCGCCATTGCCACCCACCACGCCTCATTGACCGGCAAAGGGATGCCCTCGGGGCTGATCACCTACGGCAGCCCTATCGGTCTCCTCTACCGGCAACTCTTTCCCGACACAGGTATCGACCGTCTGGTCGAGACCGTTCCCCTCACAGTGGCGCAAGGGTGGACGAACCTGTGGCGCGTCGACGATCCAATCGGCGGCGAGCCGCTCGGGGGTGCCGTCGATTCGGTGCTGGACGAAAGGGGCTCGGGCCACTCGGGCTACGAACTCAGCGGAGCATTCCGCAAGGCGAGAGATCGATCCGTCGACTAGACACACCTCCAGGTGGCTCGCAGATTCCTTCTGGCTACCTTGCCGATCACTGCTACATTTGCGTCGGGGTTACGGGCGTGCCTCATCTCACGCTTGGTTGGAAGAGGAGAAATTGGGGATGTCCGAAACTACAGATGTGATCGTCATTGGTGGCGGCCCGGCGGGCTCGACTGTCTCGACGTTGTTGGCAAAACGCGGCCACAAGGTGACATTGTTCGAGCGGGAGCGCTTTCCCCGCGACCATGTCGGTGAGTCGCTTCTCCCCTACTGCTACTCGATTTTCGAGGAACTCGGTGTCCTCGACCAGATGAAAGAAACGATGACCCGCAAGCCCGGAGTGCGTTTCATCGATGTCGACGGGAACAACCAGACCACATGGTGCTTCTCGGCGGTGATCAAGAATGAGAGCCACCTCTCCTTTCAGGTACGCAGAGACCGTTTCGACCACATGCTGCTCCGCAACTCCGAAGAGAACGGGGTCGAGGTCCACGAGGAGACCAAAGTCAAGGAAGTCAATCTCGACGGGCCCGGCGGGACCGTGGTGGTCACCGCAGCCGGGCGCGATGGGGAGACCGAGCACCAGGCCCGGTTCTTGGTCGACGCCTCCGGGCGCGATACGTTCCTTGCGACACGGATCGGAAACAAGAGGAAGAACGAGGCGCTCGATCGGACCGCCCTCTCACAGCACTGGATGGATGTTCCCTTCGAGGGTGGCTTCGACGAAGGCCTGATTCAGGTCGTCTATCTCGGAGAGGAAAAGAAGGGCTGGATCTGGATGATCCCGGTAGGCGCAAACCGTCTCTCCGTGGGTGTCGTGCTCGCCAGCGAGTACTATCGGGCGGCACGCCAGCGCCTGGTCGACGCCGGTTCGACCGACTGGAAGCGGGACTTCTACCTGGAAGAGTTGAACAGCGCACCATTCGTCGGCGGGCTGATCGCCAACGCCTCCCCGGTCAGCGACCTGTTGGTTAACGGCGATTATTCGTACAAATCGGATGTGAAGTACGGGGAGAACTTCGCTCTGGTCGGCGACGCCCACACCTTCCTCGACCCGGTGTTCTCGAGTGGCGTCTTCCTGTCGATGAACACTGCGCGCAAGGTCGCCGGTGCGCTTGATCCATGGCTTTCGGGTGAGGTAGACGCGCCCCTCGCCGACCTCAAAGAGGTGTACGCCAGCATCGTGGGAGCATATGAGTTGGTAGAGAAGTCGATCATGCTGTTCTACAACCCGACAGCGATCAACTTCGCCCAGGCGGGCTCGGCCAGCGACTTGATCCACGAACGGCATTCCAACGCCCTCGCCAGCATCCACTACGTGCTCGCCGGTGACTTCTTCGAGAACTACGAGAAATATTCGAAAGCCCTCGACCTGCTCGCCGATCCCGATTTGTTCGCCAAGTACAAGAGCTTCGTTCTCGACCGACCCGGGTACGAGGCTGACTCTTGCGGGATCACCTTCGATGAAGCATTCAGTGAGTTTCAGCGCAACGAGGTGGAGCCCGCGCCCGCGGTCTACTGATCAGGCACACCGAGCGGGCCTGGACCCGGGAGACGATCTCGGGTAAACCACAAACACGGCGGAGAGTCGGCCTCTTAGGATGGTCGCATGTCCGGTGCACGAGATGATCTCACCCTAAGACCGATGCCCGGTGGGGCGGTGCGGGTGACTGTTTGGGCCCTGCACATGGCACTTCCGGTGTTGGCCTTGTGGCTGCTCCTCGCCCAGCCCGACCTCGACGTGCGGTGGGAACACCATCCCAGCCACTTCTGGCTGGTGATGGGTATTGCGGCAGTGAACGTTGCGCTCGCAGTGCAGGTGCTCGGGGCGGCGAGGATGAGAGAAGACGCCCGCCTCCTCATCATCGGTTATGCATTCATGTTGGCCGCAGGTTTTCTGTTCCTGCACGCGTTGGCAACTCCCGGAGTTATCGTCTCGTCGGCGAATGGCGGATTCGAAATCGCCACACCGGTCGGGCTGGCCCTTGCTTCGGTCCTGTTCGCCTTTGCATCATTCGAATTCTCCGCAGAGAACTCCCGCCGGATCGTCGAGAGGGCCCGGACCACCACCTGGGCAATCATCGGGCTGATGGCCGTGTGGGGGGTTGCATCGATCGCCGAATTGCCTCCCCTTGCCAATCCTCTTCCTGAGCGCGCGGTGGGCCCGCTGCGGTGGGTCGCGGTATTGGCGATCTCGCTTTATCTGCTCGCGGTGCTTCGATTCTTCGTGTCACATCGCAAGAAACCGTCGGTGATGCTCCTCGCTCTGATCACAGCTGCTTCGCTTCTCGCTGAGGCCATGGCGACAATCATCTGGGCTCGGAACTGGCAACTGTCCTGGTGGTTGTGGCACCTTCTCATGGCGGCCGCCTTCGGTTTTGTTGCTTACTCGGCGTACACCCAATACCAGAGGGAGGGCAGGTCGGCAGGCATCTTCGACGGGATCGTCTCCCCTGACACGGCAGTTGCAATCCGCGAGGAGTACGGGCACGCACTCGAGACACTGACCGACACTTTGCAGAGGTCCGGGCAGTCGGGTATCACCGAGGGCGAACTCGACCTCATCATCGCCGGGCTGGGCAGCCGGTTCTCGTTGAGCGAGGGCCAGAGCGAAATCCTGGCACGGGCGGCGCGGTCCCTGGCCACCGAACGCGACCAGACGAGGCGCCTCGGGGCTCTCGCCCTCATCGGTACCGAAGCCGGTGTGGAGCGCGACGAGGACGAACTTCTAGAAGGGGTCATCGCGGTCCTAGCCGAGCGGTTCGCACCCGACGTGGTCCGGATCGGCCTCCCCACCTCCGAGGGATTGGTATTCCCCGACCGGCTCACCACTTCGGAGTGGCCGTCCGATGGAGGAAGATATGCAAAGGATCTGACGGTCGGGGGAGAACCGGCCGGAACGGTCGAGTTCGCCCGTCCTCACGCCGATTTCCACCCTCGCGACCTCGCAATGATGGACACCCTCGTTGCCGAGATCGGGATCGCCCTCGACAACGTCCGGCTCTACACCCAACTCGACACCCTCTTCCGCTCCTACATGTCCCCGGACGTTGCCGACACCCTTCGGGCTGATCCCTCGGCCTCCGGTTTGGGCGGATCGATTGTCGAGCTGACAGCACTCTTCGCCGACCTACGCGGGTACACCTCATTCTCCGAGCGGACCGATCCCCGGGAGGTGATGGAGCTGCTCAACGACTATTTCGGACTGGTCGTGCCCGTGATCCTTCGCAATGGCGGGACTGTCGTTCAGTTCATCGGTGATGCACTTCTCGCCGTGTTCGACGCTCCGCAACCGGGCCCGGACCATGCTTTCCGGGCAGCTCGCGCCGCCCTGGAGATGCAAGACGCAATTGCTCGCTCCTCCTCGGGCAGATCAGATCGCCCTCTCTTCAGGATCGGCATCAATACGGGGCCGGCCCTGATTGGCAATATCGGGAGTTCCGAGATGCGCAGTTTCAACGTTGTCGGGGACGCAGTAAATGTCGCTTCGCGCCTCGAGACCTCAGCCGAGGCCGGCACGGTGCTGATCGGTGAGACGACCTATCACGCCATAGCCGACCGGATCGACGCGGTTGCAATGGGGCCGCTCGAGCTGAAAGGCAAAGCCGACACGACCACCGCGTATCTGCTGGAACGCATCAGAAGCTGAAGATCGGCGCCTCTAGCCGCAGGCAGGATCGTCGGGTTTGGCCCCGAGGGATCGCCCGATCTGGTCGGTAACTCTCCGGAAACTCTCGGCGTCTGCCATATCGATGCTGCCGAGCATGTGTTCCTTGATCACCTCTGAATGGACCGGATCGGCTTCCTCCAGCTTGGCTGTCCCGACCGCGGTGAGGGCGGCATAGCTACCCCGCCTGTCGGTCGGACAGGAACGTCGCTCCACCCAACCTTGGCTCTCCAAACGATTTATTGCATGTGAGATTCGGCTCCGCGAGAACACCGCAGACTCGGCGAGATCACTCATCCGAAGCCCTTCATCGCCGGCGTCGCGGAGACGGGCGAGAAGGGTGTAGTCAGGAAGGGAAAGACCGGCAGAACTGTCGAGGCGGCGGTCCAGTTCTTCGAACAGGAGTCGGGCCGCCACCAAATAGGAACGCCAAGTGGCCTCGTCTGTGCCCGTGAGGCTGGGTGTAATTCGTGTGGCCATGATCATTGCCCATTCTAGTTGAAAGTCAGTTGAGAATCGAATAGTTGACAGTTCAACAGTCTAGTGGTAACTTGTTGATTGTTCAACTATTGAAAGGTAAACATGACTACTGCCACTGCAACTAAAACCAAGTCCACTCTCGCGATCGGGGTCTGGGATATCGACCCGGCGCATAGCCATCTCTCGATTATCGCCAGGCACCTGATGGTCACCAAGGTCCGGGGCACCTTCGAGGACATCAGTGGAACCATCGACGTCGCTGAGGACCCGACCGAGTCCAGTGCCACGATCGAGGCGAAGGCCGCCACCGTCACCACCGGTTCTGCCGACCGTGACACTCACCTTCGCTCACCCGACTTCCTCGATGCAGATACCCACCCGCTCGTCACCTTCGAATCGACAGCCGTGAACCCCGACGGAGATGACTGGAAGCTCACAGGCGACCTCACCATTCGCGGCGTCACCAAGCCCGTGGAATTCGACCTCACCTACGAGGGCTCCGGCCAGGATCCCTACGGGAACACCAAGGCCGGTTTTGTCGCCTCCGGTGAGATCGACCGTGAGCAGTTCGGCCTCACGTGGAATGTCCCTCTCGAAGGCGGCGGTGTCCTGGTGTCGAAGAACTTCAAGATCGAGTTCGAAGTCCAGGCAACGCTTCGCAGCTGATACCTCCGAAGAACGGGGTGCGGTCGTCTCGGCGGCACGCACCCCTTTTTCGCGTCCAGACCACAATGCAGATGGGTTTGGCGTTTGCACTGCCCGGGGTATTTCCTATGACCGGTTGTGCTGCGTGAGGGGGACATCTGATTTCGAATCGCTATGAACTTGTTGAATCGCTCGGGACCGGGGGAATGGCCACTGTCTGGAGAGCCAGAGACACCGTGCTCGACCGTTGGGTCGCGCTCAAGAAGCTTCTCCCCCACGCCAGCCACGACCCCGTCGTCTCCGAACGATTTCGCCGGGAAGCCCTCTCCTCAGCCCGCCTCAGCCATCCCGGCATCGTCACCGTCTACGACACCGGCGAGGACGAGGACGGGCCTTTTATCGTCCTCGAGTTGGTCGAAGGCGAGACGCTTGCCGACCTCCTGAACCGCGAAGGAAGCGTTGACGTCGCAACAACAGCGGCGCTCGTCCGTCAGGTCGCAGACGCCCTGGACTATGCCCACGCCCAGGGCGTCATCCATAGGGACGTCAAGCCGGCGAACCTCATCGTTGCCGCCGACGGAAAGGTTCAGCTAACTGACTTCGGCATTGCCAGGTCGGCTGACGACCCGACGACGATGACGAAGCCAGGAGCCATCATCGGCACACTCGCTTACCTCGCGCCTGAGGTGATCGAAGGCGACGCCGTCACCCCGGCTTCAGACATCTACTCGTTGGGAGCCGTCACATACCAGATGCTCACCGGCCAGGCGCCGTTCAGGGCGGAGAACGTGGGAGCACTCGTCACTGCCATTCGAAGTGGTGGCGCGCCGGCGTTGGAGGGGATCCCGGACCCGGTGGCGGAGACTGTGCTGGAGGCACTGTCGATCGACCCTACCCGGCGGCCGGCTACGGCTGGTGAATTCGCAGCAAACCTAATAGCCAGGACGACCCTTGCGATGCCCACCGACACCGCCGTGCTCGAACGGGTCCCTGGACCCGTGGTGGCTCCCGCAATGTCCGACAACCCTACGCTCACCATTGCGGCCACAGGAGATGCAGCTCCGCCGCGACCTTCCCGGCGGGCAGCCATGATCGCCGCGTTGGCGGTCGCCGGTGTCGCCTTGATGGCGTTTACCCTGATGCCGAACGGGACCGGCCCTGGCCTTGCAACTGCGACGTCCACAACCGCATTCACGCCGGCCGAGACGACGACCACTGCTTCTGTGGTCACAACGACCACGACTATCGCAGACACCACGACCACCACGACTCCGACAACGACCACCACCGTCCCCACTCCAGAGGGTGCTGCCGACCAGTTCGCGGCCCACATCGAGAATCTCAAGCCCCCCGAGTACCGTCCCAGCGACGTGAAGGATGTCTCCAACGCTCTGGCCGCGGTCATGGAGGAATGGGTCAACGGCGACGAGGATGACCTGAGGGAAGAGTTGCAAAATCTGGGTGAAGCGATCCAGGAACTTCCGGACTCAGAGGAAACCGACCATCTCATGGACCACTTCGTCGAGCTTGTCGAATCGATGGGATTCGAATTCCAAACTGGCTCCGACGAGGAAGACGACTGAGACCTATAGCTCGGGCGGCCTCAGGAGGCCGCCGTCGAAACGGAACCTTCCGACGGACTGTCGACGCCTGCTAAACACAGACACGATGGCCAACTCCAACTACACGTTGCTGATCTCCTGTCCCGACCGACCTGGCCTGGTAGCGGCGGTTGCGACCTTTCTCGTGGAGAGGGAGGCGAACATCCTCCATGCCGACCAACACGTCGACCGTCAAGAGAACCTGTTTCTGCAACGGATCGAATTCACCCTGCCCCGCCTGGACAGCGAGAAGCTCCGAGAGGAGTTCACAGTCTTCTCCCGCTCATTCGAAATGACCTGGTCGCTGCGGACGCCGGACCGGCCGAGGCGGGTTGCCGTCTTGACCTCGACCGAAAGCCACTGCCTCTCTGACCTTCTCAGCAGATGGGATATCGGCGAAATGGAACCGGCCGAACTCGCTTTCGTGGCCTCCAACCATCCCGACCACGCCGACCTGGTGGATCATCATGGAATCCCGTTCCACCACCTCCCGGTCGACCCGGTAGCCCCGGAATCACACGGCGAGGCAATACGACGGCTCTGTGCTGACAGCGGCATCGATCTCCTCATTCTCGCCCGATATATGCAGATAATCGGCGAGTCAATGGTGAACGAATACCGCAACCGAATCGTCAACATCCACCACTCATTTCTTCCGGCTTTTGCCGGGGCCCGGCCCTACCACCAGGCCCACGCCCGGGGCGTGAAGCTGATCGGCGCAACCGCCCACTACGTCACCTCCGAACTCGACGAAGGCCCGATCATCGCCCAGGACGTGCTCCGGGTCAGCCACCGGGACGGCATCGAAGAACTGCGCCAGAAAGGACGCGATTTAGAGAAGGTCGTGCTGGCACGAGCAGTCCGTCTCCACCTGAATGACCGAATTCTCCCCTACGGAAACCGGACCGCAGTCTTCGATTGATGGGCGAAACGATCTGCCTCGGCACGCGGGAACTCAAGTAGTGCCGGAAAGCAACCGATAGCAAAACGGTGTTCGCACCAGATAGAGAATCGAACCGCTTATCGACGCTGCAAGACGCGACGGGCCGCGGCACTGCCCACGGAGCATCCGGAGCGCATACTCGCCCCGGCCACACGAACGCCTTCCGGGTGCCTAATCCGCTCGAATCGGCTGTCGGTTTGGCAAAACTCCTCCATGACAGAACACGTGACTTCAACGCCGGGGTCCGCAACCAGGTAATCGAAATGTTGTCCCTTGAGTTGACCGAAGCCGACCACGTCGTCCAGGACCTGTTGATGAGCCTGCGGACCGATCTCGGCGACCTCACCGACAACATCGAACAGATCGATCTGCGCAAGGTGGTCGATCAGGTCGCTCAAGAACTCGCCACGTCCCGTCACATCAGAGTCTCGGTCAGGGGCGATGCTGCGGTCCGCGCCGACGCCGACGTCGCAACCCACATCATCCGCAACCTCCTCCGCTGCGTCACCTACCTTCAAGGCCAGAACATCAACGTCGAGATCGGCCGCGGCTTCAGCAAGGTATTCGTTGAAATCTCTTATGACGGAGAGAGCCCCCAGCCGGGTGTGCTCGACAATATGTTCGACGGAAAAAAGCCATACGACAGCGCAGAGCTCCCGTTCGACCTCAGCGTCTCAGTCGCCCGCCAACTGGCGCGAGCACTTCTCGGCGACGTCACCATCACAGAGGCAAAAGGGAAACGGGATGCGTTCGAGCTCTCCCTGCCACTCACATTGGGCCATCATCGTGTGAAGTCCGTTATTGCAGACTCGATATTCGACCCTGCGCCGGATGGGCCCAGCCGGACTGACATCTCTGACATCATCGAAAGTGGCGGACCGGAGATGGTGTTCCAGCCGATCATGGACATTCGGACCCACGCATCGGGTGAACCGAGCATCGTTGGCTACGAGGCACTTGCCCGCTTCCCCCTTGCCTCCCCTCCTGAATGGCTCGAGGCCGCAGGACATGCCGGCAAACGGCTCGAGCTCGAGGTTGCCGCTATCGCTGCTGCAGTCGACGCCTTCGCTTCGGCGGACCAGCCCGGGTTTCTAACTGTAAACCTTTCGGACCCGACCCTTCTCGCCCCCGAACTGCTTTCGGCCCTCCAAAGGATGGAAGGCGGCCTGACAGTCGTCGAACTCTCCGAGGTGGCGCTGATCAAGAGTTATCAAGCGACGACCCACGCCATGGACGCGCTGCGTGATCGCGGAGTGCGCCTGGCCATCGACAACGTAGGAGCCGGCGAGATCGACCTCTGGTCGATCCTCCGTCTGAAGCCAGAAATGATAAAGATCGATATGAGCCTGGTGCGGGGTATCGACTCGATTCCAACCAACCGTGCCCTCATCCGGGGGCTGGCGGCAATGGCCACCGATCTCGGGATCATGGTCATCGCCGAAGGGATCGAAAATGCCGAAGAACGCGATCTGCTCATCGATGCCGGTATCGAGTTCGGCCAGGGATACCTACTCGGGAAACCAACACACCTCCTGGCTCTAGCACCGACT
Source organism: Acidimicrobiia bacterium (assembly GCA_041748855.1). GTDB lineage: Bacteria > Actinomycetota > Acidimicrobiia > Spongiisociales > ZC4RG35 > MA-ANB-1. The sequence goes on from JBGTCK010000086.1 coordinate 15,603, forward strand.
CCGTAGCCTGCCGGTTCCTGGGTCCTCCCTGGTCCTTCAAGTCGATGTATTTCCATGCCGATCGTGCAATCGATGCTTAAGATTTGCTCTGGTCCATCCTATGTCTCTTGACCCAACCCCGACGCCGTCCGGCGGCGATGGCTTGGAGCGGGAATTCCCTCCGGAACCTCTCTCTGCGCCCGCAGCCAGGAAATTCGTGCTTGGTCTCGGATGGAGCGACGACAGTGACATCAATATCCGGCTGGCGACCGTGGTTTCTGAAATCGTCACCAACGCCATACTTCACGCCCAAACCCCTTTTACCGTGTCGGTGAGCCCCGACCCGCGGGCGATTCGCGTTGAGGTCACCGACGGGAGTCCTTCATTTCCCACCAAGCGGACCTATGACCCGACCCAACCCACCGGGAGAGGACTCGCAATCGTCGACGCCATGGCCGACCGCTGGGGCGTCGCCACCGAGCCATCCGGGAAGACGGTGTGGTTCGAGTTGGAGCGAAACGGCGCTGCCTGAGTCGCTATTCATCCTCGCGTTTTCGCTCACCGCCCTGCTCATCGTGCAACAACTCCCCGGCGAGTTTTATCCGTCCGCCCTCGGGGTAATCCTCTCCCGTCAGTTCAAACTCACGAGGAGAAAAAATCATGTCCGAAGTAGTTGGCTTGTTCACAAGCCGTGCAAACGCAGAAGAAGCAATCCGGGAGCTCCATGAGCTCGGCCATACGAATGAGAGCATGGGTTATCTCGACCGCCATCGCAACGAATCAGGCGAAGTGATAACGGACCCCGACTATCAGGTCGACGACACTTATGACCACGACTCTCATCGCGATAACGACTCGACCGAGGGTGCAGCCGAGGAGGCCGGCAAGGGAGCAGCCGGCGGTGCCGTCGGCGGGGCAGCCACCGGTGCCGGGGCGGCGTTGCTCGCTTCTGCTGGTTTGCTCGTTATTCCGGGGATTGGACCATTCCTCGCTGCCGGAACCGTGGCCGCCACCCTCGGTGCTGCGGCGGTAGGAGCCGCAGGAGGAGCGGTCCTCGGTGGAGCGGTTGGTGCGGTTGCCGGGGCAACGGACGATGACGATGTCGACGAGACCACTGCTCATTACCGGCGTGGAGTCGACCAGGGCCACGCGATGGTCACTGTCGATGTGGCTGACGGTCGGGAATCGGAAGTCGCCGACATCATGCGAAACGCTGGCGCCGACCGGGTCGACACCCATGGCGACGACGGTTGGGCCGTCTGACCCTTCGTAAGTGCCGATGAGGAGCCCCGGAGGAATCCGGGGCTTCTTTCGTTGAACCCCAACCATGAACGGACTCGCCCAGCACCGCATAAATCGCAACAACCGCCCAACATGCACCACCCCCGGCAGGATTACCCTCAACCCGGCGCCGGTTGACCTACTTCGAGAGAAGTTGTTGTCAACCGCGTTTCCAACCGATCCCTATTTGGATGGCGGGGCTGGCTGCAGACTCATGCCGTGCTAAGTTCCGGATGTGTCTGCGATGCCACGTTCTTCACCTCCGTTGGACCGTCGGGGTGTCCTGTCCGGAGGTCTCGGGGTCGTGGTGCTCTTGGTTCTTGTCTACATCGGATCCGAGGGGCTGCGCTGGTTCGATGCGGCACTGGTTCCTTATCTCTTCGGGACGCTTCTGGCCGTGTTTGCCGTGATCTACCGCTATGTCGTCTGGCTGCGGCGGCCGCCGACGGCACTGCTCAACCAGCGAGGATGGGAGGCCTTCAGGCGGAAGGGGAACGTCGGGCGAAACCTGGTTGCCCTGGGCGGCATGGTGGTGACGAATCTCGCACTGCAGCGGTTCATCAAAGGACGATCGACGGCCAGGTGGGTCGCTCATCAGTTCGTGTTCTGGGGCTGTGTCCTCGCAGCCCTGGTCACATTTCCCCTCACCTTCGGTTGGCTTCACTTTGAATCGGTCGACCAGAGCGGCCGGATCTATCAGGCCTATCTCGGGCCGTTGGCAACTGTGGTGTTCGATTCGCGCAGTCTTCTCGGTTTCATCATCTTCCACCTGCTCAACATCGCCGCAATCCTGGTGATCGCCGGCGTCGTGATGTTCCTCGCCAGGCGATTTCGCGACCAGGGCGCCATCGCACTCGAACGGGCGAGTGATTTCGCGGCTCTGGCCGGGCTTTTCGCAGTATCTGTCACGGGGCTGATGCTCACTGCTTCATCGTTGTGGATGGAAGGCCGCTTCTACACATTCCTCAACATTCTCCACGCTCTTACCGTCATCGTGGGTCTGCTCTACATCCCGTTCGGCAAGTTGTTCCACATCCTGCAACGACCGGCCAACCTCGGCGTTGCGTTCTACAAGAGGGAAGCCGAAGCGGGACCTGCGATGGAATGCATCGAGTGCGCTGAGCCTTTCGCATCGGTACTCCAGATGACCGACCTAAAGACCGTGCTCCCCGACGTGGGTTTCGACTATTCGACTGCGGATGGGCGTAACTATCAGGATGTATGCCCACGATGCAGGCGGCGACTGGTGGCCTTCGCCCAGGGAGCACGAACGGCCAGGGCACTGGCCGAACCAATGGGAGACTGAGCGTGGCGAGGATCCCCATCACCGAAGAGGCGCTCATAGAGCGGTACGGGCCTCACCTGAATCGGACTCCTCCGGGCGGATGGGACGCCGATGTCGAATATGATCGGATCGTCGACACGCACTGCTGCTTCTGTGGCCAGCAGTGCGGGATCCGGCTCAAGGTACGTGACGACGAAGTGATCGGATTCGAGCCGCGTTACGACTTCCCGTTCAACGAAGGACGTCTCTGTCCGAAAGGGGTGAAGAGATATCTCCAGGGTTCGCACCCCGACCGTCTGAGCGAGCCGCTGGAACGTGATCCATCTTCACCCGACGGATTCCGGGAGGTGACCTGGGAACACGCTCTCGCCCGGGTCACCTCGGAGATCCAGAGAATCCAGTCCGAGTACGGTCCGGACTCCTTCGCGGTGCTGTCAGGGGTCTCTCTCACGAACGAGAAGTCGTATCTCATGGGCAAGTTCGCCCGCCTCGGCATCGGCACTGCCAACCTCGACTACAACGGCCGGTTGTGCATGGTGTCAGCTGGCGCTGCGGGAAAGAAGGCGCTCGGTGTCGACCGGGCAGCCAATCCCTGGTCGGACATTCCGCTCGCCGATGTCGTTTTCGTTGCCGGTGCCAATATCGCGGAGTGCCACCCCATTACCACCTCCTATATCTGGAGGGCGCGGGATCGCGGGGCGAAGCTCATCGTGATGGACCCGCGGGTGACACCGATCGCCCGGAAAGCCGATGTTTTCCTCGGAGTGCGGCCGGGAACCGACCTGGCGGTACTCGACGCAATGCTCCATGTGGTTGTTCGGGAAGGATGGATCGACAGCGATTTTGTGGCAGAGCACACCGTCGGATTCGACGAGGCGGTTGCCGCCGTGGCAGACGCAACCCCGGAATGGGCTGAGGGCATCTCCGGTGTCCCGGCGAGACGAATCGAGGAGGCCTCCCGCCTGTGGGCACTCTCACCGACCGGAATCCTCCTCCACGCTCGCGGCATCGAGCATTCCACGAAGGGCGTCGACAACGTACTCGCGTGTATCAACCTCGGCCTTGCTGCCGGCAAGTACGGCAAACCGGGTTGTGGGGTCAACACGATCACCGGACAGGGCAACGGTCAGGGCGGGCGCGAGCACGGTCACAAATGCGACCAGCTGCCAGGCAATCGCGATATCACCAACCCCACTCACCGGGCCGAGGTGGCCTCGGCATGGGGCTGTGAGGAGTCCGAGATCCCGGGCAAGGGACTTACCGCTCAGGAGATCATGAATGCCATTCACGCCGGTGAGATCAAGGGACTCCTCTCGATTTGTTTCAACCCGCTGGTCTCGTTGCCGGACGCCGGATTCACCCGCGAGGCACTTGATCGGTTGGAGCATTACACGGCGATCGACTTCTTCCTCTCCGAGACCGCCCACCATGCCGATCTGGTGTTGCCGGGGTCCCTGCACGAAGAGGACGAAGGCACGGTTACCACCCTGGAAGGCCGGGTGGTGAAGATCAACGCGGCCATCCCACCACCCGCCAATGCCAGGCGCGACTGGGAGATCATCTGTGATATCGCTCGGCGTCTCGGTAAGGGCCGCTATTTTGAATATACCGATACCGAGCAGATCTTCGACGAACTGACGATGGCATCGGCCGGGAGTGCGGCCGACTATGCCGGGATCACTTGGGAGCGGGTCGTCTCCGAGCAAGGTGTCTTCTGGCCCTGCCCCGAGGAAGGCCATCCGGGAACACCCCGGCTGTTCGAAGGTGGTCAATTCCATCATCCGGACGGCAAGGCTCGCTTTCTTCCCACACCCTGGCGTCCTCCGGCAGAAGAAACGGATAACGACTACCCGGTGTGGCTCACCACCGGCCGGGTGATCAGTCAGTACCTTTCGGGTACCCAGACTCGCCGTATCGGACCTCTGGTCGACCAGTACCCCGAGCCGCTGTGCGAGATGCACCCCCAACTCGCCAATTCGATCGGAGTCTCCGACGGCGACCTAGTCCGGGTGACGTCCCGACGTGGCACGATGGTGGCACCCGCCAAGGTGGTGGAGACGATCCGACCCGACACGGTTTTCATCCCCTATCACTGGCCAGGAGCGCAATCAGCCAACCTTCTCACCCAGCGGGCGCTGGACCCGGTCTCCAAGATCCCCGAGTACAAGGTGTCCGCAGTGCGCGTCGAGGCGGCCGGGGGGCGCGGCGACGTTCGCGATGACCGTGACCTGACACTGCACCTCGAGGACCGGACGTGATCACCCTCACCGCTCCCGAACAAGCCGTCTTCGCAGTGGATCACAGCCGTTGCATCGGCTGCCGGGCGTGTGTTCAGGCGTGCTCCGAGTGCGGGACGCATCGCGGTGTCTCACTCATCCAGCTCGACACGGTAGATCGTCTCCACACGACGCAGACGGTGCCCATGGTGTGCATGCACTGCGAGAACCCGACGTGTGCCCATGTGTGTCCGGCCGATGCCATCAAGCAGACCGAGGACGGCGTGGTGCAGTCGTCACTTCAGCCACGCTGCATTGGCTGTTCGAACTGCGTCTACGCCTGTCCGTTCGGCATCCCCAAGTACATCGCCCGGTTCGACCAGATGATGAAGTGCGACATGTGCTACGACCGCACGTCGGAGGGCCTGAAGCCGATGTGCGCCTCGGTGTGTCCATCCGATGCACTTTGGTATGGCAGTCGCGAGGAGTTCGAACGAAACCGATCGGGGACACTCGTCCGGGACTGGAAGTTCGGTAATCAAGATGTCCGAACCAAAGTGGCGTTGGTCGTGGACGAACCGGGGCCGATCGACATCTTCATCGGCAGAACCTCCCGCCATTGGCTCGATGACCCCTTCGGGTTAGAGGAGATGGCTGATGCCTGAGCCGGAGGTGCCGATCTGGCAGCGGGACTTTCCGATCACTGCGGCCGGGGAGGACGACATCACCCGCCGCGAATTCACTCGCTACCTGGTTTTAGCGTCGGGGGCCTTCGCCGCGAGCGGCGCCCTGATGAGCCTGTGGGCGTCGCTGCGCAAGGTCGAAACGGGGACCCTGACCGCCATCGTCGAACTCGAAGACCTTCCCGTGGGAGGCAGCCACCTCTTCTCCTATCCGAGCCCACGCGATCCCGCCATACTCGTTCGGGTCGAACCTCAACTCGTTCTCGGCTTCAGTCAGAAATGCACACACCTGGGATGTGTGGTGTTCTGGAGCGGTGAGGACCAGCATTTCGAATGCCCATGTCACGAGGGCTTCTTCAATCTCGAGGGCCGCCCCATCGCCGGCCCACCGGAGCGTCCGCTCGCACGGATCGAGGTCGACATTCGCGACGGGATGGTGTGGGCGCTGGGAGTAGAACAGGGACCTCACGCATGAACCTTCCGGGTCGCCGACGCAAAGTCACAAGTGCGATCCTCGTCTACGTCCTCTTGTTGCTGAGCTTGCAGATCTTCCTGGTCACCGTGGCCGCCGAAGGCTTCTTGGACGGCGACGCAACGCTGGCGTGGTCGGCCACAGCAGTTTCGGTGATTCTCGCCCTGATCGCCGCCCTGTTCTACCGCTACCTACGATGAAACCGCGTCAAGAGAGCCGAAGCCGAAGCGACGAAGGGAATGCACCAACGCAGCTGCACTCACAACAGCGAGCAGCATCAGTCCGATTAGATAACCGCCCGTGAGAGAGTAGACCCCACCCATCAGCAGCGGAGGCACGAAGCCTCCCAACCCACCGGCCGCGCCGACAAACCCGGTCACCGCCCCGACCCGATCACCCGGAACGCCCCGTCCCACCATCGCAAACACTGCGCCATTCCCGAGGCCGAGGCACGCGGCGATCGCCAGAAAAGGCAACGTGACCACCACAAGGGGGAGAGTGAACGCAACGAACGCAGCGCCGAGGGTCACAACCCCCAGTGACACGGCCAGAACCTTGGGCGCCCCGATCCGGTCCGACAGCCAGCCCCCGACCGGCCGGGCGAGCGTAGCGAGAACGATGAAACCGGCGGCGCGTGCACCAGCGTCGGCGGGACTGAGCCCGTAAACGGTGCGGAGATAGGTAGGCAGGTAGACGCCGAATGCCACGAAGCCACCGAACGTGAGAGCGTACAAAGCAGCCAGATCGAACGTGATCCGCAGTCCAAGCGCCGCACGCATCCTCTGCAACACCGACGCCGAACCTCCACTACGACCTGGAGCGTCTCGCGCAAATAGGGCAACGCCAAGTGCGGTGGCGAGCATGACCCCCGCCACAAGAAGGAAGGGAGCAGAAGAACTCACCTCTTCGAACAAGGTCGGGGCGGTGAACCCAGCAACGGCAGTGCCAATATTTCCGGCTCCGTAAACCCCGAGCGCGAATCCCCTTCGTTCGGGCGGAAACCACGCATTGACGAACGGGATGCCGATCGCAAAAGAGGCTCCGGCCAAACCGAGGACCAACCCACCGAGCAAAAGCGCAGGGAATGTCTGCCACATCGCCAGGAAAAGCAGAGGCAGCGTCACAGTCAAACTGAGAGCAATGAACATGGCCCGCCCACCGAACCTGTCGGTGAGGGCACCGAGCGGAATCCGAGCCAACGAACCCAGCAACACCGGTGTCGCAACCACGACCGACACCTGCAAAGGATCCAGAGTGAGGAGTTCAGTGAACGCCGGGGCAAGCGGTGAGATGAGACCCCACGCCCAGAAATTCGTGGCGAACGCCAGCGTCGCCACCCCTAGTGCCCGGAAGGCTCCCTCCGGCGTCTGGGGTGGGACCATGGGCATTAGGAGAGTTTAGACAAGCCGAGTAGACCTGGCCGTATCAAACGAGTCCGACTGGTTCGTCGACTTCCAGGGTCGGATCGAGCTTCTGAGCATCGCCGACGCGGCCCGAGCCACCGTCGGCGAAAGCCGCGGCGACGGGATCACCTCAGCTGGGAGGTGCCCGACGTCGATTGACCACCTGAAACTCGAGGCAAGCAATGTGGCCTCAATCCTCGGCAGCGCCTTCTGCATCATCGTCGGATTGTCTCCTGATCACCCTGACCAGCCTGATCCCGAAGTCTGCCGCCCAGACCGATGAGAGGATCACCGAGGCCGCGTTGAAACCAGCCCCTAGGGCGAGACCGGCTGCATTGAGGGTGATGAGCGGTAACCAGAGCCAGCGTTCCATGATGCGTCGGTTGGCCACGAAGGGCGATCCTTTGAGGACGGGCACCAGATAGGCGAGCGAACCTGCCAGGACCTGACCGACACCGGCGAGGACGACAGCTCCCGTCCACCCACTGAAGTGAGTCATCGGCTCGCCGACCATCACTTGGACCCCGTCGAGGAGGCTCCAACCGATCAGCCACATGGTCCCAATGGTGATCTGGAGGAAGGTGAGCTTCCGTCGGCCACGGTCCCATAGACGCCCGAGAATCCCTCCGAGTATCAGGACGCCGGCGGCCGCGATGAAGATGGTGCCAGCTCCAACTAGCTCAGGCAGCCACAGCCCCACCGTGATCGCCGCTGTGCCGACCAACGCCAGCCACCATGCGATCACTGCCTCCCGACCCGAAACCGATCTGCTGTATGCCGTGGTGGGTAACAGCGTCGGAATTGTGCCGATGATGGTGAGACCGACCAGGCCAACCAGGTTGAGGTGAGCGTGTACCGAGCGAGCGTTCGCCAATGAATCGCTCGCTACCCCGGCTCCCATCATCGTCCCAAGGCCGATGCCGAGAGTCCCCGCAGCGAACGCAGTGAGATAGAAGCGTGCTGAAAGGTCGAATCGGTGGAGCAGGCTCCTGCGTACCGAGGTGTAGATCAGCCAACCCAGGAGCACTAGCCCGGCTACTGCGGCGCCTCCGCCGAGCCAGGCGAGCATTGGGACATCGAAGGTGACGCCGACAAGTGCTGCTCCGACTCCAGTGACGAGCAGCCGCCTCTGGGTGACGACCAGTGTTCGGGTTGGTGGGACCGTCGAGGACCAGGTGATGGTAAACATCTGGCTCGCCCCGGAGATCGCCAACAAGACCGTGCCCGCGAGAAAGGCGTGCAGTGGGCCCCACCACGAACCACCGGCAACCAGGACGTAGACACTCCAGCTGGCAGCGACCAGTGCGAAGAAGAGAGCCGAGACGAACGCGCTACGAGCGACGCGATGCGACTCGACTACACGCCCTCTTCCAGGTCGCTGCTTGCTCATGCGACGAACATCACCGCCATCAACCGTGACACAGTGGAGCTCGCCCGGCCGACGATCCGAACAGTGGGTGAAGATGACTTCACCGTGGCAGCACCGTGGGCCATAGCCGGGCCGAGGTCTTGTCCTCTGTTATGAAAAAGACGATAGCCCCGTGGCCTGACACGTACCCGGAGCTAGTCCTTGCGTTAGGGCTTCTGTTTCTGGTGGGGATTCCTCGACTCGGTCAGTCATTTGTTCTTAGCTGGCGCCGGTCATAACCTCTCGAATTGCCGTCACACGCGCCACAACCGAGAAACGGGTTCGCTGCCGGCTCTCCTCACAAGTCCTCATCTAACTATGGGAAGCTCTGGAAGCGCCGTTGGTGCACGATGAGCCAACACCAAGCAAGGTATTTACCAAGGGGAAAACACCATCCCGCCCTCGTGCCCTCGTGGGATTGGTTGAGAACTCCGTTCTAGCCTTCTGACCTTGAGGTTCCCACATTTGGGAACAAGGCGGAGGAACGCGATGTCTGGATTCCTGGAACGCCGCCGACCGTCGACACAGCATCCGTAGGTTCGTTTCGCGAGAAGTGACCGTGTCGCAGATGGAAATGTTATCAAGCGTTGTAAATCGTAAACCATCGTTCACTATCACCCATATTCTCAAAAACTGTGGAAAATAGGACGAGTTTGTCCAGTTTCATTTTGAGCTTTGGCTTCTCCTTTGCTTGGGATCGCCAATCCCAACAGGTTCTTACGACCATCACCCTCCGACAAAGCTTTGGACGGAGGGTGGCTGTTGGCCTTCTTCATGTGTTCCAGGTGTCGAGCCTCAATGTTGCTACCGGAACGATTCCCTAGCCCTTCACGGCCGCATTCGACTCTAGGAGCTCGTCGAGTATCGCCTCCAGTCGGAAAAAGGGACCCGGGGAATCATCTCCTTCCGGGCCGATTGGGATGGGCGCCGGCGACAGTCCATCCTCTTCGGGGCCGTCATCGGGGTTCTCCGACGGGGGCGCAGCCCCTTCCAACTGTTCTTTGAGTTTCCAAAACCGGGCGAGGCTCCGGTCCAGCTCTCGACTGGCGTGTGTCACCATCCGTTCGGCATTCTTAGAAAAGGCGCCGTCGAGTTCCCCGCGGACCACGCTGGGAACCACCACCGAGTAGAGCTCCTCCGCCTTCCGTTCCCGTTCCGTGGCTAACGAATCGAGAAGGATCGCTGCATCCTCGACGCGATCGAAGTGCTCGTCGATCAGCGCCAATAGATTCACCAACTTCGTTGGGGCGTCGGCGTCCGCCAGTCGATCAAGGGACTTCTCGGTTGCTCCGAAATGGAACGAGAGTCGACAATACGGATTCCATAGGTCGTCGGCCGAAATCGACGGATCTGGAATCTGTCGGAGGACGGCCGCCCCTCTACGATCATCTTCCGCCAGGACCAAGATCCAGTCTGGATCGCCAGCTGGTTGGACGCCAACCTCCGGGCTCGAATAACCGTGAATCTCCCAACGTTGTGCCCTGGTCAGCCGCCACGACTTGTCGGCCACATCCAAAGCCGCCTGGCGCAAGAGGAAATGGTCACTCGGATTCAGATCGTTGACGACCTCCCGTATGAAATCGTCGATTTCTTGGACATTTTCGCGGAGCGGACCCGATTTCAGCGCGCTCAGCTGGCGAGCCCAATAGCCGTGAGTCGTAGAGTTCTGCGAACTCGTCTGCTTCCCCTCAGCCGTCACCGGCCCCTTCGAATTCTTACCGTTCTCACGCCGAGCCGCCGCCTGCGCCCCTGAAATCGGCTTTCTGATCTTCTCAGACATGGTTCTCCCTTTTGGAGTTGTGACCGGAACAAGCCCGGATTCACGCCTTAGTGGGAGATTCGGTGCATCAGACAGCATGGCCCTCCCATCTTTTCTCGCGGCTCCGGCACTCCGAAGTGTCGTATAGGAGAATCCGCCAGCCGTGAACCGCCCCCAAAGTCGAAGATTTGGAGGAAACCCGCCCACGAACGAATAGCAAAACGTGCGAACGCACCGGCTGACACAGAGTCGAACAATGCTGCCTCATCAAAACAAGCACCCACAAGACCGGCACGAGTTCAAGCCGTCCCCGGAATCTCCTCTCGAGCACGGGGAGGGCGCGTAGGCCCTCCCTTCGCGCTCATCTCTGGCTTTCGTCGGGTTTGGGTTGGTCTGACTCGCCGGAACCAAACTCCGTACTCTCAGGGTCGTCAGCTACGAACCAGATTTCTCCAGCAGGATTCACTACAAAAGGCATTTGTCCTTCCTTCCTATCATTAATCTTTGCCATCGCGTCCGTTTGCGCCCATCCTGAGCATCTTTCCGACTCGACGTTTCGTCATGCTTCAAATCCAAAGGATCCTCCTAGATGTTGGAACTACTGTTGTCACCCCTTGGTAGGAGATTTCCTGGGTCAGACAGCATCAGGCACCAATCGAATCCGAGAAATCCGAAACTTGTCAGGCGAGGAATCATCGCTCTGCCGGTGCTTCTCCGATCCCCAAATGCCCGGCTAAGAGTGTTCGACGACCCGACGCGTAAGACGACCCGGCGATACAGCGGCACGTAGTTGTCCTCCAACCCAAGATGTTCGCGAATCTCCGCTACCTGGATTCCCAGGTCAAAGCTCTGACGGAACTTCAACACTCAAGCCATGAGAAAGAGCAGCTATGATGTGCTCATCTTGCGCTGCACGCCGATTCGAATTCTCATCTTGAACACTCGGGTTCGATTCTTCGTTCATTCTTGACCTCCAGGTCAGGTAGCAAGGGAATTTGAAACCCTTTCACTACTTGGCATGGAGAATTTGCAGGTCCGACAGCATGACGAGTGCTGTTTGTTTTTTTAGGTAGCTACCCATCAGTCACACATGGGCTGGGAGTGCGGCACGCTCTACGCGAGCTCTCGCTGTTTCCACTGTTCAATCAATTCCACCGGTACGTAGTGGGATGCATCGTGAATGTCTCGACCCAGTGGTTTCCCGAAGCGTCGACACACCGGCGTACCCCTCCCTGACCTCGCCGTTGATCACGGTTGTATCGGTCAAGGTGTCGGTGTGTCGGTGTGTCGGTGTGCCGGTGATAACCGTCCAGATCCGAGCCGATCCCCCACACCTGTGACCGAGGCGCGTCGATCACCTGACTGGATTCCAAGCACCATCTTATGTTGTCGTCTCCATGCGGCGAAGCCCAACCGTCTGGAGGAGCGCGAAGTCCGCAACGGCAACGGTCACCATGCCAAGGACCCACAACCCCGAGGCCGACATCAACTTCGGGAAACCGACGATGACCAACGCGGCGCCGGCCACCCAGGCGAGGTCGGCGGCGACTACTAAACGAACGGTGGACCGCCTGGGACGTCGGGCAACCACGGCTACAGCGAACGAGAAAGGCAACAGTCCGACGCCAACGGCGACGGCAATCCAGGTGGGGATGCCGAGCCAACGAGACAAAGGGATTGCGCCGACGACGAGGATCACCCCTGTGACCGCGCTGAAACCAGCGTTGCCCGCCAGGACCCGACTGAGAAGCTTCGTATTCGTGTGGTCGTTTCGCATCTTCTTCGCATTCTCTGCTGTCAGAGTCATGAGAGCAATTATGTGAGAGGTAATAGAACCGAGTCCCTGGAGGCCGTAAGCTCGGGTGGTGAGCCTTAGCGATTTCGGTGCCATGCTGCGCGACTGGCGCCACGACAGAGGACTGAGCCAACTCGAACTCGCCGCCCGTGCCGAAGTGTCCCAGCGTCATGTCAGCTTCATCGAGACCGGACGCTCCCGTCCCAGCCGAGAGATGGTCATCCACCTC